>PBVE01000001.1 GCA_002728135.1 Rhodospirillaceae bacterium
ATCTAAAAGGATGTGCAAGCATGAAAGTCTCCCCAGGAGAGGCATTCCTTATAGCCACCCCTGGAGGAGGAGGGTTTGGGAGTCCTTATCAACAAGACTACAAATAGAGGTAGTCAATCAAACGCTCTCAGAAATTGATGCAAGCGATAAACCCCTTATTTTAGTGTTTAATAAAACAGATGCTTATAGCTACACTGAAAAGGAAGAAGACGATTTAACGCCTAAAACAAAGGAGAATATATCCCTAGAAGAATGGAAAAATACCTGGATTTCAAAAATGGAGGACAACACTATTTTTATCTCGGCACTTAATAAATCAAATTTTGATAGTTTGAGGAATTTACTTTATAATAAGGTAAAGGAATTACACATCAAACGCTATCCTTACAATAATTTTTTGTACTAGGAAAATCTTGTAGATCGTATAGTTTTTTATAGTGTTTATTGCTGTCAATAAGTTGCTGATGTGTACCTTCTTCAACAATTTCTCCTTCATGTAATACCACAATTTTATCAGCATGCCTAATGGTGGAAAGGCGGTGAGCGATTACTATTGAGGTGCGGTTTTTCATTAAATTATTAAGCGCTTCTTGTACTGTTTTTTCTGATTCAGTGTCCAATGAAGAAGTCGCTTCATCCAAAATTAGTAAAGGTGGATTTTTGAGTATTGCACGCGCAATGCTAAGCCTTTGTTTTTGTCCACCAGAAAGTTTTACGCCACTATCTCCAATGTTGGTTTCATATCCATTAGCGGTTTGCAATATAAATTCATGTGCATTGGCTATTTTTGCAGCTGATTCTACCTCCTTTTTTGTTGCAGAAGGATTCCCTAACAAGATATTATTAAAGATACTATCGTTAAATAAAATAGATTCTTGATTTACGATACCCATTAATTTTCTCAAATCCGCAATTTTGATGTTTTTAATATTCTTATCATCTAGTTGCAATTGCCCCTTTTTCACTTCATAGAATCGTGCTATCAAATCAGCTAAAGTAGATTTTCCACTTCCCGACTGTCCAACTAATGCAACAGTATCTCCTTTTTTAATGGTCAGATTAATATCTTTTAATACCCGAGTATTTTCATAAGAAAAACTTACATTTTCGAAAGTGATAGCATCTTCAAAACTGTTAATACTTTTTGCGTCTGCTTTGTCAACAATAGTGTTTTTAGTATCTAAAATTTCATAGATTCTACTTGCAGAAGCACTTCCTTTTTGTATGTAATAAAATGCTGAGGTGAATGATTTTGCAGGAGGAATAATTTGAGAAAAGATTGCAATATAACCGATAAATTCTTCAGCTGAAAGCAGGCTTTCTCCACCTAAAACCAGCTTGCCGCCAAACCACATCACAACTACCATTACAATGGTGCTTAAAAATTCACTCATTGGAGATGACAAATCTTTCTTTCGCAACAATTGTGTCATGATGTTTTTATAATCTGCATTGTCTTTTTCAAATTTTTGAAGGATGCTTTTTTCAGCATTAAAGGCTTTGATAATTCTTAGCCCAGAAAGATTTTCATCAATTATTGAGAGCAAACGACCCATTTTGCTTTGTCCTTTTTCAGACGATTTTTTTAGGCTTTTTCCTATTCTAGCAATCAAAAANCCAGTAATTGGGAAAAGTACAATAACAAAAAGAGTCAGCTGTGGGCTAATTAGTATTAGNGTNATTAAAAAGATAATGATATTNAGAGGGTCTTTGAAAAACATTTCCAATGAACTCATAATTGACCATTCGATTTCTACCAAATCGGTAGTCATGCGAGCAGTAATGTCNCCTTTTCTTTNTTCTGTAAAATANGAAAGCGGTAATTTGATAATTTTTTTATTCAAATCATTTCTAATGTCAGCAACCACCCCATTGCGAATAGGAGATAAAAAGAACAAAGCCAAATATCGAAATAGATTTCTGAAAAAGAAAAGCACCAAGATTAAAATGCATATAAANACAAGCGCTTCAACTTGNCCCTTATCATCAATTATAGTGGTAATAACTGCATAAAAATTCTCTTTAATTGCAGTTGTCGAAAACCCCATAGGAGCAGGATCATAAACCTTTTGTTGTGTGCCGAATAATAGTCCTAAAAAAGGAATAATCATGGTAATAGAAACCAAGGANAACAATATNGTNAGNATNTTGAAAAAGACATTCAANATCCCATAAAACCAATAAGGCTTTACATAATTTAGTATCCTGAAGAAATCTTTCATAAGGGCAAAGATAGAATAATGTATCTTTGCAATATGGAAAGTACTCGACAAAAAAAGATATCACGACTTTTACAAAAAGAACTTGCAATTATTTTTCAACAAGATGCACCAGCTGTATTTGGGAATATGCTNTTTANNGTAACCACAGTGAGANTTACTGAAGATTTGTCAATTGCAAAAGTTTATTTNAGTATTTTTCCAGTAAANGACACAGNANANTTGNTANAANNAATNAAAGAAAAGACTACATTTTTTAGAAACATANTAGCTAAAAAAATACGGCATCAAATCAGGGTAATTCCAGAATTGCATTTCTTTATAGATGATTCTGCAGACTATGCAGATGAAATAAACAGATTGCTAAAAGAATGAACTNCTCNTTTTTTATAGCCAAACGNTATTTTTTTAGCGGCAAAACNAAAACAGCAGTNAANATTATATCTCTTGTATCTTTAATTGGCGTTTCAATTGGAACTGCNGCTTTGGTGCTATTACTTTCTGTTTTTAATGGTTTTGAAAATNTNCTACTAAGCATGTACAATGCTTTTGATCCACANTTAAAAATCACATCTGTTGAAGGCAAAACTTTTCATGCTGATGCTGTAAATANNTTGTTAAACGAGCATGAAGACATCCTTTACTTTACAGATGTATTGGAAGAAAAAGTNTTGATGAAAAATGGAGACAATGAGTTTATTGCTTTAATAAAAGGAGTAGGAGGTGATTTTAGCAAAATGACAAAACTAGACAGTATTATTGTTGAAGGNGAAGGCTTAACATCATATCAAAATCAAAGTGTTGCTATTCTTGGNCAAGGAGTGTCTTATCATNTGAGNATGGGAGTAGGCAATATGTTTAACCGATTGAAAATATTTGCGCCCAATAGAGAAAGCNCNACTCTTTTGAATCCTCAGAATGCTTTTTCTTCTACCTCAGTTTTACCTATTGGTATTTTCAGATTGGGGGCAGAATATGACAATAAATACATCATTACACCAATTGCATTCCTGCAAGATCTGTTGCAGCAAAAAGAAGTTTCTGCTATTGAAATTAAATTGAAAGAAAAGCATAAAATGCTAGAAGTGCAAAAACAACTCCAAGAGCAGTTAGGAGAAAAATATCTAGTTCAAAACCGATTGCAACAACATGCTTTTTTACACAAAGTTCTAAATACCGAAAGGTTGGGCGTATTTCTTATTCTTGTTTTTATACTATTGATAGCCACTTTTAATATTATTGGCTCCTTAAGTATGCTTATGATTGAAAAAAAGAGGGATATTCAAACCTTAAGAAATTTAGGAAGTACAGAAAAAGATATCCAAAGAATATTCTTTACAGAAGGCATGCTTACCATAATTATTGGTAGTTGCATTGGGATGTTGTTAGGGCTTCTACTTGCCTTTTTTCAAATGAAATATGGTATTGTTGGAATGGGAGAAGGGAACTTTATCATTTCATCTTATCCTGTTGCTATTCGATTTATGGATTTAATTTGGGTAGAAATTACAGTCCTTATCATTGGGCTTTTAGCTTCATATTATCCTGCAAAAATTTTGAGTAATCAACTGATTAAAACTTAATCCCTTCAAATTCAACAGCAACCTTCTCTAAAGTCTCAAAAACTTCATCCTTATCAAAGGAAGTCACAAGTTTAATTCTGAATTCCTTAAAATGAGGAATGCCCTTAAAATAATTAGTGTAGTAGCGTTTCATTTCTGCAATACCAAGCACTTCTCCTTTCCATTTAATAGAATGTTGTAGATGTCTTTTGCAAGCTATTACTCTATCTTCTAATGTTGGTCTTTTCAAATGTGTACCATGCGCTAAAAAATGTTTGATTTCATTAAAAACCCATGGATTCCCAATGGAGGCCCTACCAATCATAATGCCATCAACCCCATATTTTTCCTTCATCATCTTGGCTTTTTCTGGGCTGTCCACATCTCCATTTCCAAAAACAGGAATATGCATTCTTGGGTTATTTTTTACCTCACCAATTAGTGTCCAATCCGCCTCTCCTTTATACATTTGCTTTCTTGTTCTGCCATGGATGGAGATGGCTTTAATGCCAACATCTTGTAATCTTTCGGCAACTTCAACAATGTATTGGGTGTTTTCATCCCAACCCAAGCGGGTCTTTACTGTTACTGGAATATTGGCAGCATTTACAATCTCTTTAGTCATAGCTACCATTTTTGGAATGTCTCTCAAAATACCTGCACCAGCACCCTTGTTGGCTACCTTCTTTACAGGACAACCATAATTGATGTCTAGAAATTCTGGTTTGGCTGCTTCACAAATTACAGCTGCTTCTCGCATTGAGGTGATGTTATTCCCAAAAATTTGAATACCTATTGGCCGCTCAAAATCATAAATGTCCAACTTCATGGTACTCTTTTTCGCATCTCTAATCAATCCCTCTGAGGAGATGAATTCCGTATACATTACATCTGCTCCATGCTCTTTGCAAAGCGCACGAAAAGGAGGATCAGAGACATCTTCCATTGGCGCCAAAAGCAAGGGAAAATCTCCTACTTCAATATTTCCTATTTTTACAGCCATAAATTTTTTTCAAAAATACACATTAATGGGATTAAAAGGAGTTTTTTCAAAGAAGCCATTACTACAAAAATTTGTAGTTTTTGCCATCATTACATTCTTGACGGCCGTTATTTTTTCAGTTGTTTCCTATGTAATGCTACCGCTACTTTTTGATGTTGCTATTGCTGATTTGCCTTCTTTCCTTTCTGACTACAATAGTCAAAAATCAGTAAATGCACTAAAATTTTTACAGCTATTTACTTCTGTTGGATTATTTCTTCTGCCACCATTTTTGTTTGCCTATTTAACAGATTTTCAGTTGCAATTAGGAAAGAAACTAAGTAGGCAAATTGTATTGCTTACTATCGCAATAATGCTAATCATAAATCCATTTGTAGCCTATTTAATGCAATGGTATCAAGCCTTAGTGCTACCAGAATTTTTAGAATCAATACAAATATGGATGGAAGCTTCTGAGCAAAAAGCAATGCAACTAACAGAAGCTTTTCTACAGATGCAAACTTCCTCTGATTTGCTTGTCAATTTATTTCTAATCGCCTTAATTCCAGCAATTGGGGAGGAATTATTATTTAGAGGTGTACTTCAACAACTTTTAGCAAAATGGACGGGTAAAATCCACTTGGCTATTTTTATTTCGGCATTTTTATTTTCCGCAATTCATTTACAATTTTTTGGCTTTTATCCAAGACTCATCTTAGGGCTTGTACTTGGCTATATGTTTTATTGGAGCAAGAATTTGTGGCTGCCAATTTTGGCCCATTTTACCAATAATGCATTGGCCATTATTTTTAGCTATCAACTTGTAGCCGAAAAAGTACAGCTTGATTTGTTAAATGAGGAAGTTCCGGTAAATTTTAGTGCAGCTCTTATTAGTTTTTTTGCTGTTGCCCTGCTGATGTATTTATTACACAAAAAATCAAGCATAAAAAAAGGCTGATTTTAATCAGCCTCATTAAATTTTATCTAAACGCAAATTAATAAGTTCCCTTTCGGGTAGAGTAGTTTATTTTGAGTGCATTGGCTTTTCTAAGTTCTTGCTTTACATCAATTACTGTTCCCATTTTCACCTCTTCATCAGCTTTAATGGATACTGTCATATAAGGAATCTCCTTTTCATCATGCGATTCTCTTTCAGTAGCAATAAATTCTTGTATGTCTGCAGCTTCAGCAAAAGCATCATTGAGTTGAATTCTTGGTTTTGTACCATAAGAGGATTGCAATCTTTTTACAGGTTGTCCAATATAAATATAACTTACCAATGATTTCTTTTCCATTTTTCTTATCTCAGTAGCCTTTGGCGTAAGTACATCTACATACAGAGTGGTTTCTCTCATTACAGTAGTTACCATAAAAAAGAACAAAAGCATAAATACAATATCCGGTAAAGATGCAGTCGAAATTCCTGGCGATCCGCCTTTTGATTTTCTTTTGAATTTAGTCATTACTTCCTACATTTTTAGGTTCTGCTTCCGATATTTTTTGCGGATATTTTTTTCTAATGGTTTTTTGTTGGCTCTTTGGCAAATCATAATACTTAGCCCCAAATTCCGAAAGAGCTGCTGCATTTCTTAACTCATTATAAGCAGCAGTCAGTTCGTTTTGCACCTGGATATATGTTTTGTAAGAAGTACCTCTGTCATTCTGTAAAGAAATGATTGCCTTCTCAGGATTGTCCGAAAGCTCAGGGTTTAAACCATTATTATCGATAAAATCTTTTGCTCCATTTTTTAGTTGCCAGATGTCCATTGGCATACATTCAACTAAAAGCTGATTGTTAGAATTGACAAGCACCACATAAATATTTCTG
>PBVE01000005.1 GCA_002728135.1 Rhodospirillaceae bacterium
CCCATAGTATAACCACCTATGGTAGCAATCCACCTTCCCATAACGCCATTTTGATTTGTTTTTAATATCATTGAGTTCTTATTTTTAATATCATTGAGTTCTTAAAAGAATAAACATTAGTGAGTAACTCCTTTATCTATGGATGAAGCGGCAACAAGTTTTTTTAATTTTTTCATACTAAAGAGAATTTAACGTAAGGGCCTATGATTTGCATCTATCCAATTATAATATTCGTTACTATATGACTTGCTCACTGAGCTTCAAAGTGTCACTCTAATACACATGATAAAGACCCGTGGTTATTTTGGTATAGGCGTTGAACGTGTAAGTAAACCCATGAACATAGGAAATCTTATGCGATCAGCCAACGCATTTGGGGCACATTTTTTCTTCACCATAAATTCTCCCTTGAATCTATTAACTAGTTACTCCGATACATCTGATTCAAAACAACATGTACCGCTTTGGCAATACAAGTCGGTTGATGAAATGCATTTGCCAGAGAAATGTATTTTAGTAGGGGTCGAATTCTGTGATAACGCTATATATCTTCCTACTTTTCCTCATCCTTTATCTGCTGCATATATACTTGGGCCAGAACGTGGCAGTCTATCCAGCGAAATTAGCAAAAAGTGCTCATATCTTGTCAAAATTCCAACAAAGTTTTGTATAAACGTTGGTGTTGCTGGTGCTATAGTAATGTATGATCGTATGCTTTATATGGGAAAATTTGGTGACAGAGCATTGTCTGTAAAGCCTAGTTTTTCACAACAACGATTATATGAACCTACTTCGCACCCAAAAATTCATGGGCCAACAAAATAGTCAAGACTGGCCGCCTAGAGAGTTAGAGGGTATGTTTTACAATAAATATCGATTCGTTTTAATATGGAATTTACTAGCAGCAAGAAAAATGAAAATTTTATATAAAATATTTATTGGAATTAACCTACTAGGGTTGATTCTGATACTCTCAAGTCCAATTTCAAATGCCCAGAAACCTCTAGCAGAGCATGGAAAGTGGACAGCTTATACAATAACAGAAAATGGTCGTAAGGTATGCTATATGTTTAGCCGACCCATTAGAGAAAATGGAAATTACAAGCGACGAGGTGATGCTTTTAGTATGGTTACAAGACGACAAGGCGATCGAACCTCAGAGGATATAAGCGTCACTTCTGGATATCCCTATAACAATAAGAAGCCTGTAGAAATAAATATTGATGGTAAAAAATATGTTTTTAATCTTTTACAGGGGGAATATGCTTGGTCTGAAGAGTTGGAACGTAATCCACAAATAATTAAAGCTATGGCTAAGGGTAACAGACTTAAAGTACGTGGAGTATCAAAAAAAGGCACATACTCTTTGGACACATACTCTCTTAAAGGGTTTACAGCAACATATAAATCAATCACTAAAGCCTGCCCTTAATTTGTATTGGATATATTATGTTTTCCATTACAATAGAATTACTAGATATGTTGACTAAAATAACGAGAATTAATCAAACTAAATAACACAAATAACTAAACAATTTTAGGTTATCAATAAAAAAGCATGTCATTTTTAAATTCTCGAGAAACAAAAGGGCATCAATTAATTAATCTGGTTGGATTAACCCAAGAAGAATTGAGTGAAGTAATAAACTCTCTTGGAATACCCCAAAACAAATCTAAAATGCGCACTAAGCAGCTTTGGCATTGGATTTATTTTCAGGGTGTCACTGACTTCACCAAAATGACAACTCTTGGAGAACCTCTTAAGAAAAAGCTTTCAGAAAATTGTATGATTTCCAGACCCAAGATATCTACAGAAAAGAAATCTATTGATGGAACACGAAAATGGCTAATGCAACTCTCTGATAAATCAGAAGTAGAGTGCGTATATATACCTGAATCGGATCGAGGGGCAGTTTGTCTATCAAGCCAAGTTGGTTGTACTTTAAACTGTAAATTTTGTTACACAGGGACCCAAAAGTTGGTTAGAAATTTAGACAGTGCAGAAATTGTAGGACAATTTATGGCAGCTAGAGACAGCTATGGTGAATGGCCATCACCAAAAAAAGAAAGGTTATTGTCAAATATTGTTATGATGGGTATGGGTGAACCACTTTACAACTATGAAAATGTTGCTCGTGCATTACAAATTATTACTGATAAAGAGGGTATTTCTCTATCTAAAAGGAGAATAACACTATCTACAGCGGGTGTTGTGCCATTAATTGAGCGATGTGGAATAGAATTAGGCGTTGGACTAGCTATTTCTCTTCATGCTGTAACTGATGAACTAAGAAATACACTTGTCCCGCTTAACAAAAAATACCCCATCTCCGAATTATTAAGTGCATGCAGAAAATATCCTAGTGCAAGCAATGCTCGAAGAATCACCTTTGAATACGTGATGCTTAAAGGCATAAATGATAGTCCAGGTGATGCTCGCGAGCTTTTAAGATTACTCAAAGGAATACATGCAAAGATAAATCTTATTCCATTTAACCCTTGGCCTAATTCACCATTTGAATGTTCCGGTAAAGGCGTAATCAAGGAGTTTTCTCGAATATTAAACGAGGGTGGATACTCTGCTCCTATCCGATCGCCACGAGGGCGTGATATTTTAGCTGCCTGTGGTCAGCTTAAATCAGAAAGTTTAAGATTAAAAAGAAAAATATGAGACAAACATACTCAGATTAATTTTAAATAAATTGAGAACATTGTTATAAAACAAACTAAATATATAAAAATTTAGTTTTACTATCTAAGTATTTTTACCTCTTAACAGTGAATAACAGCAGATGTTGGAAGCTATGTTATAGCGACATATACTTTAAAAACTTATTATTCTATTTACTCTAAAAAGGCGTGACTTATGTCAATAGAAAAAACCTCAATCAATAAAGTTGTTTTAGCATACTCAGGTGGATTAGATACTTCGGTAATACTCTGTTGGCTAAAAGAGACATATGACTGTGAAGTTGTAACTTTTACAGCTGACTTGGGACAAGATGAAGACCTTGGATTAGCAGCAGAAAAGGCTGAGCTTTTTGGTGTTAAAGAAATTTATGTAGAAGACTTACGAGAAGAATTTGTAAGAGATTATGTTTTTCCGATGTTAAGGGCAAATTCAGTTTATGAAGGTTATTATTTATTAGGAACATCTATAGCAAGACCCTTAATAGCAAAAAGGCAAGTTGAAATCGCAAAAGCTACTGGTGCACAAGCTGTATCACATGGCGCTACTGGAAAAGGCAATGACCAAGTTCGTTTTGAGTTAGGTTATTACTCTATTAATCCAGAAATTCGGGTCATCGCACCTTGGAGGGAATGGGATTTAAACTCTCGAGAATCTCTTATTGCATATGCTGAAAATAACCAAATTCCAATTTCAAGAGACAAGCGTGGAGAAGCACCATACTGAACAGATTCTAATCTTTTACATACATCATATGAAGGTAAAATTCTGGAGAACCCGTGGCTTGCTCCAGACGAAGATATGTATACACTTTCAGTAGCACCTGAAATTGCCCCTGACGACCCTACATATGTTGAAGTAGAGTTTTTTGAGGGAGATCCTATAGCTGTGAATGGTAGATCCATGACCCCTGCCAAACTACTAGAAAATTTGAATAAATTAGCAGGAATAAATGGAATTGGCCGAGTAGATATTGTTGAAAATAGATTTGTTGGGATGAAGTCACGCGGTATTTATGAAACTCCTGGAGGTACTGTCCTCTTACATGCACGTAGGGCTGTTGAAAGCTTAACTCTTGATCGTGAGTCTTCCCATCTAAAAGATGAGTTAATGCCAAAATACGCTAAACTTATATATAATGGTTTTTGGTTTTCTCCAGAAAGAAAAATGATCCAAAGTGCTATTGATGAGAGCCAAAAATATGTCAATGGAACAGCTAGGCTTAAACTATTTAAAGGTAATGTAATTACAGTTGGAAGAAAATCTGAAAATAGCCTTTACAGCCCTGCCCATGCCACCTTTGAAGCCGATACTGTATATGATCAACTTGATGCCGAAGGCTTTATAAAACTTAATGCTTTACGATTGCGTGTTGGTAAAAATAGGGGCTGATTAATTCTAATATTGTTTTGCATATTTGAAATGACTTATACAGCGGATCAGTCAAGATCCCCCTTTTTTATTCTGGTTCAGGTATCCTTAACTGCCTACAAGCAGCGGTGAGAGTGTTTTTTAGTAAACATGCGATTGTCATTGGGCCAACTCCTCCCGGAACAGGGGTTATAGCTCCTGCAACTTCTGACACACTATCAAATTCTACATCTCCTACTAAACGTGTTTTACCCTCTTTTTCCACGCGATTTATTCCTACATCAATTACAGCAGCTCCTGGCTTTATCCAATCGCCCTTGACCATCTCTGGCTTACCCACAGCAGCGATTAAAATATCTGCTTGTTGGCACTGAATAGCTAAATCAATTGTTCTTGAATGGACAGTTGTTACAGTACAGTTTTCTCTAAGTAGCAAGCTTCCCATTGGTTTACCAACTATGTTTGAACGGCCAAGTACAACAGCATGTTTACCCGATAAATCTCCAAAATAATCTTTGAGCATTAAAAGGCATCCAAGAGGTGTGCAAGGAGTAAGACATTCCTGTCCTGTATTGAGAAGGCCAACATTACTTATATGAAAACCATCAACATCTTTTTCTGGGTTTATTCTGGAAATAACAGCATCTGCATCGACTTGTTTGGGTAGGGGTAACTGAACGAGAATACCATTAACCCTTTTATCTTCGTTCAAGATATCAACACGGGCAAGAACATCTTCCTGGGTAGTCGTTGAATCCATTTTATATTCATAGGACTCCATTCCTGCCTCCAGAGTAGATTTTCCTTTATTCCTTACATAAACTTCACTCGCAGGATCATTACCAACAAGCACGACAGCTAAACCAGGAGTTATACCCTGACTTTCCTTAAGAATTGATACTTTTCGACCAACATCGGCCCTAACTTGGGAAGCAAACGCTTTACCATCAATGATTTTTGCTGAGCCCATTTTCAGCTCTCCTAAAGGTTTTATAATTAAGTTTTATTTAATAAAATCCTGTTGGCTGTTCAAACTGCAAACGAATCAAGCTCCACACAATAGTTATGGCCAATATTAATATTAAAGGGGAAAAGTCTATACCCCCTAAATTTGGAATTACTCTTCTGATCGGGCGTAAGGGGGGTTCAGTGACTCTCCAAATAAGCCTTAAAACTTGGTAAACAAGCCTATTATGTACGTTAATTATTTTAAAAGAAATCAGCCAACTCAAAACTGCAGATGCAATTAAAAGCCCAACGTAAATGTCAACTAATACATCTATGATCTGGATTATTGGATGCATAACTCTTCTTATAAAGATTTTAAAATATTTTCTGATTATATAGCTAAAAGTTACTATTTAAAACCAACAATAAACTATCATTTCCTTGACATAAAGATAGATGCTCAAACATTATTTGACTCTGGGGCCGTAGCTCAGATGGGAGAGCGCAGCAATCGCACTGCTGAGGTCAGGGGTTCGAATCCCCTCGGCTCCACCAAATTATGATTCAAGCTGTTACGATCATGTAACAGCTTGAATGGTAGTGAAAAACTTGTGGTTCCAAATTTCTGGGGAGACGTCCACCAAAACATATTTATAACATGGTATAAAAATCAAAAAATATTGCATGTAAGTGACTCTGATTTTTTTTGACATTTTTAGTTTGATTCGATTCTTTTGTCGTTCGGCAAAATTGATGCTTCATGCAATTTTTTATTACTAGAAAAAGGAACACCCCAATCAATAGAATCTATAGAAGCACAAGAATTACAAAGAATATGCCATGTTGTATGTATCGCACCACATGAACCACACCGCCAAACCTCCTCAGGAGGGGCTTCGCTTGCTTTTATTAGCCACAAATGTGACTCTTGAGTATCTTGATTTTCATCTGTCTCCAGTCTTGCAAGTAAACGATAAACACGTGCACTAGGACTTCTTTTTTCCACTTCAAGTAAATGTTTACGGGCTGACCCCCATAATTTTGCTTCCAGTGCTGCCGACCCCATTAGAATTTGGCTTTCAGTATGATCTGGGGAAATCTTAGTTAAGCGCTCCAATCGTTTAATCTGCGTATGAATATCTCTATCTTCATATATGGATCTATACTTTGAACCTAAAGTTGGATGGGGTGCAATTTTCCAGAAACTTTCAATAATTCTAGCACAGGCATTAAATCGTCCCATTTCTATTAATATTTCTGCTGCCGCAATAGAAGCTGGAAGAAAATTTGGAGCAATTTCAACTGATCTAATTGCCAATTTGTGAGCATCTCTTTGGTTATCATTCCTCTTAGCTTTTCTACTAGCTTCAACTAGAAGTGCAGATCGACGGATCTTTGCTAGGTCCGATGATATTAGATTATTTCTAATTGATTCCTTTAAAACTTTTAAAGCCCCCATGTAATCCCTGTTACGGACCCGAAGTTCTAATAGTGTGGTTAAAACCCACTCGATATCTGGTCTGATACGATAGGCTCTTTCAGCCAACTCTCTTACTTCCAATTGATTACCACTTTTTTTAGCATTGAGTAAAAGTCCCCTTATTCCTAGCAACTCTGTCTCTGGACGCACCATCATATCCTTAAAGATTTCTATTGCAGCCTCACGTTGACCTTCTAATTGTGCCGCTTGAGCAGATAATAATAGTGCTAATGCAGGTTCATTTATCGTTGTCTTAGCTTTACGAGCAAGTTTTTGTGCTTTTCCCCCATCTCCAATAGCTGCAGCTAAGAATCCTTCAGTTAAATGCCTGTAGGCCTTTCTTTGTAAAGCTATTCTACGAATACGTTTTATGCCGCGTGGACCTCTAAAAATCCATCTTGATATTTGCCAAATGACCAGAGAGATAAAGGCAATTGTTAAGGAAGCTGCAGCTAATGCTATTGGAGAGGTTGATATTAGCCAATCGCCCCAAACAATTTCAACATGTCCACGTTCATCTACTAAAAAGACTGCTAAAGCTGCTATGGCTCCCACTAATAAGATGAAAAGAATTATCCTAATCATCTCTAATCCGTATCGATTGTTTTGTTGACTCTTGCTAGAAGTATTTGATTAAGTTTGGCTAACATAGAGTCTAAATTTAATCTTTGTTCTGCATCATCCAGCCATTGATTTAAAGATATAACTCCTAAAACCTTATGTGGCTTTATAATTTGCACGGCACTTTCTAAGTCACCTGAAGAAAGTGCTTGTTCTGTTTGTAATAATACAAAGTCTATGCTTTTCGGAGAAAAGTCACCTCTTATCCGCCTAACAACAACTATATTTTTTAACTCTGTAATAGTTTCTGACAACCAATCATCATTTGAAGAATTAGCTTTACGTAAGATATCATCAGACACCTTTGAAAAGTTATATTTTAAAACTTCTTTTGTTAATATTTTATCAACTTTAAGAATTTCAATTTCTTCTAAAATAGAATTGATCTCTATATCATTTTTCGAGCTTAAGCGTAATGCAGCCAACTCTGGTGTAATGTCTCTCTTAACACTAGCAGAAGCTAAAAGCCTTCCTAAAGCTAAAGACTGGAGAACTATATCCTGAGCATTACTTTTGTTTTCTATAACCTTAGTTTCTAAGTTCTCTACCCTAAAATCCAGACTATTCACCTCTGAAAGTGCATCATCTGCAATTTTACCGAACTCTTCAAGTTTTACTGAACTATCTAGTTCTAAAAGAGCTCTCTCAATTTCAGTTAATCTTCTATTAAGATTATTGTCACTCAATAGTTTTGATGACTTTTGAGTATCCATAAAATTACTTTCTATATTTGAAATGCGAGCATTAAAAGACTGAATTTCCTTTATAACTGTTTCAAAAGTTTGTGTATTTTTTATCTGTTGAGTTTTTTGGGCTAATATATTTTCCTCGAGTGTTTTTATATTATTTTTTAATTCGTCTATACTCTCTAGAAGCTGAGAGATGTGTTCTGAAGGGGATAAAACACTATCGAATTTTAAATTTGATTTATTATTTTCTACTACGTTAGTATTTGTTGTTTCTTGAGTGTCAGAATTTGATTGTTGCTGGCTATGGACATTCATAGACTCTGTTAATCCTGTCTCTCCTAGCTGTGGAGAAAATTCAGGCCTATTAAGGCCACCCTCAATTGCAGGCCAAGCCAAATAAAGACCAACTCCAAGCAATATCAAAAAAATACTCAGGACAGCCAACGGAAACCTACTCCGTTTTGATTGTGGTGCAACATTGATAGTAGGAGGTACACGATCAGTCATATTCACCTGCTCTATTTACTAACCATCCCTCAAAATGGCTATACGCTTATCTAAATAGTGAAGCAATTTTGCCTTGGTTGGTTCCTGAGAAACTAATACTTTCTGCCACCTTAAAGAATTAGCCTCTATTGCCACTGCATCACTCAAACAAATTGCCTCAATATTAACTAAGCTGTTTGTATAATTAATATCCTTAATCAATTTAACAAATGTTCTTGTGGTTCGCGGAGAAAAAAAAAGAACAAATTTTACTAACCCCCTCCTCAACGCCCCAAGAGTTTGTTTGTCTATTTCTGTTACTTGATTTGCACGATATAATTTCTCAGTCTTAACACAAAAACCCCTATTTTTTAATTTTCCAGCAAGATTACCTGCAAGATCATGGGCTGCAATATGTATCAATTCACCTTTATCGGGAGATAATATTTTAGAAGTCTTTTTAGCAAGTGAATCAACATTACCATTTGCAATATTAATAGATGTAAAACCTATATTCTTGGCAGCTGTTGCCGTAGCCTCACCAACAGCGAATACAGGAATAGAAGATATTTTCTGTAAATTAGATAGCCTAGAGTTAAGAGCTCTTACACCGTTTGAACTTGTAAACAAAATTCCTTGTATGTTTGAAAAGTTTAGTTCTTTACCTTCACAAAACTGTATTTCTAACATAGGAGATATTAAAGTCTTTGCACCAAGCCTTGTGACATCATCAACCAATTCCTCTGAGTCCTTCTTAGCACGAGTAATTAGCACAATTGGTGAACTCATTTCAATTCAGCCACAAATTATTTTTAGATTGAGCTTTTAACTCAAATCCAAGCTCTTTTCCAAGAGTCTCAGCCTCGGATAACAATGCAGTACGCTCCACTTCATAATGAGATTTTCCATCTGGATCTGCAATTAAACCCCTTAATTTTATTACCTTTGAATCAACAAATTCTGCCAACGCACCAATTGGCATTCTACACGACCCTTCTAGGGTCGCTAAAAAAGCCCTTTCAGTACTAATTCTTATCTGACTTTCAACACAATTCAATGATTTTACCACTTGTGCAGTAATTTCATCGTTCTCACGTCTTTCTATCCCAATTGCCCCTTGTGCAACAGCTGGTAACATCTCTTCTGGACTTAATATTGACCATTGCTTTTGATAAATACCTAACCTGTGAAGACCAGCATAAGCCAGCAAAGTAGCATCTACTTGACCATCCATTACCTTAGAAATCCTAGAACCAATATTACCACGTATAATTGTTATCTCAAGATCAGGTCGGCTCCTTAAAAGTTGGGCTTTACGTCTCAGTGAAGCAGTGCCAATCTTTGAATACTGGGGTAAGTCCTTAACGTTATTAGTTTTTGTGGTTATAAGAACATCCCTAGGGTCTACTCTTGGTAAAATACAGTCAATAACTAAACCTGAGGGTAAATTTGTAGGAACATCCTTCATTGAATGAACTGCAAGGTCAATACGCTTATCAATCAGTGCTTCCTCAATTTCTTTAGTAAATAAACCCTTTCCCCCAATTTCAGAAAGAGACGATTTTAAAAATTTATCACCAGTGGTTTTTATTATATCAATAAATATATTGCCATTTAGTGATGGGTGAGCAGCAATTAGACGATTCAAAACTTCTTCTGCCTGAGCCCTAGCAAGGGGGCTACCTCGAGTACCTATTCGCATATTCTTGTATAATAAAATTTTATAAGCATTGTATCTTTTACCATTAGTACTGGACTAGGACGATAGCATCAGACAAACTTTTTTAAAAAAATAATCGAATATATTTTTACAAAAGGTATAATTCTCTATGACTAAATATTTTTCTGAAATTAGTGACACCATACAAAACTACTTCGATGGGCTTTATGAAGGCAATATAGAAAAACTCAAAAGTGCTTTTCATGAAGAGTGCCATCTTTTCTCTTCTTCTGATGATTTTTCTAATTGGTCTCGTGATAAATGGCTAGAAATAGTTGAAAACAGAGATTCTCCCGAAAAACTAGGTTTAGATCGTCATGATAAAATTGTTTTTGTTGATTTAGCCGATGAAAATACTGCCCTTGCAAAGATTCAACTAGCTATTCCACCTAGATACTTTACAGATTATTTGTCACTAATACGAATAAATGGTAACTGGAAAATAATATCTAAAACTTATAAGACCGAAATCCATAATTAGGATAATAAATTTTAATCTTTAAAAGCATACAATATAGTAATTTGATAGTTCTAGGAATTGAAAGTAGTTGTGATGAAACAGCAGCAGCTGTTGTTAATAGCCAAGGAAAAATTTTGGCTAATGTATTACGTTCACAAATTACAGACCATGAATTTTATGGTGGAGTGGTTCCAGAAATAGCTGCCCGCAGTCACCTCGATCACCTTGATAAAATCATTTCTAGTGCAATGAAACAAGCAGATATTTCATTTGATGAACTTGATGGAGTTGCTGCAACTGCTGGACCCGGACTAATTGGAGCATTAATGGTTGGATTAATGACAGGTAAAGCTATCGCTGCAACAAATCAAAAACCCTTGATCGCACTTAATCACTTAGAAGGTCATGCATTAAGTCCTCGGCTTGTAGATCAAGAGGTAAGTTTTCCATATCTTTTACTATTGGTCTCTGGAGGCCATTGTCAGTTGTTAATTGTTCAAGGAGTTGGAAAATATAAACGTCTGGGAACTACCATTGATGATGCGCCTGGTGAAGCTTTTGACAAAGTTTCTAAGCTTTTGGGCCTAGGTTATCCAGGCGGCCCGGCAATTGAAAAAGCTGCAAATCGAGGGAATCCTCGTAAATATAAACTACCTAGACCACTAGTCGGTAGAGATGGATGTGATTTTTCCTTTTCAGGCCTTAAGACAGCTGTATTTCATCTAATCCAAAAAATTGGTGATACAGAGCTTAGATTAGATAAGCAGCATAAATATGATATTGCCGCTAGTTTTCAATCTGCTGTTAGTGAAGTTATCAGAGATCGAACAGAATCAGCTTTAAGAGAATATAGAAAGTTAAATCTTAAACAAGAAAACCTAGTAGTTGCTGGTGGTGTTGCAGCAAATTCTCAACTAAGAGAAAATCTTGAGGACATGGCCCAAAAATTAAAAATTCGCCTATCTATTCCTCACCCATCTTTATGCACAGATAACGGTGCAATGATAGCTTGGGGTGGAATAGAACGCTTAAAATTAGGGCTTATTGATGGATACGAGTTTGCTCCAAGAGCTCGTTGGCCACTTGATCCGAACGCTGGGAGACCCCCAGGTATGGGGTTGCCCGGTAAACTTGGGATGAAAGCATGAAAAAATATACCACTAACAGGGTATCTTATTAAAAATACGACTAAAATATTCAATTAAATTTAAATTTTTGAATTAATTCTCTTTAAGGTTAAGAATATAAACCTAAATTCAAGGAATCAAAGAAAGTTTATGATAAAAAATATTGCTATCATAGGTGGAGGGGCTTGGGGAACAGCTTTGGCACATACTAGTGCTTTAGCTGGGTACAAAGTTAATATTTGGGCTAGGGAGCAAGAAGTAGTTAAAACAGTTTCTATTGATAGAGAAAACAAGATGTTTCTACCAGGAATAATATTAGATTCCCGTATAAACATATCTTCGAATTTCTCTTATGTAACAACAAATGCTGACGTAGTAATATTGGTAGTCCCATCTCAACATTTTCAAAATGTATGTGAACAATTGTCTTCCTCTCTCACAAACGATATGCCTATGATAATTTGCACTAAAGGGATTGAAATTAAATCTGGCCTATTAATGAGCGAAATATTATCAAAAATCTTTCCTCTGAACACTATTGCTATACTCTCTGGACCAACATTTGCTTTCGAAGTTGCCTTGGGAAAACCAACAGCACTTACACTTGCATGCAATGATGAAAATGTTAGCCTAGAATTAATAGAGACTTTCAACAAAACAAATTTACGTCCATATTTATCAAATGACATAGTTGGGGCAGAGATTGGCGGAGCAATTAAAAACGTTATTGCAATTGCATCCGGTATCACGATTGGCAGAGGATTAGGAGATAACGCACGTGCATCAATTATAACTAGGGGATTTGCAGAGATGCTTCGTTTAGCAGTCTCAAAGGGTGCCAACAGAGAAACTCTCATGGGACTTTCAGGTATCGGAGATCTTTTACTTACATGCACAAGTAGTCAGTCACGAAATTTTTCTCTTGGTGTAGAACTTGGAAAAGGGAATAAACTTGTAGATATAGTTAACAAAAGAAAGGCCGTTACAGAGGGGGTAGCCAACGCAACTGCTGTAGTTGAGATGTCCAAGAAGTATAATGTCAAAATGCCTATCTCTGAGGCAGTTGTTAAAGTTCTCGGGGATATATCTTCAATTGATGATATTATAACAGATTTACTTGCACGACCCATAACATCTGAATAAATACATAGGCGATAATATTTAAATTTTTTAGTATAAAAATGTTAAGAGCCTAGATAGTTTAACATTTTTTTTAATAATATTTCATTATTATACAATCATTTTTAGGAGGTATCTTGGTATGGCTTATTGGCTTTTTAAATCAGAGCCGGGTGCTTGGTCATGGGAAGATCAACTGGCTTCACCCAGTGCAACAGCAGAGTGGGATGGGGTAAGGAATTATCAGGCATGCAATAACATGAAGGCCATGAGAAAAGGAGATAAAGGTTTTTTTTATCACTCAGTAAATGAGAAACAAATCGTAGGGGTAGTTGAAATAGTAAAAGAATATTATCCAGACCCAACTGATGATTCTGATAGATTCGGAATGGTGGATGTCAAAGCTGTTAAAAGTCTAAAATCAAAGGTTTCCCTTGCTGATATTAAATCTAATGAAAAGCTGAGTAATATTGCTTTGGTTCGCCAAGCTCGTCTTTCAGTCATGCCAATAGATTCAAATAGCTGGAAAATAATTTGTAAAATGGGTGGCATCAAACCATGACAGGGGTGATAAAAACTGAAATATTTCGTTGTTCCCTAAGAGATATACCTGAAGGGGAAGCAAGAGGATTTGAAAGTATGGAAGGCAATAATATCTTCTCATACTTCATTGTGCGACGTGGTAAATCAGTTTTTGCCTATGAAAATTCCTGCCCACATACTGGAAGCCCACTTGATTGGACACCTAATCAGTTTTTCGATAAAAAACGAAACAATCTTATGTGTGCAACACATGGAGCTTTATTTGAAGTTGAAACAGGATTATGTATTGATGGTCCATGTATGGGCGATTACTTAAAACCACTCCAAAGCAGTATAGTTAAGGACGAAGTAATAATAACTTTATAGCTTCTAATTGCTCAGTCTGACTCTCTAAGCAATAGAGCTGAATATAATATGAAAAAACTTGTATTAACACGTTAGTCGGAGAGATAATTATGGCATCAGATGAAAACAACATCTTTCCTGTCTCACAGGAAGCTGCATCACTTTCAAACTGCGACAACCTTAATTATAAAAAAATGTATGTGCAGTCTATAGATAATCCTGAAAAATTTTGGTCTGAACAAGCCTCAATGATAGATTGGATCAAACCATGGACAAAAGTGAAAAATACTTCGTTTGATAATGAAATTTCAATTAAGTGGTTTGAAAACGCAAAACTTAATGTTTGCGTGAATTGTGTTGACAGACATCTTCCTGAACGAGCTGATCAAACTGCTATTATTTGGGAAGGTGATGACCCTAAAGATGATAAATATATTTCTTATAGGGAGCTTCATGAACAAACATCACGTCTTGCAAATGTACTAAGAAGTCATGGAATAAAAAAGGGTGATCGAGTAACTATTTACATGCCCATGATACCTGAGGCGACATATGCAATGCTTGCTTGCTCAAGAATCGGAGCCATTCACTCAGTTGTTTTTGGAGGTTTTTCTCCTGATTCTTTAGCTGACCGTATTATTGATTGCAAAAGTACATGTGTCATTACAGCCGATGAAGGCATTAGAGGAGGTAAAAATATCCCATTAAAAAATAATACTGATAATGCAATAAAAAATTGTCCGGATGTAAAGACAGTATTGGTTGTAAAGAGAACGGGCACAAAGGTTAATTGGGTTAAGGGTAGAGATTTTTGGTATGAAAAAGAGGTAGATAAAGCCTCAACTAATTGTGTTCCTGAAATTATGGACTCAGAAGATACCTTATTTATTCTATATACATCAGGATCTACTGGAAAACCAAAGGGTGTGATGCATACTACTGGCGGTTATATTTTATATGCAGCCATAACACATAAATATGTCTTTGATTATCATGATGGTGATATTTACTGGTGTACGGCCGATGTGGGCTGGGTCACTGGCCATAGTTACATCGTGTATGGCCCACTTGCGAATGGAGCAACAACTTTGATGTTTGAAGGAGTACCGAATTATCCTGATCCATCAAGATTTTGGAGAATTGTAGACAAGCATAAAGTAAATATTTTTTACACCGCTCCAACAGCAATAAGAGCTCTCATGCGTGAAGGTGATGGACCTGTGCAAGCGACATCACGAAAATCTTTACGTCTTCTTGGTTCTGTTGGGGAGCCTATAAATCCTGAGGCTTGGTTATGGTATTATAAATCTGTTGGAAATTCCCGCTGTGCCATAGTTGATACTTGGTGGCAAACAGAAACCGGCGGGATTCTAATTGCACCATTACCTGGTGCTACTTAATTAAAACCTGGCTCTGCAACCAGACCGTTTTTTGGAATTAAGCCGTTACTTGTTGACCCAGATGGTAATGAGCTTTTTGGGGCAAACCAAGGATTACTTTGTATATCTGACAGCTGGCCTGGACAGATGAGAACTATATTTGGTGATCATGACAGATTTAGAGAAACATATTTTGTTCAATACCCTGGCAGATATTTTACTGGGGATGGAGCTCGTCGAGATGAAGATGGCTACTACTGGATTACAGGTAGAGTTGATGATGTCATAAATGTTTCAGGTCATCGAATGGGAACAGCAGAAATAGAATCAGCTTTAGTTGCACATAAATCTGTAGCAGAAGCAGCTGTAGTTGGTGCTCCACACAAAATTAAAGGTCAAGGAATATATGCCTATGTGACGCTAGCCGTTGGAGAAAATACAACAGATGAGTTAAAGAAAGAGCTTGTAAAATGGGTGCGAAAAGAAATTGGTCCTATTGCCTCACCAGATTGGCTTCAGTGGGCTCCAGGTCTTCCAAAGACACGATCAGGAAAAATTATGAGAAGAATTTTGAGAAAAATTGCTGAGGATGAGTTTTCTAACCTTGGTGACATTTCAACTCTAGCAGAACCAGATGTTGTTGAGAATTTGATCAATAATAGACAAAACCGAACTTAGAAAGATATTTTTATTTTATTTAAATCAATTGTTTTCATTTGTATTAACAATTGCATTTATATCCACCTCAATTGCAAATTTGTTTTCCCCACCTATCAAAAGGTTTGGCTCAGGATCTAGACCTGGATCAGGAACGAGCGTATTTCGAAGATACTCATTTACTACTCTTTGCCTATAAGGGTCTGACCCATCAATATTGATTAGCTCACTTTTCCTAAAACGTAATCTTTCAGCAGCTAAATATAATTCTGCAGCCTTGTTATAATCACGACTCACACCCATACCATTTTCATAGAAATAAGCTAGAGCAACCATTGCTGGTTCACTACCTTGTTTGGCTGATAATGAATACCAATATGCAGCACGTTCATAACTTATATTTGTTCCCAAGCCTCTTTCATACATTGAACCTAAGTGGAAAGTAGCAAGACTGTCACCTTGTGAGGCAGCTAGATAATACCACTTCATTGCCTCTTTAGGATTTATGTTGACACCTAGACCCCGCTCAAAAATTAGGCCTAGAGAGGTCTGGGCACCAGGATCCCCATCACGAGCCATAAGCAAAACTTGCTTATCAACTCTACTAAATTTATCTGAAAATATAGTATTCCAATCTCCATTACATGAAGAAATAAAAAATAAAGTTGTTAGTCCTGCAGCAGCAAATAAGTATTTTCGAATTAGGGTCATAAATTAACCTATTAATACCTATTAAGATATTTTTTCAAAAAAGATATGGTTAAAAATCGATGCAGCGACCACCCCGCTCCCAGTCACCATATCTGGTGGGCTCTAATCCGGAAGGCCCTCCTTTCTCAACGTGAGTTTTATTTTGTATTTTACTAGGCTTAATTGGCTGATTATTATTCACATATTTTTTAGTTAAAACTCTAGAAACTTCATTATTGGTTAAATTTGACTTCAAAGAATTAGCTGTTTTTTCTTTCATTTCTACCATCATTTTTTCCAATTAATTATTCCAGAAAACTGACCTAAGCCTGTACGACTAATATATATATATCTATTTTCTATAGCTAAGAAATCAACAAAACAATTATAAAAAATGGGATAGTGTAAATCGATACATAATAATTTTAAAATATATAAAATATAACTTAAGGATAAGTCATTGGGAAATAACCCTAGAAGTATAGTTGTTTATGCATTAGAGGCTGTCTTGGATCACGGTTACACCATAGACCACACACTAGATAAATCTCGCAAATACCATTCTCTTAACGATTCTGACCGTGCTTTTGTTCGCCTTATTATGTTAACAACGCTACGAAGACTCGGAGAAATTGATTATGTAATCAATAACTATATGAACAAAAGCCCAAAGCCTCGACAAATTCGTGCCCTTCACATTCTGAGAATGTCTGTTGCACAGCTTCTTTTTCTAAATACACCACCCCACGCAGCCGTCTCTACTGCCGTAGAGTTAGCAGGTGAACAATCCTCAACGGTATCTTTGAAAGGTTTGGTTAACGCAGTTCTCAGAAAGGTATCAAGAGATGGCTCTAAACATCTCAAAAATATTGATGCTGATAGAGTTAATACACCAGATTGGCTTTGGAAAAAGCTAAACTTAGCTTACGGAGAAAACATTACACGTGAAATAGTCAAAGCATTTCGTAAACCAGCACCTTTAGATCTAACCTTAAAAGATGTCTCAAAAGCAGACAAATGGTCTAAGAAGCTTGATGCTTTTATATTACCAAATAAGACACTTCGTTTATTTAATGCTGGACAAATTGAAAAGTTGAATGGTTTTACATCAGGTGAGTGGTGGGTCCAAGATGCTGCAGCTTCTTTTCCTGCAAGAATGATTAATAGTTGTAAAAATGACCAAGTATTAGATTTATGTGCAGCTCCAGGGGGTAAGACAGCCCAGCTATCTTCTCAGGGTGCAAATGTAATAGCAGTGGACAACTCAACAATTCGCTTAAAAAAACTCTCAAAAAACCTTTTGCGTCTTAAGCTCAATGCTACATTACTTGAGCAAGACATTCTTAAATGGAGCCCTTCAAAAAAAATGGATTTAATTTTATTGGACGCCCCTTGTAGTGCTACAGGAACTATCCGAAGACATCCCGAAGTACCTTGGACAAGAAGGTCTTCAGACCTTAAACATTTCAAGTCCAAACAAGATGAACTACTTGATGCAGCTACCAATCTCCTCTCTCCGGGCGGAAAACTTGTATACACAGTTTGTTCATTGTTACCTGAAGAGGGTGTGGAAAGAATCAATGCTTTGATTAAACGCAAAAATAATATTTCTCGTGAATCATTTGACCTAAAGTCTTTGGGAATTCCCCACGGTTCTGTCAACAAATATGGAGATCTTCAGACTCTTCCATGTCATTGGCCAGAATATCAAGGTTTAGATGGTTTTTTTGCAGCTTGCTTGCGCTGCAGTCTCTAAACTGCTAACAAATCGGACATGCAACAAACTTTACGAATCGCTCCTTCGATACTTTCAGCAGACTTTTCTAAGCTTGGGGAAGAGGTTAAAAAGGTTTCCAAAGCAGGGGCAGACTATATTCATATTGATGTCATGGACGGCCACTTCGTGCCTAATATTACAATTGGGCCTGATGTTATAAAAGCACTAAGACCCTACACCTTCTTACCTTTTGACGTCCACTTAATGATTGCACCTGTTGACCCATATATCGAGGCCTTTGCCCAAGCAGGAGCTGATATAATTACAATACATGTAGAGGCCTCACCGAATGTTAAAAAGTCTGTTCATAATATACATCAATTTGGGAAAAGAGCAGGAGTTTCGCTAAAACCAGATACTCCTGCTTCATCAATTAAATCAGTTATAAATGATATAGACTTAGTGCTTGCAATGACTGTAAACCCAGGGTTTGGAGGCCAAACTTTTATTCACTCCCAACTGGAGAAAATAAACCTCTTACGTAAAATGATTGATGATACAGGTAGGACTATAGATCTAGAAGTTGATGGCGGTATTAATAACTTAACTGCTTCAGACGCAGTTAGAGCTGGAGCTGATGTGTTGGTGGCAGGCTCAGCAACATTTAAAGACGGTAATTATGCAGATAATATTATAAATCTGAGAAATGCATCCAAAACAATAGATTAAGTATAAGAAAATGACCGGGATACAGACCACATCCAACCGTCGGCGCAAAAGAACTTCAAAATCTCCAAAGATTGCCAACATCATTAGTCTTGTCCGTAATATTGGGTATTCAAGTACTCCATATAGACTTTTAATATCTTGTCATATACCGCAAAGAATAAGTGCTAAACCATCAGATTTAAGGACAGGTGATACAGCTGTAGGTAATGATATATTATCTGGTTCATTCAATTTTCTAGGCTACAAACTAAATGGAGCCGCATGGAATAATTTTAAATTTGGGGAAGATTGGCAAATCATTCTCCACGGCTTTTCATGGCTTAGAGACCTTCGCGTAATTACACATGATTCTGCCAAAAAAAAGATGCGAGAATTAGTTTCGGACTGGATTCACACGCATAAATCAATCGATTCTTTTGCATGGCGACCTGATATCCTTGGCCAACGTTTAAATTCATGGCTACTTGCTTCTGATTTTATGCTGATGGATTGTGATCAAAAGTTCAGTGAAAAATTATTTTTTAGTGTGGCCTTGCAGAGTAAACATCTTTCAAGAACTTTAAGACAGTGCCCTGATGGTGCTCCTAGGTTTAAGGCAATTAAAGGTCTATATTCAACTGGAATATGCATCCCCAACAGTAAATATTTAGAAACAGCCTACAAATCTTTGTCTTTTGAAATTAAAAGACAGATTTTACCAGATGGCAGCCAAATTGAAAGAAGTCCCTCAGCTCATCTCAGTATTTTATCAGACTTAATTGATATTAGGGACAGTCTAGGAAATGCAAAACTTACTATTCCTGAAAACCTGCAGTTTTCCATCGATAGAATGAGCTCAACACTTAGATCATATAGACATGGTGATGGAGCACTAGCACTATTTAATGATAGTTTAGAGGAAACTGCATGGCTCATTGACCTAGTCCTCGCTAAGTCTAATGCACACGGCAGAGCTCATCCAGCAAAGCTTTATTCAGGATTTCAAAGACTTCAATCTGGCCGCACCTTAATTATCTTAGATAGTGGTCCACCACCAAGTATAGGAAATAAGACTCATGCTGGAACCTTTAGTTTTGAAATGAGTATTGGTAAAGAAAGAATAATTGTTAATTGTGGAGCTTGGCGTGGTGGTGACGAAAGTTGGAGAACAGCACTTCGTGCAACAGCAGCACATTCAACATTAACTGTAGACGATACAAATTCTTCAGAACTTCTATCTAGTGGGGGTATTGGCACTGGTGCTGAAAAAATTAATTCTGAATTTAAACAAAAAGAAGGGGCTCTTTATTTAAGTATGAGCCATGATGGATTTAATGAACCATTTAATTTAATTCATGAAAGACAATTATATTTGTCAGCCGATGGTTCTGATCTGAGAGGTACTGATACTTTAGTTCAATCTAAAAATAATCAAGCAAAAGGACGGTCATTTGCTATTCGTTTTCACATTCATCCAGATGTTCAAACTTCGCTAGTTCACGATGGTAATACTGTACTTCTCAGGCTACCAAGCGGCTTAGGTTGGCAGATGCGTGTCAACGGGGCAAATCTTGATTTAGCTGAAAGTATTTACTGTGGCCAAGCTGGCAAGCAAAGAAGAAGTAGCCAAATTGTTATGACTGGACCAATTGACCCTACAGAAACCATTGTCAAATGGGCGCTTTCTCGAATTCCAAAAAAATAAATTAAATATAATCTAATCTATTCCAAGTTGAAATAATTGCCTCTGAATTACTAGTTTTTCATCATATAAGTCGATGGCTCGCTTATAACCTGCTACACCCATAGATTTACGGAGTGAGATATTTTTTGCGAGTTCATCAATTGCAATTTCTAGACTTTTGGCATCTTTGACAGGCACCAAGCGACCTGTCTGGCCATCTACAACTTCCTCTCGACTGCCTCTAATATTTGTAGCAATAACTGGTAAACCTGCCATCATTGCTTCAATAATTGATCTTGGCATCCCCTCACGATATGGAGGTAAAACAAAAATATCTGATGCCTGCAATATATCAGGTACGTCATCTCTATAACCTAAAAACCTAATCTTTGTTAGATCTTTAGGTATAGGAACACTTGATTCGTGATCACTCTCAAGCTTTTCGCCAACCACCCAAAGGGTCAAATCAATACCCTCAATAGCTTCAAAAAGCTCTTTGTATCCCTTTTCAACAACTAGTCTACCAACAATGACCAAAACCAAACTATTCTCGGATGTTTTTAGATCTCTCCTCACCTTATTTCTATGAGTAATATATTCTTTTTCTTCCTTGAATACTCTGAACTTTGATGGATTAACCCCATTACCTATAGCTGTAATCATACCAGTTTTACATAATCCGTATAATTTAGCTGAATCAGCATCCTCCTGTGCTTGAGTGAAAAGAATATCTGTATATCTTCCTAGGAATTTCTCTAGCTGAATAAAAATTCTTCTCTTAAAAAAATTCATACCATCATGAAAATAAAATCCATGAGCTGTATAAACAATGCATGGAACACCAACTCTTGCTGCAGCTAATCTTCCAACTAATGCTGCTACTGGAGTATGGACATGAACAATATCAAATGATTCCTCACGGAATAAATTCACTAATAATTTATAAGATTTATAGTGAGAAATAATATTGAAACTTCTAGATATTTTAATGATTCTGACAGAAAAGCCCTTTGACTTTATTTTTTCAACCCATTTACCGTCACTGCAAACTGCAATGACCTCGTGACCGGCATCTACTTCGGCACGCATAAGAGGCAATATGAAGTGGTAGATAGTAAAATCAACTGCACATAGCTGACAAATTTTCATTTAACTTTACTTTTTAGATTATTATTAATTAATTCTTAGATTTTAATCTTAATTAAATAGACATCGTTGGTCTAAACTTTTCACACCATCCCTGGAAAGCAACCAACATCCATAATTTTTCTGATGTATCCCTACGATTTTCTTCTAAATTTTTATACCAAATACTAGGAATTAATGGATCAAATAAACCTTGTTTTTTTAGTTTTACAGGATCAATAGCACGTCGAGTCAAATCCCCTAGAGGGCCAGCTAACCATTCCGCAATAGGAACTTCAAAACCTTTCTTTTTTAAAGAGAATACACTTGTTGGTACTCGGTCTGAAAATGCATGACGCAATATCCATTTTCCCGCACCACGTCTTAGTTTATATGAACTTGGCATAGCCGTAGCCATTTCAACTATACGGTGGTCTAGAAAGGGTGATCGAGCCTCTAAGCTTACACCCATTGTCATCCTATCAACTTTTACCAGCATATCCGATACAAGACCCAAAACTAAATCTCCGTATAACATTGCATTAATTGGGTCACTATCTTGACTAGCAGACCTAGAGTCACTAACCAAAGACCTAAGATTTGTTGTTCCAAAAGACTTATTAGAAATAATTAGTCTTTCAATTTCACTACTATCCATTGCCTGGAGCCATCCAACATGACGACCAATGGAATCTTTTCCTGCATGCTCCATAAACCTTCTAAGAATTCTTATGCGATTAGTAAAGCTGTTACTTTTATTGTCCGGTAAAGATTTTGCTAATGGTTCCAGAATATAGTGACGGAGTATAGATGGGATTTGCCTATAGTAGGTAGAGAGTAACTCACCTTGATATTTTCTATAACCCCCAAAAATTTCATCTGCACCATCCCCCGTTAGCACTACGCTAACATTATTTTTTACTGCCTGGGATAAAAGAAATGTTGGTATCGCAGAAGAATCAGCAAATGGTTCATCTAAGCTATTAAAAACATTGATAAGGGAAGCAGAAACGTCTTTTGATGAAATTACTAGTTCATTATGCTTTGTTCCTAAAATTCTCGCTACATTTTTAGCTTCTGGCCTCTCCTCGTAATAAGATGATACACCCTCAAATCCAACGGTAAAGCTCTCAACTTTATCACTTGCCCGCCTCATTGAGGCGGCAACTAAAGCAGAATCAATACCACCAGATAAAAAAACACCAATTGGTACGTCAGCATTCATCCTAATACCTACAGCGTTATCAAATGTCTTCACAAGTGAATTTGTAACGGAGGCAAGATTTTGCTTTTGGGGTGAATTTTTTTCTGAAAGATTATACCAAGGTTTTAAATGAAGCCCATTTTGGTTGAGAACTCCAACAGAACCTGCCGGCAATTTTTTAATCCCTTCTGCAATTGATAGTGGTTCAGGTATCCACCGAAGAGAAAAATATAAATCTAATGCAACAGGACTAATTTCAGGAGTATAGTCTAAGAGACATTCCAAAGCAGCTAAGTCTGAACCAAATGTGACTTTTCCATCGTGTTCTATTAAAAGTAGAGGTTTTTTTCCGAATCGATCTCTAGCAAAAAAAGCTTGTTTTGTAGAAGTATTCCAAATAACAAATGCAAACATACCAGATAACTTATCTAAAACATCTATTCCCCAAGCTCTCCAACCCTCCAATATTACTTCAGTATCACTATTAGTATGAAATTTATGTCCGAGTCTGAGAAGTTCATTCTTTAATAATTTAAAGTTATAAATTTCACCATTATAAGCAATTACCAAGTCTCCCCGAATCATTGGGAGGTTAGCTTCTGAGGTTAAATCCTGAATAGCCAAGCGCGTATTAACAATAGCACATTTATTATCCATCCATATATTACATGCATCAGGACCTCGAGGCTTTAAGCGCTCTCCAGCTCTCGTCAAGGGCCCTCTTAATTTTTCATTTTTTATACCGTTGAGGTTGATTACACCTGCAAAACCACACATTTGAATAACCTAAATTATTGACAAATAAAGCTGTTCATAATTTTCTACTAGCTGGTTAAGTGAAAACATTTTTATCATTCTTTCTCTAGCAGCTATTTTATATGATTTTATTTCACTTTCTGGCATTAACAAAAATTCCTGGATTGCAGAAGAGAGTTTTTCAGGGTTTCTTGCTTCAACAATCTTACCAGCTTTACCCATAATATATGCTGAATCTCCAATATCAGTAGCTACTGCAGGTAATCCACAAGCCATGCCTTCCATCAAGGCATTAGAAGAACCTTCACCAAATGCTGAACAAGAAACAATTAAGTCGGAAGTAGCCAATAATGTATTAATATCAGACCTTCGCCCAAGGCCATACATTTGGCTTCCTAAATTAAATTGTTCAGTACCTAAACCAATAAAAATTGTATAAACCTCCGGAAGCTTATCCAAGGCTAACAACAAATTTTTGTGATCTTTCATAGGGTCAACACGTGCTATATTAATAATTACAAATGCATTTGATGGTATATTTAACAATTCCCTGTTTTTTTTCCTCATTAGTGAATTAGGTTTGAATAATTCTGTATTAACTCCGTTGCCAATTACCTTTAAATACCTATTTTTGTATCCCAGACTCTGGTGTATCTCTGCTCCGGCAAAAGAATTAAAAGTTATACAATTTGGAATTCCAGACATTTTTATGCAACACCAGACCACACACCTAAGCATAATACTATAACGACTAAAATCCATATTTGAGCACCTTACACTCCAGACTAATGAAGTTAAATTTTTACGCCTGGACATACTCAAAGCAATTGTTGCTAAAAGATCTGCGTGATACATCCAACTATGTATAATTTTAGGTTTATATTTGTTTATCAACCTTACTAGTCTTATCAGGGTTAATGGATTAGGAATACTTCGATTGATTCCGAGGTCATAAACATCAATCCCATTTGACTGAAATTGTGAGCGTAGGGCGCCATTTTTTTTTAAAGAAACAACAATAACGTCTGCTCCTTTTTTTTTGCGCTCTGAGGCTAGTAAAAGTAATTGTTTCTCAGCGCCACCAACATCTAAACTCGATATGATGTACATGACTGAAGGTAATGATTCTGGTAAGGTTTCAACCATTATTAAATCTGTTCCCTACAGGAAAAAAAATGACACTACGAAAAATTATAAAAAATAACACTAAATTGACTTGTGCATGGTATGTTTTTGAAAACTGGTTAGCAGGATATCGTCTAAAAAAAGGAAATCTCAAGACTACATCTGGATCAAGACACTCGGGAATGAGCCTAGAAGACTCGGTAAATTATATAGACAAAGTTTTTGCTGATTATCTTGATTATGGAAAAATTCATAATTTTTATGGAACTGTAGCAGAAATAGGCCCGGGAGATAACTTTGGCGTTGCTCTTTGCATCCTAAATAGCGGAGCCCAAAGTGTTCATGCAATTGATCGATGGAAACCAATAAAAAACCTAAATGAACAAAAACGGATTTATCAAAAACTATCTCATAGAGTGGGATTTGAAAAACTTTTTGATGGAACACCTAATGAAGATAACATTCAAGGGCTTGTATATCATCAGGGCGTTTCCGCAGAGCAATTTTTCAAGCAAACAAATGTAAAGTTTGATTTTATTATTAGCCGTGCTGTGATGGAACATCTGTTTGATCCACTAGAAGCATTAACAAGTATGGCCAACGCTTTAAAACCAGGTGGAATGATGATCCACCGAATTGATCTTAGAGATCATGGTATGTTTTCAGGACATCATCCTCTCACCCACTTAATGATAAATGAAAAATTGTGGAAAATTATGACAAATAAATCGGGTAGGCCAAACCGAATTCTTGCACCGCATTATAAGAATTGGCTTAACTCTAATGAGCTTAGTGGTGATTTTTTCATTACACGACTAACCGGTATCACAGAAGAAATAACTCCTCAAAAATGGGAGCAAATACCTTATGAAATGAGGGAGGAATCCTTAAAAATTGTTAAATCAATAAAACATAAAATTTCAAGTCAATACCAAAATATGAAAAATTCAGATCTTTCTATTGCTGGATGTGTTCTGATAGGAAAAAAATAACTTTCACGTATACTAAATAGTATTTAATATAATATTCTCAAATTTCTTAGTTACATTCACAACATCCCAATCGTTGGGTAAAAGACTCGGTCTATTCTCATGTATATGAGTTGTTTTTGTTTTAACTAAAGCTTTTACAAAATGTTCTCCTGATGGAGCTATAGTTAAAGACCCTTGAGGGACAAATTTTAATATCTCTCTGATCCCTCCAGCCTCTGGTGTGGCTATTACAGACACACCACAAGCTAGAGCTTCGAGTGAAACGTTAGACATACCTTCCCATCTTGATGGGAGCAAGAAAGCATCAGCACCACTAATAATCGACCATGGGTTTTCTTTGAATCCTTCAAGAAATACCCTTTTCTGCAAATCTAAAGATTTTATTTGTTTTGTAAGATTTTTTAATTCAGGTCCCTCACCTAATATTATTAAACAAAAATCCCTCGGGGTTTTTGCGAAGTCAACTAAAAGTCTATCAAACCCTTTTTGATGTGTAAGCCTCCCTGCTGCAACAAAATACTTTGCAAAATCTTTGTGATTAACAGGAACAGGAGCAAAAGATCGAATATTATCTATGTCAATTGGATTGTTTAACCGAAAAATTTTTGACGTAGGGACTTTAAATTTCTCTTTCATTTCATTTTCAATCAATGCCGAGCTGCATAATACAACATCTGCTTTGGGATAATAATGTCGGCACATAAATCTAAAAAAATTTGGTGAATGAGTAGACTTTAAGCTTCGTGAGGGTGTATTTGCCTCACGAATAATTAGTTTTGTTGGCTTTGAAATTAAGGGCTTTAGTGCAAGAAGTGTTACATTAATATGAGTAAAAGTAGAAATGATTACTGATGGTTCTAAATTACGGATTTTGTTTATTAATTTGTAGATTCCATTTCTAAGCCGCACTGTTTTAAGATCATATACAGTAATATCTGAAGGTATAAGACTACGGAGCGGACCTTGATCATTCATTACAATTAAAATTGGTTCAACGTGTTTTCTGTCTATATGCTTAATAAGTGTAAGCATCACACGCTCTGCTCCTCCCCCCGAAAATGATGGAATTACAAAAACTATTCGAACCAAAAAATTACGCCTTCTTGAAAGGGTGTGAGTAAAGCTATTAGTCTTTAGATATAATATAATTATTTAAAGCTAAATGACGTAGACCTGATAATACAAATACTCTAAAGGCATCTTTAGCTCCATAGACTATAGGTTCACCATGAAGATTGAATGAAGTGTTCAAAATAGCTCCATGACCTGTAATATCATAATATTTTGATATTATTGAATGATAATCAGGATTAGAGTCTTTTGTAACAATTTGTGGTCTTATTGTGTAATCTTTCGGGTGTGATGCTGCTGCTAAATCTTTCTGGCATTCTGCTAGAGTAGAAAAAGCAAAAGTCATAAACTTTGGCTCAATAGCTTTCGGGTCTTCAAAATATCTTGAAGCCTTTTCTTTTATAATACTTGGAGCAAAAGGCATCCAAAAATCACGCATTTTTATCATGTTATTTATTTCATTAATTCGGCGAAAATCATTTGCGGCAGATAGAATACTTCTATTGCCAAGAGCTCGTGCTCCCCATTCCATCCTCCCTCTGCAAACTGCTACTATTTCACCGTTAGATAACAAATCAGCAATAGCTTCATTCATATTTTTTGGTTCTGAAACATTCAGCCCTGGTTTTGACTTAGCCTCCAAGATTACGGATTGTTCCTCTTCCGCTTTATCTGACCCTAGATAAAGATTATTTATTACACTTTTAGAAAAATTATTTTCTTGTGTTCTTTTATAATACGCGTCAAGTGCCGCACCTATTGAAAGAGATTCATCTCCAGCACTAGGCATTATATATATAGAGTTGACCTCCGGCAAAGAAGCAATTTGCATATTAGCTTTAACATTCATAAACACACCACCACCACAAACTAAATCTTTTATACCTGTGTGTTCTATACAATTTTTTACCCACCTGACTAGGAGTTCTTCTGTAAATAGCTGAACTCCTCCTGCTATATTGTCAAAACGTTGCCTCTCATATTCGTCTCTTAGTGTCTCGTAGCAATAATTAGTTGATATTTCACTATTGAGTTGAAAACCTAATCCATCATCAGAAATACCTAACAATCTCCTTAAAGGTTCAGCAGCAATCTCAGCATATTTCTTATCTGAGTAAGGTGCTAATCCCATTACCTTGTATTCATGTTCCCATGGAGTCATACCCATCAAATATGTTACCCTTGAATAAATCTTTCCTAATGAAGCATGTCTGTCAGTTTTTGATATGCGTTCAATTTTTCTTCCTTCACATACTGAGACTGTGGCGCATAAATTATCACCTGCACCATCACAAGTAAGACCCAGAATTTTCTTTTCTGGTGTAAGATTTGGAGCAGTATAATATGCGGCAGTAAGGTGAGCCAAATGATGTTCCACAAAACTTACCACATCACTTTTAATGCCCAAGTGATTAATTGATTCTTTAATTCTCGCTTTTCTCCTGATATCAAAAAGCTGTTTTGCATATTCTTTTGGCCGTGAACTATCAGCTTTTTGTTCTTTTAAACCGACTGGATACCAACGTGAAATATCCTCTAAATGGGCCTTTGTGTGCATAAAGTTTGAAGCAAAAATCACTTCATTTAAATCTTTTGGACTAATATGACCAATCTTTAGTACATCCTCAATAGCTTGACGAGGGTATCCTGAGTCATTTTTTTTTCTAGATAGTCTCTCCTCATTGACTGCCGCAACCACTACACCGTCAATGATGAGTGCAGCCCCACAATTATGACCATCATGAATTCCTAGAAAACACTTTCTACCGTTCATTTATCTGTTTTTCTCCCTAAGTGAATCTGGCTTTTCACCACGTGAATTTCTATATGGATCACAGTTTGAGGAAATTGTTTTTGCAATCAACTTGTCTTTTTTTTCTCGAAAGTCGTCTAATACTTCAATTGGATCTAGACCTATATTTCTACTCCACCAGATAGGGTGTGTAAGAAGCTGTATAGCTTTTAAGGACAAAACTGATGAATGTTTCAAAGGATGTCCATAATACCAGCCCCCCCTACTGTCAGAACAATATCCTATGTTCTTAAAAAACTTTGGTTGGTATGTATGTATTCTCCCACTGAGAGGCCCTTCAATATTTAATAGTCTAGGTGAAGGTCTATGAAAACTGATTACATTTATTTTTCTCTCTAAAATTCTCTCTAACAACTCGCATTCAATATTAGCTTTATTATTCATTACAGAAATATTTTCAGAATACAAAGAAGCATCAAAATGAAGGCCTATTTCATGACCAAGATCATATAATCTCTTCAATATTTTTAACCCTGTTTCTGAAAAAGGATTGTATAGGTCACTGCGTAATAAAATAAAATAAGTTGCCTTAACACCAATATTTTTTTCAATCTCGGCAATAGGAAGTGCTGCCTCAAGTGACATATCAATATCATGTCGCAAAATAAGGTGTTGCTTTAAAGGATTCATTGCAGAAAAATTTACAACAGAATATCCAAGATTAAGAAATTCATTGATTAGATAAGAATAGCTTTGAAATGTAAATTCTTCTGATTTATTTGTCATATTTACCTAGAACCCTTTAATTTATTAATTTTGATCTTTGATAACCTTTGAGTATATATGTCTAACCTCCTGTGAACAGTCTTCACCATTAAATAAGGCTCTAGCTTTTTGACGATTTGCGTTTGAAATTATTGAACATAATTCCTTTGAATTTGAGAGTTTTACAAGCTCATCAACAATATCATCAACATTATAATCAGCATTGATGTAACCATTTACCCCATTTTCGACAAACTCTGTAAACTTTCCCAAAGTTATTATTGGAACACCAGCAGCAAGTGCTTCCATAATATCTCTACCCCATGGATTTGATTGGCGAGTAAGTTTTAAAAGTACATCACATCCAGCCAACGCTTTCTCAGGATATATTGTGTGACCCATAAAAAAAACATTACTAGTCAGACCGAGTGTTTTTACACGTTGTTTCAAGTTTTCAAAATACTTATCTGGGCGTCCAGTAATTACGCTTGAGTGTGATGATTTTCCATAGAGATAAAATAGAAAATCTGATTCCCCACGATTCTTCAATTCGGTAGCTATATCAATAATTCTATCAACACCTCGTGATGGTGCAAAATTAGTTAACGACAAAACTCTAAATTTATTCTCAGAGCCTTCCATTTCTTGTAAAGCCGAATCTTTAAACGATTCTGGAGTGATATTGTAAATAATACTAGTTTTAATCATGTTAAATGATGAGCCTACAAGACTCTTAAAATGATTTAAATTTGGTTCTGTAATAAAAATAGTATGAGATGAATAATTCGCTATTATTTTATAAACTAATTTTGCAAACCAGCCAGGGGTCAACAAGGTTCTAACGTGTGCGACCCATGGTAGTCCAAGCTCCCAAGCAACTAAAGATCCCGTTAGACTTAAACTTTCGTGATTTACATGTATAAGACCAATATTATATTCTTTGACTAACATTTTAATTTTTTTTCTAAAAGAAAAATACTTCCGCATGCTCCATAGATATAAGGTGAAAGCTACAAAATTTTTCCTGTCTGCTGGTCGAAAAGAAGCCATTTCAGGAGCTATTAAACACGTTATCCCAAGTTTTTTGTAATGTTCCTTAACAGGACCATCTTTTCTAAGAACAACAATTGGGAGCAAGTTATCTCGTGCGAGATATTTTACTAAGTAATAGAGAGAACGAGATGACCCCCCCCATCCACCTTCTACATCTAAAAATAAAACCGCCGTTGTTTTCGTCAAAATTTCAAAATTATCCTAAATCTTTAACCTTTGCTGGCACTCCTAATACGGTGGCATCATCAGGCACATCAGTGATAACTACCGCGCCCATTCCAACAGTAGCCCCATCACCAATGACGTGTCCTTGGCGAATTGATGCACTTTGACCTATCCAGCAACCTTTTCCAATTTTCACGCGTGAACTCACATCAGTATTTGCAGTTACTACAGCACCTTCTGAAATAAAAACTTCATTTCCAATATGTGCCAAATCATTAATAACAACCCTCTTTCCTAAAATGGTATCTCCAAATGTTCCTCTTGATATGACACAATTATTTCCGATCTCAACATTATCTTCAATAATTACACCACCCAAGCTTGGGAAACGTATGGCATCAGGTTTGACATCTTTTTTGCTAGAAAACCCAAAACTAAAAGCATCTTCACCAATTATAGAGCCGTGTCTTATTCTCACATTTCTGCCAATTTGAACTTTGTTTTTTATAACAACATTGTTACCAATAATTGTTCCTTCTCCAACAAGAATTTTTCCTTCTAGTACTGACCCTGCACCTACCGAAACCCCTTCTTTCAAAATTACATCATTTCCAATAACAGCAGATGAGTGAACACCATAAAATGGAGGAGGTAAAAGGTGTTTAAATAATCTACAGTAATCATATTTTGGCTCAGAACTAATTACAACAGAAGCTCCTTTATCTACTAAGCTTTCAACAACTTCAGGTTTTGCAATAACAATCGAGTTTTTAGGAAATATAAAAAACTCAACATCTATAGAAGATGAAAATGATAATGTATTGTTTTCACTCGGAGGAAATTTAGAAACCTTGCAAGCCATATGGTTATTACCATAAAAATCTAAAGCCAAAATCTCTGCAATGTGTTCTGTATAAATTGGGTCAATTTTTGTTGTCATTTTAAAAACCATTCAGAACTATCGTTCACACTGTTATCAAGATATTTTTTTATATGCAATGCAATAGCACCATATGCATTGCGACTCTCACTCACAACCTCACTATAAGGCCATTGTGCGTAAGAACAGAGTGGCGACATCCAATAGTTCAAATATCTACGCTCAAAAGTATGCCACCTTTCTACGCCCAGTGGGGCATGGAGACACTTTGCTAATAGCCGAATTGTATAAAGCCACAACGGTCTAATATTTGAAGGGTTTATTGGAATATCATTCCATACACCACCCCAGTTGTCTCTCATTAAAACATGTTTATATAAATTTTGACGAGATTTTGCTTCAAGTGGTGCCTCTTCCCAAAAATCCAAACTCTCTCTTTCCCAAAGCGGCAAGCGCCATGATAGCCCCATATACTCATATAATCTTTGCCCATGAATTACGTATTTTGCTTGGCGATCTCTAAATTCAATAAGCTCATACAGACCATGATCCCGACTCGGGTCACTGGGCAAACCACCAACTCTATCAATTTCATTCTTCAACAAAGTTTGAATCGTTTGCAAACGCTTAGCTGTCAATAGACCAGGCCAGTGCTTGAAATGCTTTAAAATTATAGCGTCAATTATTTTTTCTAGACGAAGGTCATTTGAGATACTTGAAATTTCAGTTAAGTTCCTTGGAATATGATTTCCACTAGTAAAATCACCTGATTGCCCGTTCACTATAATTGAATCTGGATCTAATCTTCCAGATGTTTGCAACTCTTTTAAAGCAACATAATCTTGGGGAAATGGGATTGATGTAAAACAATTTGCATATTCCTCGTATCTTATGTGATCATCAGACATCGATGCCTTACTTACACATGCATTAGTGTATTTTATAAAGTCCCATTTATAACCAAGTCTTTTAGCAATTTTTTTGGCTACTCCAACTTCTCTGTTACCTTGCCTTCCATAGCCAATACACCAAACATTTTCATAACCAGCTTCTCTAAGTCCCGAAGCAATGAAACGCGAGTCTAGACCTGCAGACAAAGGTACAATTATTGTCCTTCCTTTTGCACTTTTAACAAGTTTTTCAATTAACTTTTCATTAATAAGAGATAATGGCTCTATTAAATCCTTTGAATTTAAGTGGGTATTCCGCATAGGCTTCCACTCATGATATGTCGACACAAAATATTCATTTTTCTGCCGAATTGTAAGAAATGTTCCTGGCTCAAGTTGATTAATATTTTTGAAAAGTGTTCTTGGCCCTATAGTAAACCCTGAAAGTAAAAACGCATCTAATTGGGCTAAATCAATATCATCTTTTTTTCTACCAATTGCTCGATATATTTCTGGTCCATTATTTGAGATGTAAAATTGATTATTATCTCTCGTCCAAATTAGTGGGTATCCACGAACTGGGTCAACAGCTGCTATTGACCAATCAGCTCCCAAAAGAATTATTGAAAAATGACCATTTAAACTATCTAACCAAGCAGGAACATCCTCATATAAGATCTCGGCTGCTTTTTCAGTAAGTGAGGAAATTGAACAGCCATGGATGAAACCTCGGTAAAATAATTTTCTGCTTCCTGCAGAAAAAATTTTCCACCCATATTTCTCATTAACTAATGGCACACAAGAGTATTGTTTGGTTTCCAGATAATTTCTATTGATATTCAATTGAATAAGTTTCTCATGTGTAAATAATTAATTTTACTGTTAATACTTTATAAATTAGAGCAAAAAAATTTGAGATAATTTTAGAGTGATTGAAGTTATGGTTTTTGAAAAAGCCACCATGTTAAATTATCTAGTCCCGTTTGCGGTTTCCAAAAAAAACCATAATCTATTACTTTTAAATTAGGAAAATTCTCGATCCAAAATGATCCGAAATCCCTTTTAAATAGTACTCCATCATGGCCGCGGTAAGGGATTTGAATTGGTGTTGGATTAAAATACTCTATCGAGAGTATATAACGTCTACTAACTCTATATATTTCTGCACAAGAACTCTGTAAATCTTCTGGTGCAATATGAATTAAAACACCACTAGTAAATACCAAGTCTATTTTTGAAGAATCTATTGGTAGATCCTTTGCACTACCATTGAAGATTTTATCTTCTGTGATTTCTATATTTTTTTTTAGAGTTTCTCTTGCTTTAGCATTTGGCTCTAAGGCATAAATTTCTACATCTAGCAATTGATCAAGAATTTTAAGATTATTTCCAATATTTGAACCAACTTCCAAAATAGAGCTTGGTAAATCTGGAAAAACACTTAATATTTTTTTCCACATTTCCACTCTACTGGGATAAACCACATCCTCTGGTGTATTCCTACCAATGTATAAATCACCAAATTCACCTCTCCAAAATTCGAGCTGCTTATTATTTTTCATATTTTTTCCATCTGCAATGCTCTATAAATTAATTCTGCTCTTTGCCAATCATCTTCAGTATCAATGTCATGAGATCTCCAGTTCGGTATTTTTATTGCATAAGTATTATCAGTAAACAATTCTGGTTTTTTTATGAATTCATCTACTTTAATCCAGTAAAATTGTCCCGAATCATAGAATGAATGCTGCAAATCTTGTGTTCTAGAGACACTATGGTGCGGCCATAGCATTTTCATCTTACCCTCTGGACACTCATTAAATGCCCGCGATATGGGTGTATTAAACTCTGTTGCACCAAATGTACTCTTAGCATCTTTTGTGTTAAGTAATTGAAATCCGTTTTCTAAGTCACTTATTGTCAAAAATGGGGTTACGGGGTAAATGCAGCATGCAAATTCAAAACAATCAGTTGCATTATTTTTTATTAAATCATGGTTTAAAACTTCTGCCGTTGTTGCATGGTCATCAGAAATGAACGAAGGTCTAATGAAGGGCACCTCAGCCCCTTCTTTTATAGCAATTTCAGCAATTTTTTCTGAATCTGTACTGACAATAATTTTTTCAAACAGTCCACTATTTATAGCTGTATGAATAGCATACGTGATTACTGGTTTACCATGAAACAATCGAATATTTTTTTCAGGTATTCTTTTACTCCCAGCACGGGCAGGGATAACTGCTAGTGAGTTACGAGTTAGTTTTGATTGCAATTTCTATAGCCTCTTAGCCAGAACCATATAATCTGCTGTTTCAGAATCAAACTTATAACCCTGCTTTTGAAAAAAGCGTAGTGAAGCAATATTGTTGTGTTTTATTTTGGCCACAAATGAATAGCCTGGCCAGCGACTTTTTGATTCTTCTTCAGCTTTTTCTAAGATTAAGCTACCAATTCCCTGAGTCCTCTGAGATATATCAATATATATATCTATGAGAAGATCTCTTTCCTGATGTAACTCGATTCTAACCTGCCCTAAAGCAAAATCGTCCTTTTCGGCAATCCATATCATACATTTAGTAGAAGCTAAACATGATTCAAACCATTCTACATGATCATTCCAAGGAATTGCTCGGGAAGTAAGAATTTTAGCATCTAAACTGTCTGATGTATTAACCCATAAAAATAGTAATTCTAAATCCGATTCCATGGCCGGACGCAAAGATATTTTGTTTGAACAATTTACAAACACATTCTTATTTCATCATTTTCCATGTTAAGGGTTCACCACTCGCAACATTTTCACAAATCCTACGCCCTAGAATCAGATCATAATATTTTGGAGCTAATCCATAGCCAGGACGAATTATACGGCAATTTTTTTCACTCAATTTGTCTCCGGCTTTAAGATCTTTAATAATGTATATTGAACGACGAAACTGAACATTATCATGTTCACTATCAGATTTTTCGTATCTGACTTTTCCAAGTGCCAACCAAGCAAGCCTTACATTTTCACATAACAATTTTAATTCATCTGGCTCTAGTGAAAAAGCTGAGTCTGGACCACCATCTGATCGATTTAAGATAAAATGCTTTTCTATTATAGATGCACCTAATGCTACACTTGCTACAGCAACCCCTATACCTTTAGTATGATCAGATAGCCCAGCCACAGCCCCAAAAGCTTTTGAAAGATGGGGTAGAGTATTTATATCCGCCTCATTTGGAGGCGTAGGATAACCGCTTGTACAGTGAAGAAGTGCAATCTCACTTGCACCAGACTCTCGTGCAACATTCACAGCTTCAGCTATTTCTTTTAAGTTTGCCATGCCAGTTGACATAATCATAGGTTTTTTTAGGGTTGCACACTTCTTGATTAGTGGAAGATCAATTAATTCAAAAGATGCAATTTTGTAAACTGGGTTTCCAAGTCTCTCTAAAAACTTTAGTGCTGTCTCATCAAACGGAGTTGAAAAAACAATAATACCCAATTGTTGCCCATATGCGTATAATTCCTCATGCCATTCCCATGGTGTATAAGCTTCCTGATAAAGATTATAAAGTGTCTTTCCACTCCATAGACCTTTTTCAATTTTAAAACCTGGACCATCATGGTCTATAGTCATAGTATCCGGAGTATAAGTTTGAAGTTTAACTGCATGAGCACCTGACTCTTTTGCTGCTGCCATGGTCTCTTTAGCCCTATTAAGGCTACCATTATGATTTGCCGATAATTCAGCGATTATAAACGGTGGATGAGATGATCCAATAGGATGACCTGCGATTTCCATTTGTAAAATCATCTTACTAAATCACGAATTTGCATAAATGCTTCTGCAGCATTTAAGCCAACGCTTGCGCCACGAAATTTAGCTAGTGCCTCAATAGCTTCGATAGATCTAGCATGGGGAAATTCCCTCATTTCAGAACTATAGCATAATAATGCGTCTCTTTTCGTATCCAGATAATTAGTAATATCGACAAAACGTGTAGGTTTAAATTTTTCCTGACTATCAGTGCCCCATTCTGTGCTTGAAACAGTTTCAAAGGTATAGATACTCTCTACTGAAGATGAAGGTTGAGGTCTAAAAGCTGTCATTGCAGCACGTGAGACTATTTGGTGATCAATATTCAAATCACCTGAATGATGCGTATAAACTATTGTTGGTTTATAATCTTGAGCTTTCTTTTCTAGAGTTTTTATAATATCAAGTAAAGGTACTGTGTCCAGCTTGTTATCCGGGAAATCTCCAAGGTATAAATCATCAACACCAAGTAATTGAGACGCCTTATTTGCAGAATTCCTCAGACTTATCAAATGATTCTCTACATCTCCACCTTTTGATTCCACACTTCTAGAAGTTGCCCCTTCAGCAACGATATGTATATGAACACAGTCACCTTCATTTACATGCCTTGCTATTGTTCCAGCACATCCTAGAATTTCATCATCAGGATGTGACGCCACAACCAAGATGTTTCTTTTCATTTTTTCTCTATCTCACTATTTTTTTTAAGTTTTATTTCCACCTTCGCAGAAATACTTTCCTCAGATTCAATCGATGCATTAAAGAATTCTATTTTCATATCTCCATATTCTATAAATGCTCTTGGGTAATTATCAGCATCTAGCATACGAATATAATCATATATCTCACGTATAGATAGAGAGATCGGCAGGAGACTCTCCTGAGGGGTACGTCGAGTGAAATATAAAGGTTTTCCTTTTTGTGGTTTAGCCTCTGGTTCTTCACTAACAATATTTTCAATCATTTGACATATAATTTCAGCAGAATTTTTATATATTTCTTGTGCATTACCAATAAGCTTAAGGGGTTTTTTTAAATAAATAGGTCCTGAGTCTAAATCAGAAACCATTTTTAATGCTGATATATATGTCGAATCATGTCCGCGCACAATCAAGTTTTGTAACGGAGAACCTCCTCTACCATAAGGAAGGTTCGTCATATGAAAACACACACATTCTGAAATTTGCAATATTTCATCAGGAACACGCCAAGACCAATGAGGGAAAAAAATATACCTTGGTTTAATATTTTTTATCTTACGCTCTGATAGTTCCTGTTCGTTCGATATTAATGTCCATTTTCCAGGCCAATTACGTACATGCTGGTAAAATGCATCCACATTCCAGCTTTGCACAGTTGCAACAATATAATTTTTTTCATTTTCTATCAAAATTACTTCAACCAAATATATATGTCTCTAATCATTTGTTACTTAATAAGAGATCAAGTAGACCTACAACACGATTAGCACCCATACCGTCAACTATTCGCCTGCCAGCATCTGACATAGATACTCTAACCTCTGGATTCTCAATAATTTTATTTGTTATCTTTAATAATTCATTTGGAGGCATATCACTACCATCAATTGTTACACCCATACTCGCAGCTCCTTCAATTGTTAAGCGTTGATTTTCGGCTCCCAAAATTGTCAATGAAGGTACTCCTGCTGCAACTCTTTCAATCAAACTCACACCCCCAGTCCCGATTACTAAATCGGTGTTTTTCAATAAAGAGAACATATCTGGTGCATCTGAAATCACATTTATTTTATTTTTCCAGCCATGAGTTAAGTCGTAAATATTTTTAAAATTTGGGTCATAACTATCTATAACAAGATTTATATCTAAATGTTTTTTTATCTCTTCAAGCAATTTAAGTACAAAAATAATTTTTTCTGGTGATTCTGTTCGACCAAGACTCACAAGAATTTTTTTAACTTCAATAGAATAATCCTTTCGTGCAATATTTACGAATTTTGGATCTATAAGTGCATAGTTAGGGCCTAAAAGAGCTGGGACATCTGAGACTTTGTCTCCCTTTAAGTGGAAAGCACTATTTATCAGAAGACTTGTACCTTGTGGAACTTCTAAAAAATCATTTATAACAACTACTGGTGAAGCTTTACTAACATATTTCTTAAATTCATCATTAAGTAGCTCATAACCATCAACAATACAGCCTGACCAAGGACCATCATTAAGAATATTTTTTTCTGTACATGTAAAACCTTTTTTTTTTAGTCTGGTAGCAGCATCAATAGATTCTTGATCCAACTGAAAAAAAACGTTGTAACCCTTTTCTCTCATTTCTTCTGCAAGTACAGTACATCTTGCAACATGCCCACGTCCATGGCGAAGATGCGAGCTAACTCGAAAAAGCCACCGCTTTGTTAAAGGCACTTATCTACACTCTCACATAATACTTCAATAACTCTATCAACATCAGAATCTTCCATTCTAGGATGAAGTGGCAAACTTAGAGCTTTTGAATACCAGTTTTCAGAACCAGGTAAACATTGAATGCCATACCTTTCTCGGTAATATGGTTGCATATGAAGTGGTAGATAGTGTACCTGAGTACCTATACCTTGATTCTTCATATGATGCACCACTGATGCTCTATCACAACCTAGACCTTCAAAATCAACTAAGATTACGTAAAGGTGCCAAGCAACCGTCTCACATAAAGTTCTTCTTACTGGTTTGACAAATGGTTTTAACCAATTTGGCATTGCAGATATTGCTGAATCATACTTACTAGCTAAAATATTTCGTCTCTTTACAAATAATTCAAGCTTAGACAATTGCTGTTTAGCCAAAGCTGCATGAATATCAGATAGTCTATAATTGAATCCTGGAGTTAACATTTCATAATACCAAGGATTGATTTCTTTGTTGCTAGAAAATGCCAGGTCAGGGTAAAGAAAATTTTCTCTTATAATGCCATGATTTTGCATTAAACGCATATTCTGAGCAATTTTCGGATCACGTGTCGTTACTATACCACCTTCTCCTCCAGCTATAGCTTTAACAGGATGAAGTGAAAAAATTGTTGCTGAACTTTTAGAACATCTTCCTACATAATCTCCCATTGAATCTATACTACCTAAAGCATGACAAGCATCTTCTATAATTTGAGCACCTGATTCCGATGCAACTTTAGAAATAGCGTCCATCTCAGAAATTTGTCCGGACATATGTACTGCAGTTATAGCTGAAATTTTTTTTCCTGAACGTTCTATAGCAGAACTGATATTATCTGCATTTGCTAAGCCAGTTTCAGGGTCAACATCTGAAAAGATTATTTCTGCACCAACGTGTCTTGCCATGTTAGCAGTTGACAAAAAAGTTACAGCTGGGACTACAACATAATCTCCTTGCTTAAGACCCATGGAGAGATATGCAAGATGAAGTGCTGCTGATCCACTCGAACAACTAACGGCATGCGGAACATCTAAAAACTTGGAAAATTCAGATTCTAATTCTTTAACTTTAGGGCCTGTAGTTAAAAAGTCACTTTTTAAAACTGATACTACAGCTTCTATGTCATCATCTTCAATAGTTTGCCTACCATAAGGTAAAAATCTTCTTTTTCCTTTCTTAGTCATTTAGTTCAATATCCATTATCATTTGATTTAAATCATCTACACTGAGCCATTCCGTATTGTTATTACTTGAATATTCAAAATTTTCATCAACTGGTCCCACATCACTACTACTTTTAAGATGAGCGTTTGACCAAAAAGCAAATGCTGGCTCAATTACATATCGATCTTTAAGTTCCAAAGTTGTTCGTCCATCGTCGATGGTAATCATTGTCTCGTGAAGTTTTTCTCCTGGTCTAATGCCTACAATATTATGATTTAGATCAGGTGCTAGCGTTTTTGCTATATCAACTACTTTCATGCTCGGGATTTTTGGTACAAAGATTTCTCCACCATTCATTATTGATAAGGAAGAAAGAACAAAATTCACACCCTGCTGAAGAGTTATCCAGAATCTTGTCATCTCAGGATGGGTTATTGGTAAAGACTCTACACCATTTGTTATTAATTGCTTAAAATAAGGAATTACACTACCTCTTGAACCTATAACATTCCCATATCTGACAACTGAAAATCTTGTGTCTTGAGAACCAGAAATGTTGTTTGCTGCAACAAAGATCTTGTCCGATGCTAGCTTACTAGCTCCATATAAATTTATAGGACTAGCTGCTTTATCAGTAGATAGTGATACGATTTTTGAAACACCTGCTCTAAGGGAAGCTTTAACAACATTCTCAGCACCATGTATATTCGTCTTAACACACTCAAATGGATTGTATTCAGCTGCGGGTACCTGCTTAAGAGCTGCTGCATGAATAACTATATCTACTTCACGCATTGCCAATTCAAGCCTTTCAGGGTCCCTTACATCACCAATAAAGAATCTAACTCTATCTTTATGTTCTTTAGGTATTGTTTGTTCCATATGGTATTGCTTCAATTCATCCCTTGAAAAAATTATAATTCTATTAGGTGCCCAATGGTCCAAAATATTTTTTACAAATGCCTGCCCAAATGAACCAGTACCTCCGGTAATTAATAAACTCGTGCCATTCAAATCTGGTGTAGGTGTGTCAAAAATTCTATTCATTTGTTAAATCCATCTAAATTTACTTATCTAAGCATCAAGTAAACATTTAATTATTGATTATATCAGTGCCTCTTTGTTTCTGAAACGCCTTGGCATACCAACCATCTTCTAAAAGGAGTTTCTGATGATCACCCTCAGCAGTAATAACTCCTGATTGAAGGACAACAATCTTGTCAGCCATAGCAACAGTTGAGAGTCTATGAGCAATAACAATAATTGTAATATCAGTTTCTCTTCTTATTCTTAATAGTGCTTCTCGAAACAAAGCTTCAGAGTCGGCATCTTGATTGCTTGTAGGTTCATCTAGCAAAAGAATTGGTGCTCTGCGAACTAAAGCTCTTGCTAAATCTATTCTTTGTCTTTGACCTCCTGATAATCGTACACCGCTTTCTCCTACTATAGTATTATAACCATCAGGTAATGACTCTATAAAATTTGCAGCATTTGCAAGTTTTGCAGCATCACGCACTTCATTAAGTGTTGCGTTAGATTTTCCATATCTAATATGTTCTGCAATTGATACATTAAAGATTTGAGGCACTTGTGGAGCACTTGAAATGCCAGCTCGTAACTTATCCAAGGCAAATTCATTAATATTAATATCATCTACGAATATTGACCCTTGGTCAGTTCGACGCAGACGTGGAATCATGTCTATTAAAGTAGACTTGCCAGCTCCCGATGGCCCAACAATTGCAGATAATTTACCAGCAGGAAAGCTTACAGTTACTCCTTGTAATGCCGTTACATTGTTTGTCTTATCGTAAGAAAAATATACATTCTCAAATCGAAAATGTTTTAACATCTTAGTAAACGGTTTCTCTCCTGAAAATAATTCTTTTGCAGAAATCATCTCATGCATACGCTCAGTAATTGAATGATGGGCTGCCCTAGTTGCCCTATTTGACTGACGCGTACGAGCTATCTCCTTAACCATGGGCAAAAGTCGAATGACAATTACAAGAAACATTCCAATATGTTCAATTTTCAAACCAAAGTGTTCAATACTTACAAATATCAAAACATACGCTGCTGCAATCACCATTGGTTCCATAACCACATCAACACGAGCAACAAGAGTAAACAACCTATACAATGTATCTCTTTGGCGTGTTGTGAGTGTTCTCATTTGATCGCTTTCAGCTCGCTCCATGCCAGCCAAGCGAACCAAACGTGATAAATGTAACCTCTCAATTAAAAACGAAGACATTTTCTGGTTAGCTTTAACAACCTCCGCTCCAGCAACATCAGACTTCTTCATTTGTGTTCTAAGTATTAATAACGCTAGGCCAAAGATAGCTATGGCTGTAAGTGTCATTGGAACAGAAAGAGCAAAAAGACCAGCTACATATATTGAGATAACGATTAACAATCCTGCCAACATAATTTCTCCAAACATATAGTCTGCCGCTCTCTGTAAATCTGTTGTTAGATCATTAATTAGTCCTCCTGATTCAGCTTTGTCTTGGTAAGAAATTTCAGTGTGCAAATAATTTTCAAAGGCGTCTGCTCTCATACGCGTAATCATACTTTCTTTGGCAAAAGCCTGAGCTAAAAGTCTTATATAAGTAAAAACCTGTCTTAGTAGTAGAAAAATTAAAGATGTAATCAAAAGAGTTGCTAGATCAGGAATCAAACTAAAAAAAGAATAAAACTCTATAAGCCAATTCCAATATTTATTCTCTGTAGCAAGTATTGTTAGATCCCCACCAGATTGAATAAATTGAAAAACTGGCATTAGAATTATGAGACTTGAAAGTTCCATAATTGTGCCCAGCAACTGTAAAGAGAGAAGCAATGCAACCGTTTTACGCGGCAGATGCATTTCACCTGCTTCTTTTATCAAGCGCAAATACATAAGGTGAACTTTAGCTATTGCTCCAAATTATTGTCGAGTTTATCATTTGCTTCTTCTAGATCTCTCGGATGGCCCACATCAGTCCAATATTCATGAATAGGAAATATTCCAATTTTCATGCCAAGCTCTCGTGATTGATTTAATAAACTTGGCATATCTAGAGATTTTTCCCGCGATACTAACGATTGAATTTCTGATGAGATGTAATAAATACCTGCAGCAACAAAATTTCTAACTGTTGGCTTCTCTTCAATTCCAGAAAAAATTCCATCACTGCCGTAACGTATAACCCCGAATGGTATTTTAACCTCATGGTGAGCAACCGCTACAGTCGCCATTAGTTCATTCCTAAGATGAAAATCGTGCAATGCTGTCAAATCAACATTGCTTATAACATCACCATTAATAACAAGAACTGGAGCTCCACCGAGATTAGGAAGGTTACCTATGGCACCTGCGGTATCTAACGGAGTATTTTCTTCAATTATAGTTATTTTAGATTTCCAATTCCTATCATTAATAAAATCCTTAATTTTAGCACCATGATAGTGCACTGATATAAATATATTTTTAACTGAAGCGGCCTCTAGACTTTTTAACACATGTTCAAGGATTGGCTGTCCACCCACATTCAAAAGAGGCTTAGGTAAATTTTTTGTTTTTTCTCCTAACCTTTTCCCAAAGCCTCCTGCCATTATTAATGCATGTGAAATGCCTGTATCTGGACCCCTTACCAAGACCTCTACAACAACTCCATAATCATCTAATATTGGAAGAAAAGTTCTTAATCTTTTGTCGTCAACAAGACAATGTCTATTTTTTTCATGGTCACCTTCATTCCCTGAAAGAAAGTTTTTGTGCATCGAAAGCTCAACCTTATTGTCAAGAGATAAACCACTTAACAATGCTCGCCTTATATCACCATCAGTAAGTGTTCCAAGTAACCTACCTTCTGAGTCAACTACCAATTGAAATACATATTCTGTTGAATTTAAGCGTTCCAATACTTTTTGAATCGTATCTCCTGGGGCACATAAATATTGATTTAGATTTTTTATACTGACCATCTTGTAAAATTACCTTTTCACTTTATCCAACCTCGACGCATCAACCACTTTCCAAGCCGTAAACGTAGCCACTGAGTTGCAGGAAAATGTGTTGGTTCTCCACGATATGGATCCAGATGTTCATGATCAGAAATGTTTGTTGGATCCTTGAATGAATGTTTAACATTAAACGTAATAACTCGATTGGTAGCTGTAATTTGTATCTGTCCTGCCCACATCTCTTCACCTTTTAATAAAAGTGGTGCTAAAGAAATCATTTGACTGCTTAATGGTGAAACTCGTATACCCAATATTGATCGATTATCATCTGAAATGATTGTTGCCTTCAGAGGTTTTCGGTAAGGATTGATAAAAATTATACTTTCTCCATAATCTTTTTCCCTGTCGAGTCTTACAACAGGGTATCCATCAACATACTGTCCATACTCAGCAATTTGAGAGATAACCGGTGGTGAAGCATATAAATAAGCATTGTCAGAAAAAAAAGATTTTTTTCCTTCTCGGGAGTAAATAGAATAGAAAGGTAAGACGTGGTTGGTCCTAAACAATGGTGTGTTATCTTTTATACGAAAACTATTTTCTAAATAACCGCTTACACCTTTCTCCAGACAATTATGCCATATAAATTGTTTTGCAAATGGACTTTTTAAGCTTCCGTTCATGAAAACATGTTCATATTCCGTAGAATCTATACATTGGCCTTCTGAATACACATTAATTGTATGCATCACTTGTCCATTCCCATTTAAAAGATTATTGGACACTTTGTTTAATGGGGTTGGCACAACACAATCATATCCTGAAGGTAACGAGGAGATGCTTGGTATCATATAGGAGTAGGGCACTTACTTACCTATGATCGATTGAAAATTGGTCAAGGTTAGCCGATCCACATAATAAATAAACACGACATGAACGTTCTGTTTTAACATTTATTGAAAAAGGCTTTTCCGAGAGAGCCTTTGATAATAATTCGTCACAATTAATTTCATAAACTTCTGTTCCGTGAGCAGGCAAATATAAATTATCGACTGTTTTTGGAGCTAAACCTGAAGGATATAATTCAAACGGGAGAGATATACTGACAGATTGTGGGCGATGAAAGGTATTAACTAAAACAAAAAACAGTCTTTGATCATTAGGTCTATTCTGAACAGTAAACCATGTGTCTCCTGGTCCAACATCACCTTGTGCATGAAGCGCACATGCACCCTTGGGAGCAAGTATCTCAAATTGTGGACGGATTGTACCACGCATAGCTGGATAAACTGCATGAGTGTTTATATATGCGGCGCCAACAGTCAGGGGTTTTGAATCATATGTCAGGTGCTTGTCCAGTCGTAATTTTAATTCATCACCTAACCCAACCAATAATTTTTTCTTACATATACAACGTCCTTTTTTATCCCTGATTTTCAGTGTCACTTTTATTGGTGCACTTTTGCGCTCACTAAATAGAAGGTCATGATTGGTAATTGTGAGCCACGTCTCTATAGAACTACCCTTGATAATTGGAATAAAGTTTGTTGGCGCCCATGCAATTGGAGGAGCTATAGAGTCAATTGCTTTATAGAACTGCTGCTTGATATTGATTGAACTTTTATTTTTAAGATTTAAACGATCAACTTCTTTTTCGTATTTTTTGTAGTTTTGTGACTTTGCCTTTACAAAAAAATATTCTAAATCAAGTAGGCAAGCAGTACAAGTATTACCAGCTTCAGTTTTAATAAGAATATCTCCAAAACTTTGATCGTTAAGCTCTCTTACCATTCTTTCAAAGTCATTAAGTTTAAGATTAGCACAAGCACATATAATTTGTTCTGGATCACTTTTATTGTTTTCAGAATCAGCAACATGTTTGTTGTTAACAGATGTTTTATCAAAGATATTTTGGGAAGGGTCTTTCATAAATATTCTATCATTAATTCTTTTAGTTATTCATTCAGGGTTATTTTCTAAATAACTCTCAAGTAGCTCTGCCATTTTCCAATCATAGCTGGTATCAATATCTATAGATCTTAATGGGTCAGTAACCAATGGGTGAATTGGTTCCGCAAACAAACTGTGCTCTCTCCTTAGAGCTTTAGTACGAGTAAGATATATTGCACCATTTGGGATATAAAAAGGTTTACTATCTTTTTCGCAAATTTTTACTGCATGACCAGACATAGATAAGTTATAAATCTCGCTTGATGAAATCTCCATAGCTGACATTGAAATTACACTCTCTATGTCTTCTCGACTTTTTAAACATTCTAAAGCCTCTATGAGCATTTTTTTACTTCTGAATGGAGAAGTAGGCTGCAATAGCATAACTTTATCGGGATCATGACCGTTTTTATTTTTAAACCAATCAAGTGCATGAATAACAACATCGATAGTTGGAGATTTGTCTTCTGAAATATTTTCTGGTCTAAAAAATGGTACTTGCATTCCTTCTTTAAGGCCTTCCTCAGCAATTAATTTACTATCAGTAGACAGAATAATGGGAGCATCTATTCCCGATCTATTTACAACATCTGCTACCCTCTTAATTAACGAACATCCACCTAGCTCACGCAAATTTTTATTGGGCAAGCGCTTAGATCCACCTCGTGCTGGAACTAATATCATTAACGGTATATTCATTAAATTTCTGACTCTTTAGAATTATCTTGCACTCGGTTTCTTAGTTGCCAACCAGTTTCTACCTTTTTCCATAAATGTGGAGATCGAAAACTATCTGCAATTTCAAAAAACTCATTTCTGTCCATATTAAGATACTCTAAAAATTCAGGAAAATACTTTTCTGGAAATTCTTCATCATACCTATGTACAAGAGATACTCCCTCCTCTCGTTCTATATGATCATTCCTGATTTCCTGGCTAGCATCATAAGTTGCCCTGCCAATCCCAAACTTTACCAATGTTGTCCAATAGTGATATGGATCTGTCTTATCATCTATAGAATTGTATTTAGAGTATGTGCCCTCAGTTCTATCTTCATTTGCTAAAAAGCCTATATGCTCTGATGCATAATAATAACATTCCTGCGGAATCCAATTCAGGTAGAATCCCAAATAATGAACCTCAATTCCAGCACCTATAAGGTCATCTAAATCAGAAGGCATGTATGGTTCTATTTGACCTTTTTCTATGCCAAAATTCGGTAAATCACCCATAGGCACACCACCAAAATAAAGGTCTTTCGTACTTTCCGATTGTAAGGCAAAATACGATGTGTGACGCTCTGCAATTTTATTGTCATCAGCAGGGTTTCCATATTCTGCCTCATTCTCACCGTAAAAAACTAGTGGAATGCCCATTTTTATTGCCATCTTTGGAGCATAGTTTTTCTGTCCAAAAATAAATGGTTGAAACGGATGAAGAAGATTACGGTAAGCTAATTGGGTAAGCTTACGATGTATTTGTCCATCAGGAGTAAAAAGATAATTATCAAAACCTCCCTTATGAATCCACGCTTGATGATTGTGCCATCCAACGTCAGAATATAGATGCGGAGCCCATGTAACTGTTAAAGGATGCATGCCAAACTCACGCTTTAGGACTAAAGCGGCATATACAGAGTCTTTTCCGCCTGAACCAGGTACTAAACAGTCATACGATCCATTACGCGATCTATATTTTTCACATAGTTTTTTTAAAGCAGCACGACGTTCATCCCAGTCCACAATATTTCTTTTTCTCTCCGCAACTTTGCAAGCATCACAAATCCCCTCTGAGTCAAAGAAAATAGTTTCTTTTTTTGAATTTTTTGTATGTTTAAACTCAATACTCGAAGAAGGGCGCTGATTAGAAATGACGCATTTTTTACAAAAGACTACTTTTCCAGGGAGTCCATATTTTATTTCTAAATTACCTTCATTTGGATCATGTAAAAAGCGTCTTCCATCATCCAAAACTAATTCTTTAGTTTCCATATTGTCCTTCATTTTTAAAATTCTTCCTCTATAAAATTTGCTATTAACTTCAAACCAGAGGCTCCACTTTTCTCTGGATGAAATTGAACGCCTAAAATTTTTCTAGACTGAATTGCTACAGGAACATCTAAACCATTGATATTAGTTGTAGCTGCAATATTTTTTGAATGTTTAACCGAAGGTGCATAAGAATGTACAAAATACATCCAATCATCTGAGTTCAAACAACCTAACAAAGGGGCATGAGATTTTATAGATAAAGCTCTCCATCCCACATTGGGAATTCTAACTCTGGACTTAGATTTATGTTTGATATTTGGGAGACGAACTGTTTTACCGGGAATTAATCCCAACCCTGCGTGCTCACCAAATTCCTCACTTTTTTCTAATAATATTTGACATCCAACACAAATTCCTAGCAAAGGTATTCCATTTTCTACAGCTGAGTGGATTGGCTCTATGAGATTTCGATCCTTTAATCGATCCATTGCATCACCAAATGCCCCAACACCAGGTAAGAATAGCCTACTTGCTGAAAGGATTTTATCTGGATTATCAGTTACAAGATAGGGTTTATTCAGCGTCTTCAAAGCTTGGCTTAAACTGAACAGATTTCCTCTCCCATAATCAATAATAACTATCATGGATTGATCTCTGGTCTTGTTATAATATCTGATTCTTTTAGTGCTCTGCGAAGTTCTATTGGTGAACTATGACCATAATGAAATAAACTTGCACAAGCGACTGCATCTAAATCGTCTTTTTTTACCGCGTCTATAATATCATCAGGACTACCTGCACCACCACAACCTATAACTGGTATTTCAACTAGGCTCCTTACTTGTCTAAATAGGTCATGATCAAACCCTCGTCGCGTTCCTTCAGAGTCTACTGATGTTAATAATATTTCTCCAGCCCCAAGTTTTTCTACTTCAATCACCCAATCTAAAACATTAACACCGGTACACTCTCTGCCATTATCTGTTAAGGCTTCCCAATTTTCATTCCCTCTTTTTTTTGCTTCAACAGATATTACAATGCATTGACTGCCAAAAACCCTGGCAGCCTGATGGATAAATGATGGATTTGCAATTGCCGCTGTATTGATTGCAACCTTATCAGCTCCAGAATGTAGTGCGGATAAAATATCTTCAACAGAACGAATCCCTCCACCTACAGTCAATGGCACAAAAATCTCTCGTGCAGCTTCCTCAACTACGGGCAAAATATTATTGCGCCCGTATAGAGAGGCGACACTATCCATATAGATAATCTCATCTATACCATTCTCGTAATAGCCTCTGGCCATTGGCCCAGGTTGACCAACAACTCTAAGACCTTCAAGGTGAATCCCTTTTATTACGTTGTTACTTTTTATGTCAAGCCGCGCAATTAAACGGGGTGCTAACAACTTATTTCCTTGTGAAAGTTATTTAGTTTTCAGAGGTTCTGCTTAAAATAAAGATAACAAACAGAGTATTTTATTTTTTTGATAAGACCTTAGATAATTTCTCTTGATACTTTGATACAAGATCTTGACGAACAAATATAGCATCTCCAGAATAATGTTTATATCCAGGATAATGTTCCCATTCAGCAATCAAATTGTAGCCAGATTTTTCCATTATTGAAATAATTTTACGTTGATTTTCATGACCATTTAACTCAATAGCCCATGAATGCACACATCCATCTTCAAGTAATTTTTTTGCACCCATCAAAACATGGTTCTCAAATCCATCAACATCAATTTTAATATGTGTAGGCTTTGGCAAGTCAAGTTCCCAGTGCATTCCATCAAGAGAAACAGACATAATCCATTGATGACATAAGATTGGCTGATCCTGCCTACCACCCCTGTCATAATCTTCTGGCTTTCCAACTGAATTTCGATTTACACCTGGAATTGGACCATGGTGCATATATAATTTTCTATGTCCCATATCAGAATCACAACCAGCTTGAAGAACTTCAAAATTATCCTTTTTTGATTCTCCTTGAAGCACAATTGTTTTCAGAATTGTTTCGATGCTTGGAGTGAATGGTTCAACAAATACTATTTTACTTCCCCATAGATGATTTACTAGAAACCCCTCTAGCCCGTTTGAGGACCCAATATCATACAATACACTACAATCATCAATACTGTTCATCCATAAATAAACCACATCATCTCTATCATGCCTTCCAAACTGATAGTAACGCCTGAACTGTCTATAAGATCTTACAGTCACACCTAATGGTTTATTATTAAAGGTTCTTATCGCTACCCACTCTCCGATTTTTTTATCGAAATATAAGCGTCCTTTATGTTGTATTTTAAATCCAATGTAATCACGAACTTTGTGCCAATATGGCCTAAGAAAATAGCTGATTGGTTTAGGCAATGATTTACCTATTAGACTTGCAAATGTCATTTTAAAAGACGGGCCTTAAGTTTCATTTTTAAATGTTTTGCGTAAAACGCATTATCTATAAGAAATTTTATGATTCTGAAAGAGTTAGTTTTGCTTATTTTTGACCATTTATAATTATCAAACGGTATAGTGAAGGTTGCTCCTGAGGCCCCTAGAATACGCAATTGTTTTTCACTTAATCCTCCTATGTCACAACTCCATATAGGAAGCGGGGTAACTTGGTTATAACCAAGGATATCTGTTCTGAAATAATCAACCAAAATTACAGTTCTATCTTTTTTTGATGGGTGATCTGGGCCATGAAACCCTCTATCATCAAAAATAATTATGTCCCCTTTTTTCCCGTCTAGACGAACTTTTCTAGCAATAATTTCTTTTTTCATGTTGTCTGGATATTCAGCAAGTCTCTGTCCATATGGTGCACCTAATTTATGAGTTCCTATACAGTAGGTAAAAGCTCCTTCAGAAGTATCGTGAAGGTAAATTGCAGCACCAACTCCTAGGGGTTTTTGCATGAGACTCTCAGTTATAGGAGATTTTTCACCTATTGATTTTCTCCAGCCAACTGCAAAATCAGAATGCAAGGGAAAATAGATATAATTTAACCCTTGATCGGCCTTCAAATTAGTCTCCGCCAAAATACATTCAGCACCCATGTATGACTCTACTAGGTTAATAATATGTTCATTAGCAATAAGATCGTATACTGGGGAGCCTAGAAGTGTTGGTAGCAAAACTTTTTTTTGGTAATCTGCACGAAAATATCCCCAAACCCCTGCCACAGAAGGCTGTGATAAAAATTCTTCTGCCCTCATTACAACTTGATTAACAGAATCATCAGGAAGAACACCTCTTAGGATAACAACGCCTTCGTTATTAAGAACTTGAATGGCCTTTTGGATATCTGGCTTAGCCCCTTCAATTATATACCTTTCGGGCAAAATATCCTTTGTAATATCAGTATCTTTCATCAATAAATCTTTGTTCATATAATTTTAAAAGCTGATACATTTTTATTTGCAGGCAAACTTTTCCGTATGAAAATTCTTATACTAATAAAAACTTTGACCTTAATTATTAAGCAATAAACCAGAGTTTTTTTGGATTGGTTATCAAATCTTTTTTAATGTATTTGATAATGATTCGAATAGAGCCTTCCCAAGGCTTTCCATATTAGAATAATCATCAGGATCTACTGTTAAATCATGCATTGCAGCTAGCATAAATTCGCCTTCTTGAGCAAAGCCTCTTCTGTCTTCTTTTCCAAAAGAAAGAAGTGTTCTTAGGTTTTTTTTTACATCTGAGAAATTTGTTGAAACAATCACATGTGGTAAATATCCAAAAAATAAAGAAGGGCTAAATGCTAAAACAGGAATCCCAAAAGAGGCTGCCTCAAAAGCACTTCTTCCTAACAGAGAAACTACAGCACGTGCATTTTTGATTATTGGCAGACCAAATTCACTGGGGTCTATTAATATAACATTAGGCATAGTATCCATCATCCTGTAAAAACTCTGATCCCGATACCCAAGTGCAGGTACATGATCTTTAACAGCAAGATAAGTTCCTACAGGGAGCTCTTTTGATACTTGTTGAATAATAGAAATCTGATCAAAAAATTCTGGGGTTTGTGCTGACAAAAGAACCTCTGGTTCCATTTGGAGGGCTAAAAATACATATGGCCTCTTAGATTCAATAAGAGTATCTAGTTTTACTCCATTTCTACTTAACATTTTGTATATTGATCTACGTTTAAAATTAAACTTTATATGTCTCCATGGGCTGTAACCGAATTTTGTAACTTTGTCATACCGCCTAAGATGCCAATAGATTGTTCTTATAACTATTATAATAGCTGTCTTTATCAAAGAGGATAATTTTATTCCTGATTTGAAATTATTCCTTATTTGAAGGTGAAAAGGAGGGGGCTGTAGAATTTCGGATGAATGACTTCGACCTTCTTTTTTTACCTGATTATGTTGCTCCTTTAACCAATTAACGTTTACTTTCATTCCATCACGCCAAATCAACCTATCATGCAAAAAAGAGTAGCCCAAACATCTAGTAATAATATTTAAACTTTTTGCAATATCACAAACTACACGTCTACCATTAAGAGCAAATGTAATTTGATGCTGCATAAAGATTTTTTCAACACCCTCATAAATCGCTACAAATTGGCTTATCCACTCTTCATAATCTTGATTAGTTTCAACTCGTGTATAGGGAAAAGTAGTGCATCCAGTAAAATAAAGACGTCTGTCCGCTAGATTATAGTGCATGATTGTTTCGTAACGATCCTCAATTTCCTGAGCTTTAACCCATAAATTTTTGTCTTCAGTAGAGCGTAATTCCAACATTTCAGAAACACTATATACCGCCTCAAAATTTCCTGTCTTCATTAATGGAACTACATCCTGAGCAAAGCGAACTAGACCGATTATTTTTACACCATCATTTTTCTTAATTAGTTCAAGCATCGGCATCATAAATTTTCGTTCATCACCAATAGCTTCAAAAAGAATAGAGTCTCCCATCTTTAAATTTAACATTTTTTTCTCGGTCTGAATAAACTGTACGAAATTATACTGATATTAGTTAGGCTATTCATTTCAATTCCCATGGGTTTGTGTAGGTATGTATATTAGAAGAGAATTTTTTGAATAATAAGTTTTCATGGTCATAGTGATTGGTTAATACTTTTGCAACACGGTCACCAGAATAACCATCTCCATATATAAAATTGGCATCAAACTTGGCTGGTATCGAAGCTAATTTTTTAACTATATCTTCCGTCGTAGAAGATACATGAGAAACATTTATTCCATATTGACGTCCATCTTGGCGTCCACCAACATTGATAACTGGTAGTCCAAATATACCTGCTTCAACTATTCCACTTGATGAATTTCCGACCATTACAGATGCATGGCGCATCACGTTAGCATATAAATTGTTTCCGAGATTTTCGATAAATACTGTGTCGCGATTCTCATTTACAAATTTAATTATAAGGTCTCTAATTTTTTTTGAGCCAGGATCAGCATTAGGTGCCGTAACTATATTAGGGGCTGGTGATTTTTTAAGTGCAGAAAATACTGCCTGAGCTGTTGCTAATGGATTTAATGAATTTGTTTCAGGATGAACCGTAATAAGACGTAGGCCCGATATAGATTTCAAACCAATTGATTTAGCAATTTCTTTGGCATCAAGTAGCTCAGCATTTATCAATGTATCTAAACCTGGTGCTCCAGTTACGTGAATACGCCAACTTTCCTCTCCCATCTTAGAAATAACAGATGCAGTAACTAGGTTTGAGGTGCAATGGAGATGCGACAACTTAGTGATTGCATGTCTAAGTCTTTCATCTATAGCACCATAGGAGAATTCTCCTCCATGCAAATGAACAAGCGGAATATTAAGACAGCTAGCCCCTAGAACTGCAGCCATCATATCAATGCGATCACCAACTATTAGAATACGATCAGGCTTAATTCGAGAAGTTAAGGTCACCACATCAGCTGTAATAGATCCAAGTGAAGATCCTAAATCTTTATTTGTTTGACCTTGGATACTAGCACCACAAAGGTGCTTGATACTTCGCGGGGGCAATTCAATATCGTTTGAAACTAAATTATTATTATGTGCCCCCGTAAGTATTACGTGTAACTCGTGTTCTAAGTTTTTAGAAAGAGAGTTCCAAACTGGTGTTAAAATGCCAATGTCTGATCTGCCACAAGACACACTCAAAATTCGCATATTAACTTTTAACCTCTAAGTCAGATTGATATATTGGAGAATCTGCTCGCTTTTTATTTTTTAAAATTCTCCCTATTGGATTTTCATCACCTAGCATCCCATCGCCGGGCCGTTTCAAAACAATATCTTTCTCGCTTAATCGTGTCCCCAACTCAATATCTCTTGTTGTGTGCCAACTCCTTCTAACTAAACGAGATACTTCAATTTCATCTTCTACAGGTTCTTTTACACCGTTGCCCAATGCTTCCTGAACATCACGCACTCCTGCAATCAATGATGATAGTTCGACTGGCTCCAAGGAAGCCATATGGTCTGGACCAGGTAATGAACGATCTAATGTAAAATGTTTTTCTATAGTAGTTGCACCTAATGCTGCAGCAGCTATTGAAATATGTGTTCCAATTGAGTGATCAGAAAACCCAACATTAACTTTATACTTATCCCTCATAGTTTTCATTGCCCGAAGATTTATCGTTCTAGGGGGTGCAGGGTATAATGATGTACACTGGAGGATTGTTATGTCGTCCACATTATTACTCTTTAATATTTCTATTGAATGGGATACTTCCTTCTCATTTGCCATTCCTGTTGATACAATCATTGGCAAGTCAAAAGATGCAAATTTCACTAACAAACTTATATTAGTCAAATCCCCTGATGAAACTTTAATTCGATCCATACCAAATTCTATCAAGGTTGATACAATCTCATAGTCAAAAGGTGTTACCAAAAAGCCTATTTTTTCTTTTTCACAAGTTGCCGCCAATTTTTCGAAATCGCCGAGAGATAATTCTAGTGAGCTAAGCATCTCTCTTTGATTTACAGAACCCGTAGCATTTTTTTGGTATGCAGTTGTCTTTGCATGATTGGATACAAGATTCTCGGCCTTAAATGCTTGAAATTTGACATAATCGGCTCCAGAAGCTGCTGCAACTCGAACCATCTCATTCGCACGATTAAAATCACCATTGTGATTAACGCCAGCCTCAGCAATAACTAAAATTTTTTGTGAAATCATTTTTTATGCGGATAACGAGTTAGAGCTGGAATCAAACTATCATCATCAATTTTACTTCTAGGCAACGTCACTGATGAAGCACCTATCATTGAACAATCACCGATTATACTTTGACCTAAAATTACTGCACCAGGTGCAACATGAACACCTTCCCCTATAGAACAATCATGTTCTACTATAGATCCAGAGTTAATAATTGTGCCTTTTCCTACTTTGACACCAGGTTGTATTATAGCCCCAGCAAGAATAACTACACCTAACCCTATATTTGCTGTATCACTTACAATAGCTTTGCTGTGTATAATCGGAGGAGCTGTATACCCTTTAGAGAGAAATGTTTGAAGTATATCCAGTCGTTTTTTTAACTGCTTAACCTGAACACCACCTAGTCCAATTACGATTGGTATTTTTTTATCAAATTCTTCAGTATCTGATTCGATCTGACCACATTGAAGCCAAGGACAACGTTGGGAATCTATATAAAATTTAATCTCACCAAGTATTTTGTCAGCTGCCTCTACAACACCTCGTGCATGTCCTCCAGCACCGATCAAAACATAGCCCGCTCCACCATATATGCCTAGATTCTTACCCACTACTCCAATTCCATTGTGATAAATGAGAAATTACTCTGGCTTGATCATCATCTGTCAAAGATGAACTACAAGGAAAGGATACAACCTTTCCTGTTAATTTTTCTGAAACACCATTTAAGAATGATGGAGCATCTATATATGGAGGCTGTATTGATAACGACCTCCAAAAACTTCTTACTTCAATGTTTTGTGCATCTAAATATCTCATCAGGTCACATGATGCTGGTTCACTTTCACACACTACCGAATACAGCCAATTAGAGCTTTCACCCCAGTTCATAGAAGATAATGTCTTTAAGTTTTTATGTTTATTAACTATAGGGTCATATATTTCAGCAATTTTTCTTTTTGCTGCTAACATTTCATCCATTCTTTCTAATTGTGCAAGCAATAGTCCAGCATTTATATTTGTCATTCTATAATTAAATCCAATTGATTCATATTTGTAATCCTGACCAACCCGGGCTTGACCAGATAATTTTCTTAGGTATGCAGCATCTATAGAAGAATTTGTTAAAATCATTCCTCCACCACCAGCTGTAATTGTTTTATTCCCATTAAAACTCAATACAGAAAACTCCCCGAAAGATCCTACTGGACGACCTTGGTATTTTGCACCAAAAGCCCCAGCCGCATCCTCAATTAATGGTATTTTTGCAGATTTACTGATCGAGATAAGTGGATCTAAGTTGGCAGGATGACCCAGAGGATGCACAACAATCATGGCTGATATACGACCTGGATAATTAGATATAATTTTCTCAACAATATCTGGATCAAGTGAATAACTTTGTTTATCTATATCTGCAAAGATTGGTATGCATCCTGCATGATAAACAGCATTAGCTGTAGCAGCAAAGGTCCAATCAGGAATAATCACATAGTCACCTGGCTTAGTTTTACAAGCCAACAAGGACAGGTGAAGTGCTGCAGAGCCATTAACTGTAGCTATTGCATTTGATCGTTCTAATTTATTTTTAATAATCTCTTCACACTCTCCTATGAAAGGACCAGCTGATGAAACCCAGTTTGTTTCAATACACTTTTTTAAATAAACTAATTCATTCCCCCTTAAGTCAGGAACAGCCAAAGGGATTCGATCTGCTCTGGCTCTGTTCTGGTGAACCATTATACCTCTCTCATAGAAAAAATTTCTGATCTCTCATTTCTAAGAATATCAATCATATTTTTTATTGGTTCCTGCATTTGTTCAGTGTCAACTAAATTATTTAGTTCACGAGGGTCTTTAAGCTTGTCGTAGGCCTTTTCAATATGGAGAAATTTTCCGCTTAAAATTGCCATCATTTTATGTGCTGGAGTTGTAACAGTAAAATATATATCTCGATGGCTTAGATTTGAGTCACCGTGTCCACAACTTTCAGAAATAACAAAATCTTTTGGATTCTGAAAAATGCTAATTCCTTTGAAACTGACATGAGGTTTTACATGTAGGACGTCAAGAAAAGTTGCAGTCATCCCCATACTATCAATCATACCAATATTTTGTGGGTTGTTAGATGCATTGCATAAAAGCATAGGAACTTCTATATCTTCATAGTGAGTACGTGTTCCAATTTGCAATTTTTTTCTTGGACTCTCCGCATAATACAAGCCATGATCTCCAGTTACTAAGATAACTGTATTATTAAGTTGTCCTGTACGTTCAAGTGTATCGATCAAACGCCCTAATAGCTCGTCCACATACATTATTGCTGTGTCATAAAGCCATCTACGTTTGGTAAGACCTCGCAGTCGAGCGTAAAGCCATTTAGGAAAAAATTTTAGTCTATACATTAAGTGTAAGGGTCGACTTATAGATCGACAGTCATGTACATCCATCATATGCATATGGATAAACCAACGCCTATCAACTCTATCCTCAATCAATTCACATAATGGCTTAATTATATCTCCAAAAATTACCGGGAAATGTGACATTGCTAAAAATGGCCAGAATGTTTGTTTGGCAACCCACCTTCGTGTTCTCCACCTTACAGATTCCAGAGCTCGATAGAAGAATAAACGCAATCCCCTTGGTCTTTGCTGACCTAAAAACCGCCAGTATATACCAGGAGCGATTTTCCTGATTTTTTCTATGACTTCTGACGGGTCGTTTTCAAGTAGTCTTATTTCTGCGGCACAACCTGTAGCAACTTTCTTGTTTATTCTATGTAATACTCTAGGCCATACAGACTTATCATGATTATCAATTGAATCTCTTAAGTTACTTAGTAACAAACTTAATTCTTTTACTACTGCTGTTTCAGCTTTATCGTCGTTGGTTGAATATTTTTTTTCAAGTTTGTATCTTAAAGTACGCCCAATACGCTGTTCCAGTAATAATCGAAAATCTGATGTAGTACGAATACTATCAAAGCCTCTACCATACCCAGTAGTAACACCAAGTTGATTACAACTTGCAATAAGGTGTGTCTCAAACCCATCCTTTTTAAGGGATTCTACAAAACTTTGAGGCCTTTCTCTTATGCCGTTATCATAACCCCCATAGTCGAGAGGGTATGTTAGTGAAAATAAGGACGGCATAACAAACTGAGTCGATTGAGCATTAGTCACAACTTTTCTAACAAATCCACTCTTTACAAGTTTTGAAAGATTAGGAGCAATAATTTCTCTAGATGCTTTGTCCTCGAGGACATCAAAACGCAAAGAATCAATAAGCAGGAAAAGAGCCTTTTTATTTTTCATAAATAATTAAACCTGATAAAATTTAACTTTTATTTTTGTCCCAATTAAGACTAGCTCTTAGATGGGAAATCGAATTTATTTGCACTGCATTCATTCGATTTCCTGTATGAGGATAAGTGACACCAGTCGCCAAAACAAGATCTTGATCAACTAAGAGATCACGTCGCCACAGCATTTCAAGAGTTGTTCCAAAGTGGTTTATATTTTCTTTAGGAAAAGGGGTATTACTATACACACCCTGAGTCCCCGGAAATAAATTAAAACTCCTAGCAGCACTTGCATCATCGCTTACTGCAATTATTGGTTGTGTAGGCATATGAACCGCAATCATCCGGGCAGCAAAACCTGAACGAGTTATCGCTACAATTTTTGTAATTGGAAGAGCACGGCACAAAGTTTTAATTGCCTCGCCCATCACTTCAGGAATTGTGTCTCCAACATTTGGAGCTTCTAAGTCTAGTTTTTTTTGAACAAATTCTTCTGAGGAATGAGCTACGCTATTCATTAAACATATAGCTTCTTGAGGATAGTCTCCTACTGCCGTCTCTCCAGAAAGCATTGTTGCAGCACAACCGTCTATAACAGCATTCGTTATATCGCTAACTTCAGCTTTTGTTGGGAAAGGATTTTCAATCATCGTATGCAACATCTCAGTTGCAATAATAACCGGCCTACCAAATTTAGATGCAGCATTAATTATCTGTTTTTGGAACAAAGCCACATCAAACAAACTAGTTTCCACTGAGAGATCACCACGGTCTACCATAATTGCATCCGCTTCCCTCGCAATTTCATTTACTTTGTCAAGGCCTCCTTGATTTTCAACTTTTGCAACAATTCTTGGTGAGCTAGAACCTATTAGATTTTTAAATGCGGTAATATGTGCTGCAGACTCAACAAAACTTAAACCAATAAAATCAACATTAATGTTACAGGCAAACTCCACCATTAACTCATCTTTCGGTGTAACTTCTGGAATGTTGAGAGGTACGAAAGGAACATTAATTCCCTTTGCACTTTTAAGTTTGCCCTCGGTATTTGCTTCACAATAAATATCTCGTCCTTCAACTTTATTTACAGTGAAACGTAATGTTCCATCATCTGCTAAAATTATATGATTTGGCTTCAAAAACTCATGTAACGATTCGTAATTGACAGGGACTTTGCTTTTACCTTTGTATGTTATATCTGTAGTTAATATAATTTGTTCACCAATTTTAAATTCAGGTTCATGTTGGAGCTGAGTAGTACGAATTTTTCTACCCGGTATATCTAGCAAGATAGGTAATTCAGGGAGAGTATCTCTAATTATTTTTACGGCGTTGGAATGCCAATCTAAATTATTATGAGATCCGTTTAGACGAGCTACGGTCATTCCTTTTTTCCACATGGAAAGCAGTTTTGAATCATCAAGAGACCGTGGACCTATAGTACAAACTATTCCTGTTCTAGACATTATTTACTCATCCATAAAAAGCTTTATGTTATTCAGGGACTCTATGACCTCATGCCTCATTAATTTTGGGTTAGGAAAACTACCATCTCCTAGAATTTGTCGCATGTCTGAGCCATTGATTAGTTTAACTGCATCTGTGCCAGAATGGGGACATGTTTTTTCTGTCACCAAGGAATCACAAATTTCACAAAAATAAGGTCCACTTAAGCACAATATTGTTATTCCGAGTTTTCCCTCAAATTTATTTGCAAGCCTATGAGCATCATATTCTCCATACCAACCACCTACACCTGCATGATCACGTCCAACAATAAAGTGTGTACATCCATAATTTCGACGGATTATGGCATGAAATATCGCTTCTCTTGGACCTGCAAATCTCATGAAAGTTGATAGTGTTCCCAATATCACTCTATCTTTAGGGAAAAAACCATTAATGAGGGTCTCATATCCTGTTAATATTGCCTCTGGGGTAAAATCACCAGATCTGCGTTGGCCAATTAATGGTTGAATAAAGAGGCCGTCTGCAAATTCTAGTGCAATTTTTTGTAAATATTCATGTGCTCGATGAGGTACATTTCGTGTTTGAAAACCTACCATGCGCCTCCATTTATTTTCTCTAAAGATGTTTTTTGTATCAGCTGGCGTAAGTTTATCGTGCCAAATACCAGTATCTATACGCTTTAATAATTTTACCAATCCACCTACAAAAACTGGTTTTAATGAGATAAAATGTTTTACACCTGGATGATTTGGATCATCCGTGCCGAATATAGCTTTAGCCACAAGACTACGATCACAGTTATAAAAGTCGTTTGGTATTAGATGTGCTACAACAGAGCCCATATACAGAAGTTCAACCGTAGAACCTATATCAATCTCATTTGCAAGTTTTTCATCAACATCTAATACAATAGGAAGAGTAAAAATATCTCCTGAAGGAAGACAAAATTCATTTACTACTGATTTAAACTCGGTTTCATTCATAAATCCCATAATAGGAAAAAATGCCCCTAAACCTATTTTTTCAACCTCTAAATATTGAGTGAGGTTTAAGTTTATTTGACTATTGTTAGCCACTACTTTGATAAGCCTTTGGAATAATTTAAAAATTTTAGAGAGTTAATTATTTTAATGGCAGTAGTAGAAGGATTTTCGATTAATGTAGCATCCACTTCCATATTAGGCTTATTGGGTTCGTGCCATGGTATATCAATACCAACGACATTCTTTATATTACCAATTTCTGCACCTGCATAAAGACCCTTAGAATCTCGAGTCTGAAGGAACTCCAATGATGCCTTTAAATACACTTCAAAATAATTTGAAAAATTTTCTCGGTTCCAACTTAATAAATCTGGATGAGAATAAAGTGCTGCAACAATTACTAACATACCTGAGCGATCTAACCATGCAGCTAATCTCTGTAATCTTCGAATTTGTTGTTCTCTTTCTGCTTCTGTGTAGCCTAGATCATTTTCAAATAAAGCACGCACCTCATCACCATCTAAAAGTATAGTCTGGGGAAAATCTGGCTTTAGAATCTTCAATACTTCTCTAGCTATGGTAGTTTTTCCTGCACCAGACATTCCAGTAATCCAAACAATCATAATTTTTTATGTTCCATTTATATGATAAGTTTTATTATTAAAAATGGTTAAAATATCAATTAACAAAGTGAAAGATTGAAAATTATTTTTTTTCTTTATAAGAGGCCTATCTGGACGCTATATACCTTTGCATGGTATGAGCCTGTTTATGTCTGAAGAAAATTTCAAATCTTACGCTAGCAAAAGCGTTCTTATCACGGGTGCAGACGGTTTTATTGGTTCCCACCTTACAGAACTTCTTGTTAAATCGGGAGCTAATGTCACAGCTTTGACACTTTATAACGCCCTTGGGTCTAATGGTTGGCTTGATTCTATCCCTGATCATATATACGAATCAGTAAACATTTACTCTGGTGATGTACGTGATTCTGCCCAAATGATGCGATTGGTTGATGGTTACGATATAGTTTTTCATTTAGCAGCACTGATTGGGATACCCTATTCCTATGAAGCGGCTCACTCATACGTTGATGTAAATATTAGTGGCACCCTTAATTTATTAGAAGCCGTCAGAAAGAATGGAACTGGAAGATTCATACACACTTCTACAAGTGAAGTGTATGGATCTGCAAAGACCAAGCCTATATCTGAAAGTCATCCTATACATGGTCAATCCCCATATGCCGCATCGAAGATAGGTGCTGATCAACTTGCTGAGGCCTACGCAAGATCACACAATATTCCGATTGTAATTATTCGACCCTTTAATGCTTATGGTCCCCGTCAGAGCGAACGTGCTGTTATTCCTACAACCATTCGTCAGATTTTTGATCCACAATGTGAAACAGTAAAACTAGGTGATCTCAGTACTACTCGTGATTTTAACTATGTTAGTGATACAGTTAGAGCCTTTGCAATGATAGGCGAGTCAAATGATGTCAACTTTGGCACAGCGTATAACGCTGGAAGTGGCGTTGAAACATTAGTAAGTGAAGTAGTAGAAAAACTCATGCAAATTTCAGGATGTAAGAAAGAAATTATAATAGAAAACTCTCGTATTAGACCTGAAAAATCTGAAGTTCGTGCTCTTGTCGCTGATTCAAGTAAACTTAAAAAAATAACTGGTTGGAAATGTAACGTAACACTTGATAAAGGGGTTCATCAGACTCTGAATTGGTGGAAATCTAGAACTGATAACGTAACAATTAGGCGAAACCGAAAATTTGCTAAATAAAGTTTTAGTTTCTGTTTTCATTCTTTATATGACTAACAAATTTAATTTATATCATTATCTCTTTATGTCTAACTGGTAGTAGATCAGGAACAAGAATCCTTTCTGGGGACATGCTATTAACAAGGCATAAATATTTTTTTTCTAAAGATTGTATTTCAGCCAAAATCACAGCATCTATATCTAGATCTGTGTTCATTGACGATATCACTGGTAAACCGTGAAAAGTCTCACCATCATAGTCACTGCATATAACTGCAACTAATTTTATATCATGTTCTCGTGCATATAAGATTGCTATGTCTGCCAGTTCACTTACACCAGCAATTGCAACCCTGTTCCACCCATTCTTAGCACATAACTTATATAAATCACTATACTGAACTCTAGCTCTGCGAAAAAAAGAAAATGAGTCTGCAAGAAATTCTGCTGTTAAACGTGTTTTTTCAGTAAAACCTTGAGGTGTTAGATAATATGCATAACGGTTGGGGGGGATTTGTGTAACTTTTATATATCCTTTTCTAACACATCTCTTTATATAGGCATTTGCCATACCGAGAGCTATGCCCAACTCCGTAGCAAGCTTCCTTTGATTAAGATTTTCTGTTTCGTCGATATGTATTAAGATATCGCGAATGATTTTATTGTCCTTAGTATTTTTGTTCATTTCACTAGATATTGAAAATTTGAGAAATTTCCACGCTACCGCCAATCTGGGTGAAAGCCCAATATAGCATTCTCCCAGTATCATTAGTGATTCAGTAGTTTAATAAATCGAATCGATGGGAATTGTTCATAATATGAACGATAATGCAACCTTTATGTTCATATTATGAACAAAAAATTAGGCAGTAAATGTGAATTAGTTATAATTTATAGATTCAGTAGGCTTTTCATGAAATGCTTTTATAACTAAAGGGTTTGTGATTAATAACAAAAGAATTTAGGAAAAACTGATGAATATTTATAGACTATGAAAATATTTAATAAATTTATATACAATTGAATGATTTAAATTTTTATAGTTAGTTTATAGAAATCCCTGCCTAAGCTTAAATAATAAATAAAAACTCTAGATTTTGTATTTTAAGCACTAATATTTAAATTCGGAAATAAAATGGTGAATATTGACAAAGCAGCAAAACTTAAAACCCTGCTAAAATCTAAAGATCTAACCTTTATTATGGAAGCTCATAACGGACTCTCCGCTAAGATTGTAGAAGAAGTTGGATTCCAAGGTATCTGGGCCTCAGGCTTATCAATGTCAACTGCATTGGGAGTTAGAGATAATAACGAAGCATCATGGACACAGGTTCTAGAGCAGCTTGAGTTTATGGCTGATGCCACATCTATACCTATTCTTGTTGACGGAGATACAGGTTATGGAAACTTTAACAATGTTCGCCGTTTAGTGGCAAAACTCTGTCAAAGGGATATAGCTGGAGTTTGTATTGAAGACAAATTATTTCCAAAAACTAACTCCTTCATAGGAGAAAGTCAGCCACTAGCAGAAGTAGATGAATTTTGCGGTAGAATAAAAGCTGGGAAAGATACACAGAGTAATTCAAATTTTTGCCTAGTTGCACGTGTAGAAGCATTAATCTCGGGTTGGCCTATGGAAGAAGCACATAAACGGGCAACTGCTTATGATGATGCTGGAGCAGATGCTATACTGATACATTCAAAGAAATCTGATGCTAATGAAGTTATTGAATTTGCTTCTGCTTGGAATGGAAATGCACCATTAATAATTGTCCCAACTATGTACTATAAGACTCCTACTGAAACTTTTCGAAATACCAAAATATCAACAATAATCTGGGCAAATCATAATATGAGAGCTGCAATTTCCTCCATGCGGAGGATAAGCAAAATAATTTTTGACGAAAAATCCTTAGTTTCAGCTGAAGAGGAGATTGTTTCTGTTAAAGATGTATTTTCTCTAATGGAGCAAAAAGAGTTAGCTGAAGCAGAAAAGAAATACTTTAAGAGCACAGAAAAAGAAATAAGAGGAATTGTTTTAGCCGCAACTCAGGGAACTAAACTAGGCCCACTTACGAATGATATTCCTAAATCTATGGTTGATGTTAGAGGAAAACCCCTCTTGGAACGCTTAACCAAAACTCTCAATGATTGTGGAATAAAGAATATTAGTGTGGTCTGCGGATTTAAAGCTGAGACCGTAAATATTAAAAATATTAATAAGGTTGAAAACTCTGATTATTCAGATACTGGTGAGGTAACCTCATTAATCTCAGCTATTGAAAATCTCTCTGGGCCTTGCATATTAACTTATAGAGACATTCTCTTCAGACCCTATATATTAGAGTCACTTCTCGCAGTAGATGGAGACATTGTTTGTGCTATAGACTCGATGTGGAAAAATATCGAGTTTCGTGATCCAAATAGAAATGCCGATCTCGTTAGGTGCTCTATACAATATACGGGGACGTATCTTGAAGACGATACAACCCAAATTTTAAATTTTTTACCAAACAATAATAATTGTGATGCAGATGGTGAATTTATTGGTCTATTAAAACTTAGCGAAGTTGGCACTAAAATAATTAAATCCAAACTAGATCAAGTTAAAAATAGTAAAGAATTTAAAAGTGCCGACCTGCCATACCTCTTGCAACAACTTATAGATGAAGGTAAATGCGTTAAGGGTCATTACTTTTCAGGACACTGGCTTGATTTAGATGATGCCTTTGACCTTGCCCGAATGAGAAACATGGTCTAAGACCAAGATATGTTCGGAGGTTATGATGATTTCTGCTGATGAGTTTTTGAATCCAGCAACAGAACTTGGTTTCAATTTTTTTACTGGGGTTCCCTGCTCATTCTTAACACCAATAATTAATAAAGTAATTTCTGATAAATCCATAAATTATTTGCCTGCAACAAGTGAAGGAGAGGCAGTTTCTATAGCTGCTGGTGCATGGCTAGCAGGAAAAAAAACAATAGTCATGTGCCAAAATTCAGGGCTAGGAAATACAGTAAACCCACTGACTTCACTTAATTATACTTTCAAAATTCCTACACTTCTTTTGGTGACTTGGCGAGGAGAACCAGGACAAAAAGATGAACCCCAACATGAATTAATGGGAGAGATAACACCCCAGTTACTTAATACAATAAAAATACCTTTTGAGTTATTTCCAAATAAACCAGAATTAATTCCTGAAGTTCTTCTTAAAGCAACGAGTCATATGAATAAAACAGATACTCCATTTGCATTACTGATGAAGAAAGGTAGTGTAATTGATGATGGACTCAAAAACCCTTTACCCAAGCCAAAACTTCCAAATTATAAAATAAAAACTTCTGTATATAAAATAAATCTTACAAGAGCAAAAGCACTAAGAATTAGTCTAAAATATATCCCAAAGACTACCTCGATTATTGCTACAACGGGTAAAACTGGCCGTGAGCTTTTTACCATTTTAGATCAACCTCAGAACTTTTATACTGTGGGATCCATGGGTTGTGCTAGTGCCATTGGGCTTGGTCTTTCAGTAAATACTTCCAAACCTGTGATAGTAATGGATGGTGACGGTGCTGCTCTGATGAAAATGGGAAATATTGCAACAATAGGTCACCACAGACCAGAAAATTTCGTACATTTGTTACTCGATAATGGAGCTCACGATTCTACAGGGGGACAAAAAACTGTCTCTGAGAACGTTGACTTTTCTGAAATTGCCAATGCATGTGGATATTCTTCGTCAAGAACCTGTTACTCTGAAAATTGTTTAAAAGATGGATTACTTTATGCATTCCAAAACAAAGGTCCACATATGATTCATGTAAAAATTCTAACTGGATCAATTGTTAATCTCGGAAGACCAACGATTAAACCAAATGACGTTGCCCGACGTTTCAGAAAATTTGTTAATAAATAATATTATCCTCTTATTTATATTTTAAATCGCCGTTAAGTCTTGACTTGAGACAGAAGTCCTAACGTCTCTTCCCATAAGGTTAAGCAATACTAGAGCTCTTTCCGTATCTGATTCTATATGAAATACTGCCTCAAGATTAGAAAATGGACCAGCAGTTATTATAACCTTCTCTCCTTTTACAAACTTTTTAGATTTAAGTTCAAAAATTCCATCATCACCTGCTCGACTTTTAATTCCTTCAACAACTTTATCATCTAGTTTATAGGGGCCATCTTTATCACCAACCATATTAGAAACGCCATAAGTTGAGAATATGACACGCCAAGGTTCATCTATTATGTTTACTCGAACAAAAATATATCGAGGAAACAATGGCTTCATTACTATCTCTTGTCTTCCAGCATGCCGGCGTTTTTTTCTATATTCAGGAAACCACACATCAAAGCCCTGACGCAAAAGGTTATCCTTTGCTCTTAGTTCTCCATTTGCGTGTGTGTGAACAACATACCAATGTTTCATTTAAATAATTTAACATGCTCAATAAACAAAGGCTAATATCCCTACACTGGTTTAGTTAACAATAACGCGATAAAATTATGAAAATTTATTAACGATTAGTAATATGAAACAATCTTTTCACAGAATTTTTAGCATAATGAGAAAAAAAAGAACTTTGCTATTTAGTTTGAAATTAGCAATTTCTATTCCTCTGACTTGGTGGGTGTTAAGCCGTGTAAATATTGGTGATAGTGCAGAAAAAATTGAAAATTTAGATCTAAGCTGGGGTATACCTGCATTGATATGTTTTTTATTTATTATTTTAATCGGTGGATTACGTTGGTATATATTTTATAGAGCGTTATCAAGGACTGTATCACTAGATTTTTTAATGAAAATAAATTTTTCAGCTACATTCCTAGGACAAGTACTTCCTGCAGGTATTGGTTCTGATGCAGCAAAGATTTGGTTTCTTAGTAGAAAAGAAAGAAAGTTAAGCGTTTGTATATCTAGCGTCATACTGGATAGATTAATTGGACTTGCGTCCTTGTTAATTTTAATCGCAATTTTTATTCCTATATCATTTACTTATATATCTAATGAAGATGCTAAATATGCTATAATAATAGCATTAGTTTGTGGTGGATTAGGTTTTGTTTTTTTATTGTTTCTAGCGTGTCTCCCAAATCTATTTAAAAATTTAAAAATTATTGCATCAATTGCAAATCATATAAATTTTGCCCGCAAAGAAGGTTTGTCAATAAAGCCAGTATTTTTCTCTTTGTTACTTTCCTTTTTTTTACATCTCATGGCCGTTCTTGTAGTAAAGTTTCTTGCCAACAGTATAGGTTTAGAAATTGACTTTATTTTATGTCTAGCATTAATCCCCACAGTAATGTTAATTGCTACACTTCCAATATCACTTGCAGGTTGGGGGATAAGAGAAGGAGCGATGGTAACTGCTTTTAGTTATGTGGATATTATACCTAGCGAAGCACTTGCACTTTCAGTTCTTTTTGGACTCCTTACTATCATAGCAAGTACTCCTGGAGCAATTACGTGGATACTTCAGACAAAGTTGTTGAAAAGAAATGCTAACTAAAATTTTAAAAACAGAAAAAAATGAATAGTGATATTGAAAGTTTTGCTGATCGTAAATCAGCACGAAAAAATGCAATTTGTCGGCATTATGACAATCTTGCAATGAATCGTTCTACATGGATTAAAAAAAATAGTTTTTTTCATAAAGAGGATAGTGTTTATCATCAATTTCTCATACCAAAAGGAGCAAAAATCCTTGATCTAGGATGTGGAACTGGGCAACTACTTGCAAGTCTTAATCCCTCTTATGGTGTAGGTATAGATATTTCACAACGTATGATTGACGTAGCAAAAAATAACTACAAAGGTGATACACATACAAACCTAAATTTTATTGTGGGTGATGTGGAAGACCCCAATGTCATAAGTTCACTTGATAATCATTTCGATGTTATAATTTTATCAGACACTATAGGTCTTTTGAACGATGTACAGAATTTTCTTAGCTCGCTTCACAAACTATGTCACCCAGACACTAGAATAATCGTTTCATATTTTTCATGGCTATGGACTCCTGTTCTTCAAATTGCAGAACATTCTGGCCTAAAAATGAAACAAATGCCTCTTAATAAATTATCCACAACTGATATCGAAAACATACTAAAACTAAGTGATTTTGACATCATTCGCCGTGATTGGAGACAACTGCTACCAAAGAAAAGCTTTGGTCTTGGAAGTTTAGTTAATAAATATATAGCCACATTACCATTAATACGAAAACTGTGTGTTCGCAACTTCGTAGTTGCCCGGTCATTAAACAAAATCAATAAAGATATTTCTTCTGTAAGTATAATTATTCCATGCCGCAATGAAAAAGGTAATATAAAACCGGCCATAAAACGACTACCAAAATTTAGCCCTAAAATGGAAATAATTTTCGTCGAGGGACATAGCAAAGATGATACACTTGAAGAAATTCAATTAACTATTCAAGAAAACTCTGAACTAAACATTAAATTAATTGTTCAAGATGGTGTGGGCAAAGGAGATGCAGTACATAAGGCCTTTTCTGAGGCTTCTAACGAAGTTTTAATGATTCTTGATGCTGACCTTACTGTACCTCCTGAAGATTTACCAAAGTTTTATAATGCCATAACTTCAGGAAAAGGCGAATTTATAAATGGTACACGTTTTATATATCCTATGGAAAAAGGTGCAATGCGTTGGTTAAACATAGGTGGAAATCTGTTTTTTGCTTGGGTTTTTTCTTGGCTACTGAACCAACGATTTACCGATACGCTATGTGGAACAAAAGTGTTAACTAAAGAGCACTATGAAAAAATTGCCAATAATCGCTCTTACTTTGGTAATTTCGATCCATTTGGCGATTTTGATCTTATTTTTGGAGCAACAAAACTGAACCTCAAGGTTGTTGAAGTACCAATAAGATACGCTGAAAGAACCTATGGTACAACGCAAATATCACGATTTCGTCATGGTATATTACTTCTAAAAATGGTCATATTTGCATTCCGAAAACTCAAGGCAATTTGATGTTAAGTGATATAAAACACGGTCAGAATTTGTCTAATCGTAATAACATTTGGAAAAAAAAACCTGTTTTACGTGAACTTTATAAACATTATTATAAGAAAATCATCAATTACACTGTGGCTGGAAAAACACTTGAGATAGGTGGAGGATCAGGAGACCTCAAAAATTTTTGTGAAGAAACTATAGTTTCAGATATTCAACTAACTCATGGTTTAGATGTTGTTTCCGATGCACAATTTTTACCATTTGCAAATTCAACATTTGACAATGTTATACTTTGTGATGTCCTGCATCATATCGAATCACCTCCTATGTTTTTTGATGAAGCTAAACGAGTTCTAAAATCAGGGGGTAGAATAGTGTTGCTTGAACCTGTGATAACCCCCATAAGCCATCTTGTTTTGGGACTTACACACCCTGAACCTATATATATGAAACATGATCCTTTTTATAAAGGACCAGTGAACCCCAAAAAAAATCCATTTGATGCAAATCAAGCAATACCAACATTAATTTTTTGTCGCAAAAAAGGGCTTAAGCGATTCTCTATTGAAAACCCAGATCTAAATATTATCAGTTGTAAGTTACTCTCTTTATTTGCTTATCCTTTATCTGGTGGTTTTAGAGAATGGAACTTAATTCCTAAATCTTTCATAAAACCACTATTAAGAGTTGAAAGTGTTCTCATGCCAATCCTTGGGCCAATTATGGCTTTTCGTGTACTTATAATTATTGAGAAAAATTAAAAATTACTGTTATTGCAAATGAATTACCACCAAGAGCAAAATATAGGATACCCTGAAAAATTGTTTAGGATACCTAAAAAAAGGTTAAAACTATAATGCTGACTACACAGCAAAAAATTGCTTTTGTTCGCATAGTTTCAACTCCGGTGCGATTAATTAATACTATTTTTTATAAATCACCTATTCGTGTACGAAGACGCAAAATAAATTGGTGTCTAGACCTCAACGAAGTAATTGATCTTGTAATTTATCTGATAGGTAATTTTGAACCGAAAACGATTCGCCAATATCAGCAAACGCTAAAATCAGGTGCTATAGTTTTTGATATTGGAGCAAACATTGGTTCCCATACCTTACCTTTAGCTAAAATAGTACAACCAAATGGGATGGTTTTCGCTTTTGAACCTACATTATATGCAGTTACTAAACTAAGAAATAACGTAGAAATAAATCCTACACTTTCTAAGTGTATTCAAGTTGAACAAATCCTTCTATCTGACCAAAAAAGCAGCTTAGAAGTTCATGAGATTGAATCTAGTTGGCCAATTAAAACTTCAAAAATAACTCATAATTTACATGGTGGGGAGGCTAAGTCTATAGCTGGATCTGAAGTAATAACATTAGATACTTTTGTTATAAAAAACAAAGTTAATGTTTTAGATTTAATAAAAATCGATGTTGATGGAAATGAAATAAATATTTTAAAAGGAGGAATTAAAACTATAAAAAAACTAAAACCTTTAATTATGTTTGAGTTGGCACCTTATGCTCTAAGAGAAAAGGGTCATAGCGGTGAAGAACTATTACAAATACTTAATGAATTAGGATATAAAATCTATAAGAACCCAACTGGCTTACAAATTAATAAATCCAATAAAGAATTGTGTTTATCTGTACCGGAAGGAGCCAGCATAAATCTGTGGGGAGTGCCAGGGTGAAATTAACTAAAAATCTTTTCGGTGAATTTGGAATAATTCTTTTTTTGGCTTTGGTGGTTAGGTTAGCTTACACGGTTGGACTATATTTAGGTATGGGGCCGGAAGGCCTTTTAGTTGAAGACTCGACACTCTACCTTAAATCAGCAAACGATTTTCTAAAGAATGGCGATTTTGTAAAGAATGTTTCAGATACGATTGTTGTTCCTGAAACTGAACGAATGCCTTTATACATTATTTTCCTCTCACTTCATCAATTCATCAGTGGCAATATTAATTCTCTTTTCCCTGCCTTAACCCAAGCTTTTATTGGTGCAGGGGCATGTGTTGTAATTGCAAAAATAGGTGCATTACTTAACCCAAAATTGGGTCAACCTGCAGGACTAATTGCAGCTTTCAATCCTACTTTAATTATTGTGGGGGCAAATATTTTAACAGATGGATTATTTTTTCTTCTAATTTCTCTGGGACTTCTTTTTTCAATTAAATGGTTGCGTTCACCATCATGGAAGTCTGCTTTGTATATTGGTATATTTTTAGCTCTAGCTATCTCCACAAGAGCAATGGCATTTCCATGGGCAATCTTTTGTATTTTAGCCCTACCAATTGGAGTTTTGTTTCTCCAGAAATTTAAATTTAAATATATATGGCACATGTTTCTTGCTGGTTTGATTATTGTAGTCTTTCAATCTCCAATAGTAATAAGAAATTTAGACAAATTTGATAGTTGGCATTTAACCTCACAAGGAGGAACATATGCCTTGAATTGGATTGTACCTTTGGTTTTAGAAGTAGATAGTGGAACACCTCAAGCAATTGGTTCTGCTAAGATGCGCGAGCTCCACTTGGATAAATACGGTGATAGTCTGTCTAGTAATCCTTTTGTACAATCAAAGCAAATGACTGATGTAGCCAAAATTGCCCTTTGGGAAACTGACTCCAAATCAATTATTAAGGCTTGGGTTATAGGTGCAGGTATAAATTTATTTTCTCCAGCACCAATAGTTTCCCCACCGATTAAAGATATTCCACGTACAGGCTTTTATGACGTCCCTGGAGAAAATAAATTTAACAAGATTAAGTCATTTATATTTAATAATGATAGCCCAATTTATTCATCAATTTTAGTCATAAGTTTAGTGGGAATAGTGATTGTGCGAATAGCACAGATTTTTGGATTAATAAGTATTTTTTCTTGCACAAAACACCTGTCTAATAAAAATGACAGGCTCTTTCAACGTATAGCTTTTTCTTTTCTCACTTTATGGGCATTTTATGTACTGCTTATCAATGGACCCATTGCATCACCCAAATATCGGATGCCTTTGGAGTCCGTGGCCATTATTTCTCTTGCCATGTTCTATGTTGGTTTTGCTTCCCATTGGATGAAAAAGCTAAAACAATTGCTGTAATAATTAAAAACATTCCTTGCCACCAAGATGACCAAATAGAAAAATTGATCATTGATGAAGACCAAAATGCAGCAAAAATGGAAATTCCTGCAGAAACATCATATACCTTGCTTTGCCCAACCTTATGCCAACACCATAGCAATACAAATAATGATGTAACTAGTGCAAACAAGCCCAAAGCACCTGTCTCTAGAAAAACCTCAAGAAACCAACTGTGTGGATGACCCGGAATAAAAGCCTGATTAAATTGAGCAACTATGACCTGTGCTCCTGGCAAATAGTTGCTAACATCAATACCATAGCCAATCAGGGGAGATTTTAATGCTTGATCTAATGAAAATGCCCAAATATGCTGCCGATGTGTATCTAAAATATTTGGAGAAATAGAAGAACTGAATTCTCCTGTAAATAATTGTCCTTGGTGATCCGCCAAATTTGGTGTTGAAGGTAAGTTAGCCAAAAGAATAGAATACAGAATTATAGCTAATATAAAGATCAAGGATATGCTCAACCCACTGATTCTTTTACTAAAAATTTTTGATTCAAAAATTACCAAGATACCGCATACAATACCCGAGATTAGTGCTAACAATCCGGCATCACTATCAACAGAGAAGATAAGAATAATCCCAAGTGATACTTTCAATATTGCAAGGGCTCTCCAAATTCCAGAGAGTTTAAAGCCAGCCCAAAGAACAATGATACTCATACATCCTTCAACTGACCCATAATATTTTAACGTTTGTGTTGCGTTAATATAATCAACGCTATCTAACCTATAAATTGATAAAATTGGTGAATAAATATGAATTGATATTAATCCTACAAAACTTGAGACTAAACTTACGATCAGCAAGCTATTTAATACTAACCTCCTTCTTAAATTTGAACTTAAAAGAAAGAAATAAAACGTCGTGGCAACAATAATAAATCCTAATATTCTTAACCACACACCCAGTGATTTTACTATATCTACTGAGTCAAAAACAGCAGGAAGCCAAGCAAGAAAGAGAAAAATTACCACTAACCCTAAAGGCTTTGAAAACCCAGATAAGATAGAAAAAAATAAAATTTTTCTGCCAGGCAACAAAAGAATACATATAAATCCTAAAAATGCAGAAACACCCATAGCACTGGGACTTGAAGCAACAAGAGGAATACAAATCCCAATAAAAATGGACCCAAGAGCTGAAAATAGATTTTGGTATCGTTCTGTGATTATATTTTTATCTATATTGAACAACTTTTTTCCAAAACAGAGTTATTTATGTTAATCATTAATAGTGATTTACCACCATGAACGCTCTTTCACCAGTAACGTTATATTAATCTAAAATATTTCTTTTATGATTGACTGAAAAATATACAAAATACTAATTTAATTTCTCCAAGAATTTACTTACCGGACTCAGCTAACAATGATTATTTTAGGCATTCATCCTGGCCAACATGAAGCTTCGGTTTGTATATTTAATAACTATACTATGCTCTGTGCTGTTGCGTTAGAACGATTGACCAGAAAAAAAATTGACGGCGGGCGGATTCCTATTGAGTCTATCAATGAATGTCTATCAATTCAAAATATACAATCAAAAGATGTAGATGCCGTAGTACTAGGACGTGGATCTTTTCCCTGGTCATATTTTACTCATTTTAGAGGTAGTAGGCTTGCCGAAGGAATTGTTAGAAAAGCTTTAAAAGCCGAAAAGAATAAAAATATGGAGAGGGAGTTAGTAAGGTATGGACACTTTAATTCCGAGTCTATTTTTAATTCTAATAAATTTTTAAGTGATTATGGTTTTAGAAATAATATTCCTGTTAAGTTTTTTAATCACCATTTAGCTCATTCGTTACCTGCTTTATTTCACACAAATTGGGATAGTGCATTACTTTATACTGCTGATGGTGGTGGAGACAATGTTCAGTATAGCCATCGAAATTTTAAAGAAGAGAAAATTGTAACCCTTTACGGTGACGATATAGAAATGACTAGGCCTATGCGCATCGATAGCCTAGGTCTAGCATACGGTTTTGCCACTCAAGCACTCGGGTATAAGATAAACCGGCATGAAGGTAAGTTAACTGGTCTCGCAGCATATGGAAAACCCGTTGCACAAGATGAGCTGGAAAATCATTTTAAAATCGATGAAAAAGGACAAATAAAAACTAAGTTTGTTAACAATTCTGCAATGCGCTCATTCATTTTTGATATAGCCATGCAAATATCTCCTGAAGATATGGCAGCATCTATTCAAGGTCTTCTTGAAAGTAGAATTATTCATTCTCTTAAAAGTTTATCTTTAAAATACAATCAGACCCGTGTTGGTTTAGCTGGAGGAGTTTTTGGTAACGTTAGGTTAAACCAACAGCTTCTTGAAAAATTAGGCTTAACTGAAGTTTTTATATATCCAGCAATGAGCGATCAGGGTCTACCGGCAGGTGGAATCCTCCAATTTCTCTTGGAAAGAGATGGTTTGCAAGAATGGCTTAAAAACAGATATTCATTAGAAAATCTTTATTACGGAAGAGATTTTGGTTCTAAAATAGACGAATACTTGAGCAAAAATGATGACATAATGGCAATAACCGGTAATCCGAGTGCTAATGCCGCAAAACTTATTCATGATGGAAAAATTCTAGCTATATATACAAAGGGTATGGAATATGGCCCCAGAGCACTTGGTGCACGAAGCATTTTGGCAGCACCAATTGATTCAAAAATAAACGACACCCTCAATAATCGCCTTGGGCGCTCTGAATTTATGCCCTTTGCTCCAGTTGTAACAGAAGAAGAAGCTCAAAAGATTTTTGAAATAAATAATACAAATTCATATGCAGCTAGGTTTATGACTATAACCTGTAATGTGAACAAAGAATGGAGAAAGAAAATCCCTGCAGTAGTACATATTGACGGAACTGCTCGGCCACAAATAATCAAACATTCAATTAATCCACTATATTATGATATTTTGAAGTCATATACTGCTTTATCTGGAATACCTGTTTTAATTAATACAAGCTTTAATGCTCATGAAGAACCTATAATTAATGATCCAGAGGAATGTGCAAATGCATTATTAAATAGTAGGGTTGATGCAGTAGTTACAGAAAAAATGGTCTACACACACAAAAAACAATGATTATTTAACATTACTATATATTTCTTTTATTATGGCAAACCAAGAATACAGACCGACATCCACTAGTAAATTCTTTTCTCTCGACTGTATAACCTGCAGAGGATATTTTCTTACATAGGATTTTTAAAGAGTAACCTCTATAACCTATTTCCCATTTATGAGGTTCCCATTTGTCTAAATCACCAGAAACACGGTATTTTTTAAGAAAACGTAATTTTCTAAAGAAACTCGATCTTCTTATTTTGTAACGATTCAAGTATAAAGTAAAACCAAACTGAAAACCTTCATATGGGACAGATAAAATAAGCCATGGTACACCTGTTTCTGATAAGCGTTTAAGCACATTATCAACATTTGGCCAGGTAATATGCTCCAGCATTTCACAACAAATAATTACATCAAAACCAGTCAATTTTTCAATTGGTACATTGGTTATGTCTCCCTTAATATGAGATTTTGCTCCTATACTTGGAGATACACTATCAATATCCAAAGTTGTAACAGAATAACCTGCACTACCCAGCATGGCAGTAACCAAACCAAGGTATGGACCAATTTCAAGAACATTTTTAACATCAAGACTTTTAAGAAGCTCGACTTGAAGCCATTGGTGAATAATACGCTTTTGACTATAATAAGCATGCCATCTTTGACGAAATTTTTGATCTATTATCATACAAATAAGCCTCAGTTTAACACTGAAAAATTTTCTCGATTATTTATAAATATGCAGACTGACAGGAGAATAACTGAAGTTCATCTACCTGACGAGTCAGAAAAATGAGTTGGCTGATTCTCATACTTATTGGTTTACTACCTATGTTATTCAGTGCCATTTCAACTGGTTTTTTCCTCAAATTTTTGCAGAAAAAAAATATTTTTGATCGACCTAACACAAGGTCAAGCCATAAAACTCCAACCCCAAGGGGTGGAGGAATACCTGTCATATTTATAATAATTATTACTTGGATTTTTCTATATTTTAGCCATTACGGTTTTAATGAAGGTAATACTTTTTGGATTGTAGTCGGAGGCATCTTGATGCTTGCTGTTATTTCTTGGATTGATGATATAAAAGGAGGAGTTTCACCAGTTTTGCGTCTGTGTGTGCAGGTCTTAGTAGTAAGTCTAAGTATTATTTTTCTCAATGATGACGCAATAGTTTTTCAGGGTTTAATTCCTGTATGGGCAGATCATCTGGTATTATCCTTATTATGGGTATGGTTTATAAATTTATTCAACTTTATGGATGGTATAGATGGCATTGCAGGTACAAAAGTAATAACAATTGGGGTTGGAGTTTTTTTACTAAGTTTATGCTCAGATTCTCTATCTCCTCTTGGGCTTCATGGACTTTCTATAGCCAGTGTAGCAATAGGATTTTTGCTATGGAATTGGCAACCCTCTAAAATATTTCTTGGGGATGTTGGAAGTATACCACTTGGCTATTTAATTGGCTGGCTATTAATATATATTGCTACAAATGGCTATTGGATAGAAGCACTATTACTTCCAGCTTATTATTTTGCCGATGCAACAATTACACTTATAAGGAGGCTTATGGGAGGAAACAAACCTTGGATTGCCCATCGTGAACACGCTTACCAAGTGGCTGTAACACATGGGATGAGCCATGCTAAAGTTTCACTGATGATTGGCCTTGTAGGTATGTTTCTTGTTGGTCTTGCACTAATAGTAAACGTTGGTGAAATTTTACCTTGGGTTGGGTTAACTTTGGGTGCCATTCTGGTATTAGTTTTCATATATTATCTTCAAATACGAAGGATTGCCAAAAATTAAATATGGCTCATTAACCTATGATAAGAATCAATAGAACTTATGCTGTAGCAGCCCATGATGTCGCCATGGGGGCATTGTCATTTGTTATAGCTCTAATTTTACGATGGGGACCAAACTCTTTTGCACATGAGTCCATTGGTTTTTTATTCGAAGGGATGATTATATTTTCAGCTGTTTGTGCCTTGGTTTTTTGGCGAACTCGAACCTATAGAGGCTTTTGGAAATATGCTTCACTTCGCGATGTAATTAATATTGCTTGGGCAGTAAGTTTGACCATTTTAATTTTTTTACCAATACTGTTTGTTGCTACAAGGCTTGAAGCATTCCCCCGATCAGCTCTATTTATAAATTGGTTTATATTATTAGCCCTACTTTTAGGCCCTCGACTTCTTTACAGAGCTATTATTGATGGAAGCTTGGGTGGAATATTACAACGAACTACTATAAATGGAAAAATCCCAGTTATTTTAGTAGGAGCCGATGATAATGCGGAGCTATTTATTAGGGCTACTTCAAGCGGGGCTGCTTCAAATTATAGGGTTGTAGCTATAATTGATGATGACCTAAATAAAAAGGATCAATATATACGTAATGTAAAAATATATGGACCTGGTAGTAAACTAGCTGAAATTTCTAAAGACCTTAAACGCCAAAATATTCAACCACAGAGGCTTATACTTACTTCCGAAATAACAGAACCGGATCGTTTAAAAGAGCTTCTTGCCGCAGCAGATGGACTTAGCCTACCCCTATCTCGACTCCCCAAACTAACAGATTTTCAAAATAGTGAGAAAAAATCTATTGAGGTCAAACCAATTGCTATAGAAGATCTTCTAGGAAGACCCCAAGCGACTCTTGATATGGATTCTGTTGCTAAATTGGTTAAAGGTAGGAAAGTATGTATTACCGGAGCTGGCGGCACTATAGGATCAGAGCTTTGTAAACAAATCTCTGAGTTATTTCCCGCAAAACTAGTCTTAATTGATAATTCCGAATACAACCTATATTCAATTGATCAAAGTCTAGAGAAAATTAATTGTAATATTGATAGAAAACTTTACCTTGCTGATATTCGAGATAAAAAACGCATTAAAGATACTTTTTCAAAAGAACATCCAGATGTTGTTTTTCATGCCGCAGCCTTAAAACATGTTCCCATGGTCGAATCAAACCCAAATGAGGGCATTCTCACAAATATTATTGGAACAAGAAATGTAGCCGATGCATGTGTTGAGTTTGAAGTCGATAGTATGGTGCTAATTTCTACAGATAAAGCTGTCAACCCAACAAATGTTATGGGAGCCACAAAACGTGTTGCAGAGAGTTATTGTCAAGCATTAGGAGAAACTCTTCAAGTTAATCAAAACCCCTTAAAAATAGTTACTGTTAGATTTGGTAATGTTCTTGGTTCTTCTGGTTCTGTTGTACCACTTTTTCACAAACAGATATCTGAGGGAGGACCTGTTACTGTTACTCATAAAAAAATATCAAGGTTTTTTATGACCACACGAGAAGCTGTACAATTAGTGCTTCAAGCCTCTGCAAATATTAATATTGCCGCTAATGGTGGAATATGTGTTTTAGATATGGGAAAACCTATATTTATTAATGATCTTGCCCACCAAATGATTCGACTTGCAGGCCATATTCCTGATGTTGATATAAATATCATATATACTGGATTAAGGCCTGGCGAAAAGTTATACGAAGAGTTATTTCATCCAGATGAAGCTACCACTCCTACTTCTATACCAGGTGTCTTACTAGCTAAAATTAGATCTAATGATTATAGCCTTATATGCTCCGTAATTGAAAAAATGGAAAGCAAGGCCATAGCTGGACAATCTATGGAAGCAATACTACTGATATCCTCACTGGTTCCAGAATACAAAATTACAAATAACTCTGATACACCAAATTTTTATAAAGAGCCAAGTGAAAATTTGGGAGAAAAATAAATGACTAAAAACTTTCAAGTAAAAAAAATAAAACGAGCTTTAATCTCAGTATATGACAAAACTGAATTAATTCCTTTTTGTGAATTTTTATCTTCTCAGGGAGTAGAAATCCTCTCAACTGGCGGAACTTCTAGTGCCATTAAAAATGCTGGTTTGAAAATTACCGAAGTATCAGATTATACGCTATCTCCAGAAATCCTTGGTGGACGTGTAAAAACTCTCCATCCTATGATTCATGGAGGTATACTAGCCAAGAGATCTGACTCTGAACATATTGAGGAAATGAAAAGACAAAACATTCTCCCTATAGACCTTGTAGTTGTCAATTTATATCCATTTAAAAAAACAATAGACTCTCAGGCTGACTTTAATGAATGCATTGAAAATATAGATATTGGAGGCCCAACCATGATTCGGGCTGCAGCAAAAAATTACATGGACGTAACAATTATTGTTCAACCATCAGATTACAAATTTGTGAAAGATGAAATGCTTATGAATAACGGCGGTGTCAGTCGATATTTTAGAGAAAAACTTGCAGTTTCAGCTTTTTCTCACACTGCCGAATACGATGGTATAATTTCTAACTGGTTTCAATCCCAAGATACAGAAAATCCACCTAAACAGTTAAATATTGTTGCTAAACTCCGCCAAAAACTTAGGTATGGAGAAAACCCCCATCTATCAGCAACATTTTATCATGATGGAACTAACCGTGCTGGTGTAGCGACTGCAAAACAATTACAGGGAAAAGAATTATCGTATAACAATATAAATGATACTGATTCAGCTTTTGAGCTGGTTGCAGAATTTGATACACCAACCGTGGCAATAGTTAAACATGCAAATCCTTGTGGAGTTTCAAGTGCTGAGAATATTGATGATGCATTTAATAAAGCTCTAGAATGTGACCCGGTAAGTGCATATGGGGGTATAATTGCATTAAATAGAAATGTAGACACTAAAATATCAGAATTGATTAAAAATCATTTTGCTGAAGTATTAATAGCACCCAAAATAGATCCTCAAGCTTTAGAAATACTTTCTAGTAAGAAAAACCTTCGTATACTAATTACAGGTGAACTACCAAATCCAAAGTCAAAAAATACTATGCTAAGGTCAGTATCTGGCGGGCTACTTATTCAGGATCGTGATTTTGGAAGTGTGTTACCTGAAAATTTAGAAACTGTGACTAAGTGCAAACCTAGTGATGATGAAATCAAAGATCTAATTTTTGCGTTTAAAGTTTGTAAACATACAAAATCTAACGCAATAGTTTATGCTAAAAATGAATCTACTGTTGGTATTGGTGCGGGTCAAATGAGTAGAGTGGATTCTTCAAAAATTGCTGCATGGAAAGCAGGACATGGTAATAGCACCCAGAATAATAAAGCGGCGGGCTCTGTAGTAGCTTCAGATGCTTTTTTTCCATTTGCTGATGGACTTTTAGCTGCCGCTGAAGCAGGCGTTACAGCAGTTATTCAACCAGGTGGGTCTATGAGAGACAAAGAGGTAATCGAAGCAGCAAACGAAAGAAATATTTCTATGGTCTTTACAGGATTGAGGCATTTTAGACATTAATGGTTGTAAAACTTAACTAATATTAATAATTTTAATTTTTATATGCGTATTCAAATCAGCTCGGATTTTCATAATGAAACATAAATAAAACTACGATATCGCATATAATATTCTGTTTAACTTATTTAAAAATTTTTGATACTTGGCCAAATGTTAGAAAATAAAATCAAATCTATTAAAACAGAAGCATTAAATTCTAATAATATAAAAGCAAATCAAAATACTTTTGTTAACACAAGAAAACCAAAAGGTGTTGGTACACATTTAATTGTGGACATTTGGGGTGCTCAAAAACTTACAGATCAAAAACATATTGAACAAACTATAAAAAAATGTGTGAAGGAGTCAGGTGCTACTCTACTACATTACCATACTCACAAGTTTGATCCTAATGGAGGAATATCAGGTGTGGCAATACTTGCAGAGTCTCACATCAGTATTCATACGTGGCCAGAAATAGACTACGCAGCATTTGATTTTTTTACTTGTGGATTAATTTCACCTGAGAGTGCATTACAAATATTACATGAATCATTAAAACCCAAAAAACTTAATTTTAAGAACTATAGTAGGGGTGCTCTAGAATGAAAAACTGGATGTATGAGAACCTGCATGAGGGTTTTAACTCTGGTTTTAGAGCAGAAAAAGTTCTCATTGATATAAAAACAGATTTTCAACATTTGGTTGTTTTTGAAAATGCCCTATTTGGCAAAGTAATGTTAATCGATGATGTGCTACAAACTACAGAAGCAGATGAATATATTTACCATGAATCTATCACTCATTTACCAATCTTTGCCCATGGTGAAGTCAAAAGAGTGCTTGTTATTGGGGGAGGGGATGGTGGTACAGCAGAGGAAGTTTTAAAACATAATAGTATCAAACACATAACACTGGTTGAGATTGACTCAACAGTCATAGAAATATCAAAAAAGTATCTTCGTTGTATATGTAAAGATGCTTTTGAAGATAAAAGGTTAGAAGTGGTAATTTGTGATGCCAGAAAATTTGTCAAAAATTATTGTGGACTACCATATGATTTAATAATTATTGACTCCACAGATCCAATTGGTCCTGCTGTTAGTTTGTTCTCAGAGTCATTTTATATTGACTGTAAAAATTGTCTTGCCACAGGAGGAATTTTAATAACTCAAAATGGTGTGCCATTTCTGCAAAAAACAGAGCTATGTAATACTTTAAAAGTGTTTAATAAACTGTTTTCTGACTCAACCTGTTATATAGCTAACATTCCTACTTACGTTGGGGGTCCGATGGCATTTGGGTGGGGAACTGATAAGTTGAATACAAGAAAAACATCAAAACTAACAATTTATAATCGCTTAAAAATGTCCAAGATCATATTAAAACATTATAATGCTGACTGGCACAAATCAGCTTTTATACTACCAAATTATATTAAGGACCTAACTATAAATAAAAATTATTAGCATTATTAACTAATAATATCACCTATACATCTATAGATAGATACATAAAAATTTATAATATCATATCTAAATGGCATTAATAAGGTAATCAGATAGCCGCGATCGAAGAAAAATTATATAAAACCTATTATTAACTTTAAACCATAGACAGATAATTAAAAAATACAGTAATAGAAATAATCTTTTCATTCTCACTAATTAATGCTGTTCTATTAACAGATAATAATTATTATAACGTTTATTCGTTTTATTAAGCATAGTGGTTAAAATCTAGTAAAATTTTTTCATAAGCCGGGGGATTATAATGTCTAAATTACATAGTGGGGCAAAAACAATGGAATATCTAGACCGTTATATGGAAGGCGTGGAAAAAAGAAATCCAGGTGAACCTGAGTTTGTTCAAGCTGTATATGAGGTAGCATCAACAATTTTTCCATATATTGCAGACAAACCACAATATCATGAAATGCAAATTCTAGAAAGAATGGCGGAACCAGAGAGAATTATTTCTTTTAGAGTCCCTTGGACTGATGATGAAGGAAATATCCGAACAAACCGCGGATGGCGTGTCCAGTTCAATAGTGCCATTGGCCCATACAAAGGCGGTATCAGATTCCATCCAAGCGTTAATCAAAGTATATTAAAATTTTTAGGCTTTGAGCAAACCTTTAAAAATAGCCTTACAGGACTACCTATGGGTGGAGGAAAAGGTGGAGCAAATTTCAATCCTAAAGGGAAATCTAATAATGAAGTTATGCGATTCTGCCAATCCTTTGTCACAGAACTATATAGACATATAGGTGAAGATACAGACGTCCCAGCGGGAGATATTGGCGTTGGCGGTAGAGAAATTGGGTACATGTTCGGACAATATAAACGTATTACAAATCGATTTGTTGGAGTGTTAACAGGAAAAGGCCTAGAGTTTGGTGGATCCAAAATGAGGACTGAAGCAACCGGATATGGAACAATATTTTTTCTTAATAACATGCTCAATCATACATCCGAAGATCTAGATGGTAAGAAAGTAATAATATCTGGCTCAGGAAATGTTGCTACACATGCTGCAGAAAAGGTTTTGCAACTAGGTGGAAAACCTCTGACCCTATCTGACTCTGGTGGGTTTATCCACTGCTCGGATGGATTTACTCAAGAGCAAATAGATTGGATTAAAGTTCTAAAGGGTCAAAAAAGAGGAAGAATTTCTGAAACTGCTGATGAATTTAAAAACGTAGAATTCCATGATGGAAAACGTCCCTGGGGTGTTGAAGCCGATTATGCTACACCTTGTGCTACACAAAATGAAATAAGCGGTAGTGACGCAGAAATCATGCTCAAAAACGGTATAAAAGCAGTTGCTGAAGGTGCCAATATGCCAAGCGAGCAAGCAGCAGTTGATTTATTTCAAGAGGCCAAAATTTTATTTGGGCCTGCAAAAGCAGTGAATGCAGGTGGTGTTGGAGTCTCAGGATTAGAAATGAGTCAAAATAGTGCAAGAATTGCCTGGGAAGATGATCATCTTCGCTCACTGTTAAAAAATATGATGAAAAATATTCATGACAGTTGCGTAAGGTATGGAACTGAAGATGACGGACATGTAAATTATCTAGCGGGTTCAAATATTGCAGGTTTTGTAAAAGTTGCAGATGCAATGCTGGCTTACGGTCACGTATAAAATTAAATTTAACATTTGGAATTAAAATAGGTGTCTTATGATCTTCATAACATCTATTTTACTTCCTTAATTTTAAAATAAGTCATTCTTCATTTGGGAGAGATTTTCCCTCTTTATAAAATTTAAATCTTTTGACAATTTTTTCCATTTCTTTTTTTGACAAAATATTGGGGTTTGCAATTGTTAAAGCAGATAAGTACTGTGCTGCGAGAAGCTCAATTTCAATAGCGAGATCTACCGCGTTTTCAAGAGATTTTCCTAATGCAATGACTCCATGATTTGATAACAAACAAGCATATCGGTTCTCCAAAGCCTTTAGTGCATATTTGGATAATCTTTGAGTTCCAAAGGTTGCATAACGTGCACAACGAACATTATTACCACCCGCTATTGCAACCATGTAGTGGAATGATGGGATTTCAATCCCTAAACAGGATAGTGCTGTGGCCTTTACTGAGTGAGTATGAACAATTGCATTTATTTCAGGACGGGCGATATATACGTCCCTATGAATTCGCCATTCACTCGATGGCTGAATATCTGTTAATTTTGTAACATTTCCCTTTTGGTCTAGGTTCAATATTTCTTTTGCTGTTATACTCTCATAATCTATCCCTGATGGTGTTATGAGAAACCCGAGGCCTTTCCTCACACTTATATTCCCAGATTTTGGGCCATTTATATTATTATTACCAAGAAATTTAGCAGCATCAACAATTGACCTTGAATTCTGAATAAATTTTTTTCTTTTAACCATTAACACTTCTCATGGATTTTTTTAAAATCTTCTAATCCTTGTTGTGAAGCATTAAAAATCCCTTCCTCAGTAATAAAACTTGTCACTAAATGAGCTGGAGTAACGTCAAAACTATAGTTTGATGCTTTGCTATTTTCTGGAGCTAATTCGATTTGTCTAATTTTACCATTTTCAGCTAACCCACTTATAAAAAGAACTTCATCTTGATCTCTTTCTTCGATTGGAATTTCCTGTAAACCGTTTTTTATGGACCAATCAATAGTTGAAAAAGGTGTTGCAACATAAAATGGAACTTTGTTGTCATTCGCTGCCAAGGCTTTCAAATAGGTACCTATTTTATTACAAACATCTCCAGAGCTAGTAACTCTATCTGCACCAACAATACACATATCAATCAAACCTTTTTGCATTAAATGGCCACCAGCATTATCAACTATAATTGTGTGAGGAATTTCTTTTTTTGATAATTCCCATGCAGTAAGAGCTGCACCCTGGTTACGCGGCCTAGTTTCATCAACCCAGACATGAATATTACATCCGGCTTCATTTGCTTTATATATTGGTGAGAGTGCCGTACCCCACTCTACTGCAGCTAACCAGCCAGCATTACAGTGAGTTAGGATATTTAATGGTTCATTAGTTTTCTTTTTATCCCTTGTTTTGATAATTGACTCGTATCCATGCTCACCTATTCTCCGGCATGTAGTAATATCTCTATTAACCATTTCATCTGCAAAGTTAAAAGCTGCATGCTCTCTTTTAGAACGAGATAGTGATATGAGTTCTTTGAACATATGACCAAGTGCCCAGCGTAAATTTATAGCAGTCGGCCTTGTGTTTAATAGAGTTTGATAGGCAAATTTTAATCCTGAATCTGAATTGTCATTATTCATAGCTAGTGCTAGACCATAACATGCAGTCACCCCTATTAAAGGAGCACCGCGGACTTTCATTTCTTTTATAGCTTTTCTGGCGGTATTTAGAGAGTTAATTTCATAAATAACTAAGCGGTGTGGTAAATGAGTTTGATCAATAATCTTTACGTCACCACCTCTTGTACGCCATATCGTTCTATTTGGTATATTTTTATTTTGCATTTATAAACAATGTGTATGAACAAATATAATTTTTTTCGTGATTGAGTTTTTGTAAATAATCTAAAATATAAAACTAGATTAAGAAATTTAATTTTTTATAATATGGCAAAAGGGTATATACAAATTTGAGAACTTAATATTAAGCACTAATTTAACCTAGACATTAGTTCATTAATATATGGCTTATAATTATTCCATGAAGTAAGACCCTTATCATATAATTTTTTTCGAACTTGTGTTTGACTAGCTGTCTGAACTGTACGTTCGGTATCATGAAACTCCATACATTTATCTTGCCACTCTAAATTACAAAATGACAAAAGCAAACGAGTTTGTTCAGCTTGATCATTAATTATATTCTCATAATTAATGGTATATATTTTTTTATCAAAACGTTTCTTCCAATATTCCATTAAATCAGAGTATAAATTGTAAAATGATACTATATGGTCCATATCATAGGCATATTGATTGCCACCCTTGGAAAAAAAAGTCTTAAAGATTGACCAACAAGTTGCTCTCGGATCACGCTCAACATGAACTATTTTAGATTCAGGAAATGCATTAATAATCAATTCAATCCACTTAAAATTAATGGGTAATTTGTCTGTCACTAAATTTTCTTTTACTCTAAGACTATCTAAAGATTTGGTATATTCCTTCCGTATTTTTTTAATATCCTCAAAAGAAAGTTGGGTATGACCAGAAGATATTACCTTTTTTTCTTTGTTATAAATCATAGAACGGGAGATACCATGCATGAATGGTAATTCCCCAGCACCAAATACATGGGTATGGCTTGCTAAAATTTGTTCGACAAGAGTTGTACCTGATCTAGGCATCCCCAATATGAATATTGGCGTATGATTCAGACTTACTAAGTCAGTATCTATTTTAGATTCAGGATTTTTTTCAACAGATATGTTTTTTATATAAGAAAATTCTTTTTGTTCTTTATCCAGGTCAAAACTTAGAGATCTAGCATGTTCCAAATTAGCTTGTCTGAGATACGAAAATGCTTCTGCATAATTTTTTGTATCATCGTAGGCCTTTGCCATTGCATAACAGAGTGCTATTCTATCTTCTAATTTTGTATTTGAATCTAATATTAATTCCTTCATAACTTTTATTTGTGGGTCAGATAAATCATAAGTTTTTACATTACTTAAGTTCCGGTGTGCCAAGGCATAATTAGGCCTAATTCTTAATGCTTCTTCATAACTTTCATGTGCTTCTTTAAAGTTTCCAATGCTTGTATACAAATTACCTAGATTGTTATGTGCCTGGTAATATTTAGGATTGACTTCAACAGCTTTTTTATAACTTTTTGCTGCATCATGTGTTTGATTTCGTTTTCTTAACAAGTTACCTAATGCGAAATGTGCTTGTGAATGATTCGGTTCTACTTTTAGGGCTTGTATATAACACTCTTCTGCTTCATCAATTTGTCCAATGTTTAATAGAGCTGTGCCTAAGTTCGTGTATGCTTGTTTATAAGTTGGATTAATCGTTAAAGCTTCACGAAAACATTGAATAGCCTTTTGAGAACGAGAGATTTTTGCATATGCAGTACCAAGATTATTTAATGTTTCAGAGCTTTTTGGATTTTTGTCTAGTGATTTTTCAAAAGCTTTGATTGCCTCCTGAATCAATCCCGTACTAGTAAGTGCTAAGCCCAAATTATTATATGTTTCCCATTGATTTGGGTTTAGGTTTACAGTGGAATTATAACTTATTATGGCACCCTCATAATTTCTAGAACTTAACTGCAAATCACCAAGGTTTTTATATGCTTGAGCGTGGGTTGGGTCAATTTCTATTGCTTTTTTAAAGTTTACATCGGCTAGGTTTATTTTGTTTATCTTAACATATAAAAGTCCTAGATTATTGTATGAATTAGAATGCTTAGGATTTAATTTTATTGCTCTTTCTAAGCTTGTTATTGCACTTTCAAAATCGTTTAGTGCTAAATAAGCAACTCCCAAGTTGCTGTGTGCCTCAACATATTCCGGAGAAATATCTATTGCATTTTTATAAGAATTTACTGCATCGTGAATTTGACCTCGAGCAAACAGGCACGCACCAAGAATATTAGGTAGAACTGCATTATTTGGATTAATTTGTATTAACTTTTTGGCTTCTTGTTCTGCCTTATATAAATTTCCACTAGAATAGGTGGCAATAAGCTGTTCAACTTCTTGTTTTTTCATCTAATTATTTTGCAAAACATATTCATGTTAGTGATTACAATGTTTAGATAAGAATATAATTGTTGAATAAAAAAAATTATGGCCATCTTGAAAATAAAAAACTATTTACCTACAAAAATATCTAAATATTATTTTAAACATAACAAATATGGAGCGGGCGATGAGATTCGAACTCACGACCCTAACCTTGGCAAGGTTATGCTCTACCCCTGAGCTACGCCCGCCCATTATACAAATGGCGATCTTACGCTGATATAAATTACTTTCAAGAGTCTATTAGGAGTATTAAAAAATTAATATACCAGCTAAACCAGAAGATTTATTTAAAAGACTGGATTTCTTAGGAATTGAAAGTCATACAAAGACGCACCCTGCAGTTTATACTACCGAAGAAGCTTCTAAATACTGTTCAAATATGCCAGGTGCACACTGTAAGACTCTATTTTTAAAAGATAAAAAGGGCGAACTATGGTTAGTCATGTCGTTAGATTATCGACGCATAAATATGAAAAAACTTCAGAATCTTCTGGGTTCAGCAAGACTTTCCTTTGGAAAACCTGATTTATTATATGATATCCTAGGCGTAAAACCAGGTTCTGTCACTCCATTTTCCCTAATAAATGATACTAATCATATGATAAAACCAATATTAGATGAGGGCATAATAAACTCAGAGGTAGCAAATTTTCATCCATTAACAAATACTATGACAACGGCTATAAAACCTTCAGATTTAAAGTTATTTATTGCTGACTGTGGTCATACTATCCGTATAATTGACTTAGATCTCGCTTAATGAAGTAAAATATGAACCAAAAAAATTTAATTTGATAAGAAATTACACTTGCGTTGAAAAAAAACAACTGCCATTTAGATGAAACCAAACAATTTATGGTCTAAAATACTAACTTTTTAGGAATATGAGCTATGGAATCAATAATTGGTCAAGCCGGAAATAGTGGAGAACAAAACCTAGACCTTGTTAAGGAGAGCTCTACAGCCAACTTTGCTGACGATGTGATTCAAGCCTCAGCCGAATTACCTGTTTTAGTCGATTTTTGGGCACCCTGGTGCGGACCCTGTAAACAATTAACTCCCGTTTTAGAAAAATTAGTAAGAGCCGCATCAGGGAAAATCCGGCTTGTAAAAATTAATATTGACGAGAATCAGGAGCTCGCCACACAGCTACAAGTGCAGTCTATTCCAATGGTTTATGCTTTTAAAGATGGCCAACCAGTGGATGGCTTCATGGGTGCACTTCCTGAAAGTCAGATTCGTGATTTTATTGAAAAGTTGATTGGGCCAGTAGGTCCATCTCCCAGCGAGGAAGTTATGAATATGGCAAAAGAAGCATTTTCTCAAGAAGACTTTAAAACGGCAGCAAATTTATTTTCTCAGGTAATGCAAAATAATCCGGGCGAAGCCGCAGCAATAGCTGGACTTACAAAGTGCTATATTGGTATGGGTGAAGCTGATCAAGCCCGTGAAATAATTGATTCTTTGGATGAAGAGACATCTTCTCACCCCGAGGTTTCTAGTGCCATAGCAGCTCTGAATCTAAAGGAGCAAAGTTCCAATAATAATGATGATGTTTCCAAACTAGAAAAAGATTTAACTGATGACCCAAACAACCACCAAGCTCGCTATGATTTAGCCACAGCACTTTCTAGTTCTGGGAGTCATGAAGCAGCAATTGATCATTTAGTAGAAATAATTAAACATAATCGTAAATGGAATGAAGATCAGGCACGAGAACAACTTCTGAAAATCTTTGAGGCTCTTGGCCCAACAGACCCCATTACCGTTGCTGGTAGAAGGAAACTATCAACAGTTCTTTTTTCGTAAATATATTAGGAGATAAAGTTACCTTGAATAACTTATCACTTGAAGATTTTCCCTCAGTGCTACCTATATTTCCTTTATCTGGTGTACTTCTTCTGCCTCATGGGAAATTACCACTAAATATTTTTGAACCTCGCTATCTTCAGATGATAGAGGACTCCATGTCTTCACATAGAATGATTGGAATGGTTCAACCTATTAATTCTAAAGATATTGATCATATTCCAAGAACATATCCAACAGGATGTCTTGGTAAAATAACTAGCTTTTCTGAAGTTGAAGATAATCGTTACTACATAACACTTACTGGAATAGTTCGTTTCAAAATCATTAATGAAATGCCATTTAGAGACCTTCTTTATCGCCAAGTAAATGTAAGTTACACTGATTTTCAAAGTGATTTACTTAAGCCTTCAGAGATCGGACTTAACCGTGAGATTTTACTCCCTGCATTGAAAAATTTCTTTAAAATGAGAGGCCTATCGGCAAATTGGGATGTTATCAATCAATCAAATGATTCAGAACTACTGGTCAGCCTTGCAATGATTTGCCCTTTCTCATCAACTGAAAAGCAGGCATTATTGGAATGTTCAAATTCTGAGACAAGATCTGAGATGCTCCTTACTTTGATTGAAATGGCACAGCATGAAACAAGATCTAAAAAAGGGCTTCACTAAATTAACCATAGATCAAATAAACTAATGTGTGATTGGTTTTTAAAATAGGAGACACAATGAATAGTAATTCAATAGACTCAAAGTTACTAGAAGTTTTAGTTTGTCCACTTTCAAAAGGTCCTTTAGTCTATGACACGAAAATGCAAGAGCTTATTAGTGAGAGTGCTGGTCTTGCCTATCCAGTAAGAGATGGTATACCAATTATGTTGGTAGAAGAAGCGCGCAAACTTGAAAATAATAAATAATAAAAATGGATAAATCTTTATCACCATTCAAAACACAATCTTGGCCCACAGAAATTAGATATAAGAAAAAACTCAATACTCTTGAAATTGATTTTGATGACGGTGTTTCATATTCTTATTCAGCAGAATTACTAAGAGTTGAGTCCCCTAGTGCAGAGATTCGTGGCCACGATGGAGAAAAAAAAATCATAGGTGGATGTATAAATGTATCAATAAAAGACATCCAATCTGTAGGAAATTATGCAATCCGTCTAGTTTTCAATGATGGACACGACACAGGTATATTTTCGTGGAGCTACTTGCGTTATTTAGGCGATAATCGTGATAAAATCTGGGCAAAATATTTGAACGAGCTAGAAAAGAATGGTCAAAGCAGAGATCTATAGCTGAATATAATTCAGTTATAAAATAGTGAGTTAAATTAATTATCTCCGCTGTGATTTTTCATAATATTGCTGATGGTATTCTTCTGCAGGCCAGAATGTCTCCATTGATACTATTTCAGTTACAACTTCACTTGTAAAAATACCTGAATCTTGGACATTTACCATACTTTCATGGGCAATCTCTTTTTCCTCATCTGTTTGATAAAAAATTACTGAACGGTATTGGCTACCGATGTCTAATCCTTGTCTATTAAGTTGTGTTGGATCGTGCATTTTCCAAAATTCAACGAGTAAACTCTCAAAATTTACTAGTTTAGGGTCATAAGTTATTTGAACAACCTCAGCATGACCAGTTTTGTCAGAACACACTTGTTCATAGGTTGGGTTGTCAGTAGCACCCCCCATATATCCAACTTTTGTTTTAATTACACCTTCAATTTGGCGAAAAAGAAACTCAGGTTTCCAAAAACACCCTGCTCCAAAAGTTGCTATAGCCATCCAATCTCTCTTTCTCTGTGTGATAACTTTGTTGATTACATATTAAATTTGTTCCCCACGAACTAATCTTGGAAGATCACCCACAAGGCCCATTGCATGCCGCATAAAAAAACGTTTGATTGGAGGAGCTTGGTTTACAGCACTAAGGCCCATTCCTCGAACAACCTGCAACGCACCACTATGGTTTGAAAAAAGATGATTAAGTCCATGTGTTACAGCTATCATCATTACTGAGTCAAAACGTCGATAGCTTTGATATTTCTTTAATAATTCATCATTACCCAAATCCAATCCTAAGCGACAGTTTTCAACAATAAATTCAGCAAGTATAGCACAATCGCGAATTCCAAGATTGAATCCTTGTCCTGCAATAGGGTGAATACTATGGGCGGCATCACCAATTAAGGCAAGTCGCCTTGAAACGTAATTATTTGCATGACATAAAGATAGGGGATAACTCCAACGTGATCCCACTAGATCTATCCTCCCAAGAAAATTGCCAAACCTTTCTCTAAGCTCATTCATAAAATCTTGAGGTTTTAGATTTAATATTTTTGGAGCAATAGAATTCTTTTCAGTCCAAACAATGGAGGAGCAGTTATTTGCTAAGGGCAAAATAGCAAATGGACCCGAAGGTAAAAATCTTTCATGAGCAATTCCTTGATGTGAGTATTCATGTTTTACAGTACAAACTATCCCTGTCTGTTTATATGGTATCTCGGTAACTTTTATAGCAGCCTGTTGTCTCATAAATGAATTGCGCCCATCTGCTGCAACAGCCAAGGATGATTCTATCTTGTCCCCATTAGAAAGATTAAAAATTACAAAATTATTTCTAAAATCAACAGATTTTACTGAGATTGGTACATATTGTTTTATATTGGGATATTCTTTGATTTTTTGCAGTAAACTTTGCCTTAACGAACGATTTTCAACCATCCAACCTAAGGGGTCATCACCGACATCAAGATGGTCATAATGCAGAAAAAAAGGAGAGTTGCCATCAGAAACTCTAATTTGCAAAATTGGTTGTGCCTGTGATTTTATATTAGACCAAACACCAATTGTATCTAGTAAGTTTTTGGAACCTAACGCAATCGAGGAGGCTCTTCCATCAAACTCTTTGCTTAAGTAATTATCAAGAGGTATTGAGTCAATAATTGCAGTTTCTACACCATATTGGCCTAATGCAACACCAAGTGTGAGGCCAACTAAACCGCCACCACATATTACTACATCAAATCTTTTGTTCATATTATATAACTCAAACATTTATTAAAGATAAAATGATTTATAAATAGGTATCATAACTAAATTACAATAGGTAAATTTTATGAATGAAAATTGGCACATGACAAGCGCCATAGAATTAGGCTTAGCGATAGAAAAGGGATATATAGACCCTCGCGAACTTACAGAATATTTTCTTGACCGTATAAGTAAATTAGATCCACATAATAAGATCTATTTACGTACAACTACAGATCGAGCGAGAACGGCAGCAAGATCTGCCTTCTCTAGATCAAAATCAGGTCTTAGACTCTCAATACTAGATGGGGTTCCCATTTCATGGAAAGATCTTTTTGATACTAATGGAGATATTACAAGTCATGGATCACCTATATTAATAAATCGTATAGCAAAACAAGATGCAATTGTAGTTGAAAGAGCTGAGCTTGCTGGTTTGGTTTGTTTAGGTAAAACAAACCAAACAGAATATGCCTTTTCTATTTTGGGATTAAACCCCCACTTTGGAACACCTTCAAATCCATTTGATAATGTAACAGAACGTTTGCCTGGGGGCTCAACATCAGGTGGAGCTGTTTCAGTATCATCAGGATTAGCTGCAGCCGCTATTGGATCTGATACTGGAGGGTCTGTGAGAGTTCCTTCTGCATGGAATGGTCTTGTGGGTTTGAAAACAAGCTTTGGCAGACTTCCATTACAAGGTGTTTTACCTTTATCTACAAGCTTAGATACAGTTGGGCCATTAACCCGCAATGTAGATGATGCAGCTGCAATATTTAGTATTTTAGATGGAAAATCGAGTACAAATGTTAAACCTTGGATTAACATTTTTGGTATTTCACCAAAATTAATTCAATTAGTTTGTCCTAAAGGTTTTGTATGGGAAAAATTAACCCCAGATATTGAGTCCGTTACTATAAATGCTATTGAGAAAATTTCTTCTTCTGGAGTAACAATCACTACTAAAGAAGTCAAAGAGCTATCAGAGGTAGATTCCCTCATAAATCATTTTGGTCCATACCACGCTTCAGAGTGTCATGCTATATGGGGTTCGCAAATTGAAAATAATCCCAACCTAGTTTACCCACCAATCTTAGAACGTATACGTCTAGGTGGAAAAATGACAGCTAGCTCAGTAGAACAAATAAAAAATAAGCTCCAAATAGCTACCAATTCATTACATGGATGGATGAAAGAACATGGTATTCTTGTATGTCCTACAGTCCCTATAACCCCGCCAAGTATAAAAGAGGTTGAAAAAAACTTCGAATTTTGGAAAAAAACAAATAGTGAAGTATTGAGAAATACTAGACTTGGTAATTTTCTAAATTGTTGTGCCATTACTTTGCCATGTGGAAAAGATAATAATGGTATTCCGATTGGCTTAATGCTTATGGCTCCTTGGGGTGATGATGAACTTCTTTTAGAGGTTGCAGCAACAATTGAAAGAATTCTTAATTCTTAAAAGTAATAGTTTTATTTTTAATTATCAAAACCAACACTATCTTGATTAACCAATATTTTTAACTGCTAAACTTTGACCATATTGGGAGGATATTAAATATGCCGATACTATGAGACAAACTTCAAGTTTTGAAGATCAACACAAAATTGGTATAAATATATTTGATGGCTATGAAAAACAAAAATAATAATCGTGCACCTTTTTTGCCCCAGGCAATGAGTCGTTTCATAAAAAACAGAGCTATCGAGCTCTGGGGCCTTACTTTTGTTATAATAGCTATACTTGTATGTATTTCTCTAGCTTCATTTAGCCAAAATGACACATCATTTAATTCTACTGGTTTTGGGCCTACAGAAAATTTACTTGGTCAACCAGGCGCATATCTTGCTGACCTATTGTTACAAGGTTTTGGTTTAGGATCATGTCTACTGATACTAGTTTTTTTAGCTTGGGGCTGGGTGTTTATTACACATCAAAGATTTAAATTGATTTGGCTTAGAATAACTCTGACACCCATAGTGTTAATTTGTTTTGCTGTTGGGCTTTCAAGTTCAGGAGAACCTATTATTTGGCCTACAAATTCTGGGCTTGGAGGAGTTGGGGGGTTTGTGATTTCCAATCAATTGCAAAACCTCATTGGAAATTCTCTTGGTGCTCTTATCGGCCTTAGTTCTGTTTCCTTCATTCTAGGTTGTTTAACTTTTGTGGGGTCAAGTGGATTAAAACGTAAAGAATGGCTATTACTTTTTAAAATGTTATGGAATTTTATAAAGTTTATAGGAAAAATAAATCGTAAATTAGTGGGATGGTTATTCATTAACAATTTAAAACTTGAAACAGATAAAAATAATGAGCTTAAGTCAGGTGATCCAGATCTTAATCAAAATACCAATAAAACAAACAAATTTTCTTTTTGGAAATATTTTATAGCTAGTTCTTCAAGTAATTTTAAGACCGAGCCTAAACTTTATAAAAATAGTTTAGATCCTAATCGAGAAACGAAATCTATTTCCTCAAACAATAATGGGATAGTTAAGCAAAAAGTGAAGTCCCCAAAACCCAGTAACCGTGGAATTCGTGAAGGGCAAAGAACACTTGATTTGACAGCTGGCGCTGAGTATGAGCTTCCAGCTCTATCTTTATTAGCAGAATCAAAACAAAAGAAATTAACTAAATTATATTCAGAAGAATCCTTAGAACAAAATGCTAAACTTTTATTATCAGTATTAGATGATTTTGGCGTATATGGTGAAATACAGAAGGTACATCCAGGGCCGGTAGTTACACTATATGAGTTTGTACCTCAAGCAGGCACCCGCACCTCAAGGGTTATTGGCTTAGCAGATGACATAGCGAGATCAATGAGTGCAATTTCTGTCAGGGTTGCAACAATACCTGGAAAAAATGTCATAGGTATCGAACTCCCTAATTCAGAAAGAGAAGGTGTTTTGCTTCGTGAATTACTCGGTAGCGAAGCATATGAAAACACTTCTGCTAAATTAGCCCTAGCTCTAGGAAAAACAATATCTGGAGAACCATTGATAGCTGACTTAGCTAGAATGCCACATCTCTTAGTTGCAGGCACCACTGGTTCTGGTAAATCAGTGGCTGTAAATAGTATGATTCTCTCTTTACTATACAGACTATCTCCTGAGCAATGTCGATTAATATTAATTGACCCAAAAATGTTAGAACTATCTGTTTATGATGACATACCTCATCTTTTAACCCCAGTAGTAACTGACCCAAGTAAAGCAGTAGTTGCCCTTAAATGGGTAGTAAGAGAGATGGAAAATAGATATCAAGCAATGTCTAAGCTAGGTGTAAGGAATATTACTGGCTACAACAAACGCCTAGCTGATGCTCGCAAAAAAGAAGAAACCTTGAGTCGTCGTGTTCAAGTAGGACTTGATAGTGAAACAGGCCAGCCATTATACGAGGAACAAGGGCTAGATTTGTGTCCTATGCCATATATTGTTGTAGTAGTAGATGAAATGGCAGATTTAATGCTCGTTGCAGGTAAAGATATTGAAGGAGCAGTGCAAAGGCTTGCACAAATGGCACGGGCAGCAGGTATTCATTTGATTATGGCAACACAACGCCCTTCAGTAGATGTCATCACAGGCACAATTAAAGCTAACTTTCCTTCGAGAATAAGCTTTCAAGTCACATCTAAAATTGATAGTCGAACTATTTTAGGCGAAGCAGGTGCTGAGCAGCTTCTTGGCCAAGGTGATATGTTACTTCTTGAAGGTGGAGGTCGCTTAACTAGGGTTCATGGACCCCTTGTAACTGATAATGAAGTTGAAAAGGTAATAAAATCCCTTAGAGCACAAGGAGTAGCTGATTACAAATCAGAGGTTATAGAAGAAGTTAATACTGGCGAAACTCTTTTAGCAGAAAATACTAATGATGATCCATTATATGATCAAGCCGTTGCATTAGTTGCAAGAGAACGCAAGGCATCTACTAGTTTTGTTCAACGTCACCTTCAGATCGGATATAATCGTGCTGCCCGAATTGTTGAACAAATGGAGTCTGAAGGTATTATTAGTCAAGCAAATCACGTAGGCAAACGGGAAGTGCTGATTAGTGATTATTCAGGAAACAATTGAAAATGATATTTGAATACATTTAAGCTAATGGAAAAATATTTTGTATTTTCTAATACGTAAAAAATCAAAAAATAAAAAGAGCGTATATGGATATTTCTTACATGCTTCTTTGATAATTATCATGCCAATGTGCATCTTGTTTGATGTAAGTGCACAAGAAGTAGAATCATTTGAGGACGATCATAAAAATATAGCAAAAATAAAAAATATTGAAGACTATATGAATAGTATTAAAACTCTAAAAGCTAGGTTTTTGCAGATTTCTTCAGAAGGAGAGTTTTCTGAAGGAACTTTTTATCTCAAACGTCCAGGGAAAATTCGAGTTGAATATGATCCTCCTTCACCAATTCTTATAGTTGGTGATGGATTTTTGCTTCATTATCATGATAGGGAGCTTGGGCAAATAAACGATTGGCCCATATTTGATACTCCTCTTGGAGCCTTAAGCGATGATTACATTAAATTGAACGATCAACTGTTAATAACCAGTTTTAAGTATACCCCCGGCGTTATTAAATTACGTCTAGTACAACGAGATGATCCTGAAATTGGTGGAATTACATTAGTTTTCACTGAGTCACCTCTAGCTTTAAGGCAGTGGGAAATAGATGATTCTCAAGGTCTTACGACGCAGATAGATTTATTTGATATAAGTACAAATCTAAAATTAGATCCAAGGCTTTTTATATTTGATGACCCAAGAAAAGAAACAAATATACGTTGATTCATAACATAACCCTATTTGGAATTTATGCGAATATCCTATTTATGTGAGTGTTTTAGTAGATAAAAGATTTTTCACTAAAAATTGAAGGTAAAATTCTGTAAAGATAAGAAATTAATGAGAATAAATAAAACACACAGGCCAATAATTGGCTTACCAGCATGTATAAAAAATCTTGATGACCAGCGTTTTCATGCTGTTGGTGAAAAATATCTGACCAGTATTGTTGATGGCATGGGTGGTATACCCATAATTTTTCCTGCTTTGGGAAATTCTATTGAAACAAGTAGACTCCTTCAATCGGTAGATGGCTTGTTATTCACAGGAAGTATAAGCAACGTTCACCCATCAAATTTCAAAAAACCTATTTATTCAAAAAAACTTCTTACCGACACTGACAGGGATGCAACTACTTTGCCGTTAATTAAATCAGCAATATTAATGAAAATACCTATTTTATGTATATGCAGAGGAATGCAAGAACTAAACGTAGCTTTTGGCGGTACCCTTTTCCAACATTTACCACATGTTCTTGGAAGAATGGAGCATGATGTTGATCGCTCCCTTACTATTTCTGACCAATATTTACCTCGCCATCCAGTTTATCTGGAGCCTGACGGTTTATTATCAAAATTGCATCAATCAAGTAGTAATCCTATGGTTAATTCATTACATAGCCAAGGTGTAGATAAGTTGGGTGATGGTTTAAAGGTTGAAGCTATTGCCCCTGATGGACAAGTTGAAGCTATCACTTATACAAAATCTGATACATTTGCGCTTGGAGTGCAATGGCATCCAGAATGGGAGGTAAAAAAGAATCCATTTTATTTGTCTATTTTCAATAGTTTTTTGAAAAACATAAAAGCACAAAAATTATATTAGAATTAGGTTCACTTTTTAATTTATAATTTAATAAAACTAAAAGGTTATAATGCGTGTTGCTTCTTGGAATATAAACTCTGTTCGAATGCGTATTGATCTAGTTAAAAAGTTTATAGATCAATATAATCCAGATATTCTTTGTCTACAGGAAATAAAAGTCGAAAGTAATTTATTTCCTTTATCTACTTTCAAAAAAATGGGCTTTGAATATAACGAAATTTTTGGTCAGAAAGGCTATCACGGTGTTTCGACACATTCTAAATTTCCTATTATTTACTCCAACAAGAATTATTGGTGCAATATAGAAGAAAGCCGTCATCTTCATATACAATTATCTAATGGCATAGATATACATAATTTTTATGTTCCTGCAGGTGGAGATAAACCAGATCCACAAAAAAATAAAAAATTTGCACAAAAACTTGAATTTCTTAGAGAAATGGAAAGATGGTCAAAAACAATAGACATCTCGCAAGCTACAATTCTTCTTGGAGATCTTAATGTTGCACCCCTGCAAACCGACGTCTGGTCACACAAGCAACTTCTTAAGGTAGTATCCCACACACCAATTGAGGTAGACCTTTTTTCTAAAGTTAAGAATGTATGTTGGGTAGATGCAATTCGTGAGATAATACCCGAAGATGAAAAATTATTTTCTTGGTGGAGTTACAGATCACCAAATTGGGAAGCAGCCAATAAAGGTCGAAGATTAGATCATTTGTGGATAACTCAGCCTCTTGTTAAATCTCTTGTAGATGCAATTATTATAAGATCTATTCGTGGATGGGAAAGACCTTCAGATCATGTCCCAATTATAGCTGATTTTAATTGGCCTAGGTCTTTATAGTTAATTCTTGCAGCCTTCGGTTTGTTTTTTCAAGTCTGAATGCAAGTTCTCTCATAACTTCTAACGCCATTTCAGGAAATTGAGTCACAAGTTGAAAAAAAATTTCCTTCGTAATTTCTAAGGTTAGAAGTTCTGTTTTTGCTCTCACAGTAGCCGTACGAGGCACATCACACAGTATAGCTATTTCACCGACCAAATCATTTTTTTTTACTTTTGCTATCTCTATTTGGGTATCAGAGTTTGTATAAATTAACACCGATGCTTCTCCCTCAATAATGATAAATGCTGAATCTCCATAATCACCCTGAACAAAAAGATTTTCGTTCGCTTTGAATTGAAGGCGCTGACTTGTAAAAGCAATCAGTTTTAATTTCCTAGAATCAATATTTCGGAATAAAGGTATATTCCTGAGTAAATCTACATCTTGTTGAAGATCCATTATCTACTCCAAGTATTCAAAAAAATTTTAATGTTGTTCCAGCAACTCATTAAAAAAACTTCCATCTCTTTTAAGTTGATCATACGTACCCTGTTCAATGATATTTCCGTTTTTCATAACTATAATTATGTCAAAGTATTTTGCTAACTCTGGCCGGTGGAGTGACCAGATGACCCCACGTTTTGAAAAAACTTTCATAATATTTTTAAGAATTCTTTTTTGAGAAGCACCATCTAATGAAGCTGTTGCCTCTGAAAGAATTAGTATATCAGGATTTTTTAAACAAGTACGTGCTATCGCTAATTTTTGACGTTGTGATCCAGATAGTTTTGTTCCACCTAAACCTGCGTGATGAGCTAAACCAACTTCTAAAATATTAGTATATAAACCGCAATCGTTAACAACCTCCTCTATTAGCTTACCAACCTTATCTTTTGCATGTGCCTGACCATAAGCAACCCTTCCAAAAAGTATGTTATCTTGAACTGAAGCAGCTGGATTATATTTATTTGTTTCAAACCTGTTAATACGTTTAGCCATGTATTGCGGTAAATCTTGATAAAATAATTCCCTAGCAATTAGAATTTTTGCTTCCATGTCTTTACTGATTAGATTCAACCTGTGTTTAGCAGTTACCAATTTGAAAGGAAGGGCCATTAGTAACTTTCTATCATTCTTATCGAGATTACCTAAATTTGTCTTGTTTATTCTGTTCATTAATCCCTGATATATAGGGAGGTTTTCTGCAGAAATAAAACTAAATCTCTGATAAAGCTCATGCTCGGAAGGTAAGTCAGAAAATAATTCAATCATAGTTGCTGCTAATTGATAACCACATTCTGTAAAGTCTGATACTAAATCAGCCTTTTTTAAAACCTCTAATATATAAATATTATCGATATAATTATCACCTTCAAAAACTTCATCACATGAAGTGCCAAATATCAAATTTTCGAAAAGAGAAGCATTAGTATTATATTTTTGTGAGTCGAATAGCTCTACCAGTCCTTGAAATTCCTTTTTGTGGAGTTTTTTTTCAAGCACCTTGCGTGCTTCTAACATTTTTTCAATTGATTCTTTGTCTTTGTCAAGATTTAAACTTCCACGTAAACCATACATATACACTTCACTTGTCATATCAGCTATATCTATAGATTTTAGTATTGGATCTATAACTTCAGTGGAATTATTTATTCCCAATTGATCATAATTAACCCATTCTGCATTGATATCTAATGTTGAATTACCTGCTTTTTCTGCCTCTTCAATCCATTCCTGTTGTTGATTTATATTTAAATCGCCAGAGCTTTTATTTCCCTTTACTGGTCTATATTTGAGACCATAAAGTAGATTTTCTTTTAATGTAGATGAAAATATATACGCATTTTGACTTACAAAACCAATCCGGCGACCTGTAACTGCTTGTGGCATGGTATGTAAGTCATATTTACCTGCTAGAATTTTACCCTGAGATGGATCAATGAGCCTTGCCAGCATTAACATCAGCTCTTCTTTTCCACTCCCAGAAGTGCCAACAACTGCTACTTTTTTGTTCAAATGTATTTTTGCTGTTAAGCCACTAACGATTGAAACCTCATCATCATCCCTAAGTGTGAGATTTGATATTAAAAGGTCACCACTAATATTAGGAAAAGAGTCCGGTTCACTGAGCTGTTTTTTCTCATCCATTAAATTTTTGGGTTCAAATTGGCTTATTACCTGTTCATATTTTATTCTAACATCTTCTTTTATCTGATAAAAATTCAAAAGCTCCATCCAAGGAGGTGATAGATCTTTATATGCAGCAAGAACTGCTACAAGAGAGCCAAGTGTTAAATCACCTATAATTACTAAATAGCCCCCAATTGTGAAAAAGAAAAATGGTGTAAGCTGAGCTAAAAAAAGATTTAGAAATTTAATAAAATATTTTTTATTATATATTTTGTAACGAATTCCATAAATATTACCTAAGCGCCTAGAAAAATCTGCAAGCTCTAATTGGGCTGTACCATTTGAATGAACTTCCTGAACTCCTGCTACAGTCTCTTCTATACGTTCTGACAAATTCCTTACTTCATACACCCTTTCCTTAGCATGAAGATTTACCCTTTGCTGAAGCTTAGGGATTAAATATGCTTGTATTGGATAAAGGGCTATTGCAGCAACACCCATAAGGGGATCTTGAGAAAAGATATAAATAAGGGCGGTTAAAAGCAATCCGCCCTGAAAGGCTGGCAAGGCAAATGCATCACCTATGAAGTTACCTATAGGTTCAACCTCTGCGGTAATCATCGAAATTAACTCAGCAGAAGAAACTTTACGAAAATGGGGAAGAGGAAACCTTAATATACGTGAATAAAGTATAAAGCGTAAACGCCTCAACATTCTCTCACCTATACGGCCCTTATAAAAGTTTATATATATTCTAAAAGAACCGTTAATACAGACTAAAAAGAGAAATATAATACAAAGAGTAAACAATAATGTTATTTGATCTAAGTTTCCAAATTCAATCCCTAAAATGCTGAGTGGTCTGGGAAAGTCATCAGCTATTATTGTTGGGTCATCAGATTCTAATGCTGTGTTAACAATTAGTTTTGGTATATCGAGAGATATATAATAAAAAGGTAGAGAAACAGCTGTAATAAACAAAACAAAAAGCTGTTGTGGTCTAGTATGACGAAGGATGAACTTATAAATGTTTTTGTCCATAATTTGTCAAAACTCCACTAAAAACAAATAAAATTTATTTTTTTAGGCCATTAAAAATTTAATTTATGGTTAAACGATCAATATAAAATGCAATGTAAATTCTATTAACTAGAGTAAAATAGAAAAAAGTAATTTATTCCAAAATCAATTATTAAACAAAGATACAATAATGCGTATAGCTTTTTATCCTCTAAAAGAATTCCCTAATCATCCAAATACATTAACCGAGCAGGTGATTATGGAATCTCTGATTAAAACGCTGCAATTAGATAACAATATATTTTTAATTCCTAATGAATTTAATGGTTCTGATAATAAAAGATACGAAAAAAAGGATAAGTCTCCGTCTATAGACGGAGAGCGAGAAGCAAACAATAAAATTAGAAAATTAAAAAGACTTCCAGTAAATCAAAGACCTCAAATTTGGATTACATACAATCTTAATGTCTTGTCTCCGGATTCGCTAGGTCCTAAAATATCTTCTGCCCTTAATATTCCATATATAATAATTGGAGCTAAGTATTCTAAAAAACATTTAAACAGCTCAAATACACAAAATCTCACCGTAATAGCACAACAAATCTCACATGCCGATGTATTACTGTCATTTTCATATGAAGAAACGAGCACCCTTATACCTATTAAAAGTTCTAAAACAAAAATTATTGATCTACCGCCATTCGTAGATTTCTCCATTTATGAAAAATTACGGGAAAAGCGTGTCGAAATAAGACAAAGAATTTCAAAAAAATATAACCTTTGTATATCAAGACCATGGCTCGTAACTGTTGCAATGTTAAACCCTGGAAATAATTTAGCCTCATATCGATTATTAGGACGTTCTTTGTGGCTTATTAATAAGCCTAATTTTAACCTTTTAATTGTAGGAGAAGGCCCAGCTCAAAAACTTGTTAAAGAATCTTTTAAAGATCTTGAGGTAGGGATAGTTGCATGGATCGGAAAGCAAGGAAAAAGTAATATACTCGAAATATTGACTGCATGTGATATTTATGTTTGGCCCGGATATAATGAATATTGCCCTATACAATTTCTCATGTCTCAAGCAGCAGGGTTACCCGTTATTACTGGTGGATTTCCAGGAGCAACAAAAATTATTCAAAACAGTAAGACTGGAAATATTATTATACCTTGGGACGATGCTGATTTTGCAGAATCTATTGTGAGAATATGTGATGATAAATCATCTAGAGAAAAAATGTCATCATCTGCAATCAAAATGGTAAGAGAAAATCATAGCCTATCTATTGCAAAAAAAATATTAAACCAAGCTATGAGCGATGCTTTTAAAAACAAAAATTAGGGTTTTATTTTAATGATAGAATATAGTTGGGATGACCTTATATACGAAATAAATTCTAATATTGATATAGGGCTACCTGTTGAGTTCTGGTGGAGAAACGATGGTGTTTATTCAAAAAGTAATGATTTACGGCAACTTAGCTCATTAGCATCAAACGAAGGCGTTCCCGTAGCAATTTCTGTCATACCAGAAAAAATGAGAGATGATATAGTTTTCCACATCAAGAATTTTGATAATCATTTTGTGATACAACATGGCTATGCTCATAAAAATCATGCTCATATATCTGAACAAAAAAATGAGCTAAGCCTTAATCGTCCAATAAAAGATAGTTTAAAAGACCTAAGTATTGGTTTTAGAAATTTGTCCTCAGAGTTTGAATGTAAATTTTTACCTATTTTAGTTCCACCTTGGAATCGTCTTTCAACCCAGATTATTCCACACTTGAATAGCCTAGGACTAATGGGGTTAAGTTGTTTAGGTGGAAGAAATTTTCCTAATCCTGTGTCAAATATTTTCCAAACCAATACTCATATTGATTTAATTGATTGGAAGGGAACAAATCGTTTTATAGGCACAGGTGCAGCTATTGCTTTTGCATGCAAACATCTTTCTGATAAACGCAACGGTAAAGCAGACCCATTTGAGCCCACTGGTCTACTTACTCACCATATGAGGATGGATTTTTCTTCGTGGGCGTTTATTGGAACATTTATTAGAAAAACAAAAACAATATCTGATGTCCAATGGCCTTCTATACAAGATATTTTTAAGGATAGATCCATTGTCTGATAAAAACTTCTATAATTATCAATTTGAACCCTCTAACAAAAAATTGTCATAATTTTAAAATTAATCCTTCTTTTGCAACTAATGAATTTTTACGAATTCTTTTCAATTTTTTTGAAACATTATCCATAAATTTATCATCATGACTAGGATCATGGTGAAAAGCTACATAGGTTTTAGCACATGCATCATCACAAAGCCGAACACCTTCTTCCCATGTAGAATGTCCCCAACCCATACGTTCAGCATATTCTTCATTAGTATATGTTGCGTCATATATCACTATGTCTGCATTAGATACAAACTCAACTAATTTATTGTAGATTGTCTTATTATTATGCTCGTGATCAGTGAGATAGCATATACTTTTTCCATTATACTGAATTCTGTATCCAACAGCTTTATCAGGGTGGCTAAGTTCAGTTGTTAGTATGTTTATTTTTTCTGTTAAAGTAATGCTTTTACCAACAATAAATTCTGAAAAATTTAATTCGGCTTTCATTGTATCTAGATTGACAGGGGTCTTTTTGTTCTCCAGAGACTTCATTAGAACTTTTTCAGGTGGTAATCTCATATCTGAAGCTGCTGCATATATATTAATTTTAGTAGTCTTTCTTAGTGCAGGCTCGAAGAATGGCCATCCCCAGATATGGTCATAATGAAAGTGAGTTAAAAATAAATTTAAATTTAAATTATTATTTTTCGAAAGGGCTTGACCTAATTGACAAAGACCAGTTCCTGCATCAAAAATTAATGTTGTATCTGCAATTCCAATTTCTAGACAGGAAGTATTTCCACCATATTTTATAGTTGAACTCCCAGGACATGGAATACTTCCACGAACACCCCAAAATTTTACAAAAAAATTATCTTTTAGGTCAGTCAAAAAAAACTCCATAAAAATTATTAAAAACAAATTAAATTATCGTATATTTTATTTCTACTTTTAAAAGAAATCTTTGATTCGTTTTTTATCAAATTGTTGAATATCATTTATCAATTTTCAGAAATATATAGTTTAAGCTAATCTTCTCTAGTTAAAATATTCTTTTTTACTGCTATCCATCAAACCCTTCTCCAAATACTGTTATGGTTCACATAATTAATGATTAATATTTTCTGAACTGCAAAAGCTTTGATTGAAAATGAAAGATAATTCAAAAATTAGTTCAAAAATTTTATCAGATAATTTAAAAACTCGTACTGCTTGGTTTGGAGTCTTCTTAGGTCTGTCCGCTGGGGCACTTGCAGCCTTCCATCAATTCAAAATACCCCCTGCAATGCCACTGTTATTGGAAACATATAATTATGATTTAACATTAGCTGGTGGATTTATGTCAGTATATGCCGTTTTAGGTATTGCTACATCTGCTTTTCTTGGTATTTGGCTCGAGAAATTTGGAATAAAAATTTATGCTCTTGGAGCAGGTATACTGCTAATAGTTGGCTCCTTAGTTACTATAAGTTGGCCAAATAATCCTGAAATAGTATTGTTATCAAGAGGTATCGAAGGACTTGGATTCGCTATTTTAGCAATCATTGGACCAATAATTGCAATTCAAAACGCAACAGAAAAGCATCGTCCCTTAGCCATTGCTATCTTCGCAAGCTGGATACCTGTTGGACAATTGAGTGCTCTTGGTGTTGCCCAGCCCGCTATTGCATCAGGACAATGGAGATTTATTTGGTGGATTGGTATAATATTAACTATATTAGTTGTCTTAGGTTTATGGCTGAAATATAAAAATAACCAAGAAAATAATCCCGTATCATCATCAAAAATAGATAATCAGGTATTATTGAAATCTCACCGTATTTCTTTACTGCTTGCAGCAGGAATTTTCACACTTTGGGCTGCACAGTATTTAGCTATGTCAACTTGGTTACCCCAATACTTAGTTACAGAACGTGGGTTTTCACCTACAAATGCTCTAGTGCCTTATGCTATACCAACAGTAATAATAATTTTTTTTAATCTTGTTGGTGGATTTATAATACGTTGGGGGATTCCAATTTTTCCTATCCTCGCATTTGTTTTATCTGTTCAAGCAAGCTTATGGATAATTTTTGATTCTCTTTCTTCAACATTTTCTGGGATTTTGGCATTAGTGATTTATGGTGCAGCAGCTGGTATAACCCCAACTTGCCTATTTTCTATGCCCAATACAATTTTAGGAAAACATGGAAACAACGGTCCAGCATTTGGAATTATCATGACAGGTCGTCATCTTGGTGTCTTAGCTGGCCCAATCTTACTTCCTCAACTAATACTTATAAATGGTGATTGGGGGTCTGCAGGTTTATTTTTTGGTTTAATAACATTTTTTGCAAGTACTATTACACTAGGACTTGCAATAATATTTTTCAGAACAAAAAATAAACTTCAAGATTAGCACATCAACTTGTATCCCTCAGTTCCAGTTACAACAATTAAAGCATTAGATGGGTTTTTTTCTAATTTTTTTCTTAATCGGTAAATATGTGTTTCAAGTGTATGTGTGGTCACTTTTGAATTATAACCCCAGATCTCTTTTAGCAGAGTTTCTTTAGATACATAGCTACCGTTCGCCCTTGATAAAAGTTTTATTATATCAGTCTCTTTTTCGGTTAATTTTATAACCTTTTGAAATCCTCTTTCCTTTATTTCTCCTGAGGCAGGAAAAAAATCGTATCTTCCAATTTTAATTACTAAATCTCTGCTTTGTTCATAATTACTAATTTGATTTTTTATTTCCCTTAATAGCTCACTAAAACGTATTGGTTTTTTGATATATAGATTCACCCTTTCTTCAAAAATAACGCTAATCTCATCATTTGTATCCATGAGGCAGATAATTGGTATTTTAGACTTACTCATGAGAATTGATTCTCTAAATTTCTTTTGATTAGCATGTAAAAGTTTTAAATCTGCAATGAATAAATCAAACGTTTTCATTTTAAGATGTTCAAGCACCTCGTGAAATGTATGTGCCTCAATAGCTGTAAACTCTTTTTCAATCTCTAACTGTTCCATGAGCGAATAACGCAATGACTCGTCATTTTCAGTGATTAAAATTTTCTTATTAAGATTCATCAACTTAAACTTTATAGTTAAGATTACATCTGGAATAAAAAGATTCAGTTATTGCCTTATGCTAATCCTTAAATAATAACTAATGGTTATTTGTCATTTGACTTAAATTAATTTTTAATTATTTCTACTTATTACGAGATACAAAAATAGCTGATCCAACCCTAACCTGAGTAGCACCAAAGCTTATAGCTGTTTGATAATCTCGACTCATTCCCATACTTAATTCAGCAAGTTTATTTTTTTTTGCAATTTCAAATAAAAAAGCAAAGTATGGCCCTGGGTCTTTATCTGCTGGAGGAATGCACATCAAACCTATAACAGGGATCTTATGTTCATTAATACAAAATTTTACAAATTCATTCGTTTGATTCGGGGAAATTCCAGTTTTTTGAGATTCTTCACCTATGTTTACCTGCACGAAACATTCCAATCGATTACCAGTTCTATCAAATTCTTTTGCTAAAACCTCTGCAAGTTTTCTCCTGTCTAATGAATGAATTGTATTAAATATTGATACGGCATCACGAACCTTGTTCGTCTGTAATGGCCCTATTAAATGTAGTTTTATATCTGGGTGTTTTTTACAAATATCTGGCCACTTCGATAAAGTTTCTTGAACACGATTTTCTCCAAAGTCCCTGTGTCCACTTTTTATAACATCCAAGATTTTGTTAGATTCAACATTTTTTGAAACTGCTATTAGTTTTATTCTATCTTGATTCCTATTAGCCTGTATTTTAGCAGATTCAATTGTTTCTAGGATTGGACTTATTAATGATGTACTATCGTAAAAATCAGATTGCACCTTTTCTAAAGACATGTCAGCCTCACACTAAAAACCTAAATAGGGTATTTTGATACTATGACGTTAACAGAGGTTTCTACACAGCTCAATTCTATAAACAACAATAAATTACCACCAATATTTTTTTTAACTGATATGAATAAATTTAAAAATCCTGAGGTAATATGTCAGCAATTACCAACTGGAAGTGGGGTGATTTTTAGAGATTACGAGATTTCTGATAGAAAACTTAGAGCAAATACTTTAGCTAAAGTTTGTGCAGAACACGGGCTAATTTTGTTTATTGGTGAAGATAGGGACTTAGCTCTTTCTGTAGGAGCTGATGGTGTGCATTATAAAGAAAATACAATTACATCAGCTCTTAAGAGCATGAAAGATAAAAAATTAATTGTAACTGCTGCTACTCATACGTTTAATTCAATACTCATGGCTAAGAAAGCAGGTGCCGATGCCGTTCTACTATCACCTGTATTTAGAACCAAATCTCATCCAGAAGCTACGCCCTTGGGAATCTCAAAGTTTCGTGATTGGACTAATAGATCTCCATTGCCGGTGTATGCTCTAGGGGGGATAAGTTCAGATAACGCTCATAAATTATTATCAACTAAAGCGATCGGCATAGCAGCCATTGAAGGAGTAATTAGAGAGTTTTATCCTTCTGAGAAGTCTTGAAATTTTCTCAAAATGTATTGGACAAGAACATCAACGCTTTGCTCTAATGACTGATCATCTGTATCAACAATTAAATCTGGTTTTTCAGGTTCTTCATAAGGTGCTGAAATACCAGTAAAATCACTTACCTCTCCTGCTCTAGCCCGCTTATAAAGACCTTTTGGATCTCTTTCTTCACAAACTTCTAGAGATGCTCTAACAAATACCTCATGAAATGGGCCCTCGCTATTGATTCTTTCCATAGCCCCACGTGCTCGATCTCTATCTGCTCTATATGGTGAAATAAATGCTGTAATTACAACCATTCCAGCATCAGCAAATAAGGCTGCAACTTCTCCTACTCTACGTATATTCTCGGCCCTGTCCTCAGGAGAAAATGAAAGATTTGAGTTCAAACCCGAACGTACGTTGTCACCGTCAAGAAGATAAACACTATACCCCTTTTTGAATAGTAATCGTTCTGCCTCAAGAGCAATACTTGATTTTCCTGCTCCGGAAAGGCCCGTCAGCCAAACAACACCTCCATAGTGACCGTTTCTCTGTACACGTGTCACAACAGGAACTCTATGTCCTACAGCATACAGGTTTGTCCCTTTTTCTGTGATTAAATCACGTTGATCAGGATAACCCTTCATGCTGATAACACCACCAGCAACTATATCATTAGAATTAAGTAGTACAAAACGACCAGTGTGTTTATTTTTAGAAAATTCATCTATTGCAAGCATCGAGCGTGATCTAAAAATTACCTCTGCAATATCATTACGTTTTACTTGAAGATGTTCTGTGATTTCTTTTCCTGCAGATAAATCATCCGTATCAATTACTCTATCAATTTCTTGTACTTTTACAGACGTCTCAAAAGTATTAATTCGTAGTTTATATTCTTCACCAACCTTAAGAGGTTTTTGTGCTAACCAAAATAGATGGGACCGGAAAACATTACTTTCTAACGGCGGGCTTGAGATATGGCTCATTAATTCTCCACGCTCAATAAATAACTGTTCCTTAAGAGTTATACCTACAGATTCACCTTGTTTAGCTCTACTTTTTGAAAAGTCCTCTGGCCAAGTAATTATATTTTTTATTTGAGCTTTACGATTCGAAGGAGAAAAAATCACATTATCTCCTGATTTTAAAACTCCACATGTAACTTTTCCAGCTATGATTCTTCTAGAGTCAAAATGATAAATATCTTGTACTGGCATTCTTAAAGGTGAGTTTTCAAGATCATTCAAGATTTCGAGTGTATCAAAAGATTCTAAGACTGTAGGGCCTACATACCAACTCATCTTTTTTGATTTTTGAACTATATTATCTCCCTCACGGGCTATTATTGGAACAATACTAATTACTTTTAATCCCAAATTATCAAAATATTCTTTGACTTCCTTTTGAACTCTATCAAATTCACTTTGATTATATTGAACCAGATCCATTTTATTTACAGCAACAACAACATTACTTATACCGAGCATATTTAGGATATATGTATGCCGACGTGATTGCTCTCGAAGACCCTCAGAACCGTCTATTACAAGTAAAGCCACGTCGCAACTTGCAGAACCAGAAATCATATTTTTGATAAATTCTTTATGGCCTGGTGCATCTACAATCACGTAATTTCTTTTTGTAGATTTAAACCAGATATGTGCTGCATCAATTGTTATAGCCTGATCTCGCTCAGCTTGAAAGGCATCCATCACAAAAGCAAATTCAAAAGGCATTCCTCTACGTTCTGACATTGCCTTAATTGCTTCAAATTTTCCCTCTGGTAACGATCCCGTATCATGTAAAAGTCTACCAACTAGTGTACTTTTGCCATGGTCAACGTGACCAACAATTGCAATTTTAACCTGATGGAGAGTTTGATTCTTAGGTAGTTTTATTGATTTTTTTTTGTTTTTATTCATGGTTTTGAAACTCTACATATAACCATCTGCTCTGAGTCGCTCAAAGGCATCTTCTGATTCATGGTCCATAGCTCTACCAGATCTTTCTGCGGTTCTTGTTGTCTTAAGTTCCTCTATAACCTCACTAACTGTTTGTGCATTACTTTCTATTGGGTGTGTAATGTCTGAGTCACCCAATGACCTATATCTCTTGCCTTTATTTGCAAAATATAAAGAAATCATTGGAAGTCCTTCTCGTTCTGAATAACGCCAAATGTCTAACTCTGACCAATGTAACAACGGATGAATTCTGATGTGTGTATCGTCTGGAAAATCAGTTTTATATTGATCCCAAAATTCTGGGGGCTGATCTTTAAAATTCCAATTTCCTTCTCCACCCCTTGGACTAAAATATCGCTCCTTAGACCTAGTGCTCTCCTCGTCCCTTCTTATGCCCGCAAAAAGGCCTTTATATCCCTCTTGTTCTATCAATAATTTCAGCCCTGCTGTTTTCCTGGCAGCCGACCTAGCAGCTGGTGGCAAACTTGGATCAATTTCTGATACTGGTGGGCACATGGAAGTAACAAGGTTCAAATTCCATTCTTTTGAATAGAAATCTCTAAATTGATACATTTCCTTAAATTTCTTCCCTGTATCAACATGACATACGGGAAAGGGTACATTGCCAAAAAAAGCTTTACGACACAACCAAACCATGACGTTAGAATCTTTTCCAAGAGACCATAGTAGGGCTAGTTTATCAATTCGATTAAATGCTTCCCTAATTATGTAAATACTTTGGCTTTCAAGAGAATCCAGATGATCCATCATCTTATATTTTACCTTATAAAAGTGCTAATTATAATTATATAACATAAAACTTATGTTTATAAAGTATTAACATAAAAATTTTTAAAAACCATCAGGTATATAATTAAATCTCAACATCTGCTCCCTATGAGCTTTTATGACCTCCTTTACCTGATCATCAGATAGAGTTTTACGCCATCCATCAGCCGTTCCTTGCCTAAAAAACATATCTTGAACTGGTGTACGTTCTATAAAACCTTTTCTTTTTTCCTGAGCTTTCAAAATTTTAAAAGATGAAAATTTAATTGCTCTTTTTAATCGATCACGGGGTGGGTTTAGACCCATAAACTTTGCAACATTTCCAAATGTTTGAGTTGGCCTCATTTGCATATCTTCATATTTAATAACATGAAGTAACTCACTACTCATTTGTGTCCAACTTTTCACATGAGTAGACCAATCACAATAAATCTCCGGAACATGTGTTTCACTTCTAGGCGATTGAAAATTCGGTGTAGACATTCCTTCAATCATTTTATTTATACTGACACCTAAATGATCAGCGTAAGAAATAACAATATCGAGAGGATTCCTTACAATATATATAGCGGCATCCGACAAATGAGGAGTAATCATTGGTACTCCAGCATTTTCAACCATTGCGTTATGGGTTTTAACCAACACTGAGTCTGTTGAAAGGGATGCAATACGTGCGTGTGCTTTAGGCCGTTGTTCTGCAATCTCACTTGGGGATAATTCTGATAGAGTTGATTTGTCGCCCAACCGAAACCACTTACCGTTGCTATCACCATGTGTGAGTTCAGACATCTGATTAATGTCAAAGGGTTGTTTTGCATTGGTGAGTAGATTATGCATAAAAGCCCTTAGCCACGTATTTCCTGATTTTGGATAAGAAGCTAGCCACAAAATGCCATTCATTTTTTTCCCCTATGCAAAAAACATCGTAAAATATGAAGAATTTACACTCTGTATATTTTACCACTGAATTAAACTTAGATTCAGTCATCTATATTTAATTGAGATCTAAATGAAAAAAGAGGCGGCTTTCGCCGCCTCTTCCTAATGAATTCATATACTTGATGTATTAGAATCCGATGGATGTTCCGATAAGAATGGAAGTCCAACTGTTGTCATTGTTGTCACCAGCTGTCTCATCGTCAAACTCACCTGAACGAAGAGCTGCCTGGACATCAATTCCTGGGCCTAAGACGTAACTTGCAGCAAGCTCATAAAGGTCAAGCTCGTCTGTGCTCAAGTCAGTATTCTCAACTTCTGAATGTCCCCAACCTAAGCTGATTGAAGTTCCATTACCTAAGTTGTAGCTTGCACCAACATGATGATCGTTACGTTCTCGGTCGTTACCGTTTGTGTCTTGTGTAACCTGACTTGTAGAGAGTGTATCCATAGCAATAGTCACGCTACCGAAGGTAACAGCACCACCAAGGTTTACTGACTCTGGGTTGTCATTACAAGTCTGTGTAGCGGCTGAAGCATTACAACGCTCCAATACATAGGATTCAAAACCACTGCGAATAGTTACGCTTCCACCACCGAAGTCAGCTGTATAGTTAGCTCCGACAGCAAAGTTGTTTTGAACTCCACCTGCTACATCAATAGTATTCCCACCATATTGCTGGTCTCCAGTGTCGTTTGGAGCATATGAAACAGCAAGATTTAAACCATTAAAGGATGGAAGTGCATAACGAATTTTGAAGTTATCGTCATCACCGATACCATCATCATTAGTTCGGGTGAAGAGGTTACCACCACCGTTACCGAAGATGAAGAATGGTGAGTTAACACCAAAGTTAGAAGCAGCACCACCACCAAAGGTAACACCGTTTCTCTGACGTGCACTTTCAACTTTACCAACTTCTAAAGAACCGAATGCACCGGAGATATACATGTGGGCTTCGTCAAAAGCTTCACTGTCTGTTGATTCTCCATTACCTTCGAGCTGAGCTGAAAAACCAACTGTTAGCCCATTATCAAGAGTAGTTGAACCACTTAAAGTCATTTCTACGTCATGTCCGACTGCGTGACTATTACGCGCATCGGAAAGATTGCCATCATCATTGTCTTCGTTGATCATGGCCATGGCATTTTTCCAATAACCGTTGATACCAACGGAAATAGGATCAGCAGCATTAGCAGTAGCAGCGCTTCCAGCTACGAAGCCAGCTACAGCAATCGCTGTTGTGCCGAGTAATACTTTCTTCATATTGTTTCCCTCCTAAGGAGTCCTAAATTTAGTTCATTAAACCAATACCCGATTAACATATAGGAACTGGCTTTGCATACACCCAGCGAAAATAGATCCGCTAAAGATGAACACATAAACAAATTACTAAAGCATCGTATAGGTTCAAGCACTTATGGGCAGATATGCAACATTTTTGAGTTATTGTTGCAATATTGCACCAATTTTAGGCCTTAACTCCAGCTTATTATTAATAGAAAGATTTGGCGAGCAGTAAATCCTGTGTTATGTCCACTGTTTAATAACAAAAAAATAGTTTAATGTATGCTTGTAATAGCTTTTAGATCATTACTTAAAATCTTGGGTTTTCATGATAATACTAAATTCAACAAAAATAAGAATATTTATAGTATCCATCACTCTTCTACTCTTTACTCTGGTTATGTATGGATGTGGCTCACAGGCAACTGATGAAAAGTATCTTGAAGGTGATGCTAGAGACCGTTCAAACCCCTTGTTTGGTGAAAGTATTTTTGGTGAAGGGGGACTGCAGCTTTTTGGCGGTGACAGTGTTTGGGGAGACGATAATCAAGGAAGTGGAATAGGTGTCAATAGTTTTCTTTGGAGAGCAAGCCTAGATGCAATGTCGTTCATGCCTCTTTCTTCCGCCGACCCTTTCGGTGGAGTGATAATAACAGAATGGTTTGGTCCTCCAGATGTTGAGGGCGAACGTTTTAAAATGACAGTATACATACTAGGCAGAGTTTTAAGAGCAGATGCTCTAAAAGTATCTCTTTTTAGGCAAATTAAATCCCAGTCAGGAGATTGGGCAGATGCAAAAGTTAGTCCAGAAACGATAACCAATCTTGAAAATAGAATTCTTGAAAGAGCAAGGCAGCTAAAAACTGTCCAGGCTGACAATTAATGGTTGGTATGACATTGCGTAAATTATAATACTATCATATTTGCTAGAATTTAATCCGGTTAACTCCCCAGTTAATTTAGTAAAAATAAGAAATCATTAGAAATATGGACGATCGATATAACCCCCAAGCTATTGAAACTAAATGGCAAAAGAAATGGAAAGAATCGAACGCATTTAGTGCGAGCGACAATTCTGATCACAGCGATTACTATGTACTTGAAATGTTTCCCTACCCCTCTGGGAGGATTCATATGGGTCATGTACGAAATTACACAATGGGTGATGTAGTCGCACGCTATAAAAAAGCAAATGGTTTCAATGTTTTACACCCTATGGGATGGGATGCTTTTGGCCTTCCGGCGGAGAATGCAGCAATTGAAAGAAGTATTCATCCACGTGAATGGACTTATGACAATATTAAGTCCATGCGGGAGCAATTAGAACGGTTGGGACTAGCTATAGATTGGAGCAGGGAAGTAGCAACATGCCATCCCGAATATTACAAGCATCAACAGCAAATTTTCCTTGATTTCTATAAGAATAACTTAGCTTACAGGCGTAAATCATGGGTTAACTGGGATCCAGTAGATAACACTGTTCTTGCGAACGAACAAGTAATTGAAGGACGTGGATGGAGATCAGGGGCACTAATTGAGAAAAAAGAACTTTCACAATGGTTTTTAAGAATAACCGACTTTTCTGACGAATTACTTGAAGATATTACACAATTAAGTCGTTGGCCCGAAAAAGTTCAACTGATGCAACAAAATTGGATAGGTAAATCAGAAGGTGCAATGGTTACTTTTCCAATATGTGATCAAAAAGAAAATTTGGAAATCTTTACAACTCGTCCCGATACTCTTTTTGGTGCTTCTTTTTGTGCAATTTCACCAAACCATCCTTTATGTATCGAGTTAGCTGCAGAAAATGAAATTATCAGAAATTTCATATCTGATTGTAATCAATCTGGAACTAGCCTTGTTGATATAGAGGGTGGTGAAAAAAAGGGTGTAGATACAGGTTTAAGTGCTATACATCCTTTGGATTCAAATATCCAAATACCTATTTATATAGCTAATTTTGTTCTAATGGAATACGGTAGTGGAGCTATTTTTGGTTGCCCAGCACATGACCAGAGAGATCTTGATTTTGCACTCAAATACAACCTTCCCGTGATCACAGTCGTGTGCCCAAGCGACAAAAACCCTAGTAATTTTTCTGTAAAAAATACTGCATTTACCGGCTCTGGAACTTTAATCAACTCTGGTTTTTTAAATGGACTTAATGTTGATAAAGCCAAGGAAGCGGTTGTAAAGGAGCTAATTTCTTTGGGTTTAGGACATGCAACTACCACCTATAGATTAAGAGATTGGGGTATATCTAGACAGAGATATTGGGGCTGTCCGATACCAATGGTTCATTGTGACAGATGTGGGATTGTGCCAGTACCTATATCTTACCTACCGGTAACACTTCCTGATAATGTTGATTTTGATAAACCAGGTAACCCTCTGGCAAACCACACTAAATGGAAAAAGACATATTGTCCAAAATGTGGGAAGAAAGCTCAACGAGATACTGATACAATGGATACTTTCGTTGACTCGTCATGGTATTTCCTCAGGTTTTGCTCAGCACGTGCAGATACACCTTTTTTGGAGGAAGATCTTAAAAGATGGATGCCTGTTGCTCAATATATTGGTGGTGTGGAACATGCAATTTTACATTTACTCTATTCCCGTTTCTTTACAAGGGCACTAAAACGCTGTGGTTATTTAAATTTTGATGAACCATTTAATGGCCTGTTTACACAGGGAATGGTATGTCATGAAACCTACAAGGATCAAAGTGGACAATGGATGTACCCTGAAGAGGTAGAGTTTGATAGCAATAATTCTGCAAAGTCGGTTTCTACCGGTGAAAAAATTATTGTCGGTCGTTCAGAGTCTATGAGTAAATCTAAGAGAAATGTAGTCGACCCTGAAATGATTATAAAAGGATATGGTGCAGATACAGCAAGACTATTTATGTTATCTGACTCTCCGCCAGAAAGAGATCTGGAATGGACGGAAGCAGGTATTCGTGGTGCATGGCGTTACTTGAGTGCTGTATGGAGACTTGTTTTGGATATAGCTAAATCAACACAAAACAATTCAAATGTGGAAACTTTTGAAATAAATAATAAGCATATACGAGCTATTCACTGTGCTGTTCACGGTGTTACAAACGACCTTGAAAAGTTTCATTTTAATCGGGCAGTTGCAAGAATAAGGGAACTTACAAATACTCTACAATCACTAGATTTGGACATAAAAGAGGAAGCAAACATAGCCAGACAAGGTGCAAAAAATTTAATCCAGCTTCTATCCCCTATGGTGCCTCATATAGCAGAAGAACTATGGACATTAATTGGAGAAAAAGAAAGTATATATGAAACATCATGGCCTGTTGCTGATGAAAAATACTTAACAAATACAAATGTGACTGTAGGTGTTCAAGTAAACGGAAAAAAACGTGGGGTGATTAATTTACCAGAGAATCATGATGAAGAATTGGCTAAAAAACTTGCGTTGTCTGAAACATCAGTTTTAAGAGCCATAGATGGAAAAAACATAAAGAAAATAATTGTAGTCCAAGGTAAAATTGTAAATATTGTAATTTAACTGTGAATGATCTGCATCAAATGAAATTTACTAAAAATAATGGTATTATAGCATCTACTTTATGTATGATAGTTATTTTAAGTGCATGTGGATTCGAACCCGTATATAAAAATGCCGCTAACCATAGCATTCATAAGAATGAGTTAAACTCAGAGCTTAATCAAATTTCTATTGACACCATACCTGGTCGAGTGGGTCACCAACTTCGTAAAAATCTGGTCTATAAATTTGGATCAAACTCAAATCTGCTCAATCAAAAATATAACCTGGTTATTAATTTGGACTCTGATAAGAGCCCTCTTTTAATTCAAGACGATGAAAAAGTTTCCAGATATAATCTTAGTTTAATAGCCTCTTTTATGCTTGCTGACAGTAATAGCAAAACAATATATGAAGGACATGCAAGGAGTGTAGGGAGTTTTAATGTTGTTACATCTGAATTTGCTACCTTGATGGCTGAAAGAGATGCAGAAGATCGAGCAGCTAGTGAGTTAAGTGCTGAAATTAATGGACTATTGATAGATTACTTTGCAAGAAAAATTCAATGAATTATTGGTGTAAATGAAGATAAAGCCAAACCGAATCAGCACATTTATTACAACTGAGTTAAATACAGTTTCAGCAATCCTTATTTATGGTCCTAATGAAGGACTTATTCGCGAATACTCAAGAAATGCAAGAGAAAACGTAAATAAAAATTATAATGATCCCTTTGTTTCAGCAAATATAACAGGTGACCAGCTAAAAGAATATCCAGGACTATTAGTTGATGAAGTTAAGGCTTTGAGTTTCTCAATGGAGAGGAGAATTCTCAGAGTTTTTAATATTAGCGATAGCGTTTGTTTAGCTTTTGAAAATCTTTTTAAAAACAAAATTAAACCTGAGGACGCACTGGTGGTCTGTGAAGGGTCTGATTTTGGACCCAGATCTAAATTACGAAAATTATTCGAAAATCTAGAGGTTGCTGCTGCTATACCCTGTTATGATTATGGCCCAAGGGAGATTCAAAAAAAGGCTCAACTTATCTTTAAAAATTTTAATATTGAAGTTGAAAAGGAAGCTCTGGCTTGGCTAGTAGACAGATCAGGAAACGATAGTGCCCAGATTTCGAGTGAGATTGACAAAATAATTTTATACGTTGGGAGTAAAGGAAATATTAATCTAAAAGAAATGATGCTATTGATCGGGGATTCTTCTGAAATTGAGCTTGAAGAAGTATGTTTTGCCGTTGCTGGTGGCAATTTAAGTTTAGTAGATAAGGCATTGTATAAACTTTTTTCTGACGGCGTTGCTCCAGTTAGAGTTTTAAGAGCTGTTAGTCGTCATTTTTTCAGATTGCAAACAGCTGTCACAGCTAAATATTCAGGCCTTGATGTTACTTCTGCTATCAATACTCTAAGACCACCTATTTTTTTCAAAGATAAAGAAAAATTTATGAAACAAGTACAAAATTGGACACCAGAAAAATTAGAAGATGTATTAATTTTATTAGCAGAAGCAGAAAGGGGATGCAAAACTAGTCTAATACCTGCGAAACCCTTATGCTCAAGAGTGCTTTTAAATGCAGCTACAGAAGGAAAGCGTCTGTCAGTAAAAATATCTTAACTTAATCGCCTAATAAAAGCTTCTAATTGCTCAAGATTCTTATATTCCACACTCAATGAGCCAGAATTACCCCTATCTGTAATTTTTACCTTTAGGCCCAATTTATTGGACAGGTCTTTCTCTAATCTCAAAATATTAGGATCTTTCCCAATCTTGGGTTTTTGATAGTTAACATTTCCTGAATATTTTTTTACACTAACAAGAGCTTCTGTTTGCCGCACATTTAGGTTTTTTTTAATCACTATTTCTGCAGCTACAATTGGGTCTTCTGCGGCTAGCAGGGCTCGTGCATGTCCAGCTGTAATTTTTTTCTCTGAAAGCATCACTTTAACCTTAACAGGCAAACCCATTAACCGTAGAGTATTAGAAATATAACTTCTACTTTTACCAACAGAATCAGCCACCGCATCATGACTGTTGCCGTACTGGTTAACTAATAAATCATATGCAGCTGCTTCTTCTATAGGATCAAGGTCTTCTCTTTGCAAATTTTCTACTAAAGCAACTTCCATTGCCGACTGATCATCAAGATGCTTAACAACTACTGGCACTTCATGCAAGCCAGCAAATTGTGCTGCACGCCAACGCCTTTCACCTGCAATTATTTCAAATTCTTCGCTTTTTCCGATTTGTTTTGATGGCCTAACAATCAAAGGCTGCACGATACCCTGATTTTTAAGAGAGGATGCTAAACTTTCAATATCTTTTTGATTAAAATTTTTTCTTGGTTGAGATTGTCTTGGCGAAATAGTGTGAATTGGCAAAAATATTAGTCCATTATCAGCAGTTTGAGATACTGATTCTTCGGGTGCTTCTCCTAAAAGCATTGCTAAACCCTTGCCTAAACCCCTCTGTCTACCAGTATTAAAATCCTCTCCACTCATGACACACCAATTAAATCAGTGTTTGTTTTTTCTCTTCGTAAAAGTTCTCCTGCCAAGTGGACATAGGCCTGCGAACCTGCACAATGAAAGTCATATAATAAAGCAGGTCGCCCAAACGAAGGTGCTTCTGATACACGAACATTCCTTGGAATGACTGTATCATAAACTAGATCTCCCAAATGACTTCTGACATCTTGTGCTACCTGATCTGACAAATTATTTCTTTTATCAAACATTGTTAGCACTACACCTTGTATTTTTAATTTTGGGTTAAATGCTATCTTTATTTTTTCAACTGCTGCCAATAATTGCGTGAGGCCTTCGAGTGCGAAAAACTCGCATTGCAGAGGCACTAGAACTGCATCAGCCAAAACCATTGCATTAACAGTCAACATTCCGAGAGCTGGCGGACAATCAACCAGAACGTAATCCCAGTTGGATAAAATGTTATTTGTATTCTCTTGATTATTTTCAGAAAAGGTTTTTTCGATAAGTGCCTTTCTGAGACGAAACTGCGGATCTTCTGTTTCAATCAATTCAATTTCCAATCCTGCAAGATCCGGAGAAGAAGGAACTACACCTAAACCAGGAATATCGCTTTCTACAATAACTCTGTTAAGGGCTTCACCATGGAATAGTCCATAGCTTCCAATACCTCGTCTTTTTGGTTGAATTCCTAGTCCTGTACTTGCATTTCCCTGAGGATCAATATCCAAAATTAAGACTTTTTTACCTGTAGCTGCAAGTGCTGTTGCTAAATTTATAGCCGTCGTAGTTTTACCAACACCACCCTTTTGGTTTGCAATAGCAATTATCCTGCTTGCACCGATCCCCATTTGAACAATTTCATTCAACTTCTGATTCATTTCGGCAAACCTCGTTCAATATTATAATTTTTCCACTTTCCGATGTTTGACTATCCAAGGTCTGTAATTCAAACTTCCAACTAACACGAGCATTCAAAATTTCTTCATTAAATTTTTCTCCTTTCAGGAGTATACAACATGTTGTTGGAGAAATCACGGGAAAAACAATATCTAGAAGTTTTGGTAACGGTGCCAGCGCTCGAGCAAAAATAACTGATGCTTCAGGATAAATGTTTTGTTGGGCATCTTTCGGTAAATGGGCATTGATAACATTTGCATTCACCTCAGTTTGTCTAACAACTTCACGCAAAAATGTGCATTTGCGGGTATCACTATCAATCAAATTGACATTTTTTACACCCATGATAGATAACACTAAACCGGGAAAACCAGCTCCTGTACCGACATCATAGATTTGCCCAGAATGAAGTTTTTGGGGTATGTATTGCATAAGCTGAGCACTATCTAAAAAATGACGCTCCCATAGGTTATATATTGTACTTGGTCCAATCAGGTTAATTTTTTTCTGCCATTTGCTTAATAACTCCTGATAAACCATAAATTTTTCTAGTGTTTCACGTGAAACATTTGCGGTTTTTGCAAAATTTTCTGCATCATTTACTAATTTTTTGTTCATGCATTACTCTGTATTCAAAATCTCGTTTCACGTGAAACACTATTATTTATTTTCCTAGTAAACCTCCTTGCGGCGTACATAACCGAGTAAAGCTATCAATGCCGCTGGGGGAACACCAGGAATACGTGCAGCTGCTCCTATTGTCTCTGGTCTGACTTTAATTAGTTTTTCTATGGCCTCTGATGACAAACCTCCAATACGAGAATAATCAATTGTTGTTGGTATCTTGAGTCCTTCATCTCGTCTAAATGTTTCTATGTCAACTCTTTGGCGCTCTAAATATGTTGCGTAACGTGCTTGAATTTCCAACTGTTTCTTTTCCTCTAATGATAATTCTGTTAACTCGGGCCACAATTCATTTAATTTTCTAATACTCATCCCTGGATAGCCTAATAAATCCCATGCGGAACGACGGCGACCATCTAATTTGATTTGTAGATTATATTTAGCAAATTCATTTGGGGTTGCGGTGATGTTTTGAAGCTTTTCCCTTGACTTCGCAATAGCTTTCGCTTTGCTTTGAAAAGCTCGTGCCCTATTTAAGCTAACCAAACCAAGTGAGATGCCCTTTTCCGTTAATCTAAGATCAGCATTATCTGGTCTTAATAACAAACGATACTCTGCCCTAGAAGTAAACATTCGATATGGTTCGGATGTGCCAAGATTTGTAAGATCATCGATCATAACACCTGTAAGTGATTCTGTACGATCCATTATGAATGATCTTTGGTTTATTGGATTTATAGAATGGTCGCCTCCGAAATTACCAGCCAATATTGCTGCGTTTGCACCCGCTACTAAACCTTGAGCAGCAGCTTCTTCATATCCCGTCGTTCCATTTATTTGACCTGCAAGAAAAAATCCTTCTATACGTATGGTTTCCAAATTTTGTTTGAGTTCTCGGGGGTCTACATAATCATATTCTACTGCATATCCCGGTTGTGTTATTTTTGCATTTTCTAGACCTGGTATGCTTTTTATGAAGGATTCTTGGGTTTCCCTAGGAAGAGAAGTAGAAATCCCATTTGGATATATGGTTGAAACGTCAAGACCCTCAGGCTCAAGAAAAATCTGATGTGAAGACTTTTCTGAAAACCTTACTAATTTATCTTCAATAGATGGACAGTACCTCGGTCCAGTACCTTTAATGGCTCCTGAATACATTGCTGATTTTTCAAGGTCTGAAAAAATAATTTTATGGGTTTTTTCATTAGTGTGCGTTATATGACAGAAAATCTGCTCATTATCCAATTTTGTTGTTAGATATGAAAATGGTTCTGGGGGATTGTCGCCCTTTTGGATTTCTAAACTCTGCCAGTTTATTGTTTTTCCATCAAGTCTGGGTGGGGTGCCAGTTTTTAAGCGACCCATTTCAAAACCATAGCACTCTAGTGCTTTAGCCATTCCAACAGCTGGCTCTTCCCCTATTCGCCCTGCATTAAATTTCTCTTGTCCTATGTGAATTAGTCCACGTAAAAATGTTCCTGTCGTCAAAACAACAGTTCTTGATTTTATTCTTGTCCCATCTCCTAAGATAACACCACAAACGCGAGCAATATCTTCGTTATTTTCAATTATAAGATCCTCAACAATTGCTGGTAGAATTTTTAGATTAGATTGGTCTAACAATAAATTCTGAACTGATTCTCTATAAATTTTTCTGTCCTGTTGAGCTCTAGGGCCCCTTACAGCTGGACCTTTGCTCCTATTTAACACTCTAAATTGTATTCCGCCTTGATCAGCAGCTCGTGCCATTATGCCGTCTAAAGCATCAATCTCCCTAACTAAAGTGCCTTTTGCTAGACCGCCAATTGCTGGATTACATGACATTTCTCCTATAGTCTTAGGATCACTAGTGATTAGAGCAGTTTTAGCACCAATTCTTGCTGCTGCTGAAGCTGCTTCACAACCTGCGTGTCCTCCACCAACTATAACTACATCATACATTTTAAACTCCATACTAGATGCTCGAATGGCCAGATATAATAACTTACTTTCCTATACAAAAATCTTTGAAAACAATATCGAGAACATCTTCTATATCAATTCTTCCTGTAATACGTGCTAAAGAGTTTGATGCTTGACGTAAATCCTCAGCCTTGAGCTCAATCTCTGTTATTAAAAGAGAACGCTTTAGTGCCTCATAACATTCTGATACTGCTAAGCGGTGTCTTTCTCTTGTAATTAAAGGATTATCTCCAAGTTCATAACGATTTTTAACCATTTCTGTCAATTGATTCATAAACTCTGGAATACCAGATAATGTTAAACATGAAATAGACAATGGAGTTTTTTTAACAATTTTTTCTTTTACATTTTTTACTAAATCAGATTTATTTAGAATTATTATTGTATCATCATCAAAAAGTTCAATTATTTCTGAAGGTATCTCAGGCCATTTCTCTCCATCTAAAATCATTATTTTTATATCAGAAATTTTTGCTTCTTTATGAGATCTCCTTATACCTTCTTTTTCAATTTCTTCTGTTGCATTGTGTATACCAGCTGTGTCACAAATATTCGCGGGAATACCATCCAAATCTAAGCTTATCTCAATAATATCACGCGTTGTACCAGATATATTTGAAACAATAGCAACATCTCTTCCTGCAAGTATATTCATCAGGCTTGATTTTCCAGAATTTGGGGGGCCAAGCAAAACAACCCTTATACCTTCACGTAATTTTTGACCTTTTTTGTTATCATTAAGATGATTTTTAATTTCTGATAATAGATCCTCTGTTTCTGAACATATAACTGAATTTAAGTCCGTTGGTAAGTCTTCGTCAGAGAAATCAATCTCTGCCTCTATCTTAGCCAGCAAACTAACTAGTTTTTGCCGCCATCTTTCATAAAGCTCCTTCAGACTTCCTCCCATTTGGCGTAAAGCCTGAATTCTCTGGCTTTCAGTTTCAGCAGCGACAAGATCCGCAACTCCTTCTGCTTCTGTCAGGTCTATTCTTCCTGCCATAAATGCACGCGCAGAAAATTCACCTGGCTCGGCCAATCTTATACCTTTGAGAGAAAGTATTGCTCTTAATGTAGCCTCACGCACGGCTCGACCACCATGAGTATGAATCTCCAAAACATCTTCACCGGTGAAGCTATTAGGACTTGAAAACCACAAAAACAGTGAGACATCAATTATTTTGCCTCTTTCAGGGTCATATAATTCATGTATAACTGCAGTTCTTGGGCTAGGAAGTTTTTTTTTCACTAAACGCGTATATGTATTCTCTGCTAAACTACCAGAAATTCTAAATACCGCTATTGAACCGCGCCCTGATGGGGTTAATTCAGCTAAGATTGTGTCATTTTTATTTCGAAAATAGATATCAAAAATCCAATTATTACAATTAGTTAAAATAAATGTGTAAATACACTTAATAATTTTATTAGTTTTTAATTTCTTCTTGATTAGCTGTCAGGGCAAGACGTTTTACTACGTTTCCACCAATAATGTGATCTTGGATTATCTCATCTATATCTACAATAGAACTATAATTATACCAGATATTGTCAGGATAAATAACTATTGTAGGGCCTAGTTCACATCTGTCTAAACAACCCGAAGTGTTAATTCTTATATTTTTAATGCCAAACTCTTTGATTTTAGCCTTCATATATGCACGTATTTTCAATGCATTTTTTTCCGCACAACAACCTCTTGGATGCCCTGGTTTACGTTCATTAGTACAGAAAAAAATGTGTTTAGAATAAAAACCATATTCTTCTGTTTCATTTTCCATAACAAACCTCACATTAATTTCTTAATACACTAAAAAGATCATCTATCAAAATATCGTCATCTATTCATATCTAATTTAAGGTCTTATGTTGAAAGTTATTTTGTTTTTATTATTTGATCCATTAGTTTTATTTTCAAATTTACAATTTTGATGAGTTATTTTATATGAATCATGCTCTAGAAATCATTACCATTTTAGGACCTATTGTAATAAAATCTGATGGATATGCGATTACTTCACTAAATTTTGGCCAAATAAGATCCAAAACACCACAGAAAACCTTACCTGTTTTAAATGAAGCCTCTAAACAATTATATTCTTATTTCAAAAATATATCCTTTAAATTTACAGTTCCAATTAATCCTTCTGGCACTGACTTTCAATTAAATGTATGGAACTACCTTTCAAATATTCCTTACGGAGAAACTAAAACATATGGTGCAATTGCAAATATATTAAATACAAGTCCGAGAGCAATTGGGGCTGCTTGTTCTAGGAACCCAATATTAATTGTTATACCATGTCATAGAGTTTTAGGATCAAATGGAAATCTTGGGGGCTTTTCGGGGGGTTCTGGGATCAACACGAAGATCTGCCTTTTAAAACACGAAAATGCAAATCAAAATTCATACTTAAAACAAAAAAGCTAATAATATCTCAACTAAGGGAGGAAACCCATGCCAGCATCAATAGTAAATATTTCAGAAGAAAAAGGTGAAAAATTTACCGGTTTTCTAGCTCTACCTGACTCCGGTTCAGGGCCAGGTATTGTTGTAATACAGGAAATATTTGGAGTAAACTTTGTTATGAGAGAAGTATGTCATACTCTTGCTGCACAAGGTTATGTTGCCATCTGTCCAGATCTTTTCTGGTCGTTAGAACCTAGTGTTGAGCTATGTGATAAAACTGATGGTGAATGGGCGAAGGCCTTTGATTTTTATAAAAAATTTAATGTTGATCAGGGAATTTCTGACCTAGATATAACCATAAAATATTTAAGATCACACTCCGCATGTACGGGGAAGATTGGTGCTGTAGGTTATTGTTTGGGAGGAAAACTTGCTTACTTGATGGCAACAAGAACTAATGTAGATTGTTCTGTGGGTTACTACGGCGTTGGAATAGGTGATGATCTTGATGAGTCAACTAATATCAAATTTCCTCATATGCAACATGTGGCTGAGGAGGATCAATTTGTACCTAAAGAAGAGCAACAGAAAATAATCAAGGGTTTAAGCAGTATTGAAGGGGTAACTGTACATTCATATCCAGGGGTAGATCACGCCTTTGCTAGGATTAATGGAGCACACTATGACCAAAAATCATCAGACCTTGCAAATAGTCGTACCTCAGATTTTTTTAATGAACATTTAACATAATTACTAAAGGAATAAACAATGGTAAAGGCGATTATTGTAAATGAAACTGGGGGACCAGAAGTTCTCAGTTACGAAGATATATCTATTCCAACCCCTAAGAAAGGGGAGGTTAGAGTAGTACATAAAGCAATAGGTTTAAACTATATAGATGTTTACTTTAGATCAGGTGTATACCCTTTTCCTAGATTGCCTGGAATACCGGGAATGGAGGGTTCTGGAGTGGTAAAGGAAATTGGTGAAGGTGTTGAAGATATTAGTATAGGAGATCGTGTAGCATACGCTGCTGCACCCCCCGGATCTTATCTAGAAGAAAGAAATATAAAATCAGAACAGTTAGTTAAATTGCCTGATGAAATTTCTTTTGAATTAGGAGCAGCAATGATGCTGCAAGGTATGACTGTAGAATATCTAGTTCGTCGAACTTATGAGGTTAAATCAGGCGAGACAGTTCTTGTTCATGCTGCTGCCGGAGGTGTTGGCCTTATGCTATGTCAGTGGTTAAAACATATAGGTGCTAGAGTTATAGGAACAGTTAGTAGTGAAGAAAAGGCAGCATTGGCATCAAATAATGGGTGTGATCATCCTATTAATTACAAAACTGATGACTGGGTTTCTCAAGTTAAGGATTTAACAAATGGAAAGGGTGTTCCAGTAGTTTATGACTCTGTTGCAAAAGATACTTTTAAGGGATCTCTTGAATGTTTGAGTATCCGGGGTTTGATGATCAACTATGGTCAGGCATCAGGTGCTTACAATGAATTTGAAATCGGCATGCTAGCTCCTAAATCACTGTTTTTAACACGACCGGGTTTGTTTCAATACATAATTAATAGAAACGAATTGATCGATTCTTCAAATGCACTTTTCGATGTTGTAAAGTCAGGTGCTGTTAAAATCCAAGTTAATCAAAAATACGCTCTATCTGATGCTCAGCGTGCTCATCAAGATTTAGAGTCTCGGAAAACAACTGGATCAACAATTTTAATTCCATAATATTCAAAGCTTTGCATGAAATAAGGGGTGCTTCTTAAAAAAAACACCCCTTATTAAATAGGTGGTTGTCTATCATGCATTCATTGAATCAAAAAATTCAGAATTAGTTTTTGTTGATTTGAGTTTATCCAAAAGAAATTCCATTGCGTCTGTAGTTCCCATTGGCATAAGTATACGCCTCAATACCCACATTTTTGACAAGCTTGCCTTATCAACCAACAATTCTTCTTTTCGTGTGCCTGATCGTGCAATATCTATTGCTGGGAATGTTCTTTTATCCCCAAGCTTTCTATCGAGTATAAGTTCTGAATTTCCCGTACCTTTAAATTCTTCAAAAATGACCTCATCCATTCTGGAACCTGTATCTATCAATGCAGTAGCAATAATTGTCAAAGACCCTCCTTCTTCAATATTTCTTGCTGCACCGAAAAAACGTTTTGGTCTTTGCAAAGCATTAGCATCAACTCCTCCTGTTAATACTTTTCCTGAAGATGGTACAACAGTGTTATAAGCCCTTCCTAAACGTGTTATTGAGTCAAGAAGTATTACAACATCTCTCTTGTGCTCGATAAGTCTTTTGGCTTTTTCAATAACCATTTCAGCAACTTGAACATGTCTGGATGCTGGTTCGTCAAAGGTGGAGCTCACTACTTCACCTTGAACAGATCGTGCCATATCAGTTACTTCTTCAGGTCTTTCGTCAATTAGTAACACCAACAAAATCGCCTCAGGGTGATTAAGCTCGATAGACCGAGCTATATTTTGTAACATTACTGTTTTACCCGTTCTTGGAGGGGCAACTATCAAAGCTCTTTGCCCTTTTCCTATTGGGGCAACTAAATCAATTATCCGCGAGGTTGAATCTTTAATTGTTGGATCCTCTATTTCAAGCTTAAAGGCTTCATCTGGATAAAGCGGCGTTAAGTTATCAAAATTGATTTTTTGTTTTAGTTTTTCGGGTGGATCAAAATTTATCTGATTAAGTTTTAATAATGCAAAATATCTCTCACCGTCTTTTGGAGAACGTATTTGTCCTTCGAGTGTATCTCCTGTCCTTAATCCGAACCTCCTTATCTGACTTGGGCTTACATAGATGTCGTCAGGTCCAGGAAGATAATTTGCTTCTGGAGATCGAAGAAAACCAAAGCCATCTTGAAGAGTTTCCAAAACCCCACTTCCGTATATAGCTTGGTCATTTTCAGCTAATTGTTTCAAGATCGCAAACATTAGATCTTGTCGCCTCATATTATTAGCATTTTCTATGTCCATCTCCAGAGCGAACTCAATTAGTTCGGTAGGGGACTTATTTTTTAACTCCTGTAAGTGCATATCTCATTCATTTTGTTGGTAAGGGGGAAGCTTTGTTTATGTGATTTATCTTGAAAAGCCTTTTATAGGCCTATGTATTAAAAAGCAGTTTTTCTTAATGGGGAAATTACGGCGTTGATGTAGATATATATTTGAGATTTATTTTATTATCATTTTCTGACTATGAAATGAAGTATCATTTAGAGAATGTCAAGAGTTGTATCAGAATGGTTTAATTATTACCATTATAATTATCAATATCATAATCACGGTTGGAATCTCATTAATTACTTTAAAAAATCTTGCACTGTGAGTATTTCTGTCCAATGCAAAGTCTTTTCGACATCTCCCAAGAAAAAAATGCACTCCTATAAGAATACAAATACCTACAATTTTTACCCAAAACCAGTTCTCATTTCCGCTTAAGTCAACTATACCAGGTATACCAGCCAATAGGCCTCCTAAAACAACTGTGATGATCATAGCTGGCAACATAATTCCAAAATAGAGCCGCCTCTCCATGATTTTCAAAGTTTTTGAAAGCTCTGAAAAATTTTGAGTATTTGCATGATATACAAATAATCTTGGCAAATAAAGCAAACCTGCCATCCAAGCAATGACACCTATAACATGAATAGCTTTGATCCAAATATAAAAATCATACATGTATAAAGTGTTCCCTCATATAGAAATACAATCACATGATGGACATCTAATTCTTACGTTTTTCGGTCCAATTTTATTACGTAATTTGTTATTTCTTATTGCTGAAACTGCTCCACCAACTAAATTGGCAAGACCACTGATAAAATCTTCATGTGTCCCTACTGTAGGTACCCGATGATATTCTTCAACACCACAGTCTTTAGCAAGCTTGAGGTATTCTATATCCAGTTCTACAAGCGTTTCTGAATGTTCAGAAATAAATGCTATAGGTACGATCATCACATTTTTTTTGTCTTTCCCTGCTTTTTTTATTTCATCCTCGGTCGCAGGTCCTATCCATTCTAACGGACCTACGCGGCTTTGATAACATATGCACCAGTCTAATTTCTCTATGCCCAAACCTTCTACAATTGCTGAAGCTGTTTTTTCCACTTGTTTTTGATATGGGTCGCCCTGCTGAATTATCTTTTTTGGAAGTCCATGAGCAGACAATAAAAGCCTGTAATCACTTAGCCTGTTTGTTTGTATCGCTTCCCTAATAAGATCTGTCTGTGCAGAAATTAACCCTTTATTTGATGGGTAAGAACAGATGGTTACCGTTGGAATATGTTCAAGTGTTGACCCTTTTGTAGACTTCCACCAAGAGTTAAAAGCTGAACCTGTTGTAGTAGTAGAGAATTGTGGATACATAGGTAAAAGCACTATTTGCTGAGGATTAAATTTTTCTACATTTATTATTGTTTCTTCCACAAATGGTTTCCAATATCTCATAGAGATAAATATTTCTATTTCATCCTCCGGTGATTCGGACTCTAACCGTTTTTTTAATGCTAATGATTGAAGTTCTGTTTGTTCTAGAATAGGCGACTTTCCTCCTAGGTGTTCATAAATTTCTTTTGCCGTATTAGATCTTCGTTGTGAGATTATATGTGCTATTAATTGGCGTATTGGCGTTGGTGCACCTATTATTGCTTTATCACTGAATAGATTGTAAAGGAAAGGTCTAACAGCGTTTAATGAGTCTGGACCTCCTAAATTAAATAATACAACAGCTGTTTTCATATAAGATATCTGCTTTAATTTGAAGAATTATAACTTTTAACTGTTTTAATTAAAGTTTCTACGTTATTTATTGGTGTTGTTGGTAACACACCATGCCCAAGATTAAAAACATGGTTTCTTTCAGAAAAATCTCTTAAGATTGTTCTTATATGTTCTAACATTGGAATTCCCCCATTCAAAAGTGCATCTGGGTCTAAGTTTCCCTGTAAAACACAATCTTTAGGTATATTTTCAGCGGCCCATCTTGTCGGAACGGTAGTATCTAAACTTACCGCATTAACTTTAGTTTCATTAACATAATCAACATATCCTATCCCTGCTCCTCTCGGAAAACCGATGATGGGAATGTGGGAATAAGAATTTTTTATGTTTTGAACGATTTGCCTTGTTGGTTTGATAACCCACCTATGAAAACTTTTTGGCGAAAGAACACCTGCCCAGCTATCAAATATCTGGATTACCTCTGCTCCTGCTTGGATTTGTTGTTCTAAATGCCAAGTTATCGCCACAACTAGGCCATTTATTAACCTTTCAAAACTGTCAGGGTCTCTGTACGACCATCCCTTTACTTTTGAAAAAGTTTTTGTAGGACCTCCTTCTATCATGTACGTTGCAATGGTCCAAGGTGCACCAGCAAATCCTATGATAGCTGTTTTTCCTATGTCACTACTACTTATTTTTTGGATTGTTTCGTAAACAGGACTCAAATGAGATAAAAATTTTTGTTTATCTAATGATAAGTGACCCCTGTCTTCATTCATAGGACCCAGTCTGGGTCCTTCTCCCTCCACAAATTTCACTTCTTGCCCTAAAGCATCAGGTATCACTAATATGTCTGAAAAAACTATTGCCGCATCTAAATTGAACCTTCTTATAGGTTGAAGTGTAATAGTTGTTGCCATGTCTGGTGAATAACATAAATCAAGAAAACTGTTAGTATTTACTCTTAATTTTCTATATTCAGGAAGATATCTACCTGCCTGACGCATCAACCATATAGGTGTAGATGGTTCTTTTATTCCAGATAGAGTTGTTATTAATAGTTTTTCTGGATTTTCAGTTTTTCTATTTGTCATGGAAAAATTTCTTACTGTAAAAAACTTATTACTATATCTATATAGATAATAAAGGTTGTTGTAGTTGTAGTAGTAACAATGGAAATTGGGGATTACTAAGTTATCCCCAAAAAAAATTTGTTCTTAGTATGAAAAAATCTGTGGAAAAAAACTAAGATCATACCAAGGGAGTTTATTTCCTTATAATGTAATCATATGTGAAAAACGTTAATAAATGTATAACAAATTTTACTCACATTATTAGTATTCTAGGGGAAACTAATTAATAAGTAATATATAGAATCGGTTGTTTTTGGGATAAAATTTTTTGTGTAACAGAAACTATTTATATCCACAAAGTATACGCAAATTATACCTTTTAAAGAAACATAAAGGCAAATAGAGATAGTGATTTTATGAAACAAGCTTTTCACCTACATTTAATCTCAGATTCAACAGGAGAAACAGCAATAGCTATTGCAAGAGCAGCATGTGCTCAGTTCGAGGAAGTAGAAGCAGAAGAGCATCTGTGGTCCTTGGTAAGAACTAAGAATCAATTAGGAAGAATAATTAACAATATTAAAATTAATCCAGGTGTAGTTTTATATTCCCTAGTCGATATCGAGCTTAGAAAAATAATCGAAGAAGGATGTAAGGATTTGGGATTACCTGCAGTTGCTTTACTAGATCCCACAGTAGAAGCATTAAGTAATTATCTACAAATAGAGAGCGTAAATCTTCCTGGAGGTCAGCATATAATTAACGCAGAAAGTATAAGGCGAATAGAGGCTATGAATTTTGCTCTTGCACACGATGATGGTCAAGGTGCTGAAACGATAAAGAGAGCAGATGTTATACTTGTTGGTGTATCTAGGACATCAAAAACACCAACATGTTTTTATCTTGCAAACCGTGGGTTAAAAGCAGCAAATATACCCTACGTCCCTGGCTGTCCTCTGCCTGTTAATTTATCAGATCTTAGAGGTACTCTAGTAGTGGGATTGACAAGGAATCCTGATCAATTAGTTGAAATTAGAAGGACTCGTTTGAGTCAAATAGGTCATAAGCATGATACTAATTACGTTAAAAATGAAATTGTAGATGAAGAGGTTAAAGAGGCAAGGCGCTTATTCTCTCAAAATAGCTGGCACGTTATAGACGTATCGCAAAGATCTATTGAAGAAATAGCAGCGGCAGTTTTACAGTTATACTCAAATAATGAAAAGAATAAAATTTAGCTTTTCAGAAAAAAACCTCGACTAAAGTCAATCAAATTATTTGGGCAAAAAAATGATCAATAATAAAGATGAAGAAAAAATAATCTTAGCATCAGCAAGTAAGGCGAGGTCGTTAATACTGCGGGGTGCAGGTGTCAACTTTAACATATACCCGGCAGACGTGGATGAATCAGCATTAAAAAATGAAGCTAAAGACAAACAATATTTTGTTGATGATTTAGTACTAAATTTAGCAACTATCAAAGCCAAAAAAATAAGTAGAAAACAACCAGATGCTATTGTTATAGGATCAGACCAACTTCTAGAATGTGGAGGAAAATGGTATGATAAAACAAACAATCGAGAAAATGCAAAAAAACAATTAGAAGAACTAAGTGGTAAAATACACACACTCGTTACGGCTGTCGCTGTAGTAAGAGATGAAAAAAGAATCTGGAGTCATATAGAAAAACCAGAACTGTGTATGCGGCATATCGGAGATGATTTCATAAATTATTATTTAGATATAGCAAAAGATGAAGTATATGATTGTGTCGGAGCATATAGACTTGAGGGGCTAGGTTCACAGCTATTTGATAGAATAACAGGTGATTATTTTACTATTCTTCGTTTACCTCTCCTACCACTGTTAAACTTTTTGAGACAACAGGGTATAATTAAAGCATGATCCTAAGCAGAAATATTACAATATGTGGCGTGATTGGTTATCCTGTCAGTCATAGCCTGTCCCCTGTTTTACATAATTTTTGGATAAAAAAATATAAACAAAACGGTACGTATATCCCGTTCGCAGTAGATCCCAATAAACTTAATGAAGCAATTGTAGGAATAATAAATCTGGGTATAAAAGGAGTGAATGTAACCTTACCTCATAAAGAATCAGTATTAAAATATGTACAGCAACTCACTGATAATGCTAAAGAAATAGGTGCAGTTAATACACTGACATTAAACAAAGAGGGAAAAATTATTGGTGATAATACAGATGCATTTGGCTTCTTAGCTAATCTAAAGGACTTTGCACCACATCTAAGATTCGCTTCACAAAAAGCTATTATTCTTGGAGCTGGAGGAGTAGCAAAGTCAGTCTGTTTTGCATTAATAAATTCTGGGATTTCAGAAGTAATTGTGGTCAATCGTAATAAAGAAAGGGCTGAAAAAATAAAGGAAAAGTTTGGTTCAAATATTAGAGTAGAAATTTGGGAAAATAGAGATCAAGCCTTAGAAGATGTTAGTATTCTTATAAATTGTACAAGTTTGGGAATGAACGGACAACCGGCTCTAGAAATATCTTTAGAAAAACTACCTCCTGATGCAGTAGTAAATGATTTAGTTTATACACCTATAAACACCCGCCTGCTTATAGAGGCACGCAAAAGAGGGCATATATCTGTTGATGGATTAGGAATGTTACTACATCAAGCAAAGCCAGCTTTTCACAGTTGGTTCGACATTCAACCAGAGGTTTCAATTGAACTACGCAATCATGTTTTAGCAAGCATTAGTCAATGAAAATAGTAGGTGTAACAGGATCAATTGGTATGGGTAAGAGTACTGTGGCTGCAGCACTAAGAAAAAATGGTGCCGCGGTTTGGAATGCTGATCATATTGTTCATAAGCTTTTGGGTCCAGGTGGTGCCGCAGTAAAGCAAATATCAGAATATTTTGGAAATGAGATTTTAACGGGTCCTTTTGGTGAGGAAAGAATAAATAGGGATTTATTGGGGAAAAAAGTTTTCAATAACTCAGAAGACCTTCAAACTTTGGAAAAAATTATACACCCGCTTATAAGGTATCAAGAAAGAAAATTTTTAATGTCGGCAAAATTTAGAGGTTATTCTTTATCGATACTTGATATACCACTCCTTTTTGAAACAGAACGACATAAACGTTGTGATGCAATTATAGTTGTTACCGCACCACACTTTGTTCAAAAAGCAAGAGTGCTTTCCAGACCAGGAATGACATCAGAAAAGTTTGATGGAATTGTTTCCAGACAAATGAGTGATAAAGAAAAAAAACGTAGGGCAGATTTTATTATCAATACAGGACTAAATAAATCTTCAATTTATAGTGGTGTAAAAGTCATCATGAAAAAACTACAAAATTTGCCGATCAAAAATTGGCCAAATTCTTGGCCTGTTTAAAAACTGACTTAAAAATAGATAAAGATAATAATGAGAGAAATTGTTTTGGACACAGAAACCACTGGCCTTGATCCATCAAAAGGTGACAGGATAGTTGAAATTGGGTGTGTAGAATTGATAAATCATGTTGCAACAGGTGGATATTATCATACCTATATAAATCCAAATATGAGTATGCCGGCTCAAGCAGAACAGGTTCATGGTTTATCAGATGATTTTCTGAAAAACAAACCAGATTTTAGAGAAATAGCCACAGAATTTTTAGAGTTTATCAGAGATGATATTTTAATCATTCATAATGCACCATTTGATCTTGGATTTTTAAATATGGAGTTAGATAAGAGTTCAAATGTCAGAATTGATGTGAATAGGATAGTAGATACTTTAACAATGGCACGGAAAAAATTTCCGGGATCACCTGCTAATTTAGATGCTTTGTGCAGACGTTTCGAAATAGATTTGTCAGGAAGAAATAAACATGGGGCATTACTTGATGCTCAACTCCTAGCAGAAGTTTATCTTGAGCTATTAGGTGGAAGACAACCAGGTTTGACTTTAGACAATATTAAATCTGGGTCAGATCCTATAAAAAATGTTTCTATAAAAAATATAGAATTATCAACAAATAAACATACAGCTAGCAAAAAAGAACTTTTAGCACACGAAAAGTTTTTAGAAACTATAAAAAACCCTTTATGGAAAAGAACATAAAAAATTACCTGTAAAAGGAGTATCAATAAATGAGGATTGAATAATTATTCTTTTTGATTTTTCTTTTGTTCAGCAATTTTTTGTCTGAATAGTGATAAAAAATCAATAGGATTCAATAACAAAGGTGAATAACCACCGTCACGTGTGGCATCCGCCACAACTCTTCTTGCGAAAGGAAAGATTAGTCTTGGGCATTCAACAAGAAGAACTGGCTGAATCTGATCTTTTGGAACACCAATTATACGAAAAATTCCTCCATATGTCAGATCAAGAATAAATGTTATGGAATCATTTTCTTTCGCTTCAGCTATTATATGGATATTAACTTCAAAAGTATCATTTTCATAAGGTTTCGCATTTACCTCAACATTAACATTGACGTGAGGCGGAGAAGAATTCTCTAGAACTTTTGGAGCATTAGGATTTTCAAAAGAGAAGTCTTTAATATACTGGCTAACAATTCCGATTTGGGGTTGTATTTGGTGATTTGTGTTTTGGTTATCGCTAGAGTTATTATTTTTATCGTTCATAATTTTTTCCTATATCGGGTCAGGGCACCAAAGATACTTGTTTAAAAAACCTGAGATTTTTAGATATATATCAAATTGTAATTTGTTACTCTTCATCATCTTTTAGAACTTTGTAATCTGCATCTATAGTATCCTTAATATGTGTTCTATTTCTTCTTGACGCTATAAATTTTAAAATAATCACTATCAAAAAGTGACGTAGAATAGGTACGAGTAGTATAACCCCCAAAGTATCTGTTATAAACCCGGGTGTTAGTAGCATAACAGCGGCTAATGCTAGAGCTGCTCCATGTGCTAATTCCCTTACGGGCCTTCTTTTGTTAGCTATTTCGACACGTGCTCTATGAATTATCCTAATACCCTGAATTCTGAGGATATAAATACCTATTATTGCTGATCCAAAAATAAGACCAACTGTAGGCCAAGAACCGATTTGTCCACCAACTTCAATAAATAGGTAGATTTCAAGTGCTAAAAGTGAAAAAAGAAATATAATAATAGGCATGGCTTACTTGCGATTATTTGTACAACGGACTATATCTGTTTTATTAAACGTTTGTTATACTGATATTTGTTTAGTTGAGTAATTAATTTTAAACCTTTTGTAGTAATAGCCGTGAGAATTAAAATATGATACTGTACCTTACGGTTAAAAAAAAATATAGCTTTGGCAATAAGGCCTGGTGGTAGGCATGTCCGGCGGATTTCAGTTTTATGATATAATTATCTTCGCGTTAATCGCAGTCTTTATTATTTTAAGGCTGAGGTCAGTTCTGGGTCGCCGTACCGGCAATGAACGGCCTAATGAACGTGATTTCTTTAATAATTCAAGATCTCGTAGAGAAGACACATCTGGTGAAGTGATAAACATCAATCAAAGGGAAAAAAACGCCGAACCAGAAATTGATGATAATAAAAAAGATCTTTCAAACTTAAATTTACAAGACTATCCCTCTGAGGTTAATAAAAGTGATGATATTAGATCAGGACTAAAACTAATCTCTAATGCAGACCCAGATTTTTCAGCCAAAGAATTTCAAAAAGGTGCACGTGAAGCATTTACCATGATAGTAGATGCATATTCTGAGGGTGATACACCTACACTAAGACCGTTATTGGGTGATGATGTCTACGATCAGTTTGCATCAGCGATAAGTGAGAGAATAGAATCAAAGCACTCTCTTATAGACACGGTTATATCAGTAGACGAAGCTTCTTTTGTCAAAGCAGAAATGGTTAATACACGAGCACGAATTACTGTTAGATTTGTTAGTAAACAAATCAGTGTTACACGTGATTCTGAAGATAATATAGTTGAGGGAGACGAAGATAAGGTTCTTACTATAATAGATATATGGACTTTTTCTCGTAATATACGGTCATCAAACCCAAATTGGCTATTAGTTGAGACAAGTTCGGAGTGATTAGAGCAAAAAATCACCAGATTATATTAGCTAAATGTTTTATGTTTTTAATCACATTGGTTTTTATTACTGCTGGTTGTGTACCGCTTACAGAAACTCCTTCTTTGACAAATAATATTCGTTTTGAACCCACAAATTTCTCCAATATTCCATATTGGGATGATGATGACCATGAAATTGCCTTAGAAGCATTTAATAGATCATGCAAGGCTATATTGAATAATCCATATGATACAAATATTACTACTCAGAACCCTCATAAAAATAAAAATTGGTTTGCAGTATGTGAAATTGCTTCTACTTTAGAAAGGGCAAACAATAATGCCGCCAAAAAGTTTTTTGAAAAGTTTTTTGTTCCTTATTCTGTGGGGCAGGGATCTATTAAGGAGGGTTTATTTACAGGATATTATGAACCAGTAATTAGAGGATCGTTATCAAGAAGTGAAAGATATAATGTTCCCTTATATGGCATACCATCTGATATGATCTCAATAAAACTAAATGAATTCAGTGATGATTTTCCTGATAAAGTTATCACTGGAAGATTGCAAGGCTCTAAATTTATTCCTTATTATACAAGATCTGATATTGAAAATGGTAAAGCAGGATTGCAAGGCTCAGAAATTGCTTGGCTTGAAGATTATACCGATTCTTTTTTCTTACATATTCAAGGATCTGGACAAATTTTGTTCGAAGATGGTTCTAGAAAAAGAATAAGTTATGCAGCGAGTAATGGTCACAAATATTTTGCAATTGGAAGAAAATTGATTCAAGATGGTGAAATTCCAAAAGCTGAGATTTCAATGCAAAGAATTCGCGAATGGTTGAAGCAAAACCCATCTCGAGCAAAGTCTCTTACAGAACAGAATCCATCATACATTTTTTTTAGATGGAATAATAATACTAATACTAAAGTTGGTCCTATTGGATCCCAAGGTATACCGCTAACTAGTGGACGTTCCATAGCAATTGACAGGCGCTTTTTTACTTTTGGGACTCCAATTTGGCTAAAAACAAAAATTCCCGCAGCTCAAGAAAACAAAAAACAAGACATTTACAGGTTAGTTATTGCCCAAGATACTGGTAGTGCAATAAAAGGGATAATCAGGGGAGATTTATTTATTGGTACTGGGGATGAGGCTGGAGAAATTGCTGGAAAAATGAAAGAAATTGGACGCTATTGGGTCTTTCTACCTAAGATAAAATAATATTTTATATCTTAAACATCGACCTAATGATTGGTTTCTACTAATCTTGTTATCACATTCAAAAGATTTATTGCGAACAGTCTGTGTGTAATATTATAGATAAAAAACTGCATAAAATAACTTGGTGTCCATGTCCGACAACGTTTGCATATAATTATTCTCTATAAAGACGGAATTCAATTAATATGAATAAAAATAGAGAAAAGGAAAACCGTAGACTTAAAGACTCAGAAGCTAAACTTTGGGAATTAGCAGTGAGTGATATTAAGACTCACAGTGAACAGAAGATAAATATGCAACAAGAAACCTTTCTTGATAAACCAGATACCTCATTAAAGAAAAAAAAATCTAATATTTTTATGAACGAACCCTCTGTTAAAAAGAATATGGGTTCTCAATCTGAATATTTAACTGTCGGAAAACCAATCTCACTAGATAGACGTACGGCTATTCGTTTAAGGCGTGGTCAAATAAAAATTGAAGGTCGGCTTGATTTACACGGGTATAATCAAGTGGAAGCAATCAAAATACTAAAAAAGTTTATACAGCAATCAAGTGAATCAAATAAAAGATGTGTCTTGGTTATAACTGGCAAAGGGTCTGTAGGAGACTCAAGGGGTGTTCTAAGAAGGGAATTGCCAAACTGGATCAATCATGAAGATATTCGACATCAAATACTTGCTATTGAGCAAGCGCAGCCCTTTGATGGAGGTTTTGGGGCATTTTATTTGCTTCTTAGACGTAGGAGAACATGATCTATACACTCTATAGATATGGGAAATTTTTATGGGTCTAATTGGGAGACTACGTAAAAATATAAAATCATTATGGACAGAGCTTCATACTATGGCACTCGCATTTACAGATCAAAGAACACCTTGGTATGTGAAATTTATACTAATATGTTTATTTTTATATGCTGCAAACCCAATTGATATAATACCTGATTTTATCCCTGTTTTAGGGATGTTAGACGATATAATAATAATCACGATAGGACTTAGAATAGCAACAAAATTAACTCCAGATGAAGTCTTAGATGATTGCAGAAAACGAGCTTTGGAATGTCAGGAAAAACTATCTATACCAATAATATGGAAAAAGATTAGAGAAAATTTTTAACTTATACAAATATTAACTTTTTATTATTGTATCACGAATAGAAGCAATAATCACAAACCACCAAAGCCTTATTTTTCCTATTAAGGTATGAGAAGTCTTTAATCTATCTAGCTTTTCTAAGCCGCATTTAGTCTTTATATATCTTTGCATAAAAGATACACCTCAATATTCTCCATGAAAGCAGTTACCCATATAAATTGTAAAATATAACTAACTATTCAAAAAGTTCTTAATTCTACAGTATAAATTTGTTTAAATCTGAGTCTTTAGCTAGTTCAGAAACTTGTTCTTTAACATATCTAGCATCAATCCGTATAGTTGAACCAGATTGATCTGTGGCATCAAAACTTATGGATTCTAGCAGTTTTTCTAATATTGTATGTAACCTTCTTGCACCAATGTTTTCAACTTTTTGGTTAACTTCAGCTGCAAGATCAGCTATTGCATCAATTGCTTCATCTAAAAATTCTAATTTTACATCTTCTGTGTGAAGTAAAGCGATATATTGTCTTATAAGACTATTTTCTGGTTCAATTAGAATTTGTTTTAGATCATCACGCGTTAAAGCTTTTAACTCAACTCTAATTGGAAGCCGCCCTTGTAACTCTGGTAACAAATCGGATGGTTTTGAGAGATGGAAAGCACCCGAAGCTATAAATAAAATGTGATCTGTCTTAACAGTACCATGTTTTGTACTAACAGTTGTACCTTCTATAAGTGGAAGAAGATCACGTTGTACACCTTCTCTACTAACATCTGTTCCCATTCGTTCAGATTGTGCACAAATTTTGTCAACTTCGTCTATAAATACTATACCATCGTTTTCTACCATTGACATTGCTATTTTTACCACCTTGTCTTCTTCAAGAAGCTTATCGCTCTCTTCAGCCATAAGTACATCATATGATTCAGCTACTGACATACGTTTTGGTTTTTTTTGTGTTCCCATAGTTTTGCCAAGAATATCTCCAATATTGATCATACCCATTTGTGCTCCGGGCATCCCAGGGACTTCAAAAGTTGGTAGAGATGTTCCTGCAGACTCTGAAATTTCTATTTCAATTTCTTTTTCTGATAGAGAACCTTCACGAAGTAGTTTTCTAAATTTTTGTCTGGTTTCTGTTGATGAGTTATTACCAACTAATGCGTCTAAAACTCGCTCTTCAGCATTTAGTTCTGCTTTTGCAATTACCTCCTTTCGCATATTTTCTCTTGTCATATGTATAGCCATCTCTACAAGGTCTCGAACAATACTATCAACATCTCTACCTACATACCCAACCTCCGTAAATTTGGTGGCTTCGACCTTTAAAAAGGGTGCATTTGCTAGTCGTGCCAAACGTCGAGCGATTTCTGTTTTTCCTACACCGGTGGGGCCAATCATTAAAATATTTTTAGGCAGAACTTCATCGCGCATATCTTCAGGTATTCTACGCCTTCTCCAACGTGTCCTTAAAGCTATAGCAACTGCTCTTTTTGCTTCTTTTTGACCAATTATAAATCTATCCAGCTCAGATACAATTTCTCGTGGGCTAAATTCAGTCATAAGCTAATTTTCTCCAATGTAACCTCAGAATTTGTATAGATACATATTTCAGAAGCAATTTTCATAGCTCTTTTAGCAACTGTTTCAGCGTCAAGCGGATCTACTTCTATAAGTGCACGGGCTGCAGCTAAAGCGTAAGATCCACCTGATCCTATACCTATAAGACCACCTTCTGGCTCAAGAACATCTCCCTGTCCTGTTAAAACCAATGAAACTTGTTTATCTGCAACTGCCATCATTGCTTCAAGTCTTCTCAAATAACGGTCTGTGCGCCAATCTTTAGCTAATTCAACACTTGCACGGGTCAGCTGACCAGGGTGTTTTTCAAGCTTATTTTCCAAACGTTCAAAAAGTGTAAAAGCATCTGCTGTAGCCCCTGCAAAACCAGCAATTACTCCACCGTCACTCAAGCGGCGGACTTTCTTAGCGTTTGATTTTATTATTGTTGATCCAAATGAAACTTGTCCGTCTCCAGCAATAACTACATCATTACCTTTTCTAACTGAAATAATTGTTGTTCCATGCCATAAGTCTTCTGAATGTTTATTTTCCTTAATAATTTTTTTCCTCCAAATAGGTGATTTTTATCATACTATCAGCATGTGGTGATTGTAGAGGTTTCTTCAAGGATTAGATTTAATTTATGAAGCGACTGGCACTAGGCCAAGTATCCTGCTAAAAGGCAGAAATATTATCAAATTAATTTTTAGAAAGAAAGCTCATGACTGTGTCACCTCGAAAGGCTAAGATAGAAAGAGTAACTAACGAGACTGATATAGCTGTTGAAATTAATCTTGACGGAAATGGATCGTATGACATTAAAACAGGCATTGGTTTTTTTGATCATATGCTAGAACAGCTATCTAGACATAGCTTAATTGATATAAGTATAAGGGCCTCTGGCGATTTAGAGGTAACACAACACCATACTGTAGAAGATACAGGTATAGTTTTAGGTGAGGCCTTATCTGTTGCATTAGGATCTCGTGTGGGTATCCGACGCTATGGATCAGCTCTTGTACCAATGGATGAAACCCTTAGCCAAGTATCGATAGATGCTAGTAATAGGCCTTACTTAGTTTGGGGCGTAGAATTTAAACGTCCGCGACTTGATGATATGGATACCGAACATTTTAAGGAATGGTTTCAGGCTTTTGCACAAAAAGGAGGCCTAACTCTTCATGTGCAAAACATTTATGGTGAGAATAGTCATCACATAATTGAATCATGTTATAAAGGTCTTGCACGAGCATTAAGAAGTGCAGTTGAGCCTGATCCAAGAGCTTCAAATATTTTACCTTCAACAAAAGGCACATTAGCTAACAACGGGTCGGTTAAATAAAAATAAATCTCATAATGCGTTGTTTTTACAAATTTTAAGCAAAAACATTTAAACATCAGAACCGGCATAAATCTTATTATTGAATTATATTAGTAACGATGTCCCTGAATATTTAGTTAATTTTAAAAAGTACCCTTTAATGATAAATATAGCAATAATTGACTATGGTTCAGGCAATTTAAGGTCAGCTGTGAAGGCCTTTGAGCATACTGTAAAAGATTTAAATACAAAGGTTTCAGTTAATATTACTGAAAATAGCTCGGATTTAGACAAAGCAACTCATATAGTTTTACCTGGGGTAGGAGCATTCGGAGACTGTATAAATGCTATAAACAACTTAATAGATATGCGAGAAGCATTAGATAAAGCAGTAATTAGAGATGGCAAACCATTTTTGGGTATTTGTGTTGGAATGCAACTTTTAGCAAAGATCGGAAAAGAATATGGAAGCCATAAGGGTCTCGGTTGGCTTAATTCGGAAGTAGTACCAATCGATACTTTAGGTTCTAAAATTAAAATACCACATATGGGATGGAATAACTTAATGATTTCTAATAGACACCCCATCTTTGAGGGCATACCAAACAAAAGTCATGCTTACTTTGTGCACAGTTATCATATGACTTGTAAAAACGAAAAAAATGTTATTGCCACCGTAGACTATGGATCCCAAGTCGTTGCAGCTGTTGGAAAAGAAAATATTGTTGGCCTTCAGTTTCATCCTGAAAAAAGTCAGACTATAGGATTAAAATGTATTCAAAATTTTATTAGTTGGCGTCCATGAATTTAAAACCAAGAATTGAGGTTTATCATACCAACTCTTTAAGAAAACGAGAGCTAGGTGAATTATGTGAAGCTGCTGATGGTGCTATCGCAGATGGAGCTGGATTTGGTTGGATAAAAGCACCAGATCGAGATAGATTTGAACTTTACTGGCGTGGAGTTTTAGTCATACCAGAACGTACTTTATTTGTCGGAAAACTTGATGGGCATATTGCTGGATCTGTCCAATTAGTTTCACCTCATGCACAAAAAGAAGCCTGGAGGCATGGATGTCAGATAGATACACATTTTGTAGCACCTTGGGCAAGAGGGCATGGAATGGCAAGAAAATTAATGGAAGCCGCACATATTAAGGCCCAGAAAGAAGGATTTAAAGTTATAAATTTGTCTGTTCGAGATACTCAGGATGCTGCTCTTAAGCTCTATGAATCTCTAGGCTATGTCTGTTGGGGTATTAACCCTAAATATGCACTGGTGGATGGAAAAATGGTAGCCGGACATTTTTATAACAAAAGTCTTGATAGTGATTAAAGGATAATTGATTTGTGATTTTATATCCTGCAATTGATTTAAAAGATGGACAATGCGTAAGGCTAGTTCAGGGCGACATGGATCGCACTACAATATTTAATGACAATCCTCTTGAACAAGCACTTGCCTTCAAGGAAAAGGGATTTGAATGGATACATATTGTTGACTTAAACGGTGCTTTCAAAGGTGCTCCTGTAAATGCAGAATGTATAGAGAATATCCTTCGTACGGTTGATATTCCAATTCAACTTGGTGGCGGAATCAGAGATATGAAAACAGCCGAGAATTGGATCAACATGGGTGTAAAAAGAATAGTGTTGGGGACCTCCGCATTGAAAGATCCACAATTTACGAAAGAGGCATGTAAGGAGTTCCCAGGCTATGTTGCTGTAGGGCTCGATACGCGTAATGGATTTGTTTCAACTGAGGGATGGTCAAGCATATCAACAGTAAAGGATATTGAATTGGTCCAACGTTTTGAAGATGTTGGGGTATCAGTGATTATTCACACTGATATAGAGCGTGATGGCTTGATGCAGGGTGCAAATATTGAAGCAACTATTGATCTTGCTCGACAAACAACAATTCCGTTTATTGCTTCTGGAGGTATTTCATCAATAAATGATTTAAAACTTTTAAAAGAATATCAGAATGAAGGTATTGCGGGTGTAATATCGGGTCGTGCAATTTATGAGAATACTTTTGATATAAATTTTGCTTTAGATTTACTTCGTAATTAGAGAGAGAATAAAATTCAATGTTAAAGACACGTATTATTCCTTGTCTAGATGTTCATGATGGCCGTGTAGTGAAAGGAGTAAATTTTATAAATCTTGTTGATGCAGGAGATCCTGTTGAGCAAGCCAGAGTCTATGATGAGCAGGGAGCAGATGAGATTTGTTTTTTAGATATTACTGCATCTTCGGAAGATCGAGATACACTTTATAATGTAGTTTCACAAACAGCCCAACAATGTTTCATGCCGCTTACTGTAGGAGGAGGAGTTCGAAGTATTGAAGATGTAAGAAAATTGTTGATAGCTGGAGCAGATAAAGTATCAATAAATACAGCAGCGATAAACAGACCAGAGTTAGTTTCGGAAGCTTCTGAAAAGTTTGGCAGGCAATGTATTGTTGTTGCAATAGATGCCAAACATAACCAATCAGATGGGTATCAAATTTTTACACATGGTGGAAGAACTTCAACAGGAATCAATGCAATTGATTGGGCAAAGCGTGTTGTAGAATTAGGAGCTGGTGAAATTCTTCTTACTTCAATGGATAGAGATGGAACAGGTAATGGGTTTGATATTGGTCTAACTAAAAAAATTTCTGAATCTGTATCAGTTCCAGTCATAGCATCAGGCGGTGTTGGTAATCTTGATCACATGGTGGAGGGAATAAGAGATGGAATGGCCTCAGCTGTTTTAGCAGCTTCAATTTTTCATTTTGGCAAATATTCTATAGCAGAAGCAAAAAAATATATGCGAAATGCTGGCCTGAATGTCAGAATATAAAAAAATAAAACCCCTTAATTTAGGATAATAACAAGTAATAAGGAGGTGCTGAAATGACGGTAAAACAAAACCTCGGCAGTAATCTAGAATCACTTCATAAAACAATTAATGAGCGAAAGACAGTAGGTAATCAAGAAGGTTCATATACAGCAAAAATATTAAATAAAGGATCTGATTATATAGCACAAAAAGTAGGAGAAGAAGCAGTAGAGATGATAATCGCTGCAACTAAGCGGAGTAAAGATGAAACTATTTCTGAAAGTGCAGATGTTCTTTATCACATGATGGTATTATGGGTATCCCTTGGTATATCTCCATTGGAAGTTAGTGAAGAGTTAGAAAATAGAAAAGCTTACTCAGGTATTGAGGAAAAAAATAGTCGATAGTGAATATGTAAGTTTAGAGTTTAGAAATCATCACATAATTTAGTTGAAGCAATTTATCTGGAGTGAAACAATGACTTATGACAATGAGAATATTTTTGCAAAAATTTTGAGATCTGAGTTGCCAAAATCAAAAGTTTTTGAAGATGCTGAAATTTTGGCATTTCATGATATTTCTCCTCAGGCTCCCACCCATATTTTAGTTATACCAAAGGGTGAATATATATCATTTGATGATTTTACAACAAATGCTTCGGATGAGGTTGTTGGTCGTTTTTTTTCTAGAGTAGGAAAAATTGCACAGGATATTGGAATTGCAGAAAATGGTTATAGAATAATTGCTAATACGGGGAATGATGGATGCCAAGAGGTACCTCATTTCCATATCCATATATGTGCAGGAAAAAAATTAGGCAGAATGTTAGCTGATTAGGATGTTAAAAGTTTTTGTTTTTTTCTCTCAATTGCATCCCATACAATTTCATCGATTTTAATACCATCAAGGGCGAAAATCTCTCGAATTCCAGTAGGTGATGTTACATTTATTTCAGTTAGATAGTCTCCAATCACATCAATACCAACAAATAGTAGTCCGTTTTTAAATAGTGTAGGACCTATTGTTTCACAAATATTTTTTTCTCTGTAAGTCAATGTAGTTTTGTGTGCCGTTGCACCTACGTGGAGATTTGCCCTAGCCTCACCTGTTGCAGGTTTTCGAGATATAGCCCCAACTGGTTTTCCATCAACAAGAATTATTCTTTTATCACCTAATCTAACTTCTGGCATGTAAGCTTGTATGATAATTGGTTCTCTATAATGTGCAGTAAAAAACTCAATTAACGAATTAAGATTTTCATCATGAGGAGTTATATGAAAAACTCCAAATCCACCATTACCGAATAAAGGTTTTATTATGAGATCGTTATATTTTTTTCTAAATTCTATAATTTCATCTATATTTTTGGAGATTAGTGTAGGAGGCATAAATTCCATAAATTCTGTTACAAAAATTTTCTCTGGTGCATTCCTAACATGAAATGGGTCATTAACAACTAGTGTATCAGGATGAATTTGTTGGAGAAGGTGAGTACTTGTAATGTAAGCCATATCAAATGGAGGATCTTGCCGCATCAGAATTACATCAAAATACGATAAATCAACAGAATTTTCTTGTCCGTATGTAAAGTAATGATCTGGGTCATCTCTAACCTTAAGGTTTTTGACAGTTGCTTTTAATAATCCCTCATTTAAAGACATACTACTTGGAAGATAATGAAAAAGTTTATGCCCACGGTTTTGAGCTTCAATTGCTAGGGCAAAGGTACTATCACCTTTGATGTCTATGGATTCCATAGGATCCATTTGAAATGCGACCTTTAATTCCATGATCTTATCTAGCCTAATTTAAAATAATAAATTCAATGTAATTTTCGCTTTAACTGATTAATCATACCAATAGCAGTCATGCGTTCCTGTGTATTAACACACTTATCCGCAAAGATTTGAAAAGCATCCATAGCGTTCTTTATATTTCCTTTATCAGACTCAAATAGCCCAAGATCTCTCCAAAGATCAGGAATATTCGGTGCTAAAGTAGTCATACGTCTTTGAACTTGTATAACGCGATCAGTATCATTTAAAGAAAATGCGCGTGATTTCAGATTGTTTAATACCCTTAAAAGGATATCTTTATTACTTACAGAGTCATAGTAGCTTGGCTTAAGTTCAAAACTTTTACCCATAACTTTTTTAAGAAGAAATCTTAACTGCGTGGTATTTAAAATTTTACCCTTATCAAAAGGGTCAATAATAGCTCTATGCTGACGAACCTGAAGTCTTATTAAGAAATGGCCAGGGAACGCCAAACCTTCTGCTGACCAGCCAGTACTTCTCATTGCATGTATATACAAAATACCTAATATTACCGGTAAGCCAATCCGACGATCAATTACACGTATTATGTTCGCGTTTTGTGGATCATTATAATTTTTTATATCTCCACGATAATTGTATAAGTCAAATAAAGTATAATTTATTTCTTTAATTAAGTGGTTTAGCGAGTTCCTTTCTTTAATTTGTTGTTCTAGGGTTTTCGCTATTTCATCAAGATGTTTCTGATATGAGTTTAGATCCACAGATGGATAATCTAATCTACCAATATTTAACGCAGCATTTGCAATATTAATTTCTGAATCATCTATTTCAGCTAATTTATATATAGTGTCAGCATGTTTTTGAGATTTCTTAATCATTAAGGGGTTTTTACTCTTCTAGGATCATTTTTAAGCACGACATGAGAAACAACATTTTTCACATTAGATATAGTTTTTGCATGGCTTATAACTATATCTAGTTCTTTTTGTGATTGTGCTATTCCCATTATGTAAACGGAACCATTTATAGTTTCTATATTGTAGTTGATTGCATCGATATCTTTGTCAAATAAAATAGCCGACTTAAGCTGTGTAGATATCCAAGTGTCTTTAGCATAATTAATAATACCACCTTCATCAGTAACCTGGATTTCATTAATTATTTCACGTACACCATTTACAGACCAAGCTAATTTAATGGCTCTAATCCTATCTTCAGGCTTGATAACTGTTCCCTTTAGTAAGACTCTTCCTTCAATAACAGAAAAACTTACTTTGCTTAAAAGTTCAACATCTTCTTTAAAGAAGGCTTCATTAAGAATTGTTCGAACAGTAAGGTCATCTACAGCATCACCAACAGATCTCTCCTGAGAAGCTACTATTCCGGCTGTAGCACCCGCACCTATAAGGGTTCCCCCACAATTTACCAGAGGTAAAAACCCTAATAGCAAAATAACCATATATAATCGTAATGGGTTATTGAGAAAAGATGGGATTAAAAATACATTTTTTTTAAAAAATAAATTCATTTTGTATACCTCGCACTTAGGGAGGGAAAAGCTTAGGATTTTTATTTAGCTAATAGTCAATTAAGTTTTAATTCATAAATATAAAAGATTCTAAAATAACTACATTATTTTTCATCTTTTGAAACTGAAGCATTTGGTTTTGTTTTTTAATTTAACTAGTTTCCTAATTCTCTAGTAATTAAATCATCAATTATCTAACATATCGAGATATATAAATAATAGAAAACATTTTTATAAAGTGTAATGTATGCTGGTTTGAATTTTTATTTTACTGATTCTTATTTTTTAGTAAAACTGCTCGGTTATAAAGGACATTTCTTTTTATACTTGAGCTATGGCTTAGAAAATCTACAGCATTTTTGATACTCATATGTTTAAGTAATATTTGTAATTCCTTATCGGTTTTATCGTTAATATATTCTTGATCATTTTTTTTTGGCGGTCCTATCACTACAGTGAACTCACCCTTTAATATGTCTGAAGATGTAAATTTTTCAGCAAGCTCTGATAAGCTTCCCCTAATCACTTCCTCATAATACTTAGTTAATTCACGAGCAATAGCACACTCTCGAGAACCAAGAACATTATATGCATCCCTTAGTAAGCTAGGGAGCCTGCGGGGTGACTCATAAATAATTAAGCTTGCATTAATATTGCAAAATTCTTTTAACTCAGTTTGCCTAGATTTTGCCTTTGCAGATAAAAAACCTAAAAATAAATATTTATTTGATGGTAAACCTGATAGAATTAACGCAAAAATACCTGCATTAGGTCCGGGGACACCAGAAATCATTATATTTTGATCAATAGCCTCACGAACAAGTTTAAATCCTGGATCAGCTAAAAGAGGTGTACCTGCATCTGACACTAATGCGTGAGTTTCCCCATTTTTTAAACGTTTTAGTATTTTTGGCCTGACTGCAGATGCATTATGTTCATGATAAGCAATAGTTTGACTCTTAATATTGTAATGTTTTAGTAATTTAGATGTATGTCTGGTATCTTCACATAAAACTACATCGGCTAATTTAAGTATATTTTTAGCTCTAGTAGGTAAATCTAACATATTACCAATAGGCGTTGCTATAATGTAGAGTCCAGGCAATATTTGATTTATAGAATCATTATTTATTAAATCAGTCATTTTTCATTTGATGGCATGTTAGGCATGGTAAAAACTTTCAATTTTTTAATATTATGTTTGTTTTTTTTCGCTTTTATCTCTTGTATTATTTTGCCAAATCTCTTTCCCCAAGTTTGGGGAGATGAAATTAAATCTAACAAAATTCACAATAATCAGATAAATATAGCATTTGATCTTGGGACCAACTCTGAAAATCATTCAGATAATTTAAAACAGAATAATACAACCATAAACAAAATAAAGGTAGCTCTTCTTGTCCCTCTGACAGGAACTTTTAGTGATGAAGGTCACTCGATTCTCAATGCAAGTCAGTTAGCATTTTTTGAACTAGCGAATGACAATCTTAGTTTGTTTCCAATTGATACTGGTGGGACATCAGAAGGGGCGTTAATTGCTGCAAAACAAGCTATAGATTTAGGAGTAAATCTAATCATTGGCCCTTTACTTAGTAAAGAGGTATCTGCTATTGCCCCCATAGCTAGGTCTAAAAATATCAATATAATTTCTTTTTCAAATGACCCGAATGTGGCAGGTTCAGGAGGGTTTTTAATAGGCCATGCACTTCAAGAACAGGTAAAACGAATAATTGCTTATGCAATAAATCAGGGTCATAAGAAATTTGCTGCCTTGTTACCTGACTCTAGATATGGACACACCGTGTTGAGGCATTTAAGAAGTGCTATTATTACTGGTGAAGCTGAATTGACTCATATTCAAATTTATAAACCGGATGCTTCAAATGCAGAAGGTGTTGTAAGAGAGCTTGCTGATTACGACAGAAGAAGGCAGGCATTGTTGAAAAAAAGAAAATCATTAGAGAATAAAAAAGATAAGCTATCCATACGGAAACTTAAAAAATTAGAGACAATGCATACACTTGGTGATTTAGACTTTGATGCCCTTTTGATTAGTGATGATCCAAAAATATTGAGAAGGGTTGTTCCGCTAATGCCATATTTTGAAATTGATCCTGTAAAAATCCAATTTCTTGGACTTGATATGTGGGATAACGCGGAGTTACTGAGTGAAAAGTCACTAGTAGGTGGATTATATGTTGCTGCAGAGCCTACTGCAAAAAAGAATTTTATTTCAAGTTATATTAGTATTTATAATGATTTTCCACTTGATGTTGCTGCACTAGCTTATGATGCTACAGCACTAGCAGCAGTTTTATTTGCACAAAATAATATAAAAGAATTTTCAGAATATAAACTTACAGAAACAAGAGGTTTTTGGGGTGCTTCAGGTGTATTTCGTTTTCACAAAACAGGATTATCTGAGCGAAATCTTGCAATAATAAAAGTTGGAGATGAAAAAATCAGAAATATAGTTGATTTACCCCCAAAAAAATTCAGACAGTAATATGATTATTCATAAGCTACGATATGACTTAAAATTGAATTAAGTAATGGACGCCCATGTTTAGTTAGTTTTAATTTTTGCTCTGAGTTCACAATATAGTTTTTTTCTTCCAATCTTTTTATTTCACTGGCAATAACTGCATCGTTGAATTTCACCCCAGTATTTGTCTCAAAATGTTTTTTATTTATTCCTTCAGTAAGACGTAATCCTAGAATTAATGCTTCTGTAGCTCGTTCTTTTGCGGATATAGCCGATTTTTGTGCAATTCCGTGTCCATTTGAACATACAGCATCAAGCCATGTTTCAGGCTTTGAATGCATTCGGGTAGCTACTCTGCCGCCGTCTTTTGCTGGCATACGACCATGTGCTCCAGGTCCAATGCCAATATAAGGTTTATATAACCAGTAAGTTAAATTATGCTTACAAGTAAAATTGGGACGTGCGTAATTTGAAATTTCGTATGATGTAAATCCAGCTTGTTCTGTGATAATATTGGATATATTGAACATAGTGTTCTGATAGTTTTCGTTTGGCATAATAAATTTTTTATCTCTGGCATCTGTGAAAAATTGTGTCCCTTTCTCTATTGTCAATTGATAAAGAGAAATATGATTGATTGGTAATTTTAGAGCACTCGATAATTCTAATTCCCAATCAGACGTTGATTGTTTTGGTCTTCCATATATTAGGTCAATGGATGTTTTTTTAAAAATTTTTGATGCTATATCCAAGGCCTTCAAAGACTCATTGCAAGTATGAGAACGACCTAAAAACTTCAAATCTTTATCGTTTAAAGCTTGAACCCCAAGAGACAGTCTGTTTACGCCAGCATTTTTAAACCCGTTAAATTTAACTAAATCTACAGAATTTGGGTTTGCCTCTAAAGAAATTTCTAATTTATCACTGAATTTCCAGTATCTTTCTAATGTAGATATAATTTTTTCAACAAATTTAGGTGGCATTAAAGAAGGTGTTCCTCCACCAAAAAAAATAGAACCTATTTCTAACGGTGAATCGTGAATGAAATTTTTTATAGAATGAATCTCTGATATATAAGCAGAAATCATTTTTTTATAATCAAAGTTAGTTCTTACATGACTATTGAAATCGCAATATGGGCATTTTGATAAGCAAAATGGCCAATGAATATATATCGAAATCTGTTGAAGCAATGGATTATTCTTTTTATTCATTTTTATTTTAGGCCATTGATAGCAATACATCTGTCTACTAATTGCTTGAAAGCACTAGCTCTATGGCTCATAGCGTGTTTTCTTTTTGGATTCATTTCTCCAAAAGTTATTTTAAATCCATTGGGAATAAAAATCGGGTCATACCCAAATCCTTGTTGACCACGAGGGGGGAATGATAGCGTCCCATCAATTCTTCCAACAAAGGTATCGCAGTAAAAATCTTCCCAACATAGAGAAAGTGCACATATAAAATATGCAGATTGACCACCTGGTGTTTCACCAGAGTCGATTATTTCATTTTCTATACGTTTGATTCCTACTGAAAAATTTTTATCTTTTCCTGCCCAGCGAGCGGAATAGATTCCTGGTTTTCCACCAAGTAAATCAACACATAATCCTGAGTCATCAGCTAATGCTGGTTTAGAACAAGCTGATGCTGCATGTTTAGCTTTTAATTCAGCGTTTTCAGAAAATGTTTTGCCTGTTTCATCGGGTTCTTCTAATCCAAGATTACTTGCAGAAATAGCTCTCATACCAAAGGGTTTTAACAATTCTCCAATCTCAGTAACTTTTCCTGAATTATGGCTAGCAATCACTATCTCGTTATCTTTAAATACTCTTGGCATTATGTAAATTTCCCGAGGTAAGTGTTTGTCTTTGTTTTTCTATAATTTTTGAAACACCCTGTTCTGCTAGAGTAAGTAATTGATTAAATTCCCCTTTAGAGAAGGGGTTAGTTTCAGCTGTTGCTTGAATTTCAACTATTTCACCTTCTCCGGTTATAATAAAGTTCGCATCAGTATCAGCATTAGAGTCTTCAGCATAATCTAAATCTAAAATAGATTCATTTTTATATATTCCGCAGCTAACAGCGGCCACCTCTGAAAATAATGGCATGTTTTTAATAGTCCCGTCTTCTAAAAGTTTTAGGAACGCTAAATATAGTGCAAGATATGCTCCACTTATTGAGGCAGTCCTCGTTCCCCCATCAGCTTGGATAACATCACAATCAATTGTTAGCTGTCTTTCCCCGAAAGCAGTTAAATCGGTCACTGCTCTAAGTGATCTACCGATTAGTCGTTGTATTTCGTGTGTGCGGCCACTTTGCTTTCCTCTTGCAGCTTCTCTATTTATTCTGCTACCAGTTGATCTAGGCAACATCCCATACTCTGCAGTAACCCATCCTCTACCTGTATTTCTCAAAAATGGGGGGACACGGTCCTCTATACTGGCCGTACATAAGACTTTCGTTTCTCCAAAGGATACAAGGCAAGAACCTTCAGCGTGAATATTTACATTTAATTCAAATCTAATTTTACGTAACTTATTTGAACTCCGGCCGGACGGTCGCATCAGAGATTCCTTATTGTGATGTTAAGAGATAAGTTTAAAGGTACATTGTGTAATTCAAATCGTAAAGTATGTCTTATAGGGATAATTCAAATATTTAGTCATATTGACGGCTTTTATGCTCGTTACTACATTCTAATAGAATACATAAAATTAAAGGTTTTGTTAAAGATATGCTAGATGAACTCAACAAACGTTCTCGACAGGTATTACGTAGGCTAATTGAAGAATATATGGCTACTGGTCTACCCGTTGCTTCTAGGACGTTGGCCAAACGCCTTGAGCTTCCAATATCTTCGGCTACAGTAAGAAATGTAATGTCAGATCTAGAAGATATGGGCCTGCTTTACGCTCCTCATACTTCATCTGGTAGGCTGCCTACTCAGCTTGGCTTGAGGTTTTTTGTAGATGGTTTACTCGAGATAGGTAATCTTACTGACAGTGAAAGAGCTAATATTGAAGGAAAATGTCAAGCTGCAGGTCGTACATTGGATGAATTACTTGGAGAGGCAACAGAAACATTATCAGGGCTTTCTCGTTGTGCAGGATTGGTTCTTTCTCCTAAAGAAAACGCACCATTTCGACAAGTGGAATTTGTAAGTATTGGCAAAGGAAGAGCTTTGTTGGTTTTGGTTAATGAATCTGGTCTTGTAGAGAATCGTGTAATTGAAGTTCCAGTGGGTATCACTCAAGCGTCCTTAATTCAAGCAACAAACTATTTGAATTCAAGGCTTAGTGGTAGAACTCTTGATGAGGCTTATATTAAAATAAAAGAAGAAATAGATGCTCATCAAACAGAGATCGATGAGCTTTCAACAAAAATTGTTGAGGCAGGTCTAGCTACTAAAGTTGAAGACTCAAAAAAATCAAGTGTTTTGATTGTTAGGGGAAGAGCCAATCTATTAGATGAAATACAGGGTGCTCGAGAAATTGATAGATTAAGATCATTATTTGAAGCACTTGACGAAAAATCAGATTTAAAAAGATTGCTAGAATCAACACGTAATGCAGAAGGAGTACAAATTTTTATCGGAGCAGAAAGTGAGCTTTTTCGAGATACTGATAGCTCAATGGTGGTAGCTCCTTATCAAGATAGTAAACAACATTTTGTTGGAGCAATTGGCGTTATAGGACCAACCAGACTAAATTACGCAAGAATAATTCCTATGGTGGATCATACGGCAGGAGTAATAAGCAGAATCTTGGGTTGACAATACAATCTGATCATCCCAAAAAATTAGAGAAGGAAGATATGCAGGATATTAAAAAAGAAAATACTGAAAACTTAGAACCTGAGTCCGAGGACAAAACAGAAAATATAGCAGACTTAGTAAGTGAAGAAGGAGATACTGGTGAGTCTATTCAATCATTAGATGAACTGAAGGAACAACTTTTAAGAGCTTTGGCTGACAATGAAAATGTTAGAAGAAGAGCTAAAAAAGAAGTTCAAGAAGCGAGTCAATTTGCAATTACAAATTTTTCAAGAGATCTGCTATCTGTGGCAGATAATATGGACAGAGCTCTTTCTTCTCTTCCAGCTGATTCATTGGAGGAAAATGATGCATTGGCAGCTATCGTAAATGGAATTAAAATGACAGCTCGCGAGCTAGAATCTATTCTAAAGAAATATAAAATTGAGAAAATTAATCCTTTAGATGAAAAGTTTGACTACAACTTTCATCAAGCAATGTTTGAAACTAAAGAGTCTGGTAAACCTGACGGTATTATCGTTGAGGTGCTTCAGCCAGGGTATATTTTGGGAGAAAGGCTACTTAGACCAGCTATGGTAGGAGTAGCCAAATCGAAAGAAATTGATGTTAATCAATCATCAGTAGAAGGGAAAAAATCCCAAGATTCTTCAGGTGAAGAGGATAAAAAATCCCAAGATTCTTCAGGTGAAGAGGATATATGAGTAAATAAACACTAAATCATTGAAAACAATGAAAAGTATTAAACAAATATTCATTTTATTTAATATTTACTAAGAAAATTTTTATTTTTATTAAGGAAAATATTTTTTAACGCTTGCAGCGTAGAATCGCGACACCATATGAAGATCTTACAAGTCATAGGGAGACGAAATATAAAGACTAATTACGATAACAGAGTTTATCGTGTGAAGTTTTAATTTTTGAAAAAATGGCAAGGAACTAAAATGAGTAAAGTAATTGGTATTGATCTTGGTACGACCAACTCGTGCGTAGCTGTAATGGATGGATCCGAACCTAAAGTTATTGAAAACGCTGAAGGTGCTCGCACAACTCCGTCAATTGTCGCTTTTGCAGAAGAAGGTGAGCGTTTGGTAGGTCAACCAGCAAAAAGGCAAGCAGTTACAAACCCTGACAATACAATTTTTGCCATTAAACGGTTGATAGGCCGTTCCTTTAAGGATCCTATGACGCAAAAAGATATCAAAATGGTTCCTTATTCAATCGTTGATCATGCTAATGGTGATGCTTGGGTTGAGGCTAGAGGTGAAAAGTATAGCCCAAGTCAAATAAGTGCATTTACACTCCAAAAAATGAAGGAAACAGCAGAGTCTTATCTGGGAAGTGATGTGGAAAAAGCTGTTATTACAGTTCCCGCATACTTTAATGATGCACAACGACAAGCAACTAAGGACGCAGGTAAAATCGCTGGTCTTGACGTCTTAAGAATAATAAATGAGCCAACAGCTGCTGCCCTTGCTTACGGTTTAGATAAAGAAGCAACAGGGACAATTGTTGTTTATGATCTTGGAGGTGGAACCTTCGATGTTTCTATCCTTGAAATAGGTGACGGGGTGTTTGAGGTTAAGTCTACTAATGGAGACACTTTCCTTGGTGGAGAGGATTTTGATCTACGTTTGCTCGAATATCTCGCAGACGAATTTAAGAAAGAAAATGGAATAGACTTAAGAGATGACCGTCTAGCACTTCAAAGACTAAAAGAAGCAGCCGAAAAAGCTAAAATTGAGCTTTCTAGCTCCATGCAAACAGAAGTAAATTTGCCCTTTATTACCGCTGATCAATCCGGACCAAAACATTTAACGCTAAAAATTACTAGAGCAAAACTTGAAGCTTTAGTTGAAGACTTAGTTCAGCGTACAATCGATCCTTGTAAAGCAGCTCTTAAAGATGCAGGGCTCTCTGCAGGCGAAGTTGGTGAGGTTATTTTAGTTGGTGGAATGACTCGAATGCCAAAGGTAATTGATACGGTCAAGGCATTTTTTGGTAAAGACCCAAATAGGGGCGTTAACCCTGATGAAGTAGTGGCAGTTGGAGCGGCGATCCAAGCAGGCGTTCTACAAGGTGATGTTAAGGATGTTTTGCTTTTAGACGTAACCCCTTTATCATTAGGCATAGAAACTCTAGGCGGAGTTTTTACACGATTAATTGAACGTAATACAACTATTCCAACCAAGAAAAGCCAAATTTTTTCTACCGCTGATGATGGCCAAACAGCAGTAACCATTAGAGTTTTTCAGGGTGAGAGAGAAATGGCGTCAGACAACAAATTACTTGGACAATTTGACTTAGTCGGTATACCTCCAGCTCCAAGAGGAATGCCACAAATTGAAGTAACATTTGATATAGATGCTAACGGCTTAGTCAATGTTTCAGCAAAGGATAAGGCAACCGCAAAGGAACAACAAATACGTATACAAGCTTCTGGTGGACTTAACGATGATGAAATTAATGAGATGGTAAATAATGCAGAAGCACATGCTGAAGAAGATAAGAAACGTAAAGAGTTAGTAGAAGCTCGAAATCATGCAGATAGCTTAATTCACAGTGTTGAAAAAAACCTTGAAGAATTTGGTGAAGAAGTTTCTGAGGAGGAAAAATCATCAATAAATACTGCAATTTCTGACTTACGGGAAACTTTATCTGAAGAGGATCCAGCCCTAATCCAGACAAAAACTGAAGCTCTTGCTCAAGCCTCAATGAAACTGGGTGAAGCTATGTACAAAAAACAGCAGGATGCCGCAGGAGAATCAACTACCAAAACAGACCCTAATAACGCAGACTCAGTTAGCTCAGGTGATGGTAAAGATGAAGATGTTATAGACGCACCTTTTGAGGAACTTGATGAAGAAGAAAAAAAAGATAAATCATAATAATTCAAAATTAGCTTTGTTTAAAATTAACTATAGATTTCTCTCAAAAAAACCAGCTATTTTTATGTAAGGATATACATGAGTAAAGCGGACTATTATCAAGCCTTAGGTGTTGAGAGAGGGGTCTCAGACGTAGATTTGAAAAAAGCTTATCGTAAGCTTGCTATGAAATACCATCCCGATAAAAATCCTGATGATAAAGCTGCTGAACAAAAATTCAAGGAATTATCAGAAGCATATCATGTTCTCTCTGATAAGGAAAAACGTGCAGCTTACGATCAATTTGGACATGCAGCATTTGAGGCAGGTTCAGGAGCAGGGGCTCAAGGATTTGATTTTGATTTTCGATCCGGTTTTGCAGATGTATTTGATGACTTGTTTGGGGAATTTATGGGCGGAGGTCGCCGTGGAGGAGGACAAAGAACCCATTCACGAGGTGCAGATTTAAGGTATAATTTAGATATAAATCTTGAAGATGCCTTTTCAGGAAAACAGGCTCGTGTAAAAGTTCCGTCAGTTATTGTGTGTGATAGTTGTAGTGGAAGCGGTGCAAGAAGTGGAACAAATCCAACTAACTGTGGAACTTGCAGTGGGCACGGAAAAGTTAGAGCTCAGCAAGGTTTTTTTACTATAGAGCGTACTTGTCCTACCTGCCAAGGATCCGGTGAGGTAATAACAGATCCATGTTCTAATTGTAGAGGGTCAGGTCGATCTCAAAAGGAAAAAACACTTTCTGTAAATATTCCTTCTGGTGTTGAAGATGGAACACGTATCCGTCTTGCTGGTGAGGGTGAGGCAGGTGCACGTGGTGCACCATCAGGTGATTTATATATTTTTCTATCCATATCACCACATCATATTTTTGAGCGTGATGGAAGAAATATACACTGCAAGGTTCCAATACCAATGGTTCGTGCGAGTCTGGGTGGAAATGTCGAAGTACCTACCCTTGGGGGAGGAAGAGCTAGACTAAACATTCCTGCTGGAACACAGCCAGGCCAAAAATTCAGGTTACGTGGAAAAGGTATGACATCACTTAATAATTCTTCTAAAGGAGATATGTATGTGCATGTCAATGTGGAGACGCCAGTTAATCTTACAAAAAAACAAAAAGAGTTACTTGATGAGTTTGATAAGTCTAGTAAATCTGGTCATAGTCCAGAATCAGAAGGTTTTTTTTCTAAAGTAAGGGATATCTGGGAAGATTTGAAAGACTAGTAAATAGGAAAAATTTAATATAGACCATATTTTTTCTTACTAGATGAAGAATAATAATCCATTCTATAATAACAGTATACTAATAATCATTAAGGATAGTCTGATGGCTGCTGAAGACCTCAAAATAGGAATACCTGGTGCAGCTGGTAGAATGGGCAGGATTTTAATTGAAACAATAGTATCTGCCCAGCAAGTAAATTTAATAGCTGTAACAGAAGTATCTGATCACAAGAGTATAGGAACCGATGCTGGTAGTCTTATAGGACTAGATAACCTGGGAATAGAAGTTACCACTGATGCGGATAGAATGTTTGAGCTATCAGATGTTGTAATTGATTTTACACTTCCTGATGTAACCGAAAAGCACTTAGAATTAGCTGTTAAGCATAATACTATATTAATAGTTGGTACAACTGGCTTTGAAAAAACAACAGAAAATTTGTTTCAAACTGCCTCAAAACACATCGCAATAGTTAAAGCTCCAAATATGAGTTTGAGTGTTAATCTACTTCTAGGTCTTACTGAGCAGGTAGCAAATATACTTGATGATGACTACGATATTGAAATTTTGGAAATGCATCATCGTCATAAAGTAGATTCCCCATCTGGAACCGCACTTGCACTTGGTGGTGCGGCAGCAAAAGGCAGAAAAATATCATTAAAGGATACAAAAATAACGGATCGTGATGGATTGACAGGTCCTCGTACCCGCGGAACAATAGGTTTTTCTGCAATTCGAGGCGGAGACGTAGTAGGTGATCACACAGTTATTTTTGCAGCAGAAGGTGAGAGAATAGAACTCACCCACAAATCTTCAAGTCGACAAACCTATGCCCGAGGTGCTGTTGCTGCCGCAGTTTGGGCCAGTAGGAGGGAGCCTGGATTATATTCAATGAAGGATGTATTGGGTCTAGACTAGAGTTAAAATTTTGTTGAAGTAAGTTAATGATATAAGTGTCATTATATACTTTATGATTTGTCCGATGCTGTTTTTAGTGCTTCACAAAATGTCATTCTTTCTTCAGACGTTAAAAAAGTGCCTAAAGTAATTTGTTGACGATGTGATCTTAAAAAACTTGAGTGTTATATTTTTATCAACGTCTATTATTACATTTAGCCAGAAGGGATTGAAGATAAACTCGTGATATTTACCATTTAGTTGAGATATCTTAATTTTTACAGAGTTAGATGAAACAATAACACGCTCTTAGTTTTTTCCTGTCCAGTAATTGATTTTGAAAGCTAAGATAACTAGAGCAAAATCTAAACAAAAGAACCCAATTATTGGCCAAGCTCCAGCTATAGCAAAATAAATACTTAGACCATCAGAAACTGAGAAAAAAACAATATGAAAATTAAAAAACCGATGGTTGAAAGTGTTCTATTTGGCCTAAGAATAGCTTTAAAATAGATACTTTCATGATCATTATTATAGCCTTATTGGCTCCATGAATTGCACATTAATCATAAAATACACCCAATTAACTATAAAATCTTATTTTTAAATAATATTATGTGAGCATAATGAAAAATAAGGAAGTGGAAGAGTTTTTTCGTCGTTTGCAATCTACTAACTCTAACCCTAAAACAGAGTTGCAATATCAGAGTAATTTTGAACTTTTAGTTGCGGTAGTGCTATCAGCTCAAGCGACAGATATCAGTGTGAACAAAGCTACCAACAAACTATTTAAAGTAGCAAACACCCCTGATTCTATTTTGAAATTGGGTGAGAGAAGTTTGAAAATACACATAAAAACTATTGGTTTGTATAATTCAAAAGCTAAAAACATTATGGCATTATCCAAAATTCTTGCTGATCAATATGGAGGAGAAGTTCCTTCAAATAGGAAAGCATTAGAATCATTACCCGGAGTGGGTCGTAAAACAGCAAATGTAGTATTGAACGTTCTTTTTGGTGTACCCACTATTGCTGTTGATACACATATATTTAGATTGTCAAATCGAACTGGGCTTGCAAAAGGTAAGAATCCACTAGAAGTAGAGAAAAATCTGATGAGACGAGTACCTCCCAAATATCTAAAAGAAGCCCATAATTGGTTAATTCTTCATGGGAGATATACTTGCAAATCACGTAATCCAAAATGCTCAGAATGTATTGTTAGAGATTTGTGTTTATATAAGGAAAAGATTATTTCTACTTAAAACACTAAAAGACTTTAATTTGATCACATGTAAAAAAATAAACTATAGGATTTTAATCATTTATTTTTTCATTCATTTCTAGAATATCTGTCAGACATTTTTGTGGATTTACTTCATTTGCTGATCGATCACGTGCTTCGTAGTATTCTGATTTGAGCTCTTTATTTGTTGTATTTTTTATATAAAAAACAATCTCAAATACGCATTCCTGAGACTTGTATTGCCAAACCTCTGCTGGATATTCTTTACGTCTTAGGCCTGGAAAACCAAGTAAAAGGCTGACTTTTTCAGTTGTTAAGCCAATAAAATTTTTAGGATAAATAATATTTTTATTTTTTTGTGTTGTAACTAGAGAGACGTTTTCAGAATTAAGCTCTGTATCTAGAATTTTTTGTTTTTTATGATATTTTTGCGAAACATTTACTTCAAAATCTTTAACATTAATCTTTTTTAAATCATCTACTTTTAAAGTTATGTTTTCCTCATAGTTATTTGGTGGAAGTTGTTTATTGGGCTGTTCTTGTATAATAACCTTAGGAAATGCTAGCTTTTCATAAACCTCTTTTTTAGTATTAATTAAGTCCCTACTCTGATTTGTACAACCACCCATAAAAATCAATGTGATCATTAGTGGTAAAGCCATTATTTGAATGCGATATAGATCAAATTTTATTAATCTTTTTTTATATAATTTAATCACATTTTTCACTTAAAATTCTAAATAAATATATCTTCTTCACAAGATGTTTAATATAGCATTACCATTTTTAACGATCCTAATATAATTAAAAATTTATATTTTAAAACAATGTAATCAATATAATGAATGTGAGGTATTTTGCATGGATGCAGAATCAAAAAATATTCTTACAATTGGAAATTCAATTGTTGATTTAATTTTCAAAGTAGACGAATCATTTTTACAAGAAAACGGATTAGTTAAAGGTGCGATGACGCTTGTAAATGTAAATGAATCTACTTTACTACGAGAAAAAGTAGATTGTGGCGTAGAAATTTCTGGGGGGTCTGCTGCTAACACAGCTGTTGGTATATCAAGCTTAGGAGGGAGAGTTAAATTTATAGGAAAAGTTAGTCAGGATAATTTGGGAAATGTTTTTAAAAAAAGCATAATTGAAACAGGAGTAAGATATACAACAGAACCATCAGTTTCTGATGCTTCTACTGCCAATTGTCTAGTGTTTGTTACACCTGATGGGGAAAGAACCATGTGTACATATTTAGGTTCTTGTGTTGAGTTAAATGAACAAGATATTGATAAAAACTCTGTTATAAGCTCCAAAATAACATACATTGAGGGATACCTCTGGGATCCAAATGGAGGCAAGGCCGCCCTGAAAAAAGTTTGTGCTTTAAATAAAGATTCTAATAGGCTTACATCTTTCTCCTTATCAGACTCATTATGTGTGGAGAGATATAGGGAAGATTTTCATGAACTTACAAAGAGTCATATAGACATTTTATTTTCTAATGAACAAGAAATTAAGGCACTTTACAAAACAAATAACTTTGATGAGGCTCTATCATCTTCTAGGGGTGATTGTGATATAGTTATTGTTACAAGGGGGGCAAACGGGTCATTAATTTTAACAAGTGAGGAGGTTCATCAAATTAATCCTCCAAAAATTTCACAGATTATTGATACAACGGGAGCTGGTGATATGTATGCAGCTGGATTCTTGTATGGATATTCTAAAGGTTTTAGTGTTGCAAGATCTGGAAGACTTGGTTCATTAATGTCTGGTGAAATTATATCTCATATAGGTGCCAGACCAGAAAAAAACATTAAGGAATTTATAGAAGAAAGTGCATGATTAACTGACCTAATGTTTCATTTTTTATATTAATATTAAAATGTATATTTCTTAAAGTTTGAGATACTATTGCGGAGCAATGATAAGTTTATGGGGGAATTAGATAAAACTAAGTTAATACAAAATACGAGTAATTCCCCCAATACTTGGAAAAAATCTATTTCAGTTTATTTTGATAAACGTATAGCTGTTATTTTTCTTCTTGGATTTTCGAGTGGTTTACCATTAGCTCTAACTTTGGGAACATTATCTATTTGGCTCAGTAGGTCGGGAATAGATAAAACTACAATCGGCCTTTTTTCAGCTGTATCACTTCCATATGTATTTAAATTTGTTTGGGCTCCTTTGATAGATCAAATCAAAATCCCATTTTTAACCAACCGCCTTGGGCGGAGGCGTGGGTGGGTTGTTTTTACTCAAATTGGATTAATATTAACTATAGCTCTTATGGGTGGAATTGATCCCATAACGAATCCTGGACTTTTAGCAATTATTGCTTTAGCAGTTGCTTTTTGCTCAGCAAGTCAATATATAGTTATCGATGCCTACAGAGTAGAGGTCCTCGAGGAAAATAAACTAGGGGCGGGTGCAGCATCTGTAGTTTTTGGATATCGCGTAGGAATGTTAGCTTCTGGGGCTGGAGCACTTTATCTGGCAGATAGTGTTAACTGGGGATTAGTCTACTTAATTATGGCTTCTTTGATATTTGTTGGACTTATAACAATTCTTTTTTCCCCTGAACCCCTAACTCCAATAATCAAAAAAACAAACTCTGCTATTGATTGGTTAAAAGAAGCAATAATCGCTCCATTTTTTGATTTTATTAAACGTCCAGGATGGATAGTAATCTTATTATTTGTAATTTTTTACAAATTTGGCGACTCATTGGTTGGGGTAATGACAAATCCATTCTTAGTAGAAACAGGTTTTACAAACTCTGAAATTGCTAATGTGGCTAAAATTTATGGTTTTGCTGCTACGATGATTGGATTTGCTGCTGGTGGAATAATGATTGCCAAGTTAGGAATTTTAAATTCTTTGTGGGTCTGTGGTTTTTTACAATTAGTATCAAACCTACTATTTATTTTACAAGCTTCTGTTGGTCATGATACTGCAATCCTTGCCGTCGTATTAGGTTTTGAAAATTTGGCAGGAGGTATGGGTACGGCAGCTTTTGTAGCCTATTTATCAAGTTTATGTAATGTAAGCTATACCGCTACACAATATGCCCTCTTGAGTGCTTTAATGGCAGCAGGTCGAACTTTTCTCTCTGTACCATCTGGGTGGTTTGCTGATATTTTAGGATGGGTTCCATTTTTTATTTTAACAACTGGTGCTGCTGTTCCTGGATTACTACTTTTAGGTTGGATCAGTTATAGAAAAAGCAAAGAATTTAAATAAAATTATAAACTTCTCTTATAATAGCTAAATTTTATCAATAGTGACTTTTATTTTTTATTATCCATTGAATATCCTGCAGACCTTACTGTACGAATAATATCTTTTTCACCAGCTTTATTAAGACTTTTTCTGAGGCGGCGAATGTGAACATCTACAGTCCTACTTTCTATAAACACTTCATGTCCCCATACTTGGTCAAGAAGTTGCTCTCGTGTAAAAACTCTTTTAGGATGTTCCATAAAATGTCTTAAAAGCCTAAATTCAGTTGGTCCTAATCGAATATGCACACCATTTCTCATCACACGATGAGCTACTAGATCCATTTCTATGTCACTAAATTTCAGAGTATTTTCTGAAAATGCTGGCCTTAAACGTCTTAATACTGCTCTAATACGAGCTAATAACTCATTCGTTGAAAATGGTTTAACAACATAGTCATCTGCTCCATAGTCTAAACCACGAATTCTATCGTTTTCCTCACTTCTTGCTGTAAGCATTATAATTGGTACGTTGCGTGCTAAGTCATTTCTTCTTACTCTACGACATACCTCTATGCCTGATAAATTGGGTAACATCCAATCTAGTATAATGATGTCAGGAAGGCGCTCATTAATTAATATAAGTGCCTCCTCTCCATTTATTGCCTCGATTACTTCAAACCCCTCACTTTCAAGATTATATCTTAAAAGAGTTAACAAAGATGACTCATCTTCAACAATTAAGGCTAATTTTTTCAAATTGTATTAATCTTTCGTTTGTGAATTAGGCATATCAGTTAGTTCTATGGCGTCAGTTTCACCTTTTGGACGATTTTCTTTAACCGTTTTTCCATAAACAAGAAAATTGATCGTTTCTGCCATATTAGTTGCATGATCACCTACACGTTCAATATTTTTTGCTACAAACAATAAATTTGTACATGGAGTAATATTTCGGGGATCTTCCATCATATAAGTAACTAATTCTCTTAAGAGTGAGTTATACATTTCATCTACTTCTTCGTCTCTCCTCCATACTTCCATAGCACGCTCGGCATCTCTTTCCAAAAATGCATCTAAAACATCCTTAATCATTTTTTGAACTATTTGTGCCATCCTGGATACTGCAGAAACTGGTCTAATAGGTTCATATTGACTAAGTGCATGGGCACGTTTTGCTACATTTGCAGCATGATCCCCTATGCGTTCAAGGTCACTTGATATTTTTAATGCTGCGGTTATTAGCCTAAGGTCTACCGCCATTGGTTGGCGGAGAGCTAAAATACGAATAACTTGATTGTTTATATCTTCTTCTATCTCGTCAGCTTTTTTATCATCATTTACTACTGAGTCAGCAAGTTGACTATCCCTATTTACGAGGGAGGCAATAGCTTTTGAGAGCTGTTCTTCTATGAATCCACCTAGGTGGACGATGCTATTTGAAATACGATCTAGTTCTTCGTCATACGTTTTGACGATGTGATCTGTCACGTTTCTTCCTCCTATTTTTTAATAAATATTAAGCGGCATATATTGCAATTTTATCCAAAACGTCCTGTGATATAGTCCTGTGTTCTCTTCTCAACAGGGTTTGTAAATATTTTTTCTGTTTCAGCAAATTCTATAATTTCTCCTAAGTGAAAAAATGCTGTATATTGTGACACGCGAGCTGCTTGTTGCATATTGTGTGTGACTATTACTATTGTGTAATGGTCTTTAAGTTCATCTATTAATTCTTCTACTTTTGCTGTTGCAATAGGGTCAAGAGCAGAACATGGTTCATCCATAAGAATGACCTCAGGGCTGATGGCTATTGCTCTAGCAATACAAAGTCGCTGTTGCTGACCCCCAGAAAGGCTAGTTCCTGGTGAATTTAGACGATCAGATACCTCATCAAATAACCCAGCTCGAAGAAGACTTTGTTCAACTATAATATCCAATTCATGGCGATTATTTGTTAATCCGTGAATACGTGGTCCATATGCAACGTTATCATAGATAGATTTAGGAAATGGATTTGGCTTCTGAAACACCATACCGATCCTTGCCCTAAGTTCCACTACATCAACATCTTTAGAGTATATATCGCGCTGATCAAGTGAAACATCGCCACTTACTTTACAACTGTCTATTGTATCGTTCATACGATTTAAACAGCGAAGAAAAGTAGATTTTCCACATCCAGATGGGCCAATAAGAGCTGTTACTTGGTTTGCTGCAATATCAAGATTAATTTTTTTAAGGGCTTGTTTATCACCATAAAATACATCTACGTTCTGAGCACGCATTCTAATTTGCTTAGATATTTCAGTTTGTGAATTCAATTTCTCTCCATATAAACTAAATCATTATTATTCTTGTAACTCATTGGTTATAATTTTAATCTTTCTTACCAACGAATTTCAAATTTTTGTCTTAAATATATTGCTAATGCATTCATGACAATTAAGAAAGCCAATAGCACCATTATTGCAGCAGATGTTTTCTCAATAAATCCACGTTCTGGACTATCTGCCCATAGAAAAACTTGAACAGGTAGAACTGTTGCCGCATCTAGTGGACCTCCTGGTGTATCAACAATAAATGCAACCATACCTATCATTAGAAGGGGCGCAGTTTCACCTAATGCTTGAGCCATTCCTACAATAGTACCTGTTAATATACCGGGAAGTCCTAGAGGTAGAACATGATGTGTGACAACCTGAAGTCTTGAGGCTCCAACACCGTAGGCAGCTTCTCTTATTGAAGGTGGGACAGCTTTTAATGCAGCTCTAGTTGCTATAATGATAACAGGAAGAGTCATTAACATTAATGTTAAGCCTCCCACTATAGGTGCTGATCTTGGTAAATGAAAAACCTGAATAAAAATTGCTAGTCCAAGTAAGCCAAAAACTATAGACGGTACAGCAGCTAAATTATTAATATTAACCTCTATAAAGTCAGTAAAGCGATTTTTTGGTGCGAATTCTTCAAGATATACAGCTGTAGCTACTCCAATTGGAAATGCTAAAGCTAGTGTGATTATTAGTGTAAATAAGGAACCCATTAGAGCACCACCAATACCTGCTGCTTCTGGTTCTCGAGAGTCTGAGTTTGTAAAAAATGAAAAATTAAAGACACCTCTTACAGCATTATTATCATAAAAGGTATCAATCCATTTCAGCTGCTTATTGTTAAGACGACGTTGGTTTTAATCAACATCTCTGGGGATTTGGTTTTTATGAAGTAAATCTACATCTGTTCCTGCGGTTAGCCATACAGTTTGTTTGGTTCCAATTACATTATTATTATTTAGAACTATATCTCTCAGTTCAAAGCGAGCTGTCTTGCTTATTAATTTTATTAATGATCTTTTGTCCTTACGATCTGTAATTTCTGGAAAAACAGAAAATAATGATTGTCTTAAGATTTTTCCATAATTTGCAGAGTATATTGCCTCATAGTTTTTTTTGCCGTCTGGAATCAAAATTTTTTCATCAAAATTTACCTCTATTGCTAACTGCGTCGAGGTAAAAGCAGGGTAGCCCTTACTTATAATGCTAACTAACAGTATTCCTAGCATTACAAGTGCAATACATACAGCTGCTAAACCAAAATACTTAAAACGTTTTTCCGCTCTGTATCTTCTTTTAATACGTTTTTGTGTTTGAGAAGAATTTTGCCAGTTTTTAGGAGTATTGATATCAGTCATATTGTTCTCGATACCTTCGTGAAACATATAGAGCTACAATATTTAAACCCAGAGTACTTACAAATAACACTAAACCTAATGCAAAAGCTGCCAAGGTTTTAGCACTATCAAATTCTTGGTCTCCTACAAGTAAGGTTACAATTTGTACAGTCACAGTAGTGACAGAGTTTAAAGGGTTTGCCGTTAGATTAGCAGCAAGGCCTGCTGCCATTACAACGATCATAGTTTCGCCAATAGCCCTACTAATAGCAAGTAAGCACGCTGCAACTATACCTGGCAAAGCTGCGGGAATAACCACTTTTTTAATTGTCTCAGAATGAGTTGAACCTAAAGCCAATGACCCTTCTCTTAAACTTTTGGGAACGGCTACTATCGCATCATCAGATAAAGATGAAACGAATGGTATAATCATTATTCCCATTACAATTCCGGCAGCCAAAGCACTTTCTGATGCAACTGTAAGACCAAGCTCAGTACCAAAACCTCTAATTGCAGGTGCTATGGTTAGTACGGCAAAAAAACCATAAACTACGGTAGGAATTCCAGCAAGAATTTCCAAGATAGGTTTTACTGTTTTTCGGAAACGAGGGCTAGCGAATTCAGCCATATATATGGCTGAGAAAAGTCCTATTGGTAGAGCTACAAGCATGGCAACGATTGTTATGGTCAAGGTTCCAGTAAAGAGTGGAATAGCCCCAAACGAACCAGATGAACCAACTTGATCGTCCCTAATTGCAGTTTGTGGACTCCAATGACTACCAAATAAGAAATCCCAAAAAGATATTTGACCAAAAAAGCGAATAGACTCGAATAAAACCGAAAGCACTATTCCTACAGTTGTGATTATTGCAATAGTTGAGCATATAAAAAGGAAAACTTTAACAGCAAATTCAACATAATTTCGAGCTTTCAATGTTGGTGAAATACGCTTCCATGCCCATAAAAAAGAAGCAATTGAAAAAGAAAGACCTGCTGCTAAAACTGATGCTCTAAAAGTTAACTGAAGACTTTCATAGTGATCTGCAGCATTTAGAAGGATGTCAGAGCTTTTACCACGACCAAAGCTGGATCCTGATGCAATGTTTTTTACATCATTTATAAGAAGTTCTATTTGTACCGAATCTAGATCTGCAATACTTGAGCCAAAGTGTGCTAATAGAAGGGCGTTAAGGATTTGTTGTTCTAATGCTAACCATAAAACTATTATTATAAAAGCTGGTATTGCACACCACATAGCAACATAAGAGCCATGAAAGTTTGGCATAGAGTGGAGTTTTTTTGTTTTTTGTCGAGATATAGATACAGCCCGTCGCCGGCCCACGAAAAAACCAATCGCACATAAAATCAATGTTGTGATTATTAAGATAGTAAGCTGCACGGCCGTATTATGCTCCTCTAAAATTTTCAAAGGCCGGCTGATAGTAAAATTATCTATGAATAAGAATTTACAATAAGAATGTTACAGATTTGTGACTACTCGATTAATTTTTAAGACTCAATAATATTTTTAATTAAACTTATATTTTTTTCTGGGGCTGGCTTAAGAAACACAGTGAAAGTACTACCTACTCCCTCCTCGCTTTCAATTGTTAGAGCTCCTCTATGCTTATTAATTATGTGTTTCACTATCGCAAGACCAAGACCAGTACCTCCAAGCTCACGCGAGCGGGCAGTATTAATACGGTAAAATCTTTCTGTTAATCTTGGTATATGTTCCCGTGCAATACCATCCCCATTATCTTTGATTATTATTGCTATAGCTCCAGATTCAGATGATTGCCATCCAAAAGTTGGTGGGATTTTAGACTGAAAACTTGTTTTTATTGAAACAACACTATCGGGATTTCCATATTTAATAGCATTTGAGACAAGGTTATAAAAAAGCTGTATGAGTTCTTCTTTGTTTCCAAGCACATCGTGAGAACTTGAAGAAAGGTCAAGATTTAAAGAAACATTTCTCTTATGGGCATGCCATTTCAATTGATCTCGTACGGATTCTAGGATGATGGGAAGATTGGCTCTTTCTTTTGGAGGAGTGTGTTCATCCATCTCAATTCGAGATAATGATAAGAGGTCATCAACTAAACTTGACATCCTCTGAGCATGACTCTCCATTATTTCTAAAAATTTATCACGGGCATCTGCGTCATCGCGAGCAGGCCCACGAAGTGTCTCTATGAATCCTATTAGTGTTGCTAGAGGGGTACGAATTTCATGACTAGCATTTGCTATAAAATCAACTCGCATTTGGTCTGCTCTTTGAATTGATGTGAGATCCACGAGAGCAATCATCAGTGCAGTTCCATCCCTTGCAGGTCTTTCAAGTGGTACAACTCTTGCAAAAAATAATCTCTCTACGGGTGTTGGTAGAGTAAATTGAATATCTCTCCCTGTATGATTCTGGATAGCAAAATCTAGTGCATCAAGAAGATTTGGGTTACGCATAACAGTCGCCAAATCACGATTTTCTAGATTTTCACCAAACAGTGATTTAGCTGCTTCATTTGCTCTTACTATTCCTCTTTCAATATTGAGTTGAAGGAGTGGCCCTGGTAATGCATCTAGTGCAATTTCCAGCTCCTCAAAATCTCCTTCACGGCGACGTATCCGCCCTTTCGCAGCATTATTAGAGTTTTGAATTGCTAAGTTTAATTCTTTGCCGAGACTAGTGCGTAATTTTTTAAAAGGATGTGAGTTTTCAGTATTTTTTCTTCTAGATACTTGTTGAAGAACAGCAACAAAATCAGACATAAACATCCAGATACCAAAGCCAAAAATTGCCGTCAAAATCCCCCAAGTAGCTAATGCTGCAGCAGCTCCAATATACCCTAATGAGCCCAATAATATAAATGCTGATGCTAGTGTCGCAGCTCCTATAGTGGTTCCTTTCAGAACCCTTGAAAATAAGGTTTTAGGTACTTGCATAAAACACTCCAGCGGAGTTTTATAAAGGAAATATTATCTTAAATAACAGTATTATAGAAATTAGATTAATTCTGTATTATTTGAATATGAAAAATACAAATAGAGCATTATTAACTTTTAGTGACTCTTTTTATCGACTTAGTATTGTATGCATATGTTAGAAAATTAATTTGAATTTACTTAATATAGCTGAATTAACTTTTTTTTCAAAATATGTTGATTAGGAATGGATCAAGAAAAAGTAAATCACGGCAAAACTCGTAGTCACCGCACAGATAAAAAAAACGGTGAAATGACACCCATGATGCTGCAATACCAAAAAATTAAAGCCGAACATCCTAATGACCTTCTTTTTTACAGAATGGGAGATTTTTATGAGCTTTTTTTTGAAGATGCTAAAATTGCTGCAAAATCTCTTAATATAACTCTAACTCAAAGAGGAAAAAATCTAGGCAAAGATATACCTATGTGTGGAGTGCCGGTTCATGCATCAGAAATTTATCTTGCTCGACTTATAAAAAATGGTTTTCGTGTTGCTATTTGTGAACAAGTTGAAGATCCAATAGAGGCTAAGAAGAGGGGTCATAAAGCCATTGTAAAACGAGAGGTTGTTAGAGTTGTCACACCTGCAACCGTAACTGAAGATTCCCTTTTAAATTCAAGAACCTCAAATTATCTTGCATCGATTTGTAAAATGGAAGGCATTATTGGCATAGCGTGGTGCGACATCTCTACAGGTAAATTCTATACACTATCCACTTTAGAAAATTTGATTTCTAGTGAATTAGAAAGACTAAAGCCAAGAGAAATCTTAGTATCTGAGAAATTACAATCTGAATATGGATTCAGTCAAAAAGTTGAAAATTATAGAGATAAAATAGTTTCTGTGCCAGACACTTATTTTAATTTTAAAGAAGCTGAAAAACGTTTATGTGAAGTTTTTCAAGTGACCACTTCAAGTGCATTTGGACAATACTCAGATACAGAAATAACCTCTTCTGCAGCAATTATTGAATATCTAAAAATTACACAAAAGGAAATTTTACCGAAATTAAATTTTCCAAATTCTGTTAATTTGGATGAAATAATGTCTATTGATGCTTCAACAAGGCGTAATTTAGAAATATTGGAATCACTATCAGAAGAAAAAAAATCGAGCTTATTTGATGTAATTAACATGACCGTAACAGCTGCTGGAAGTCGTGCTTTATCTGAAAGGTTATCTGCCCCCCTAAAAAACCCAGTTCTAATAACTAACCGCCTTGATGCAGTATCATGGTTTTTTAAATATGAAAAAATTAGGAGTGATCTAAGGCAAATTCTTAATTCCTTACCTGACATATCTCGTATTGTAGCTAGAATATCTCTAGGTAGATCTGGCCCCAGGGATCTTTTGGCAATAAGTAATGGTTTAGCAGTAGTATCCACTGTAAGAAATATTTTATGCGAATCCTTTTTTGATTTTGAGATGCCACAGGAAATATCGGATTTACTTACAGACCTTGGACAACACGAAGATATGGTGAGCTTAATCCATAATGCTATCAGTGAGATGCCTCCTCTTTTAGCAAGGGATGGAAATTTTATAAGACAAGGGTTTGATAAAAAATTAGACCAACTTGTTGCCTTACGTGATGAAGGTAAAAAACTGATAACAGATTTAGAAAACCGTTATCGAGAAGAATATAAGATCACATCATTAAAAATAAAACATAATAATGTCTTGGGTTATTTTATTGAAGTAACTACTCCTAATATTGAAAAATTAGGGGATATGTTTATACACCGTCAAACGCTTACAACTTCTGCTAGATATAACACTATAGAGCTATCGGATTTAGAACAAAAAATAACTTCTGCTTCCGAAGAAGCTCTTCAAAATGAGTTACTTATTTATGATAAATTATTAAAGAAAGTTAAGAATAACTCAGACTCTATCTCCTTGACTGCCGATGCCTTGGCAAATCTTGATTTATATACATCGTTAGCGTTATTGGCTGTAGAAAAAAATTATACAAGACCAATAGTTGATGATTCTCTAGAGTTTGATATTCGCGGTGGACGCCATCCTGTAGTCGAGGCAACAGGAAATATTGAAACAAGTTTTATTTCTAATGATTGTAATTTAGGTAAGTCCGAAAAACTTTGGTTGTTAACTGGCCCTAATATGGCAGGGAAAAGTACATTTTTACGACAAAATGCATTAATTTCTATTCTTGCTCAGATGGGCTCTTACGTTCCTGCAGATTACGCTCAAATTGGAGTTATTGATAAACTTTTTAGTCGTGTTGGAGCAGCTGATGATTTAGCACGTGGTCGTTCAACCTTTATGGTTGAAATGATTGAGACAGCTGCAATATTGAATCAAGCGACTGGAAGTTCATTCGTAATTCTAGATGAGATAGGTAGGGGCACAGCTACTTTTGATGGACTCTCAATAGCTTGGGCAACAGTAGAACACCTACATGAAGTAAATAGATGTAGAGGATTATTTGCCACACATTATCATGAGCTAACAAAGCTTAGCGATCAGTTAACTTCATTATCATGCAAAACAATGAGGGTAAAAGAGTGGAATGGCGACGTCGTATTTCTGCATGAGGTTACAACTGGTGCTGCTGATCGCTCATATGGTATTCATGTAGCTCGACTTGCAGGCTTACCCAAAACTGTAATAGAAAGGGCAAAAGAAGTACTTTCTCTTGTTGAAAGTGGGGAAAAAGATTTTTCAAATACAGGTTTAGACGAGGGATTACCTTTGTTATTAATTAATTCAGATACAAAGACTCTAAACTCTAAGGTTATGACTGAGGAGAACAAACTTAAAGAGAGAATTTGCAGCTTAGTTGAAGAAATAAATCCAGATGAGCTCACTCCTAAGGAGGCTTTGGAATTTTTGTACAAACTTCGGAAAGTTTTATAGTTTTATGTCAACTCTAGAGATACTTTGCAATGGCAATTCTTTTTTATAGTGAGCTTGATGATCCAACTGATTGGAAAAATGCATTCAATACAATTGCTGAAAGTATTCCTTTTTACATTTGGCCCAACCAGCCCGATAATGAAGAGGTTGAAATTGCAGTTGTATGGAAACCAACCTCTGGAATATTGAAATTATTTCCTAATCTAAAATTAATAGCCTCACTTGGTGCTGGTGTTGACCATCTTTTTTATGGAGCTGAAATTCCAAAAGGTATCCCAATAACAAGAATTGTGGACGAAACACTAACAGAGCAGATGGTGGAATATATTTTGATGGCAACTCTTTTTTGCCACCGTAATATGCCAATATATATTTCACAACAACACAAGAAGCAATGGCAGCCCGTACGACAGCCTTTAGGTCGTAATCGTATCATAGGAATTATGGGTCTTGGTGTTTTGGGGTCAGCTGTAGCTAAAGCTTTAAGGAACCTAAATTTTAATATTAGAGGCTGGAGTACATCACAAAAGAACCTTGAGGGTATTCAAGCCTATACAGGGAATGATGAACTCAAGGAATTTCTGACAGAAATTGATATTTTAATTTCTCTGTTACCCTTAACACCAAAAACAGAGAATATTATTAATGCAGATCTATTGTCATGCCTGCCACATGGGTCAACATTTATAAATGGTGGTCGTGGTGCTCAAGTAGTTGAATCAGATTTGATAAGGGCCTTGGATAAAGGTTATATTTCTCACGCTTTTCTAGATGTTACTAGAGAGGAGCCTCTTCCAAAGAAAAGCGAGTTGTGGTTACATCCATCTGTTACATTAACACCGCATGTTGCTTCAATTACGGATGCATTTTCTAGTTCAAAACAAATAATAAATAACTATACACGTATTAAAAATGGTTTAGAACCAATAAACCTTGTTAACTATTTAGCTGGTTATTAATACAAAAATCTTTGGCTTTGCTATTGTATTTAAAAATGGTTTGGAGAGAGTAGTGGTGGAGCCAGGCGGAATCGAACCGCCGACCTCTTGAATGCCATTCAAGCGCTCTCCCAACTGAGCTATGGCCCCGAAAATATTTATTTTTTTATAAATTAAAGCTTAACTCTCTTTTCCATTCTTTGTTTCTATCCCATCAAGAACAATAGAGACATCATCTTCATCATCTAACTCAGAAGTATCTTCGATTACGATATCATCATCAGAATCATTTACGACTTCATCTATATCAGAAGATATAACTTCATTTTTATCCAGAGATTCATCTATGACACTTTGCCCTGTTTCTGGAGTTTTAGCAGCCTTTGGTGTTCTACCTCTTCTAGGTTGTTTAACGGGTTCTTCATATTCACTTCCGCATTTTGGACATATTATGGGGTCACGCATCATATCGTAGTAATTTATACCACAGGACTGACAAAGTCTTTTTTTTCCCCATTCAGGTTTTACCACAATTAATTCTCCTAGTTATTTTTGTCTCCCAAATTTTATATTAATGGAGACTGATTGTAGCTGTAATATCTAATAATATGTTATTTAATACACTGCAATTGCCATGATCAGCCTTGACTGTCAAAACAAAAAATGAACTTATTTTATATGTGTTGATCTATTCGTGTGCTAGAGACAATATATGAAAACATCTGAAAATATCTGTGGTGAGTCTAAAATTTTTAAAAATTCTACTCTTTCAAGTAAATTTGGTGGCCCAATTTCTGGCGAAATTGAGGTTCCAGGAGATAAATCAATTTCTCACAGAGCCTTGATATTAGGTTCTTTAGCAGTGGGGAATACAAAGATTTATGGGCTGCTTGAAGGTGATGATGTAATTGCGACAGCCAAGGCTTTGAGTGAACTAGGAGTAGAGATAAAGAAACATAAAAACGAATATTGGACGATCTCAGGCGTTGGTATAGGGGGTTTTGAAGAGCCTAGACAAATTCTTGATCTAGGAAATGCAGGAACAGCAGCAAGATTATTAATGGGAGCTATTTCTGGAAATCCTATAACTGCTTTCCTTACTGGAGATGATTCTTTGTGCTCTAGGCCTATGGGTAGGGTAACAGAACCCCTTAAGTTGATGGGAGCTCAAATATTTTCTGGTTCTAAAGATAAATTACCAATTGGCATAAGAGGTCCAGATATGCCAATACCTATTGAATATGATCTCAAAATACCCTCAGCACAGGTTAAGTCGGCACTTTTATTATGTGGTTTGTCTGCACCAGGGGAAGTAATAATCAATGAATCTATCCAGAGTCGAGATCATACAGAGCGAATGTTGAAAAAATTTGGAAGTAATATAGTAACAGAAACAAATCATAAGACAGGTATTTCTACTTGTCGATTGATTGGTCAAAACGAGTTATGTCCAACTAATATATGTGTACCAGGGGATTTTAGCTCTGCATCTTTTTTAATTGCGGCTGCCCTTATGGTTCCAGATTCAAACCTTACTATAAAAAATGTTGGAATAAATAAACTTCGTATTGGATTACTTGATACCCTTGTAGAGATGGGAGCCAAAATTAGCTTATCAAGAACTAAAAATGATGAATTTGAACCAACTGCTGATATCTCAGTCTCATATAGTGAACTATCAGGAATAAATGTACCTCCTGAGCGGAGTCCAATGATGATTGATGAATATCCAATACTTGCAGTTATTGCTTCTGCTGCAAAAGGAATAACGCAAATGCGTGGTATTAGAGAGCTTCGTTTAAAAGAAAGTGATAGAATTTCGGCGACAGTAAATTTACTTAGAGCTTCTGATATTGTTGTAGATGAATATGAGGATGGTTTAGCAGTTCATGGTAATAATAAATTATTAAAAGGGGGCTCATTAATACCAACATTGCTAGATCATCGAATAGGAATGGCAGCTATTATTTTAGGATTATCAAGTAAATCGGGAATTTCTATAGATGATTCAGCTCCGATCTCGACGAGTTTTCCTGGTTTTGTAGATATTATGAAAAAAATAGGTGCAGATATATTTAGTAGGCAATAATGGCTAATTCTATTTGCTTTGTCATCACAGTTGATGGTCCATCTGCTTCGGGAAAGGGAACGCTTGCTAGGAGGCTAGCAAAACATTTCTGTCTACGATACCTAGATACAGGATCTATCTATAGAGCTATTGCTTTCAAAATGGAAAAAAATGGCTGTGATTCATTACAAGCTGAATTAGCTGAAAGAATTGCTTTAAGGCTAGCTAAAGAAGATCTAAATGAACCCGAATTGAGGCGAGAGGATATAGGTCTTAAAGCATCAGTTATTGCTGCTTATCCAAAGGTTAGGGAAGCTGTTTTAGACTACCAGAGAGAGTTTGCCTATACTTTACCGGGCGCTGTTCTTGATGGAAGAGACATAGGTACAGTTGTTTGTCCTAATGCAACAGCTAAAATTTATTTAGATGCTAATAGAGAAATTCGGGTAACTAGACGTTTGAAAGAGTTGCAACTTAGAGGTATGGAGAGTATAGAAGCGCACGTTTTATTAGAAATGAAAGAACGTGATAAACGCGATAAAAAAAGAAGTGTAGCTCCACTTAAGTTGGCGCAAGATGCTTACCTTATAGATTCTAGTAATTTGACTGAAGATGAAGTTTTTGAAAATGCAGTTTGTTTTATTGAAAAGAAATATGGTGAAGTGGTTTAACATGATATTAAATTACGCCAAACCCTAAGCATATTTACCAGTAAAATCTTGTATTAGTTAATTTAATATTACTGGTAAAAACTATAGAAATGAGAAACGAATGAGTGTTGAGAACACACAACCAACAGATATACAAACAAAAGAGAATTTTGCTGAACTCTTGAACGAGTTTATGAATAATGATGGAAAGCTTGAGCAAACTGTAGTGACAGGTACCGTTGTAGCTATAGAAAAAGACTCAGCTGTTATTGATGTAGGTTTAAAGGTAGAGGGTAGAGTTTCGCTAAAAGAATTTGCTCCCCCTGGACAGATAGCGGAGATTCTTGTCGGTGATAAAGTCGAAGTATTTATTGAAAGACTTGAAAATCGTCGTGGCGAAGCCGTTTTAAGCCGTGAACGTGCTAGGCGTGAAGAAGCTTGGATAACCCTTGAAAAAGCCCATTCGGATGGTGTAAGGGTAGATGGAACTATTTTTGGTCGTGTAAAAGGTGGTTTTACAGTTGATCTTGGCGGTGCTATAGCATTCTTGCCTGGTAGTCAGGTTGACATTAGACCAATAAGAGATGTAACACCTCTTCTTAATGTTGAACAGCCATTCCAGATTTTAAAAATGGACCGAAGGCGAGGTAACATTGTCGTTTCAAGAAGAGCAGTTCTTGAAGATACCCGGGCAGAACAACGTCAAGAGTTAATTTCAAATCTACACGAAGGACAAGTGCTTGATGGAGTTGTCAAGAATATCACTGATTATGGCGCCTTCGTTGATTTAGGGGGTGTAGATGGACTGCTCCACGTCACAGATGTGTCATGGAGGCGTATTAATCACCCTAGTGAAGCACTACAAATTGGACAAACAGTGAAAGTTCAGGTGATACGTTTCAATTCGGAAAATCAGAGAATATCATTGGGGATGAAACAACTTGAATCAGATCCTTGGGAGGGAGTGATTGAAAAATATCCATTAGATTCAAAATATACAGGACGTGTAACAAATATCACTGATTATGGTGCCTTTGTAGAACTGGAGGCAGGCATAGAGGGTTTGGTACATGTTTCAGAAATGAGCTGGACCAAAAAGAATGTTCATCCAGGAAAGATAGTTTCAACAAGCCAAGAAGTTGAGGTAATGGTGCTGGACGTAGATTCTGATAAACGGCGAATTAGCCTTGGTCTTAAGCAGTGCATGTCTAATCCTTGGGAAAAATTTATATCAGAAAATCCAGAGGGATCAGAAATTGAGGGTAAAATAAATAATATTACTGAGTTTGGACTGTTTATTGAGTTACCTGGAGAAATTTTTGGAATGGTCCATATGTCTGATATTGATTGGACTACATCTCCTGAAGAGGCAATAAAAAAGCATAAAAAAGGCGATGTAATCCGTGCGAAAGTAATCGCGGTTGACGCTGAAAAAGAACGAATTGGTCTTGGTATTAAGCAGTTAAACGATGATCCTTTTAATTCTAAAGAAGACAAAACAGGGCAAATTGCTACATGTACTGTAACAGGTATTCATGAACACGGGGTAGAAGTTAATGTCTTTGATCAATTACCAGGCTATGTAAGGCGTTCTGACTTATCACGCGAAAGGTCAGAACAAAGGCCCGATCGTTATGCTGTGGGTGATAAATTTGATGCAAAGGTCGTCCAACTGGATCGAACAAACAGGCGGGTAACGCTCTCAGTGAAGGCATTAGAGGTCGAAGAGGAAAAGCAAGCAATGGAAGAATTCGGTTCAACTGATTCTGGAGCGAGTTTGGGAGATATTTTAGGAGCAGCACTCAGAGATAAACAAGAAGAGTCAGAGCCTAAAGACAAAGAAGAGGAACAAAAATAATCTATTAACACATTATAATCAGGTATATTTTTACAAATAAAGCTTTATATAACTAGCTTTGGTGGTCTTGACGCTATCTTGCCCGTTTGGCAACCTAGTGATTATATTATTTCTTTACGCATCGTCATATGATTGTATCTATTCTTTTTGGGAGGTTTTTAATGACAAAATCGGAGCTCATTCAAAAACTTGCAGACCTTTATCCAGACCCTAGGCTCTATCACAAAGATTTTGAGAGGGTGGTAAATAAAATATTCGAAGAAATGGGATCAGCACTAGCAAGAGGAGACAGGGTTGAATTACGTGGTTTTGGAGCATTTTCTGTAAGGAATCGCGAAGCACGAGTTGGTCGGAATCCAAGGACGGGGGCAGCTGTAAACGTATCTAAAAAAAATCTTCCTTTCTTTAAGGCTGGGAAGGAACTCCGCAAGCGTATTAACAATAATATTTCCCAGGTTTGATTGCTGCAAGTGACTAACCTTCCTATGCGGTTTTTAACTTGGATAATCGCAATACCTGTGGCACTTATCATTGTAATTTTTGCAATTTCGAATAGAACGCCAGCCCTAATTGATTTATCACCGTTACCCTTTTTAATCGATGTTCCTATATGGGCAATAGCTGTCGGTGCTGTTTTATTTGGTATTATTGTTGGAAGTACAGTTAGGTGGTTGCTCGATCATAGACGGAGGTTACTTGCAAATTCTAGAGCAAAAAAATTAAAATCTGCAGAAAAAGAAATACTTCTATTACGAAGAAAAATAGCAAAACTTGAAAAATTAGAGTTTGGTAAGACTAGTCAAATTAATATAAATAATTCTAAAAAATTTTCTTAATGGGGACAACATATTGGTTGTGTCAGTAAAAATTTGTGGTCTAAAGTCAAAGGAAGTTGTGGATGTTGCAGTTCGAAATGGAGTGACATACGCTGGATTTGTTTTCTATCCAAGTTCTCCTCGACATGTAACTATATCAGAATGTGTCCATCTTACAGATGAAATCCCAAAAAATGTAAAAATTGTTGCAGTTACTGTTGATCCAACAAATAAATTTTTAGTGTCTTTGTCTAGATTATTAAAACCTGATTATATCCAACTACATGGATCAGAAAGCCCTAATAGAACTAGAGAAATACGAGATTTGACAAAAACAAAAATTATCAAAGCTATTAGCATTGAAGATAAATCTGACTTAGATGTTGGAATGAATTTTTTGAAATCAGTAGATAGTTTATTATTTGATACTAAACCCCCAAAAGGAAAGTCCTTTTTACCTGGAGGAAATGCATTAAAGTTCGATTGGAAAATTTTATCATATCAAGAAAAATTACTAGGAAAAATAAACTGGTTTCTATCTGGTGGCCTAAATATAGATAATATAAGTGAAGCTATCAATATTACTGGGGCCAAAACAATTGATATCTCTTCAGGTGTTGAGAGTTCTCTGGGCAAAAAGGATCCAAATAAAATCAAGGATTTTATGAAATTTATTAATGCATTAAATTCTGGAGATGTCTATGAAAGAAACTAACTCAAATTGGGCTGGCCCAGATGATAACGGTAGGTTTGGCATTTTTGGCGGTCGCTATGTTGCCGAAACACTTATGCCATTAATTTTAGACTTAGAAAAGGCTTACGGTTCAGCAAGGGCTGACAAAAATTTTCAATCAGAACTGCAAAATTGGTTAAAACATTACGTTGGCAGGCCTAGCCCGCTCTATCATGCAGAAAAATTATCTGAATATTTAGGTGGTGCAAAAATTTATTTCAAGAGAGATGAACTAAATCATACCGGTGCACATAAAATCAATAATTGTATGGGACAAATTCTTGTTGCCCAAAGGATGGGAAAAAAAAGAATAATTGCAGAAACTGGTGCTGGTCAACATGGCGTAGCAACAGCTACTGTATGTGCAAGATTTGGTCTTCCATGTACAGTTTATATGGGGGCAACAGATATAGAGCGTCAAAAACCAAATGTATTTAGAATGAAATTATTGGGTGCCGAAATAAAGCCTGTGGATTCGGGTTCTGCTACATTAAAAGATGCTATGAATGAGGCGCTTCGTGATTGGGTCACAAATGTCGAAACTACTTATTACCTAATTGGAACTGCAGCAGGACCCCATCCCTATCCTACTATGGTACGTGATTTTCAATCTATAATTGGCAAGGAAACAAAACAACAAATTTTAGAAGCAGAGGGTCGCCTTCCAGATACTCTCATTGCTTGCATCGGTGGTGGTTCAAATGCAATTGGTTTGTTTCATCCCTTTTTAGGTGATCAGGATGTTAACTTAATAGGTGTAGAAGCAGCGGGAAAAGGTATTGAAAGCGGATTGCATGCTGCCTCACTCTCAGCAGGTAGTCCTGGAATCCTGCATGGAAATAGAACTTACTTACTACAAGACAATGATGGACAAATATTAGATGCTCACTCTATATCAGCTGGTCTAGACTATCCTGGTATTGGCCCTGAACACTCTTGGTTAAAAGATATTGGTCGTGTGGAATATTCATCAGTTGGTGATTCTGATGCTTTGGAAGCATTTAAGTTATGTTCAAAGTTAGAAGGTATAATCCCTGCATTAGAACCAGCACATGCCCTAGCTTATGTAATTAAAATAGCACCAAAGCTAAAGCCTGACCATATTTTGATTTTAAATATGTGTGGTAGAGGTGATAAAGATATTTTTAGTGTCGCAGAGTCACTTGGAGTAGTCCTTTGATTGAACGTATTAAAAATTGCTTTTTGGATTTACAGGAAGAACAGAGAGCTGCCTTGGTAACATTCACCATGATGGGCGATCCAGATATAGAAAGGTCATTCGAAATTTTAAAAGGCTTACCTAATGCAGGTGCTGATATTATTGAAATTGGCACTCCATTTACAGACCCAATGGCTGATGGTCCGGTCATTCAAGCTGCTGGGCAAAGGGCTTTAAAAGCTGGAATTACGCTTACAAAAACTCTTGAGCTTGTTCAACGTTTTAGGAAAATTCACAAAAATACCCCAGTAGTTTTAATGGGGTATTTTAATCCTATATATATTTATGGGGTTAATAAATTTATTGAAGATGCTAAGTCAGCAGGTATAGATGGTGTTATTATAGTTGATTTGCCTGCAGAGGAAGATCCTGAATTTTGTCTACCTGCCATTGAAAATGGATTAGCATTTGTTCGTTTAGTTGCCCCTACCACAGATGTGACTCGTTTGCCATTTATTTTGAAAAACTCTGCAGGATTTGTGTATTATATTTCAATAACTGGGATTACTGGTTCCAATGTAGCTATGAGCAGTAAAATTGCTGAATCTGTTCATACAATCAGAGGTCATACAAACTTGCCAATATGTGTAGGTTTTGGAGTTAAGACACCACAACAGGCATCAGAAATAGCCAAATTTGCAGACGGAGTTGTTGTAGGATCTGCTTTAGTTGATTGTATTGCTAAGTCATTGGTTGAAAATTCTTCGGATTCTTTGGAATGTGTAGAATCTGTACATCAGCTAGTAAAGAGTTTATCAATTGCTATTCGTGCTGCGATAAGTAAGGAACCTTTGAAATGAGTTGGCTTGATAGATTTTCGAGAACAAAAGTTAGTGGGCTATTTCGAAAATCTGATATCCCAGAAGATCTGTGGGAGAAATGTACAAATTGTGAGCAGATGATTTTTCACCGCGATCTTACCTTAAACATGAGAGTTTGTACTCATTGTGGATTTCATATGCACCTGCCTCCAAAAGAGAGGTTTTCTAGTTTGTTTGATGATGCTGAGTTTAGTTCAATGGATCTACCGAAGGCACCTTTAGATCCTTTAAAATTTAAAGATAGAAAGCGTTATACAGATAGACTCAAGGAGGCACGTAGTTCAGAACATAAGCATACGGATGCTTTAGAAGTAGCTCATGGTAAAATTGGCGGTCAGGAGGTAGTTGTTGCCGCTTTTGACTTTTCATTTCTTGGAGGATCGATGGGGGTCGCAGTAGGAAATGGATTAATTAATGCAGGAAAGTTGGCCAGAGAACTAAAATCTCCATTAGTTGTCATTCCATCATCCGGTGGAGCTAGAATGCAAGAAGGTGCTTTATCACTTATGCAAATGGCACGCACTACTGTTGCTGTAGATGATTTTAAGGCAGATGGTTTACCTTACATTGTTATTTTTTCAAATCCTACAACTGGCGGTGTAACTGCATCGTTTGCAATGTTAGGAGATATTGCTATTGCTGAACCAGGTGCTGTTATAGGTTTTGCAGGCCAGAGAGTGATTGAAGAGACAATCAGACAGAAATTACCAGATGGCTTTCAGCGTTCCGAATACCTTCTTGATCATGGCATGGTAGATATGGTTATTCATCGTAAAGATCTTCGAGAAATGCTCTCTAGAATTGTTGGTATTTTAATGCACAATAACCAAGATAATATTAAACCTGCTGGAAACCCGACTGTTGTTGGGTCAACTTAAATTATAGATTTATAAATTGACCTATGTATCGGAGTAAAACTGACCAAATACTAGCTAGGTTGATGGAATTACACCCAAAAACGATTGATCTAAGCCTCGGACGTATCAAAAGGCTTCTTTCTCTGCTGGGAAATCCTGAAAAAAAACTTCCTCCTATTGTTCATGTGGCTGGAACTAATGGAAAAGGCAGTGTGGTAGCGATGTTGAATGCCATTATGCGTTGTAGTGGATATAGGACTCATACCTATACTTCACCACATCTAATAAATTTCAATGAGCGTATTACTATATGTGGAAAAAAAATAGATAACGACGAATTAGCGAATATTTTAGATGAATGCGAACAAATAAATGCCGGCGAACCAATTACTTTTTTTGAGATAACAACAGCTGCAGCCTTTGTTGCTTTTAGCAGAACTAAGGCAGATGTTTTAATTTTAGAGGTAGGTTTAGGAGGCAGACTAGACGCAACAAATGTTATAACCCCGTTGTTAACTGCGATTACAAGCATTTCACTAGATCACTCACAATTTTTAGGTAATACAATTTCTAAAATTGCAAAAGAAAAAGCTGGTATATTAAAAAATAAAGTTCCTGCTATCATTGGTTCCCAAACTTTGGAAAGCCTTAAAGTAATTGAGGCTCACGCAAAACAGACCAATGCCTCTCTTTTACGTTCTGGTTATGAATGGAATATTAATGTCACTGATTCTGGAACAGTATATAATGATGAAAGTTTGAATCTTTTACTTCCTCGGCCAATACTTAATGGAATACATCAGGTTGAAAATGCAGGTATAGCGGTTTGTGCGGCATTGTATCTCTCTAAGAATAATTTTTCAAAAATCGATGCAGAAACTATTGCAAATGGACTTGAGTCAACAGTTTGGAATGGAAGGTTGCAGCAGATCTTTTGGTCAGGTTTATCCACTAATTGGGAAGTTTGGCTTGATGGTGGCCATAATCCCGGTGCAAAAGATGCTCTCTGTTATCATATAGATAATTGGGACGGGCGCCCATTGCATTTAATCGTAGGAATGATGGATACGAAAGATGTAAAGAATTTTGTAGTTCCCCTTGCAAAACGTGCCTTGAGTATAACTGCTGTTTCTATTCCTGATCAGAATTCTTCAATCGAACCCAGAAAAATTCTTTCACTTATTGACTCATCAAAAACTACCACACGTCTTTCTTCAGACGTAATGTCAGCAATAACTGAAATACAGACTGAAAATAAGAGAGTTGCTGGTCGTATATTGGTATGTGGTTCGTTGTACTTAGTAGGTTCAGTAATTGAAACGATCACGACACATCAATAGATAAACCTTGTATTATGTGCTAGCTTCAATCCATTCCTTTAGTTTAGATTTGGGTAATGCTCCTACTTTCATGGAGGCCAATTCTCCTTGATTGAAAATAAGCAATGTAGGTATTGAGCGTACACCATATTTAGCCGGTGTAGAGGGGTTAGAATCTACATCAATTTTTACTATCAATATACTTTCATCCATCTCAACTGAAATTTCTTCAAGTGCTGGTGCTATTTGACGACAGGGCCCACACCATTCAGCCCAGAAGTCCACTAGCACGGGTTTATTTGCTTTAATAACTTTTTCTTCAAAGTCAGCGTCTGTTGCTTGCAATATAGACATATTAAACTCCTAGATTCACTTCTATAAACTTATGTTCGACAACAACAGTCGTCAAGGTGCATATAGATCAAGAATTTCTGGGCTTAACCAAATCAATTCAGAGTTTTCAATAAATAGAAGTCCACATTCAATAGAATATTCAGGCAATGCAATTGCAGTAGCTATTTTGTAAGCAGCCATTTGAGATAAATACTTTTCAGATATGTTTTTTTCATCTGTGGGAGGTTCAATATCTGTTTTATAATCTATAATTCTAACGATATCATTTTTGATTATAATTCTATCAATCTTGCCTAAAATGTATTGGCTACCTATTAAAGCACCAAGAGAAACTTCAGAAACACTTTTTGAATCAAATAAATAGGCAAAATTGGGATTATCTAAAATCCTCAATACAGATTTTACCATTTTTTTTTGGTCATTAATTGGAATTGTTGGAGAAATTGAATTTAGCCACCTAAAAGCAGTTTTTTCACGGGTTGTCTTTGATTCATTAGGCATAAATTCAAGTAATTTGTGAACAATTTTTCCACGGTCACGTGCGGTTCTCCTTGTTTTTTCAAGTGGACTAATTTGATCATTAACTTTGTATGCTATACTGGATGGATTTATTGTTTCATGAGAGATATTTTGCACAGAGCTAAATTTGACTTTGGGAACATTATCAAACTCTTGTGATAATTTTTCTGTGTAATTTTCATTGAATTCATCCTTTATTTGAGGACATTCAAAACGAGTATAACCAATCCCAACTGAATAACCGTTCCGATTTTTTAGATCCTTGAAGCCATCATATATAATGTCATACCAAGATTCTTTGATTGATTCTTTTTTTCCTTCTATGCCACAGATATATAACCTATCTTCTGCTCTTGTCATTGCGACATAAAGAAGACGACGATATTCCTCTTTTTGTTTTTCAAAATTGTTTAATCTTTCTTTTAAAAAAGCTTTTGGATCATTTACTTTTTGTCCTGGCCATATTGGCACCTCACAATCAACACCATCTTTTAGCCATAGAAGTTTAGGGCGATGTGCAGGTTTTCTTGTGGCATCAGCAAGAAATACAACTGGTGCTTCTAAACCTTTAGCTCCGTGAACAGTCATAATTCTAACTTTGCCAGAATCTCTTTCCATATCTCTTTTTACTTCGGTTTTTCCAGCCTGTATCCAACTAAGAAATAATTGTAAAGACGGCGGGTGATCACTCTGAAACTCATGTGCTAGTTTTAAAAACTCATTTAAGGGATCATCAACTTCTTCTCCAAGCCTTCTAATAAGCTTTGATTTTCCATCGTAAAACATTAGCAACTCAGAAAAAAATTCATATGGAGGAAGTGTATTTCCCTTAAGTAATATGTTATTCAAATATTCTTTGGTCTGAGAAAATATCTCTTTTTCATCTGAAAGATCACAAATCCTATCCCACAGTTTTACCGATCCCCTATCATAAGCGAGCTCAAAAAGCTCTTCCTCTGATAAGCCAATAAATGGGCTTTTAAGAACATTTGCCAAATTAAGATCGTCTTTGGGAAAAATTACAAAATTAGCAATTGCAATTAAATCCATAATTGCTAGTTGATCTAACAAAACCATTCGATCTACACCAGCTACTGGAACATCAAATGTCTTAAGTGCTTTAACTAAATAATCAACTAAAATACTTCTTTGTTGTACTAAAATCATTATGTCTTTTGGCAGTAATCTTCTATTATGGGAAAATAACCATGCTTCATTGTCTTTTGGGTTAGGAGTTGTAAGCCAAAAAGAAATACGTTTTGCAATTTTTGAAGCTAATATTGCTGACGGATCTTCAAGAGTTTCTTGATGTATTGGTGGTGACCATTTATCGTTACTTGTGGTTTTATTTCTGGTTTGGGTTTTTTCCCAAATTTCAACAAGTCCAGACTCACCTTTCCGAACAGTTTGAGTTAAGATACTCTTTTTTTTATTTGTTACACCTTTCAATATGTCTGGTTGATTAAAAGTTGAGTGAATTAATTCCATAATTGGAACTGTTGATCTGAAACATAAATCTAAGGATATTTCAGACCATTTAAATTCTGCACATTTCGATTTCTCGCTCAGGTGTGATTGCATTGACTGCATTATAAGTGGATCAGCACCTTGAAAACTAAATATTGATTGTTTCTCATCACCAACGACAAAAATTGATTTTTTGGTGGATGTAGTTTCGGTGTTAATGAAATATTCATTAGCTAAGTTTATTATTATATCCCACTGAATTTGGCTCACATCTTGTGCTTCATCAACTAAGATATGATCTGTTCCACCGTCTAATTTATATAATACCCATAATGCCAATTTGGGATCAGTCAAAAGATTGTTAGTCATATGAATTTGATCATTATAATCTAGAATTCCAGACTTAGATTTTTCTAGATCATAAGCTTCGATCATATGTGAACTAAGGTAGATGATTGCTTTAGCACGCTCAAAGGCCCGTATAGATTTTATTTTTTCAAGAAATTCGCGAGCCCGATTTTGTTCCTTATAAAATATTTCAGCCAAATCTGGGTGTATGTTTAGAAATCTTTTCCCAGGTAAATATGCAAGATCTGTTCCAGATTGAGTAAAAAAACTCCTTGCATAATTCTGTGCTGTTTGGATACGACTTTCAGAGTCGCAATTAAGCCATAAACTAGCTTTAAATGCCCAGATTTTTTCTATTTTGCTACCTTCACTAAAAATTTTCGTAGTTTTTAAAAGTTTATTTAAATCAGAATTTTTTACTATTGAAAATTCACATGCTAGAGATAGTTCTGAGTCAGTAGATGATATCTGTAATTTTTTGGATAAAGCATCAAATATGTTACTAAAACTTTTGTAATGTAAAAAACATTTTTCTAATCGTTTTCTGGATGCAATAATTTCATCAATAATTTTCTCAAATTCTAATTCTGATGCATTTGCACTAATAATAGCTACTGAGTTGCTAAAATCTTGATGATCTTCACTTCTGGCTTTGGATAATATCTTAGATTTTGCAGAAAGAAGTAATTCAGTCTGTATCTGTTCATCGGCAATTTTGAATTCGGGAGAAATTCCAGCCTCTATAGGAAACCGCCGCAAAATTGATTGGCAAAATCCATGTATGGTTTCAGTTTTAATTCCTTCTGACGAATCTAGAACAATAGATAACATATTTTTTGCATTTACTAGAGTTTCCCGATTGGGTTTAGTTCCAGTAAGTTCAGTAATTGATTGAGATAATTTTTGGATGGGCATGGTTTCCCATATACCCAATTGATTATTTAACCGAATTGACATTTCAGCTGCAGCAGCTTTAGTAAAAGTCAAACATAAAATTTTTTCAGGTTGAGTCCCAGAAAGAAGAAGCCTTAACACCCTATTTACTAGCACACGTGTTTTGCCAGTTCCTGCAGAGGCTGATAGCCATACGGAAGACTTTGGATCAGAGGCAAGCGTTTGATTCTTAGTCATTCTCATCACTCTTATTTACTTTTATGGACCATTCATTTATACGCGATAAATGTGTATAGTCGCTCCATATAGCTGACCAGTTGTGGCGTGGCTGAGCTAAATAAGGGGTTTCAAATTTATCGAATGTATCTATTAAAGTTTCTAAGTTTTGTAATGTCTGGGTGATTAATTCTTTAATTCCGTCATTTATTTTTGTAATTTCTCCAGCTGGCTCGCCCCCCGAAAGCCGCCAATAAGCAAGTTCGCTAACAGAAGTATTAGATATATTAGCAAAACCTCCTGCCTCTGCTATGAGAGCCTCTAAAAAAAGCTGAGGTGCTTTTCCCTCGCGCATTTCTCTAATGCTTGGTGTCCTTCCAGTTTTGTAATCTATAATTGACAAAGTTCCATCAGGCATTTTGTCAATACGATCAGCTTTTCCAGTGATATGAAATATTCCTCCAGGACGTGCTATTTTAAAGTCTCCAAGAAGTTCGCTTCCTAGGGTATTTACTTTAAATTGACGGTTAATCTCATTTTTTACAAACCACTTAGCTATTCTTTCAAACCTAGGCCACCAAAGACCTAACTTTGCTAGTTCAAGATCTTTAGATTTAAAAACTTGCTGTCCAATAATGATTAATTTTTCGTATGAATCATCCGAAAAATTTGATGAATTATTTTTTAGAAATGTATCCAATATCTCATGAATAATATTACCTTTGTCAGCATTGCTTATACTAAGATTAATGGGTTCCATTGGACGAAGTCGAAGAATATGTTTAGCGTAAATGCTATATGGGTCCTTCATCCAGCGTTCAACTTCTGTTACCGAGAGTTTTCTAGGCCTAGAGTCTAATGGAGGTATCGGGCTAGGTGGAGAAATCGGAGAAAAATTACCCACAGACTTTTGTTGTTCATGGTATATACTCTTCCAATATTCCCCTTTTTCTTTGGGTAATACCGAAGAATTTTTTTCCAGGAGATTTATTATTCTTAAAAACCATCTTGAAGGTATAGTAGGTCCATCATTATTTTTTTGTGATCTGGTAATCATTACTTGCTCAGTGGAGGCTGCTTGAACAAAGTCATGTGCTGATAATCCGATACGTTTTTCAGGAGAAGCTAAACCAAATGCCTCTCGCATTGGACGATTCATCCAGGGGTCATTCTTTGGTTTTAGTGGCCAAGTTCCTTCGTTGAGACCTCCTATAATTACTATATCTGATTTTTGTAATCTGGCTTCTAAGGGACTCCAAATAAAAAAATTATTTTGATTCTCAAACTTGGGCCTGATCATGTGCTGTTTTATAAGTGAGTTGAATATTGATATATAGTCCGTGCCATTAATCTTTCCTATTGAATCTCCATGCTCAAGAAGTTCCTCTAAAAATAAAGCTAGTTCCTTTCCGGCTATTGAACCAAATAATAAGTTTGATCCATCGGAATCATAATTACTTGCTAGCCATTCAGAAGCTCTAATATGAGTGCATAAAATCTTAAAGAAATCTTCTTTTTCACTAACTAAAATATCACTGCACGTTTTTAATATATTAAAAATACCCTTTGTCCATAACTGCATTTCTTTGTCTGGAAAATAATCCGTAGGTAAATTTTTTAAGGCAAAAAATCCAGATATAGGTTGCACTTTACGTAAATAGCAAGCTTCGAACTCTTGAGTGAATTCTCTAAACTTTTCTGGTATTATGCCCCCTGATGCTAATGGATGCTTTAATGCTGCTAAAAGATCTACGGTGCCAAGGTCTTTAATGAAAAATTTAGAAGTTAATTGAAGAAGTGACCCCTCAAGGGTCTGGTTGATTGGTTTTCCGGCAGAATCATCGACTGTTATATTCCACTTTGTAAGTTCTACTGCTACCTGGTGAGCAAGTTGTCTATCTGCAGTGATCAATGCAATTGTTTTTAACCTTCTATTTTTTAATCTCCCTGATTTAGCTTTATTACCACTTGTCGAAATTTCGTCTAAAGCTGCTCGCATTCTTAAAGCGATTAAACCTGCTTCTTCACGTGTATCAGCACATTCTACTATTGTAATATTTTTAATTGCATCATGATCTAATTGAAAATTTGGTATAGCATTGTTTGTTTTAGGTGGTTTTAGGGCCTCTGAGAGCATTTTTGATCGCGATGAATTATGATTAAAACATAATGCTGTTGGCCAAGTTTTTACGTTAGATCGTTTAATAGAGAGTCGTTTAAGAAGAGTTTTTAAAGTGAATTGTGGATGGCTGGGAGTTATAGATTCCCAATTGTTAGAACTTAATTCTTTATCGAGGCCTGGGAGTAATATCATGCCATTAGGTAGATATGAAACTGTTTTCATAAGTCTGGCCACAGCCGGTATGGAACCTGTAGAACCAGCAATTATTATTGGATTTTGAGGTTTAGATTTTTCCCAAAAATCACAAATATGATGAATTGCAAGATTTCGTCTTGTAACAGTATCAATAAGACCTTCTTCAGAAAGAATATCTGGCCAAGCATTTGTTACAATGTCTAAAAATCTGATAGTGTTTTGCCAATGATGTGCAAACTCATGTGGGGCTAAATCCTTTAGCTTTGAAAAGCTTACTTCTTCTATTTCAGCACTATCAATTAATTTAGTTAATTCATTTGCTAATCGCATTACATTTTCTATTGACCATGTGCTGGTTTTCTCAACACTAATTTTTGTATTGTTTATACTCCAAGCCTTAATTAATTTAGCTAAAAGCAACTGGCGGCGAATGGGGGAAATGGCACGTGGTAAGTTCCGATGTATTATTGTCTCTAAATTCCCAAATTCTGGATCATTATTTTCTATGTCTCCAATAGGAAAAATTTTTGGCAATAACAAACTTGATCGGTTACTCAAGCGAATAAAGTTTTCCTCTAGAGAGCGACAAGCTCTTCTTGTGGGCAATAATATTATTATATTGTTTAGCCAAAGAGGGTCTTTTCTATCAATGTTAAATATCTTTTCTGAATATATGCCAGATATAAGAGCTTCGATAAATGGAACCGAGGCTGGCATATTATATATAGATGGTCCACGCTTCTCTGTGGTCATATATATTTCCGACTAAAAACGTTTTTTTCCGCTAATCTTAGTCCATCTGGTGATCCTACATGATACCATGTTTCATCACAATTAATGGCATAAAGTCGCTCGTTAGCAATAGCATCATCATAATGAAAATTGAGTGAATAGGAACCATCAGGTGCATTATTAAAAATTTTGGGGGAAAGGATTTGTATGCCAGTAAACACAAATGATGCTTTAAGATCATTATCAACCAATCTTTTAGCCCTATAAGCTATATTATTTTTTATTACCGATTTACTATCACCATAAGATTTTTGGTATTCTAAATTGAAATCTCCGGAACCATTATAGCCCTTAACATTTGTGAGGGGGCAAACTAAAAGTAACACATCCATTAAACTGTTATCCCAGACCTCAGCTAAATATGAGAGTGGGTTGAAGGATTCTCTCCCGAAAATAGAATCACTATTGATTACAAAAAAAGGTCCGTGCCCTAACTCATATATTGCATTCTTAACTCCACCACCTGTTTCAAGGCGATCTATTTCATGAATTGTTTTGATATTAGTCTTATGTGAACTTTTATTACTTGGGTTTGTAAGAGATATTATTCTTGGTGATTGCAAATAGTTTTTAATTAAATCTGCCTTGTAGTGGGTATTAACTATTAATTTTTTTATTCCAAATTCAACAACATATGTAATTGAATATTCAATCAAAGGTCTACCGCAAACCTGAATTAGTGGCTTAGGCATTCCATTACTTACACTTCTGATTCTTTCACCTAAACCAGCAGCTAAAATCATTGCTGAGCTTATCTGATAATTTTTTTCCATTTAACTAAGTTAAATTATTTCTAGAAGATGGTACAAACTCTAAAAGCCATTCCCGCAAACTTTCGAGTTTTGAATGTTTGGCGTGTTCAAACACATGTTCCCATACCAAAGGAATATATTTCTTATATTGTGGTTTGTTATCAATAATTGCTAGTTTTGAAAAAACCCCGATAATCCGAAAAGCTCTTTGTACGCCGACTGCTGCATAAGAAGCGTAGAACCTTAAGGGGTCAATATGGGTGTTTAATTCAAGATATTTATCAGTCATTTTTTTAGTTAAAATTTTATTCAACTTTATTCTAGCATCACAAGTTAATGACACTAAATCATATGATGCTGGTGCCTCAATTGCATCTTGAAAGTCTAATAACCCTATTTTTTTAAAAGACCTTCTATTTGAGAGCCACATTAAATTTCCAGCGTGATAATCCCTTAAAGAAAAAACGGATGGTATTTTCCAAGCTTCCAGCATGACTGGTTCCAGTGCTTTTGAGAATGAATTTTTTGCTATGTCTATTTCATTCGAATTCGTAATTAATGAGTTATACCAAAATGAAAAGAATTCTGTAGCCTCATTAATTAGTCTTTTAGAGGTATATTTTTTAGTATTAATAGGTATATGCCCTTCCTGAATAATCTTTAATGTTTCAAGTGCATAGAAATACATTTCAGTCAATTCATTTTGATTAGGGTTATTTTGGGCCATTGAATATATAGAGTTGTCGCCAAAATCTTCTAATAGTAAAAACCCTTTTTGTATATCTGCATAAAAAATTTCAGGTGCGCTAAGACCTAATTTTCTCAAATGTGAGTCAACCTTAATGAATGAATTAATTTTTTCCTTTTCAACTCTGGAATCCATAAGAATTGCGGTAGTTCCACTTTTATATATCCTGGTATAATTCCTGGTGGAAGCATCACCAACTAATGACTGAGTTTTTTCAGGTAACCAGTCATTTTTTTTAAGGAAACTTGTCCACTCTTCTGGGTTTTTCATACGGTTGATATTTGGGATATAAGTATATCCCTAAGAATTTTTGAGCGGGGGCCATAATCATTTAGCGTTGCAATGCGTGCGTCAGGATTTTTTGAAAAATCCAGCCGTAAATTTAACCAGTCACCTAAAAAATCTGAAGGAAGTCTCTCGGGCCATTCAATTATTAAAAGATCGTGTCCTATTGCTTCAGGAAGCCCTAATTCATATACTTCTGATACATCATTTATTCTGTAGAGATCTAGATGCCAGATACTTCCTTTCGTGTTATTATTTATAGAATTTTCCTCGTAAATTTGTAATAATGTAAATGTTGGGCTGGGAACATCATCAACTTCACATCGTGCGTTAATAAATGCTCGAGCAAACGATGACTTTCCTGCACCAAGACTTCCAGATAAACCTATAATATCTCCAGATTTAGCATTGTTAGCAAAAGCCTCAGCTAGAGCAACCGTTTCTAATTCATTCTCTAGTACAATCATTGATCGTAGATATTTTCGTTAAAGATTTTCTCAATATCTATAATGATCGGGCTTAAATGGGCCATCTTTGGAGACGCCGATATAATCACTTTGTTCTCCAGAAAGTTTAGTCAGTTTCACACCAAGTTTTTGCAGATGTAGAGATGCCACCTTTTCATCTAAGTGTTTGGGCAAAGTATAGACCTTCTTTTGATAATTGTTAAAATTTTTCCACAACTCTATTTGTGCTAAAACCTGATTAGAAAATGATGTGCTCATCACGAAACTTGGATGACCTGTGGCACATCCTAGGTTAACCAAACGACCTTTTGCAAGCACTATGAGTTTTTTACCATCTGGGAATTTAACCTCATCAACCTGTGGTTTTACTTCTTCCCAAACATAGTTATCTAATTGGTCTATCTGAATTTCTGAATCAAAATGTCCAATATTACATACTATTGCTCTATCTTTCATTTCTCTCATATGATCCAAGGTGATCACATCTTTATTACCTGTTGCAGTCACAAAAACATCGCCAATGGAAGCTGCTTCATCCATTGTTATTACCTCATATCCCTCCATAGCTGCTTGTAGTGCACATATGGGATCAATCTCAGTAACAATAACTCTTGCTCCTTGTCCTCGCATACTAGCAGCACACCCTTTACCTACATCACCATACCCACAAATAACTGCAACTTTTCCGGCAAGCATTACATCTGTTGCTCTTTTTATCCCATCAACAAGGCTTTCACGACAACCATACAGATTATCAAATTTTGATTTTGTTACTGAGTCATTAACATTTATTGCTGGCACGGCAAGCGTTGCGGCTTTTTGCATCTCATACAGACGAAGAACACCAGTAGTTGTTTCTTCAGATATCCCTTTAACTTCTAACATTAGGTCAGGATATGTTTCATGCATGATTTTAGTTAGGTCTCCTCCATCATCTAGAATCATATTCGGATGCCATTTATTTGGGCCATTTATTGTTTTTTCTATACACCATTCATATTCTTGTTCAGTTTCACCTTTCCAAGCAAAAACAGGTACCCCTGATGCAGCTATGGCGGCAGCGGCATGGTCTTGGGTCGAAAAAATATTACAGCTAGACCATCTAACTTCGGCACCAAGAGTTGTTAATGTTTCAATTAAAACGGCTGTTTGAATTGTCATGTGTAAACATCCAACTATCCTGGCTCCGCTGAGTGGTTTAGTTCTTCCATATTCTTCTCGAAGTGCCATGAGTCCCGGCATTTCAGTTTCAGCTATATGAATTTCTTTTCGTCCCCATTCAGCTAGTGAAATATCTTTAATTTTATAATCCCCATTCTGAGGCATTTTTATCTCCTAATTATTTACTTAACCAAGCTTCTTATATTATACCTTTTTAAAGGCGGGCCTTTTAACGCTCTTATGTTTACCCTACAGGCACCCGCAATCAATTCTTTTTTAAAGAGTTATATTCATCTATTATATTTGAAATATCAGTTGTATCTGATTGTTTCAAAATATTTTGGCTGTGAGTATATGCTTCAGAAACATTGAGGTTGATAATTCTTTGTTTTACTCTGGGTAAACTCGGTGCAGCCATTGACAAGTTACGTAAACCAAGACCGATTAACAAAGCAGAATACTTTGGATTACCTGCCATTTCTCCACATAAATTCACAGGAATTTGATATTTTTTTGCTGCATCAACTGTCATTTGTATTAAACGTAAAACTGCAGGATGAAGAGGATTATATAAATTTGCTACTTGTTCGTCACCTCTATCGACTGCAAGTGTATACATCGTAAGGTCATTAGTACCTATAGAAAAAAAATCACAGACCTGTGCTAAAGACTCTGAAGCTATAGCAGCTCCTGGTGTTTCTATCATTATTCCAATTTTAGGTAATTCATCAGGCAGTTTAATACGTCTTCTTCTAAGCCGTCTAACAACTTTAGCTATTGTTTGCCTTACGTGATATATCTCAGAAACTGAAGTAATCATTGGCAATAATATTCTCATTTCCCCATGATTACATGCCCTTAGCATTGCAGCGATTTGGGTTTCTAGTAGTGGTCTTACTTTAAGTGATAAACGAATTGCACGTAGTCCAAGTGCTGGATTTACACTTGGGCTAATATGATTTCCTAGTGAATAAGCGAGTTTATCACTACCGATATCAAGTGTTCTGACAGTAACGGGACACCCATTCATACCTTCTAATATTTCTCTAATAGCTACATATTGTTCATCTTCACTTGGTGGTTTATGCCTGTTCATATATAAAAATTCGCTTCTTAACAGTCCTATACCTTCGGCACCCGCATCTAATGAAAGTTCTAGCTCTGAGGGGAGTTCCATATTGCATTGAAGTCTAACAGCAGTTCCATCTTTAGTAATGGCGGGAACTCTTTGAAGTCGGCGGAGTTGTCTTTGCCTACGTATTAATGCCTGACGTCTACGCTTAAATCGATTAATTGTATCTTTAGATGGTTTGACAATTACTTGGCCCCTAACTCCATCTATAATAACAATATCTCCTGCTTTCACAGTCCTCATTACTCCCGGAGCACCTAATACAGCGGGTAATCCAAGAGAGCGAGCCATGATTGCTGTATGTCCCTCTGCACCACCAAGGGTAGATGTAAATCCACCTATACGATTTGGATCCATTAAGGCTGTATCCGCAGGTGTAATTTCCTCAGCAATAATAATTGTTCCTAAGGGCAAACCTGAAAATGCTTGATATTCAGCACTAGTAAGATTTCTCAAAAGGCGGGCACTAACTTCTCTAACATCTTCAATTTTACCTGCAAGATAGTTATCACCCATTGCTGAAAAGGCCTCAGCAATTTGTGAGAATTCAGCTTGAACTGAGGCTTCAGCATTATTTTTTGTATTTCTAATTCTATGCACAACACCTCTGACAAGCCTAGAACCTCTCAACATTTGTAAGTGTGCATCAAGTAAGTATAACAACTCTTCAGCTGCGGCCCCTTCCAGTACAGAGGCTTTTGATTGTAGTTTCTGTATTTGCCTTATTGATTTTTGTACGGCTTTATCAAAGCGTGCAACTTCTAACTCAAGTGCACTCTCGGTAATTGTATATTCTGGAACATCAATCAATCCTCGCTCAACAACATGTGCAGGACCTATAGCTATACCGGCAGATACACCTAATCCGTTATGGGTTATGTCTTGGTTAAGGGTTAGATTAGCCAAAGGATTTATAGTAGTATTTTTTTCGTTAATCTTCATCAAATTTATTCTCTACAAGATCAGAAAGTGACTCAACAGCCCTGTCTGCCTCAGGTCCATCAGCTTCTATAGTTAAGGCTGAACCTGGACCTGCAGCCAACATCATAAGTCCTAGTATAGATATCCCAGACACACGAATTCCGTTTTTTTCAACAAAAATATCAGCATCGAATGTTTCTGCCAATTTAACAAATTTAGCTGCTGCTCGGGCATGTAACCCTAGACGATTAGCGACAAGACATGTTTTGTTATAAATATTATTTTTGTTGTTGAAGGAAATATTCAAACATTCTCACTTTCTAAAAGTTTACTTGCTACATTAATATATTTACGCCCTGATTCTTGAGCTAAAATAACTGCTTTTTCCAAGTTATTTTCTTGTCTGATGCTCGCCAGCTTAATAAGCATAGGAAGATTCATCCCTGCCACAACTTCAATTTTTAGTTGGCTCATTACAGAGATAGCTAGGTTGGATGGTGTACCCCCGAACATATCTGTTAGAACAATAACTCCACTTCCATCGTTAACCTGCTCAATAGCTTCAAGGATATTTTTACGTTTGTTCTCCATATCATCGTCAGGCCCTATGCAAATGCTACGAATTTGGGTTTGTGGACCAACTACATGCTCTGTTGCAGCAATAAATTCATCTGCTAATCGTCCATGGGTAACTAGCACTAAACCAATCATTAAATATGTTCTCCCCAAAATATATTTGTTTGAATTCGATGTATCATGGTCTATTTATCATTAAAACTTTTAGCAAGATCGCGATGATAAAGATTCACTTCCCATCCATTTTCTTTTATTCTCTTATGTAGACTATTCGCAACGTGAACTGAACGATGTTTACCCCCAGTACATCCGATGGCAATTGTTAGGTAACTTTTACCCTCAGAGAGATATGAAGGTAAAAGAGATAGAATTAATAACATGAGATTATCAAAAAAAGGTGTAAAGGACGAATCCTCTTCGATATATTCTTTTACGGAGTTATCATTACCACTCAAAGGCCTAAGAAATTCTACATAGTATGGGTTTTTTAAAAACCTTACATCAAATACCAAGTCTGACTCCGGTGGGAGTCCATATCTATAAGCGAAAGATAATATTGATAGTTCCAATGTTTGGGTATCTTCTATACTAAAGTGCCCCTTTATAACTTGTTTTAAATTTGGAATAGTCATTGAACTTGTATCTATAACTATATCAGCAATATCACGTAGCCATGCGAGTTGTTTTCTCTCAATGTAAAGGTTCTCTGTTATATTTTTTTTCTCTCTTAAAGGATGTTTACGTCTTGTTTCAGAAAAACGTTGCATAATAACTTGATCGTCACAATCAATAAAAAGAAAACTTGGTGAAAGGTTATATTTATAAATTGTTGGAGAAATTTCTTTTTCGAAAGTTAAAATATCAAATTGCCTTGTTCTAATATCAGCACAGATGGCTAAGGGTTGAGGCCGAGAGTTTGGGTTTGTTTCAAGATGTTCCAGCAGTTTTGGCAGAAGAGGAAAAGGAAGATTATCAAAAACCTCATAACCAAGGTCTTCAAGAATATTGAGAACACAACTTTTTCCAGCTCCAGACATTCCTGTAATGAGTAATATATTTTTTTCTTTTTTCATTTCTTGATACTTTATCTAAACTATACATCTTTTAGTATTTTCAGAGATGTAACTTGTTACAATTATTATTATAGAATTCTTTAAGTGCTATAGAAATTTTTTCAATTGCTGAAGTTTCAAACGGACAAATTTGAATTTTGGGTATTTTATGAGAGCCAAAATACCATATCACATTTTCAGGAATTCTCTCTGCAGAATCAAACTTAACTAAATCTACTACAAGGTAAATTGGTGCACTGATAGCATGTGCAATATGGAGAATCCCTACTCCTCTTACTTCAATTAATCCCCTTAAAGATATTGGAGGGCAGCCAATTAACTTAGAACCTGATGAATTTAGAATTACTTGATCATCTGCTACCAAACGCCATCCCCTATCAATGAGTCTAAGACATAAGTCAGATTTTCCTGCTCCTGAGGGACCTTGAAGAAGAATTCCACGTCCTTCGGACTCTACGCAGGTTGCATGGAGTATAATCATATTTTAAAGGTGTGCTTTGATTTGATCGCTGTCAAGGATTTGAATAAAAGGTAAATATGTTAAAAATATTTTTTATAAACAAACCTTATCTATGCTGCACTTACAGTTGGAGTATTAGTAAGTAAGGCATAAAGTGCTTCTGCAGTATCTGAACCCCTTAGCTGTTCACAAATTCCTTCATTCTTTAAAAGCCGTGAAACTTTTGCTAATGCTTTAAGATGATCAGCCCCAGCACTTTTTGGGGCAAGTAGAAGAAAAATCAAATCAACTGGTTCTTCATCGATAGACTCAAAGTCGATTTTTTTATCCAGCTTAGCAAATACTGCGTAGAGTTGATTAATGCCTGACAATCTTCCATGTGGAATAGCAACTCCATTACCAACACCCGTAGAGCCAAGACGTTCACGTTCAAGTAAAACATCAAATACAGTTCTTTCGTGTAATCCAGTTAATTTTGCTGCGACGTCAGATATTCCTTGCAGCGCATGTTTTTTGCTGCCAGTTTTTAATGCGGGGATAACCCCAGATAGATTAAGAATTTCCGCAATTTCCATTAAATTAGCCTTAACTCTGTACGTTTATATGAGTCAGTTTCTTAAGACCAGTAATTTATACTAGTAATTGTCTATTAATTTTTTTCCAGTTTGTATTTTAAATCTAGCTAGTAAAGGGTTATTAGAGATTTTGCTTCGATTAAATAAATCAGTAATCTATCCCTTAAAATGGCCATATTAGGCTTCCTACTATTTCAAAGCGGCGGCACAATAATGCCACCACTACAATTTAGTCAATAGCTGTGTTTCAAAACATACAATATTTATTAATTATTCCTTTTATAACAGATAGTTAATTAAGAAAAAAAATTCTTAAAATTAATTAAAGCTTTTATGAGTAAGATTTTTGATGTAGTAGCTGACTTAAAAGTTTTGCAAATTAAATTTGATATGTTTTATAATTTAAGAAATTAATCTTATTAATTTATAGGCGAAATTTTTCTCCTAAGTAAACTTTTCTTACTTCTTCATGAGCAACAATGTCCCCGGGTAATCCTTCCATGAGGACTGCACCTTCATGAATAATGTATGCTCGATCCACAATATCTAGTGTTTCGCGAACGTTATGATCAGTTAACAAAACACCTATACCTCGGTGTTTTAAGTGAGCAACTAAATCCCTGATCTCACCAACAGCAATAGGATCTATTCCAGCAAGCGGCTCATCCATAAGCATAAAATTAGGTTTAGATGCCAGTGCTCTAGCAATTTCAACTCTCCTTCGTTCACCTCCTGATAGAGCCAGTGCTGGAGTTCGTCTAAGGTGGCTTATAGAAAATTCGGCCAATAATTCATCAAGTAAGGCTTCACGATTCGCCCTTTCAGGTTCTGTGGCCTCAAGCACAGCTCTGATATTATTTTCTACTGTTAATCCTCTGAAAATCGATGCTTCTTGTGGAAGATAACCTATTCCTAGACGTGCTCTCCTGTACATTGGAAGATCTGTTATATCATGCCCGTCAAGGTACACATTTCCATAATCACCAGCCATCAAACCAGTAATGATATAAAAACTTGTAGTTTTTCCAGCACCATTGGGACCCAATAGTCCAACAGCCTCTCCTCTCTGGACTTGTAAACTTATACCTCTCAAAACAGGTCGTTTCTTGAACTGTTTTCCCAAATTTAAGGCTGCTAAACCCGAGTTTTCTGCAACAAGCTTCGGACCATTTTCAGTTATTTTAGGACCTGAGGTTGGTTTTTTAAATACATTATTTATAATTGTTTTTGACATTTTAGCTCTGAAAATTATTTTTCTTTATTTTCTGGAATAAATAGCCCTCGAACACGATTTTCTTTTCCTTTTTGTTTTTTACCCTTTGATACTCGGCTTTCCCCAGTTTCAAGATTCATATGTAAGTGTTCACCTTGTATTACATTTTCATTTTGAGTAAGTACTACATTTCCAACGAGTATAATTGTTTTTTTATCAACATTATAAATTCCTGTATTTCCACTTGCTGTTTCTCGGGGTGATGTAACAAAAACATCGCCTGAAGCATCAATCAATGATATACCTGGTTGTTCAGGGTTTTTGGAATTTTCTCTGTAATGTACGACTAGTTTTGCAGCATTTAATATCATATCTCCTTGCACTACTTCCACATTACCTGAAAAAATGGCTTTATTTTCACCTTGTTTAACTTCCAATGTGTCGGCCACTACTTCGATGGGTAAGGTGCTATCATGCTGATTTTTATTCAGCTTTGAATCAGCATAGGCAGGTATACTTAACACAAGGCTAAAAATAAAAAAATTGAGTACAAAATAAATCGTCCTCATATTACCCTTTGTGTGCATTAGGAAATATGACAAGTTTCACCCTATTACCAAAAAATGTTGTTTGTCCCTTTTCTATAAGACGGAAACTCCCTGCGTTCAATAGTCCAAATGGACTTTGACCCTCAATAGGTTCATTTCCCACTGCTATCCCTTTACCAAGATCAATATGTGCACTTTCAGTAACTAGTTCGTGCCCAACATCTGAGAAAAGAGTCACTTTTCCTTTCAGGTCAAGAAGTTTTTTATTTCGTTCATATGTGCCAGATTTAGCCGTAAGTGCATACCAATTTCTTTTTTCGGCCCCGTTGAAAATATCTGCAGTGATATTTTGTAGTATTATTGTTGTTGAATTTGCTTCATGTTGTGATGCTTCAGAAGCACTGACAGTAAATGGTTGATTCCTTTCATCTGTATCCATATATCGAGCGTTAACCATTTTTAATGAACCGTCAACTTCGCTTATTTCTGAGTATGTAATTCTAAAACCCTCTTCTGTTCCACTCATTATAGGCCATATCACTATAAGACTTATAAGTATGATAGCTATCAACGGCAATACATAGCGCATCACCCCCACGAAATGACTATATTTTGAAGTATTTTTAGCCTGTCCTTCCATAGAGTAGCCATCAAAGGATGCTAGTTGGCCATAAGGTTCCTTATGATGATTTTTTACAGGCTCATTTACATATTTAGAAGATCTGGAGCTTCTGATAATGCTCATTAGTTTTTTCACGCAACACCCGCTCTTAAGCAATCATGTATATGGATTATACCTTTTAAATTATCTGAATCTGAGACAAACAAACTTGTTATCTTAAGTTCATTCATTATTCCAAGTGCTTCTGCAGCAAGTGCATTTGGTCTAATAGTTCTGGGATTATCTGTCATGACATCACGGGCATACATTGATAGAAGCTTTTCTTGCATGTGCCTCCTAAGATCACCATCTGTAATAACTCCAACTAATAATTCTGATTCAGAGATTACCCCAACACAACCAAAACTTTTTTCTGTAATAACCAATAAAGCTTCGCTCATAGGGGTATTCAGTTTAACAACAGGAATATTTTTTCCAACGTGCATAATATCTGAAACTCTGAGGAGTTGTTTTCCAAGTTTTCCTCCTGGATGAAAGACTTGAAAATCTCTATCACTAAATCCACGACGTTCAAAAAGCGAAACTGCTATAGCATCACCCATTGCTAAAGCCATTGTGGTTGAGGTTGTTGGAGCAAGTCCTAGTGTTCCAGCCTCAGGTTCATCAGGAAGGATCAGCGAAACATTACTCGACTCAGTCAAAGTAGAAATTTTGCAACCAACAATTGCTACTAAAGGAATTTCAAACCGTTTCGCATATTCAATTAAATCATTAAGTTCATGTGTTTCTCCAGAGTTTGACAAAATAAGTAAAGCATCCTGACTGGTGATCATTCCGAGATCACCGTGGCTTGCTTCAGCCGGATGAACAAAAATAGCAGGTGACCCGGTTGAAGCTAGTGTTGCAGCTATTTTTTTTCCAATATGTCCACTTTTCCCCATACCAGAAACTATAATTCTGCCATTAATTTTTTCAAAAATTTCTATTGCAGATATAAATGTTTGTCCAAGTTCCTTAGACATACGTTTTATTGCTTCTGATTCTTGAATGAGGACTCTGCTTGCAGAATCAATAGGAGAAGATTTTTCAAATGAATTTAGCTCACTAATTTTATTCATGGCATTATCATCATCTTTCCGATTTATACTTAAAGGTATATTAATGTGAAAATATGTCAGGTTCAGCCCATCCATTTAGATCGAGTTTGCATCTGTATGGTATGAATGAAAAACATTCATTAGCTAGTTCAACTCTTCCTTCACGCATTAACATCGTGTCTAAAATTTCCTTTAATGAGTGAAGATGAAGTACATCTGTAGATGCATATTCAATTTGTTGATTGGAAAGTTTCTCCGAACCCCAGTCTGAGGATTGCTGTTGTTTAGAAATTTCTATGTTAAGAAGGTCCTTGCATAGGTCTTTATAACCGTGTCGATCTGTATAAGTTCTTACTAATTTTGAAGCAATTTTTGTGCAATAAATTGGTTGACAGCTTACTCTGAGATATTTTTGTATAATTGCTACATCAAATCGGGCAAAATGAAAAATTTTCAACACCTGTTTGTTGGACAGAAGTTTATTAAGATTTGGAGAGTTAAATTTACTATTTTTACCCAGCTGAACTAGATGACAATCCCCATTTCCGTTTGAGAGTTGAATTAAGCAAAGTCTATCTCTTTCAGGGTTTAATCCCATCGTTTCAGTATCAACAGCTATAGTATTGCCAAGATCTAAGTCATTAGGTAGATCTTCTTTATATATAAAATTTGCCATGCCTAACCTGATAATTGATGAATCTAATAGTTTGAGTGATAACTTACTAATATATACTTATTTATCTAGAAGGGTTTACAATTCTGTTTTAAATATAGCGTTGTTATGGGTTTCTGCAAAATACTAGTGCTATTAATTAAATTAAAGAGGATTCCGTGAGTTTAAATATAACAATTTTCGGTGGTGGCGGATTTATAGGTCGTCAAGTCGTTCAAAAGTTAGCAAAACAAGGCCATACTATTCGAATTGCTACTCGCCGACCAGATTCGGTTGGTTTTCTTAGACCTTTAGGAAACCCAGGTCAAGTCGTGCCCGTTCAGGCTAATATTCGTGATGAAAACTCCATCATAAATGCTATTAAAGGAGCTGATGCAGTTATAAATCTTGTTGGAATTCTAAGAGAGAACTCATCACAAAATTTTTTTGAAATCCATGAGAAGGCCCCGGGCATGATAGCACGTTTGGTTGCTGCTGAAAAAGTTAGGAAATTAATTCACCTATCTGCAATTGGTGCGGATTTAAAATCACCAACACGCTATGGAAAATCAAAGGCAAAAGGAGAATACAATTTAAAGCAAGAGTTCCCTAATGCCACAATTTTAAGGCCAAGCTTGGTATTTGGTCCAGATGATGAATTTTTTAATAAAATGCATTCATTGCTAAAAATATTACCTGTAGCCCCAATATTTTTTGACTCAAAAAAAATGCCTAGGATAAAATTCGATGGTATTTTTCCTATTGCACACTTTGAAGCTGGGTTGACAAAATTTCAACCTGTTTATGTAGGAGATGTTGCAAAAGCCACAGTTAACTCAATTGTAAATAACAATTCTGAAGGGAAAATATTTGAGCTTGGAGGGCCTAAAATATACATGTATAGGGAATTAATTTCTATTATTCTTCAATCGGCTGGCATAAGAAAACGTTTATTTCCAGTGCCTTTTTTTGCTATTAATGCAGGGGCAGCCATTATTGAAAAAATCCCTGAATTCTTCCTTCACGCTTTTCCGATTCCACCGTTGTCTCGAGATCAAATTAGAATGTTGCGTATAGATAATATTGTTGGAGATGGGGCATATGGGTTTGAAAATTTAAGCATTAGTCCATCTGCTCTAGAATCTATTTTACCAACTTATATAAAAAACCATAAAAACATGCGTTCTTTGTAGAGTTTACTATCTAAACTTAAGAACTATCACTACTTAAGAACTATCACTATAGGTAATCAATTAGTGATGGTTTGAAGACCTATAGTATCGAAAAAGTAAATCCAGACTAATAGTGCAACACCAACAATTATTCGATATAGAGCAAATGGCCCATAATGAATAATTTTTACAAGCTTCATTAATGCTGTGATAGAGAGTAAAGCAGTTATAAATGATATTAAAACTGCTAATCCTGCTTCATGTATGGAAAAGGTCTGTTCCGTTGTAGCCCATTTGAAGCCTGCGACAGAACCTGCACCTATTATTACAGGTATAGAAATTAGCATTGAAAACTTAGCAGCCTCGGTCCTTTCAATACCCATCATTCTTGCGGCGGTGATAGTTATACCAGACCTGCTAGTGCCAGGTATAACAGCAATAGCTTGAAACAATCCAATAATTAAAATTTTTGTTATAGAAGTTTTTTCAATTTTTTTAGCAGATAAATTATATTTATCTGCCAACCATAAAAGAACACCGAAAGATATAGTTGTAATTGCTATTATTTCTATGGTTCTAATAAAGCTGGGATCCTTCCAGGCCACAATAGCCCCTGCTATAAAGACAGGGGGTATTGTTACAGCAACCCTTGAAAGCATTGCTATACCATTTAAACCAGAAAAAATTTTGATACCCATTATGCTACAAACAATATTCGTTAAATCTTTCCAAAAATAAATTATCACAGCTAGTAATGTGCCTATATGAACTGCTATATCAAAAACAATTCCTTGGTCGGGCCATTTTACAAACCATGGAATAATAGCTAGATGACCAGACGAGCTGATAGGTAGGAATTCAGTTATCCCTTGAATGACTGCAAGGACAAAAATATGAACTAAGCTCAAAGTATAACCGCCATTAATTTTTGTTATATGCTACCGCATCTTGGTTATACCAGAGGATTAAATGAATGTAATAGAAAGCTTAATGTTAAAATGGTACCAAAAAATGACTAAATATTATTATTTGACAAAAAATTAAGCCCTATGTAAGTTAAAATTAACCGGGACTATAAATATAAGACAATAATATTGACCTAAACTTGTAACGGGTTTACCCTAAACAAATGGTCACTTAACGCCTGTATTTCCCTGTCAAAAATTTTTTTTTACCTTTCGGGAGATATCACTTTTGTCTCAAAATATGCTTAAATTTCCGATAATAGACCAAAAATTACCCAATAAACGCGACGCTCTAAGTAGGACCAAAGACTGGGGTGAAATTTATCAAGATTTTAAAAAATCAGATTTAAAGGATCAATCATCCCGTTGTTCACAATGTGGAGTGCCATTCTGCCAATTGCACTGTCCTCTTCATAATAATATTCCAGACTGGCTTATGCTTTCGGCTTCTGATCGTCTGCAGGAAGCATACGAAGTTTCAAGTTCAACAAATAATTTCCCAGAAATTTGTGGGCGAATATGTCCTCAAGATAGACTATGTGAGGGAAATTGTGTAATTGAGAAAGACTTTGAATCTGTAACCATAGGTGCGATTGAGAGGCATATTACAGATACGGCTTTTAAAAATGGTTGGGTAAAACCTGTAAAACCACAAAAAGAGCTGTCAAAATCTATTGGTATAATTGGTGCTGGACCAGCAGGACTTGCAGCCGCAGAGAATCTTAGGAGATATGGTTACAGAGTTTTTGTGTATGATCGTTATGATCGTATAGGAGGTTTGTTAATTTATGGAATTCCAAATTTTAAACTAGAAAAAGAGATTGTTAATCGGCGCGCCAATCTAATAAAAGACAGTGGTGTTATTTTTGAAATGAATTTTGAGATTGGACGTGATGCTTCGTTGGATGATTTACGACAACGTCATCATGCGGTCTTGATAGCCACCGGTACTTACAAAGCAAAAAACCTAGATATTCGAGGGATTCAGGCAAAAAATATAGTTCAAGCTTTGGATTACTTAACTGTAAGCAATCGAGTTGGGCTAGGAGATAAAATTTCTCAATATAATTATCAAAAGTTTAATGCCAAAGACCACGATGTAGTCGTTGTTGGAGGGGGTGATACGGCTATGGATTGTGTTAGAACTGCAGTCAGGCAAGGCGCTTTATCAGTAAGTTGTGTTTATAGGAGAGACAGGAAAAATATGCCCGGTTCCTTGAGTGAAGTTAAGCATGCTGAGGAAGAAGGTGTAAATTTTCATTGGCTTTCAACACCTGAGGCATTTATTGGTACTACCAGAGTTGAGTCATTAGAAATTGCAAAAATACGTTTAGGTAATGCTGATAATACAGGTCGTCAAGTGCCTATAAGACTTGATAATTCAACTCAATCTCTGAATTCAAGTTATGTGATTAAAGCACTTGGTTTTGATCCAGAAGATCTTCCGACATTGTTTGATTGTCCTGAGCTTAAGGTAACTCAACATGGAACCCTAGCAGTCAATCAAATTACAATGATGTGCAGTATCGAAGGCGTATTCGCTGCAGGTGATATTGTTCGAGGAGCATCATTAGTGGTTTGGGCTATCAAAGATGGTCGTGACGCTGCTGAGTCAATACATAAATTTTTAAAAGGCAAGGACACGCTTATCCATGCAACAAATTAGAGAAAATCTAGATATTACATCGGGTCAAGAAGTTAGAACAAAAATGACAACAGAAGGTCTATATAATCCAAAAGATGAGCATGATGCATGTGGGGTAGGATTAATTGCATCAATTGATGGTAAATCTCGTCGGGAAGTTGTTCTTGCCGGAATAGAGGCATTAAAAGCTGTATGGCATAGAGGAGCTGTTGATGCAGATGGAAAAACAGGTGATGGAGCGGGAATACATATTGAAATTGCTCAGGATTTTTTTAAAACACATGTAGGTAGGTCTGGAAATAAACCCCAGGAATCTAGACTAGCTGTGGGTATGGTTTTTCTTCCAAAAACTGATTTGGGTGCACAAGAATTATGTCGTTCCATAGTTGAAACAGAAATATTAAATTTTGGTTATGGAATTTATGAATGGAGACAAGTACCAATAGACTCCTCAGTTATTGGAGAAAAAGCCAATGCTTCACGTCCAGAAATAGAGCAAATAATGATTTCTAATGATAGAGGTGTTGATGATGATAGATTTGAATGTGATCTTTATTTAATCCGTAGAAGAATTGAAAACCAAGTTTTGAGTAAACACATAACGGATTTCTATATATGCTCACTTTCATGCCGATCCATTGTTTATAAAGGAATGTTTTTAGCGGAGCAGCTAACAGCATTTTACCCTGACTTGTTGGATAAAAAATTCTCTTCTTCATTTGCTGTAATCCATCAGAGATATTCGACAAATACATTCCCTACTTGGCGGCTTGCTCAACCATTTAGATTACTTGCTCACAATGGTGAAATAAACACTATTAAGGGAAATTCCAATTGGGTTGTTAGTCATGAAACAAGAGCCATAAGCAAAAAATTTGGAGATAAGAATGATGAAATTTTTCCTTTAATTGAATCTAGTGCTTCAGACTCAATGGCGTTGGATGCAGTTTTGGATGCCCTTGTTCATGCAGGTAGGCCATTACCTGCAGCACAGTGCTTAATGATACCAGATTCATGGTCAAAAAAACCTAATGTACCTACACACTTAAAAAACTTTTATAGTTACTGTAATTGTGTAATGGAGCCATGGGATGGTCCTGCAGCTATTGCTGCATCAGACGGGGTTTGGGCAATAGCAGCAATGGATAGAAATGGTCTCAGGCCGATGCGTTATACAGTAACCTCAGACGGATTATTGGTTGTTGGATCTGAGACTGGAATGGTTCATATAGATGAAGATAAAGTTGATTCTAAAGGACGCCTTGGGCCTGGAGAAATGATAGGCATTAATCTTCAAGAAGGAAAAATCCATTATAATAATAATATAAAAGATTGGCTTGCAAAACGTAAACCGTATGCAGAGTGGATAAAAAATATTGTCGAGCTAAAAAAACTAATTCGTAGTGATAGTGAACCTGAATATTACTCGGCGGATGAATTATGTATGCGTCAAAGATCCGCTGGATGGACAATGGAAGACTTAGAGACTGTTTTACATCCGATGGCAGAAACTGGTAAGGAGCCAATTGGCTCTATGGGTGATGATACTCCATTAGCCGTATTATCAAAAAAATATCGAGGGTTACATCATTTTTTCAGGCAAAATTTTTCACAAGTAACTAATCCCCCAATTGACTCTCTTCGTGAGTACAGCGTGATGAGTTTGAAGACAAGATTAGGAAATTTAGGAAATATATTTGATGAAAGTGATGATCAAACAAAATTATTGCAACTAGATTCTCCCGTATTAACAAACGCTGAATTTGCCGCAATGACTGAATATATGGGAAAAAATGCAAAATGGATAGATTGTACATTTGAAGCTCAATCAGGCCATGGAGAACTTACTCAAGCTATAGATTATATATGTCAAGAAGCAGAAGATGCTGTAAGAGGTGGAGCTGAGCACGTTATTCTAAGTGATGAAAATATTTCAGATGGAAAAGCTGCTATTCCTATGATTCTTGCTGTAGGTGTTGTCCACAGTCATTTAGTAAATAAAAAACTTAGAACTTTTACTTCATTGAATGTTCGTGCTGCTGAATGTATGGATACACATTATTTTGCTGTACTTATTGGTGTAGGGGCAACAACAGTAAATGCATATTTGGCTCAGGAGACAATTGCCGATAGATATAATCGTGGTTTGTTTGGAAACTTTCAATATGAAGAACTTTGCCGAAAGTATAGAGATGCAGTAAATGCAGGGTTGCTCAAAGTATTATCTAAAATGGGGATATCTGTTCTTAGTTCTTATCGAGGAGCCTATAATTTCGAGTCTGTAGGATTATCTAGGGCACTAGTTAGTAAATTTTTTCCGGGTATGCCATCAAGGATTTCGGGAATAGGATTATCAGGAATTAAAAAACGAATTCTATTACAGCATCAATATGCATTTGAAGCTGATAGTAATATTTTACCAATTGGAGGCTTATATAAATCTCGTATTGGAGGTGAATCCCATGCTTTTGATGGGAATGTGATTCATACTCTACAGGCTGCTGTAGAGACTGACTCATATGCAAATTATAAACGTTATACAGAATCGGTATATTCTCAGCCATTAACCCATTTAAGAGACCTATTAGAATTTAATTCTAATTGCGATTCCATACCTATTGATCAGGTGGAATCTATTACAGAAATAAGAAAAAGGTTTATGTCTGGTAGTATGTCTCATGGTGCCTTATCTCGTGAAGCACATGAAACTCTTGCAATTGCAATGAATCGCATAGGTGCAGCCTCTTGCTCTGGGGAGGGAGGAGAAGATCCTGCTAGATATCAACCACGGGAAAATGGAGATAATCCAAATTCTGCTGTTAAGCAAATTGCGTCCGGAAGATTTGGTGTTACGGCAGAATATCTTAATAATTGTAGAGAAATTGAGATAAAAATGGCTCAGGGTGCCAAGCCAGGAGAAGGTGGGCAGCTACCAGGTTTTAAGGTTACTGAAGAGATTGCCTCACTTAGGCATTCCACCGCGGGTGTGACACTTATATCTCAACCTCCGCATCACGACATTTATTCAATAGAAGATTTGGCTCAGTTAATTTACGATCTTAAACAGATTAATCCAGTATCTAGAGTTTCTGTGAAATTAGTGGCTGAAGCAGGAATAGGTACAATTGCCGCTGGCGTTGCTAAAGCAAAATCAGATATTATTCTAGTCTCAGGGAATGACGGAGGCACGGGTGCTAGCCCTCAGACAAGTCTCAAGTTTGCAGGAGTTCCTTGGGAGCTTGGGTTAGCTGAGATCAATCAAGTTCTTACTCTTAATAGGCTTCGACATAACATTACTTTAAGAGTAGATGGTGGATTAAAAACAGGCCGAGACATTGTAATTGCAGCTATGCTTGGGGCAGAGGAGTTTGGAATTGCATCTGCTTCACTAGTAGCTATGGGGTGTATTATGGTTAGGCAATGTCATTCAAATACTTGCCCAGTCGGTATTTGTACTCAAGATAGTGCACTCAGAGATAAATTTGATGGAACACCTGAAAAAGTAGTAAACCTGTTTACATTTATTGCTGAGGAAGTAAGGGAGATACTAGCATTACTTGGTTATAGACATTTAGAGGATGTTATTGGGCGACCCGATTTGCTAAAACAAATAAGTAGGGGTAGTGCGGATCTTGATGATTTAGATTTAAACCCTTTGTTGACTTTAGCTGATTCAGATGGAAAGCCCCGTTTTTCTCCTCGAAGTGGGCGTAATGAGGTACCAGGTACTTTAGATGAACAAATGATTAAGGATGCTAGTTCAGCATTAGACGCAAGAGAAAAAACGCAACTTGCATATACTATCCGAAATACTCATCGCTCAGTAGGAACAAAGCTATCATCTGAATTGACTCGACGTTTTGGTATGCGAGGTCTTCCGCCAGAGCACTTTACGATTCGTCTCAGGGGGACTGCAGGCCAATCATTAGGTGCGTTTGCAGTCCATGGGTTAAAAATAGTCCTTACGGGCGATGCTAACGATTATGTTGGAAAAGGCCTATCTGGTGGAACAATTGTCGTCAAGTTAGCAACATCAAGTAATCTTATCTCAAACGAAAATACGATAATTGGTAACACTGTTCTCTATGGAGCGACAGAAGGAAAACTTTTTGTGGCAGGGCAAGCAGGAGAAAGATTCTGTGTAAGAAATTCAGGTGCTTTTGCTGTAGCAGAAGGTTGTGGTTCTAATGGATGTGAATATATGACAGGAGGTGTAGCTGTTATTCTTGGAGAAGTGGGTGATAATTTTGGTGCTGGCATGACAGGCGGAATGGCTTTCGTATATGATTATTATGATCATTTTCAGACAAGAGTTAATCCTGACTCCGTAACTTGGCAGAGCATAGAAAGTAACTATTGGAAAAAAATTTGTAGAAATTTAGTTGAGGAACATTATAGAGAGTCTAACTCAAAATATAGTGAACAGCTTTTAACAAACTGGGATCTTGAATCTAAAAAAATATGGCAGGGATGCCCTAAGGAAATGCTTGATAAGCTAATTCATCCTTTGTCTGATAATATTGTAACAAAGGTGAAAAGTGCATAGATTTTTTACATTATTTCACTTGGGAAAAAATTAGTCAGATTTATACCCTTAACTGCTAATTTATATTCATCTATGCTAGGAGTTCTTCCAAGAACTGAAGAAAGAACGACAACTGGTGTTGAGGCCAAGAGAGATTCGCCCTTTTTTTCTACGGAGTCTTCAACTACCCGTCCAGCAAAAAGCCGTGTAGAAGTTGCCATCACAGTGTCTCCCTTTTCAGCTTTTTCTTGATTCCCCATGCAAAGATTACATCCTGGTCTTTCAAGATAAAGAGTATTTTCGTATTTTATACGAGGAGTATTTTTTGGTGCTGAATCATCAAACTCAAACCCCGCATATTTTTGTAGAATATTCCAGTCTCCTTCTTCTTTTAATTCGTCAACAATATTGTATGTTGGAGGTGCAATAACTAAGGGTGCTTTAAAAATAACCTCACCTTTTAATTTTTCCAAATTTCTAAACATTTGGGCCACAATATTTAAATCTCCTTTGTGAACCATACATGAACCAACGAATCCGAGGTCGACTTTTTTCTCAGCTTTATAGAATGAAATTGGCCTGATTGTATCATGTGTATAACGTTTTGATACGTCGATGTTTTCAACATCAGGGTCAGCAATCATAGGTTCATTGATCTTATCAAGGTCTACAACAACATGTGCAAAATATTTGGCATTAGCGTCTGGTAAGAGTGCACGCTTTTTCCTAGATTTTAGTTCTTCAATTCTCTTTTCTGCTTTTTGAATTAGTGTTTTTAGCATCTGGGCATTATTATCCATACCCTTATCAATCATGGATTGGATGCGGGATTTAGAGACTTCAAGTGATTGGGTAAGAGTTTCATCATTTGAAATACAAATGGACGCCTTAGCCTTCATTTCTGCAGTCCAGTCAGTAAATGTAAAAGCTTGATCTGCAAGGAGAGTTCCGATGTGAACTTCAATTACTCTCCCTTGAAAAATATTTTCACCAAATTGGTCTAGCATTTGCGCTTGAGTCGAATGAACTACATCCCGGAAATCCATGTAATCTCTCATTTGACCTTTGAAAATAACCTTGACAGTCTCTGGTATTGGCATCGTTACTTCACCAGTTGCCAATGCAAGAGCAACCGTTCCAGAATCAGCACCAAAAGCAACACCCTTAGACATCCTTGTATGTGAATCTCCACCTATAATTATTGACCAGTCGTCTATTGTTATGTCATTTAAAACTTTGTGGATGACATCTGTCATGGAGTGGTAGTTTTCGTGCGGGTCTCTAGCTGTAATCAGACCAAACTTATTCATGAATTTCATAAGCTTAGGAGTGTTTGCTTGAGCTTTTAGGTCCCATACTGACGCAGTATGACAACCTGATTGATATGCTCCGTCTAAACCTGATGAAATTTCAGTTGCTGCCATGGATTCCAATTCTTGAACTGTCATTGGGCCTGTTGTGTCCTGTGATCCAACAATATTTACTTTTACTTTAACATCTGAACCAGCATGTAAGATGTTAGTTTTATCTTTTCTTACATCGTTATTATTGAAAATTTTTTCAACTGCCGTAAGCCCTTGTCCTTTGTGTGTGATCTCTCGAGAAGGTGCAAACACAGGGTGTAAATTTATACCAAGAGTTAAAGAGGCAAATATTTGAAGTTTTTTTCCAAATTCAATTGCATATGATCCACCAGCTTTAATAAATTCGATCTTTTGTGGCGTAAAGGAAGAAGAAATATCAATGAACTCTTCACTAGAATCTTCATTAAGTAATTTCTTATTTTTAGTATTAATTGTTAGAACCGTTCCTGTAGCAACCGAATATTTCTCTTCTAAGACTGCATTACCGTCGTTATTTAAGATTGGATTTCCTTCAGGATCCAAAACTTTAACCCAATTTTTTAGGTCAATTCCAATGCCTCCAGTAACACCTACTGTAGTCATGAATATTGGTGAAATACCATTTGTTCCAGCAACAATTGGAGCATAATTTACAAACGGAACATAGGGACTTGACTGTTTGCCAGTCCATAAAGCAACATTATTTACTCCTGACATCCTTGAGGATCCAACTCCCATTGTACCCTTTTCAGCTATTAACATTATCTGTTTGTCGGGGTGTTTGTCTTGTAGTTCTAAAATTTCATTCTGAGCAGTTTCCGAAATGAAGCATTTCCCATGTAGCTCACGATCTGCTCTAGAGTGGGCTTGATTTCCAGGTTATAAAAGGTCTGTTGAAATATCACCCTCAGCCGCAACAAATGTAACAACCTTAATTTCTTCCTGTATTTCTGAGAGCTTAGTAAAAAATTCTGCTTGGGCATAACTTTCAAGAATTTCCTTAGCAATAATATTTCCATTTCGATAAGCCTCTTCAAGCCTAGCTGTATCAGATTCATATAGAAATACTTGTTTTTTGAGAACATCTGCGGCTTGCTGAGCAATTGATAATTTCATATCTAAAGCTAGATCAAGAAGCACTTTGATTGAAGGCCCACCCTTCATATGCGATAGCAACTCAAACGCAAAAGATACTGGTATTTCCTGAATAACCGTTTCACCAAGAATAATTTCTTTCAAAAAATTTGCTTTTTCACCTGCAGCAGAGGTTGTTCCAGGAAGAGTATTATATATTAAAAATTTTAGTGAATCTTTCCGATGTTTGTTTTTAATATCTTTGATTTGCAATATTATTTCTTTTAGAAGATTGCCATCCTCTATGGGTTTAGGTTGCAAATTCTTGGATTTGCGTTCCTCGATTTCATTCAGGTAATTTGTATATGAACTCATAGCTGCAGAGATCCTTTTATTTTTAGTCGCCTAGACACTTATCTATATAACAAGTCTGCTTAATATTAATTTTAAGAATTCGTCAGTATAAATTTATCACTTTTGGCTTTTGTAATATAAGTATAAGTTACGTTTATAGGTTATCTCGAAAAAGGAAAATGAAGATTTTTCTCTATATATTTTCACTTTTTTTATTAACCTTAGATCGAAATGAAGGATGTTATCACTAGGAGTAAGGCCAGAAAGGTTTAGTTTTTTATAAAAAACATAGTATCTGAAGGCAAGTAGATGTTGTCTGTATAATAATGTAAACGCTCTTCTTTTATTTTTGCATCTATATAGCTCAAATCATACAATTGTTCTAAGACTTTTGTTCTTAAAACAAAAAAACTGTTAAAATCCTGATACTTTTAGCTAATAGAGCCTCAGCTAATTAATGGAATTATATGGGGGTTACATGAACATTGATAATAAACAGAAAGGAGAGCTAAAGGCTAACAACTTAACCTGCGTTCGAGGAGAGAAAACCATCTTTAGTAAAGTAAATTTCACCTTGAGCCGAGGAGAGGCTTTGTTGGTGACTGGTCCTAACGGTATTGGTAAATCCAGTCTTCTAAGAGTTTTATCGGGATTTTTGAAGCCATCAAAAGGAGAATTATCTTGGAGAGATGGATCTGTATATCAGAACATAGAGGAATATAGAACTTTGGTGCATTTTGTTGGCCACTCTGATTGTATCAAATCATCTTTGACAGTTTTTGAACATTTATTATTTTGGTCTAGACTAAGAGGTAACTCATCTTCAGCCTATGAGGCACTGGAAAGAACTGGCTTACTTAACCTTGCCCAAACACCTGGAAGGTTTTTGTCAGCAGGCCAAAAGAAAAGAGTGTCAATAGCACGTTTAATATCTACATATTCTCCTTTGTGGTTTTTAGACGAGCCTACAGTAACCCTTGATGCAGATTCTGAGAAAAAACTTGAAGAATTAATAATAGATCATCGTTCAGGTGGGGGAATTGTTGTTGTTGCTACACATAGTAAATTTAGACTTGATCAGGCACTTAACCTTGATATGGGATTAAAGGCCATAGAAGAAGATGAATCAGAAAAGCAAAAACTTAAAACATATGAAAATAAGAACAAACAGGACACCTGGGAAGAATGGTAATGAAGGGAAAAAATTATCTTTCTGGTAATAATTCTGCAAGTTTTGTAGCAATATTTAAACGGGATATTAGATTAGCGCTAAGGAATGGAATAGGCAGTTTTATAGCGGTAATATTTTTTGTTATTACTGTAACATTATTTCCCTTAGCTGTTGGCCCAGAATTAAACCTTCTGACACGTGTGGCTCCAGGTGTTCTTTGGGTGTGTGCATTACTGTCAACTATGCTTTCACTTGATAGTTTATTTCGTGAAGATTTTGAAGATGGTAATCTTGAACAGATTGTATTAGGTGTTTTGCCCCTTGAACTTGTTGTCTTATCAAAAGCCTTTGCTCATTGGGTTACAACGGGTCTTCCTTTAATCATTTGTGCACCTGTTCTGGCAGTGTTATTAAATATGAGTGGTAAAGGCTTTATAGTCCTTATATTGTCATTATTACTAGGCACTCCAGCTCTTAGCATGATTGGAACAGTAGGTGCAGCACTAACAGTCTCACTTCGTAGGGGAGGAGTTTTAATTGCTCTTCTAGTACTACCATTATCAGTTCCAATATTAATTTTTGGTGTTGGTGCTGTTGAAGGTGCTATATTTGGTTTGGGCGAACGTTCACCATTATTAATTTTAGCTGGTGGTTTTGTTGCCTCCTTAGTTTTGGCTCCAATCGCAAGTGCAGCAGCACTAAAAATGGCCGTAGAATAGACTACAGTTTGTCAAACAGTTTTTTTGAGAGCATAAAAAAAATGACTAAAGCTAAGAATTTTCGTTTAAATTTCCATTTTCTGGCAAACCCGGCGCGTTTCATTCGGTTTACAAACAAAATTTTTCCGTGGGTGTTAATTATTGCTATAGCTTCTATTGTTTCAGGCCTAATTTTAGGCTTAGCTATTGTTCCCCCAGATTATCAGCAGGGAGATGCTTATAGAATAATTTTTGTTCACGTCCCATCTGCATGGATGGGTTTATTTATTTATGCGGTCATGGCCTTTTCATGTGCTGTAGGAATTATCTGGCGCCACCCGCTGGCATTTCTAATTTCTAAAGCAAGCGCACCCATAGGTGCATGTTTTACATTTATATGCCTTTTGACAGGGTCACTATGGGGTCAGCCAATGTGGGGAACTTGGTGGGTTTGGGATGCAAGACTCACATCCATGCTTGTTCTACTTTTCCTATATATAGGATACATTGCTCTAAATAGTGCTTTTCAGGATTCTCATAAAGGTGCCCGAGCATCATCGATATTAGTTTTGGTTGGCGTAATAAATCTACCAATAGTCAAGTTTTCAGTTGACTGGTGGAACACATTGCATCAGCCGGCAACTATTTCAAAAATCGATTCACCATCAATTGATTCATCTATGATAGCTCCACTATTGCTAATGATAGTAGGCTTCATGACATATTATTTTACGACTCTTATCATTAGAGTTCGTTCAGAGATAATAGATAGGCGGATAAAAAAGATAAGGCTTGAACAAACAAGAGCAATGAACGAATGATTTTCTTGCGTATAAGAACAATCTTTAGACTGTTTTTCTAATCTTATAATTTTTTACTTTAATTGTTAGATAATTATATTTAAATCATTGCTTGTTACTGGAAGTTGTTGTGAGTCTTTCTTATATCAATATGCTAGCTGAAAAGATTTTTCGATTAATTGCAATAAGATTGTTTAAAACAAAATTTCAACTTTAATTTTGGGGGTCTAATGTCTTTTTTTTCCATGGGGGGTTATGCGGCTTATGTATGGCCATCTTTCGGCGCATCAATTTTTATTTTGATTTTTTTGTTTTATGGAAGTTGGAGAGTATTAAAGTCCCGGGAAGCTAATCTCCGTTCCCTTGAGAATTCTTCGTCTATTGGTGATAATATGCAGTCAATTTCCACGGATGAAAAATGATAAAAATCATGAGTAAAAAGGGCAAGGGTCTCAAACGTAAAAATAAGAGATTAATATTTCTAAGTTGTTCTATGGCCGGCTTAGCCCTTGCTGCAACTTTAGTATTCTTAGCTTTTGACGAAAATCTTGTTTTTTTCTTTACTCCATCAGATTTATCAGAGCGAACATTTTCGCATGAGCAACGCTTGAGAATAGGGGGATTAGTAGAAGAAGGAAGCGTAATAAAATCAAATAATGGTATGACTATAGATTTTAAGGTAACTGATGGAGGAGCTAATCTTCCTGTTAGGTTCAATGGAATATTGCCGGATCTTTTTCGAGAAGGACAGGGCGTAGTTGCTGAGGGCTATCTTATTAACCAATTGTTCATAGCAGATGAGGTTTTAGCTAAGCACGACGAAAACTATATGCCACGGGAAGTTGCTGAAAAATTACAAGAAAATGGACAATGGCGGGGAAAAATTGGAGATAGTCAACAGTGACAGCAGAGCTTGGTCATTACGCACTAATTCTTGCACTGGTTATGGCAACAGTTCAGGGCTTAATACCCCTTTTGGGAGCTGGTTTTAATGAAAGGACTTGGATGAGCACTGCTCGTCCAGCAGCCTGCGGGCAGTTTTTTTTCATTTCTATGTCATTTGCTTGTCTCATGTATGCCTATGTTGTTTCAGACTTTTCTGTAGCTAATGTTGCAGAAAATTCTCATTCAGCTAAGCCACTTTTATACAAATTCACAGGTGTTTGGGGAAATCATGAAGGTTCTATGATTTTTTGGAATTGGATCTTAGCTCTCTATGGTATGGCTATTGCAATTTTTGGAAAGAATCTTCCTATACTACTCCGCTCAAGAATACTTGCAGTTCAAGGCCTAATTGGGGTTGGTTTTCTAATATTTTCCATAGCAACATCAAACCCATTTTTGCGATTAGATCCAGCTCCAATCGACGGGCGTGATTTAAATCCACTTCTTCAGGATCCAGGGTTAGCTTTTCACCCCCCACTCTTGTATTTTGGATATGTAGGCCTTTCTACTACCTTCTCTTTTGCTGTTGCTGCACTTATAGAAGGTCGTGTCGATGCAGCTTGGGCTCGTTGGGTTAGACCTTGGACCCTACTCTCATGGGCTTCACTTACCGCCGGTATAGCTCTAGGTTCATGGTGGGCTTACTATGAGTTAGGTTGGGGGGGGTTTTGGTTTTGGGACCCTGTAGAAAATGCATCATTCATGCCATGGCTAATGGCAACAGCACTTTTACATTCTGCAATTGTTGCAGAAAAAAGAGATGCATTAAAAAGTTGGACAGTTCTACTTGCTATTCTTGGCTTCGCACTAAGTTTATTAGGAACCTTTCTTGTAAGATCAGGTGTTTTAACTTCTGTTCATAGTTTTGCTTCTGACCCAGAACGTGGTGTCTATATTTTAGGTTTCTTAGTAATTGTGGTTGGCGGTGCATTAACTCTCTACGCTTGGCGTGCTCCTACTTTAAGGTCAGGTGGTCGTTTTAGGCCAATAAGCAGAGAAGGAACACTATTAATAAATAACTTACTCTTAGTTGTAAGTTGTATAACAGTTCTAATTGGAACCTTATACCCATTAATCCNAGATGCTATTACTGGTGAAAAAGTTTCTGTTGGTCCTCCATTTTATACTGCAACTTTTGTATGGTTAATGGTACCACTCTTACTGATAGCTGCATTGGGCCCTCTTATGTCTTGGAAAAGATCTAACCATTATTTTGTTCTTCAAAGATTAGGTATAGTAACTGCTGTATCGTTGGTGGTTATAATTATAATTTATGCAGTTCAAGGTGGTTCGTGGGGGGTATTATTGGGACTGGGTTTAGCTATTTGGGTTTTTGTNGGGGTATTAGTTGAACTGAGTGAACGAATCAGGCTATTTCGTGTTCCAATTTATCAGAGTATACAGAGATTATTAATTATTCCCCGGTCATCATGGGGGATGTCAATTGCACATACAGGTCTTGCAATTCTTGTGACTGGACTAGTGGTAGCATCTAATTGGGAAACTAAATTAGAGAAAATAATGATGCCCGGAGATGTGATATCATTATCAGGTTATGAGTTTAAAATGCTTAGTATTGGAGAAGTTGAGGGACCAAATTACACATCTCGTCAGGCAGAGTTTAAAGTTGAAAAAGATGGCAAATTAATAACCTTACTTTATCCTGAAAAGCGTTATTACCCAGTTCAAGATATGCCAACAACTGAGGCAGCAATTCATGGTACTTGGCTTGCAGACTTATATCTTGTTCTAGGTGATCCCTCAGGAGAGGGAACGGCAGTCCGTGCTCATCATAACCCTTTAGTACCATGGATTTGGAGTGGGGCTGCTATATTGGTTGTAGGAGGTTTTGTATCTTTGACAGATAGAAGGCATAGGGTCGGAGCACCACGTCGGAGAATTAATTTAGGATTACAAAAAAAGAATATTTCTGACAGGGTAAGAAAAAATTAATGAATCAACATTCAGATATAGAAAAGACACCAATAAAAAGTCAAAGAAAATCAAAAGCTTTGTTTTTTATTTTAGTACCATGTTTTTTCATTATACTTGCGGGTATTCTAGGTTTTCAGTTAATAACTGGAGATCCAAGGACAATTCCTTCAGCCTTAATTGATAAACCAGTCCCAAAATTTAATCTACCACCTCCCCCTTCTTCTCAAGAAGGATTTAGTGATAATGATCTGAGAAATGGTGAAGTTGTTCTGGTAAATGTCTTTGCATCATGGTGTGGACCTTGTTTGGTTGAACACCCACTGCTGATGGATTTAGCAAAAAGTAACAATGTTAAAATATACGGTTTAAATTATAAAGACTCTTTAGAAAATAGTAGTTCTTGGTTGAAGCGATATGGCAATCCCTACAAAGGTATAGGCTCTGATATGGATGGTCGAGTAGGAATAGATTGGGGAGTATATGGTATTCCAGAAACGTTCATTGTAGATGGTGATGGTCGAATTAGATTTAAACACGTTGGAATTCTTACTAGAGAAGATCTTTCTGAGGTGGTTTTACCATTAATATCAGAGTTAAGAAGATGAAATATATATGTCGTAATTTTTATTCAATGATTTTTTTAATGATTTTTTTTGGACTTCTCATAAATATTGATCATATAAATGTATATGCCTTCTCTCCAGATAAACCTTTATCGGATCCCTTACAAGAAGATCGTGCCCTTGAACTCCATGAGGGATTAAGGTGTCTAGTATGCCAAGGACAATCAATTGCTGACTCAAATTCAGAACTGGCGCGTGATTTAAGATTATTAGTTCGCGAGCGTATACAGGCTGGTGATACTAATGAAGAAATAAATCAGTTCATGACTGATCGATATGGAGATTTTATTTTGATGAACCCTCCTGTTAAAGGTGCTACTTATATTCTGTGGTTTGGGCCTGTAGGAGCACTGTTAATAGGTATTATTGCAATTTATTTTTTATTTAGAAGGTCTAGATTGAAGAAGATTTTAACATCTCAAGAAGATGCCAATTTTTTAAATGATGAAGAAAAGAGAAAGCTGAGACAAATTCTCGAAGAAAAATCTGAATAGCTGAGGACTCTATTTCAATGGTTTTATGGTTAGCAATAGCATTAATGACATCTATGGCAATTATTATCTTGGCACTACCTTTAATCAGAAAACGATATGATAATGAGTCCTCTGAGGAAAAAAATATAGCAATTTACAAAGACCAGTTAAGGGAACTAGACTCTGACTTGAAGAGAGGTTTAATTGGTTCTGATGATTATGATGCAGCTAAGGTAGAAATACAAAGACGTATTTTAGCGGTAGATAAAGACTTAAAACAACCTGAAATAAATAATCAAAGACCTTTTTTATCAGTAATTTTATATACATTTCATTGGATTCCGTTTTTAAACTTTACTCGTTTAATCCCAGTTTCTTATGCTCGGTGGATAACAGTGAGTGTTTTTCTTATTTTTATTCCTGCATTGTCAATAAGTATTTATATGAATACTGGTAACCCTGGCCTTCAGGCAGAACCTTTTGCCGAGAGAAATTTTGAACAAAAGAAACAAGAACTAGCAGGGCAAGATATAGAACTTGCAATTACAAATTTAGAGGAAAAACTTTTAAAGAATCCAAATAATCTAGAAGGCTGGTTAATGTTAGGCCGTACGTATATGACTCTTGAGAGATATTTGAAAGCTGTAGATATTTTACGTGAGGCTTCAGTTATATTTTCTAATAATCAGTTAGTAATGACTATGCTTGGTGAGGCAATTGTTTTATCAACAAATGGTCAAATAACAGTTGAGTCAAAAACAATTTTTGAGACAGTTCTAAGCAATGACCCTACAAATCCTGCTGCTAGGTATTACTTGGCACTTGCTTTGGCACAAGGAGGAAGAACAGCACAGGCTTTAGAAATGTGGATGGATCTAGCTGCTGATACACCAGAAAATACACCTTGGAGAATGAATTTAGTGACAGCCATTAACAAGGCGGCAGTAGAATTAGAAACGGAAATATACGAAATCCCATATGCTACTTCAAATATTGTAACTGGGGCTGGTGATATTCCAATAACTGGGCCAACAGCTGAAGATGTAGCTGCTGCTTCAGAAATGAATCAAGAAGATAGACAAGCCATGATAACGGGTATGGTTGAAAATCTTGCCCAAAAATTAGTTGAAAATCCAAATGATCTTTCTGGATGGAAAAGGTTGATTCGTGCTTATCGTGTTCTTGGTCACAATGACAAAGCAGAACAGGCTGAAATTAGGCTTGCTGAAATTCAGTCACAAAACATTTCTAATAAATCTCCTTCGATTGAAGCTATATCTAAAGATAAGATTTCTGGGCCAACAGAATCGCAAATTGCCGATGCCAAAAATATGACCTCTCAGGAGAGAAGGGATATGATCCTCTCAATGGTTGAAGGTTTGGCTGATCGTCTAAAAGATACACCTGAGGATTTAGAAGGATGGATACGTCTCGCTAAATCATGGAAAGTTCTCAAGGAACACCAAAAATCTGTTGATGCATATGAACGAGTAGTTATTTTGTCCCCTGGAAATGCAAGCTTACAAGCAGAGTATGGACGAGCACTCATGGATGCTAATTCAAATAAAAACATAATACCAGAAGAAGCAATTGTTGCTTTTAATGCAGCCTTAGAACTTGACCCAGATCATCCAGAAGCCCTTTGGTTTTCAGGATATGCAGCAGCTATGTTAGGTAATTATAAAAAAGCTCGGGAACAGTGGAAACATCTTCTTGGTTTGTTACCAATTGGTTCACCAGACTATCAAGCGGTTAAGCAAGCGATGGAATCTCTTTAAAATGCGAGCTGTTGTATGTAGAAAATGGGGATCTATAAATTTATTAACAATATCTAATATGCCTCCTCCAAAACTTGGCCCCAACAATATTCTGATTGAAGTAATTGCTACCTCTGCAAATTATGCAGATTTGGTAATGGTTGCAGGTAATTATCAGACAAGACCAAATTTTCCTTTTGCACCTGGTTTAGAGGCGGTAGGTATTATTTTAGAATGTGGAGCTGAAGTAAAAAACTTTAAACCTGGTGAAAGAGTGATGGCTTTACTAAATCATGGGGGTTTTGCAGAACAAGTTATTGCTGATGCCAGTGTTTGTTTTCTCGTGCCAGAAAATATGGATGACAATACTGCGGCTGGATTCCTAATTGCGTATGTATCTTCACATGTCGCTCTAAGATGGCAGGCAAGACTAGCAAATAATGAGAGTATTTTAGTCTTAGGGAGTGCTGGTGGTGTGGGTTTAACAGCAGTAGAAATAGCTAAAGTAATGGGAGCGAAAGTAATTGCGGGGGCGAGTAGTAACGAAAAACTTAAATTAGCCTATAGCAGGGGAGCTGACTATTTAGTTGATTATTCTAAGAAAGACCTGAAATCAGAAATAATGAATTTAACAAATAATAGTGGTGTTGATGTATGCTTTGATCCAATTGGAGGAAGCTTATTTGACTCAGCATTTTCTTCAGTTGGTTGGGGTGGTAGATATATACATATTGGATTTGTAGGTGGAATACCAAAAGTTCCAGCTAATAGATTATTAGTTAAACATCGCAGTGCAATGGGTTCAGCACTGCGTTATTTTGTTCGCTATCGCACAGACCTTTTGAGAGAAAGTGTTTTAGAGCTCATAAAATGGTGGCAAGCTGGTCATTTGAAACTGGAGATTGCGGGGGAGTGGAAACTTGAAGAAGCGGTCAGTGTACTTAAAAAACTAGAGGAACGATCTATTAAAGGGAAAGCTGTTATCAAATTAAAATCATAGTTTGATTAGTAATCAATAATTAGTTTATCCTTAGAATATTAATCTTCATAACAATTTTAATTATAGCGTTTACAGGGAAAATTACATGGCTAAAGAGGATCTTTTAGAGTTTTCAGGTGTTGTGACAGAAAAACTGCCTGACACAATGTTTAGGGTAAAATTAGAAAATGATCATGAAATCATTGCTAGACCAGCCGGAAAAATGAGAAAGTTTAGAATACGTGTTCTTGTTGGAGATCGAGTTGATGTTGAAATGACACCATATGATCTTACTAAAGGTCGTATAACTTTCCGCCATAAATAATTAATCTCTAAAGGTTAAAAAAATAAAATATTTTTTATCCTATATTTGAAATTTATGTCAGTTAAAAATTTATGTTTTTCCTAATTGATATTTTAACGCACTTTTTATTTAATTTTAATCCAAGTTGGGGGGATACACATGTCAGTGAAAAAACTAGATAACATAAGTGCATGTGTTTTTGATGCATACGGAACGCTGTTTGATTTTAATAGTGCAGTTGACCGATTCAGTTCAGATATGGAAGGAAAGGCAGACAAGCTAAATGAGATATGGAGAGCTAAGCAACTACAATATACTTGGTTACACAGCTTAATGGGAACTTATACAGATTTTTGGACTTTGACTAATAATGCGCTTGATTTTGCTCTAGAAACAGTGGAATTAAACAAAATTGGTTTAAGTGAAAAGTTAATGGCAGCATATTGCGAACTCAAACCATATCCTGAAGTTATTACTACACTTAATCAAATTAAAGAAAGTGGCATAAAAATTGCAATTCTCTCAAATGGGGAACCTAATATGCTGGACTCTGCAGTCAAAAGTGCGGGGTTAGAAAATTTGATAGACAAGACTTTATCTGTTGACTCTATTGGGATTTATAAGCCACATCCAAGTGTTTACAAATATGCCGTAGAAAATTTAGATTGCGACTCGGAAAAAATAAGTTTTCAGAGTTCAAATTCATGGGATGCTGTTGGAGCAGCACATTTTGGCTTTAAAGTAGTTTGGTGTAACAGGTCCAAGCAAAAAATTGAAAGACTACCAGCCTCCCCAGATATAATAATTAGTGATTTAAGTAAACTTCCGGAAATAATAGGTGCAATTTAGGTGAGATAATATGAGGAATACCATTATTTAAAACAAATCGTATTTTTCATATCTAAGGTTCGAGTATTATTTTACCAAAAAAATTTCTATCTCTTGTTAGTTCACCTGCTTTTCTTACATCCTCTAGTGGTAGTTTAGTATGTATAGTTGGATTTAATTTATTCTCAGCCACTAATTTGAAAACATGTTCCATCTCTAATCTGGTTGATAACACACTACCTTGAAATCTTATATTTTTTCTAAATAACTGAATTACGTCCATTTTTATCTCTTCGCCAGCGTGGGCACCACAAGTTACGATCATTCCCCCCTTTGCTGTGCATTCAAGGCTTTTAACCAAAACCTTGCCACCAACTGACTCAATCACTAGATCGACACCCATTCCACCAGTTGCTTCCATTACTGCTTCTGCTAAATCATCGCTATTATAATTTATCACAGTGTCTGCACCTAAATGTCTTGCCTTTTCAAGTTTGTCATTTGACCCAGCTGAAGCAATAACTGTCGCTCCATGTAACTTAGTTATTTGTATTGCTGAAGTTCCAACGCCACTTCCTGCAGCATTTACTAAAACTGTCATTCCAGCTTTGACATCACCATAATGCACTGCCATATGCCATGCTGTTCCAAAACATAAATGTGAGGCTGCGGCTTTGTCGTAGTCTAGGTTTTCTGGAAGAGGAACTAGTTGGCTTTCATAACATTTAACATATTCTGCATAAGTGCCCCACATTGAGGCACCAAGGAAATGTCCATTATAACATAGATTATCTTTTCCACTTCGACACATATTACAACAATTGCATGGAGCTAATAATGAAATTCCAACACGATCTCCAACTTTTGAAATTTTAACATTTTTTCCAACCTCTACGACTTCACCTGCTCCTTCAATCCCAGGTACATGTGGCAGGGAAATTGGAAAACCCGATATCCCTTCTCTAATGTCATGATCAAGATGATTTACACCAGCGCCCTTTATTTTTACGATTGCCTCTCCTGGTCCAGCAGTTGGTGTTTCTATTTCTTGAAAATTCAGCTTATCAACATCTCCATACTCATTAATAACAACTGCACGCATTGATTTTATCCTTACACAAATAATTAATAAGCATTAGTATTATATTACTTAATTTATAAACTCAAAAACCTCACAAAAAAATAATCAATCATTTAGTATCTAAAAGTTAATATGATTTTTAAAATAATTCTTATAATCATTATCCTCTTGCTGGTGGCTGCTATAATCTACGATAAAGTTACTGGGCGAAAGCTTACTCGATGGATTATGTGGCCTGTTTTGTTGGGGTTTGTGGCTATTGTAATAGCTATAATGGTTAGAGGACTGTTAGATTAAAAATATATTAAATCGTATTGGTAATTTCTAGTTTAGATGAGTAAAGAAAGGAAATAATTAAATGAAGGCTTATATAATCGCTGATATTGATGTTTTCGATTCTGACTTATACAAAAATTATCAGACTAAGACACCTAAAACTGTAAAAAAATATGGAGGCAATTTTGTTGTAAGAGGAGGATCGCCTAAAAAACTGGAGGGTGATTGGGAGCCAAGTAGGTTAGTAGTCATCGAGTTTGAGAATGTAGAAGCAGCTCGTGAATGGTATTTCTCTGAGGAATATCAGTCCATCTTAAATATTAGGCAAAAAGCATCTAATGGGAGGATGGTTTTAGTTGAGGGTGCCTAAGTATATGATTTAAACATATTTTATAACAGTCAACAACTTGGCACTTATGGCCCTGATACAATTTTTTGATCGTGAAGTTTTCCTATTTCATTTGAGCTCATGCCAAGAACATCAGATAAAATTGAGTCTGTATGTTCCCCTAATAATGGGGCTCGTTTCACTTCCTCTCTTGAAAAGTTTGAAAATTCAAAAGGAGAACCTGGTGTTAATATTTGTCCTATTCCGGGTTGATCAATATTTTGGAATAAGGGGTTATTAGTGGAAACAAATGGATCTTCATGGACCATTTCTTTATAAGTCCTAAAAGGAGCCCAAAGAATTCCTGCATCTGTTAATTTATTTCCTGCTTCTACCAAAGTATGTTCTGCAAACCATGGATCTACCAGATCGCTGAGTAATTTTCGAACTTTCCAGCGATCTGACTCAAGATCAAGATTAATATTTTCTTTGGCTTCTAAGTTGTCGAAGGCGGTTTTTAAATTAGTAGCTTTAGCAAAAGCTTGCATTTGTCGAGACGTAACAATTACAAGCATAATTCTTTTATTATCAGAAGTACAAAAATCCTTTCCAAAGGTTCCATACATTTGGTTACCAATTCTTGGACGTTGTTCATCATTTAAAAGAACATCTCCTATATAACCAAGTGATGCAGTAAGGTGATAACCAACATCGGCTAATGACAGCCTAATATTTTGACCTTCTCCAGTTCTGCTACGGTGTCTTTCGGCTGCCAAAAGAGCAATCGCAGCCATTAGCCCACAAGTAAGGTCCCATCCTGGTAAGACATTATTGACTGGTTCATCATTATTGAGGCTAGATGGGCCAGTAGTAAAAGGCCAGCCTGTTTTTGCATTTACAGTATAATCAACTGCAGTAGTACCGTCAGGGTTTCCTATTATATTTAGTGAAATAACATCTTCACGCAATGTTTTTAGATTCTCATGGGAACACCAATTACGAACTGGAAGATTGGTTAGAAATATACCTGCGTCTGAACCGGGTGCTGTTATTAGGTTGGTTATAATTTCTCTTCCTTCAGGACTACGAAAATCAATAGCAATAGAGCGTTTCCCTTTATTCATTCCCGCCCAATAAATACTATTATTATTTGAAGTTACTGGCCAACGACGGTAGTCAAGTCCACCACCAATCATATCAAAACGTATTACATCAGCACCCATCTGAGCCAACATCATTCCACCCAACGGTGCAGCAACAAAAGCGGACCCCTCAACGACCCGTAAACCTTTTAATATCGAGTTCATTTTTTACCTTTAGAAAAAATTAATAGTTTAAAATTTACCCTGCAGATACGTTACTTACCATCACTTTTCAAGGTATTGAGTCATTGAATATAATCTAATTATTATAATTTTTTGAAATTTTTATCTCAAATATCAGTAATTTTTATCTCAAATATCAGTAATTTTTATCTCAAATATCAGTAAAGAGTGTATGATAAACCTATTGAAGAGATAATTTTTGTTTATTTGAGCCTCTTTTTTTTCAAAACGATACAGTACAGGTTGTAAAATTATAACTATGTTTGTAAATTTACATTTTTCGCCTGAATCTTCTTCCGGGACAAGGCAGTTAAACCAAATTGTACAGGGGACCATAACCATGGCAATTACAAGGGTAAAAGTTTCAGAACGCATTGCGGCGCGAGCAGATAAAGTTTGGGAATATATTGGTGCTTTTAACGGCCTTACTAAGATTATGAGTGGGGCGGTTACAAATAGTGAAATTTCTCAAAAAGGAAATATTCGACGTCTTAAAATTGCGGGTTTGAAAAAACAACTTAGTGAGAGACTAATTAAGTTAGATGATAAGAATAAAATTCAATCGTACTCTATTATAGAGGAACCAAATACACCCGTACCTTTTTTTAATTATACTGCTACTATAAAAGTTAAAGCCACCTCATCAAGAGCTTGTCTTGTAGAGTGGTCAAGTATTTTTGAGGTCAAAAAAGGTGCTACTAAGGAAGAATGCTTGGCCTTTGCTGCAGGTATTTACAAAACAGGTATTGAAGGTACTAGAAAAGCAGTTAGTGCACCGAAGAAGAAGACTGCTAGTAAGGCTAAGAGTGCACCGAAGAAGAAGACTGCTAGTAAGGCTAAGAGTGCACCGAAGAAGAAGA
>PBVE01000006.1 GCA_002728135.1 Rhodospirillaceae bacterium
TAGCGGGGCGTTCTCTTTTTCGTCGGATTTTATTTGTTTCGCCATTCCAATGGTTTAACCGTTTGCCGCGTCGCTGTCATCATTTCGAATCTAAAAACAAAATTAAAGGCATCGTCTGCCTGAGGAATTTCAGGACGTCTTTTAGTTGCCTTGCAAACCGCATCGCTTTCAGTATAAATGGCGCCCTTACTTAAGAGTGGTTTGTATCTCTGCGGAGACGATGAAGATGGTGAAGGGCGCGTAGCTCAGCGGGAGAGCACTACGTTGACATCGTAGGGGTCACTGGTTCAATCCCAGTCGTGCCCACCATCCTTATGAGTCCTTTAGGTTCTTTTTGACGGATTTGATGTATCTGGAATAAATTCACTAAGTTTACCATTAGATTCTTCTAACTGATTCATTAACTTAGATTCTGGCCAAGACAAATTATCGGCATTTCTATGATTGTTTATCTCTTTAGCAATTTTGTTTACTCCCATTTTATCTGCTTGCCACATAGGCCCTCCTCTATGTGCAGCAAAACCATAGCCATTTATATAACAAACATCTATATCAGATGCTCTAAAAGCATGGCCTTCTTCTAGAATTCGCGTGCCTTCATTTACTAGTGCACCATGTAGGCGGGAAAGAATCTCATCATCAGATATTTCTCTTGGATTAACACCTTTTTCTCTTCTTACATCTTCAATAATTTTATGTACCTCTGGATCAGATTCTCTTTTTCTTGTTTTGGGGTCATATTTATAAAACCCTTTCCCTACTTTTTGACCAAACCTTCCAAGTTCACATAGGCGATCGGCAACATCAGAAGGATATTTTTTTTCCTCATAATAGTTCTCTGCTTTACGCCTTTTTCTAATTAACCAGCCTACATCGTTACCTGCTAAATCATTTACAGCAAATGGGCCCATAGCCCATCCCCAGTTTTCTGCAACAGAATCAACTTGTTCTGGAGTTGCACCTTCTTCAACTAATAGGTGTGCTTGCATAATGTACTGATGGAACATTCTATTCCCAACAAAACCATCACAATTTCCAGCTATAATACCTACTTTCTTTATTTTTTTTGCTAATGACATTAACGTGGCTAAAATATCTACCTTGGTCCTACTTCCTCTTACTATTTCTAGAAGCCTCATTACATTTGCGGGACTGAAAAAATGAGTTCCTACAACTTCTTCTGGTCTACTGGTGGCATCAGCTATTTTATCAATATCTAGAGTTGAAGTATTTGAAGCAAGTATAGCTCCTTCTTTTGCTAAATTATCTATTTTTGCAAATATTTCTTTTTTAATTTCCATTTCTTCAAAAACAGCTTCAATTACTATATCTGCTTCTTTTATTACATCCCAGTCAAGAGTAGGAGTTAAAAGGGCCATTCTTTTATCCATATTTTCTTGAGATAATCTTCCTTTAGATACAGTTGTAGAATAATTATTCTTAATTACACNCATGCCTTTATCAAGAAATTCAGATGTTGTTTCTATAACGCTTACTGGAATACCTGCATTAACAAAGCTCATAGCTATTCCTCCGCCCATAGTTCCACATCCTATAACAACAGCCTTATTGATAGGCCTTAGTGGAGTATTCTTATCCATTCCAGGAATTTTATTAGCCATTCTTTCAGAAAAGAAAGAATGAATTAAGGCTTCTGACTCATCAGAGTCGTGACATAATTTAAATAAATCTCTTTCATTTTTCATACCTTCTTCAAAGCTAAGGTCAATTGCTCCTCTTACAGCTTCTATACAACGAAGAGGCCCTTCACGCCCCCTAAGTCTTGGAGTTATTTTTTTAATGGCATTATTAAATATGTCAGGAGATATGTTTGTAATTTTTTCAGCTCTCTCTCTTGATTTAGGATGATCATTATTTGAGAGAATTTTTTTAGCAAATACGATAGCATTATCTATTAATTCTTCATGTGTTATATTTTCATAAATTTCGGAAACTAATCCTTCTTTCATTGCCTTANATGCAGGAATAGGATTGCCGCTTGTTATCATTTCTAAAGCNAACTCTGGTCCNACTAATCTAGGTAATCTTTGTGTTCCTCCAGCTCCAGGCAATAGACCAAGTTTTACTTCAGGCAATCCAAGTAGTGTTTTAGAATTTGCGACACGATAATGGCATCCCATAGAAACTTCTAGACCTCCTCCCAAAGGGGTTCCATGTAAAGCAGCTATAGTTGGTTTACTACTATCTTCGTATTCAAATATAACTGAATTTAAATCTGGACTCATAGTAGGCTTTCCAAATTCTGAAATGTCAGCTCCAGCCATAAATGTTCTTCCTCCACCAGTTACAATTACTGCTTCTGTTGCAGAATCATTTAGAGCTTCTTTTAAGCAGTCCGACAAACCGGCTCTTACGGCTTGGGATAATGCATTTACTGGAGAATTATTTACAGTAATAATTCCTATATTTTCTTTGCGCTCATAAGTAACCGGACTACTCATATTCAACTCCCTTAAGATTTTTCAATTCAAAATTATTTATTATCTCAGCAAGACTCACTCTTACCATGCCTGTTATAAATGAAGCAAAGAAAGGTTGTGTTATGTGACATTCTGTTAGGGGTTTAACATCCATACTTATTAAATCAAATATCTTTCAGATTTTTATTATAAAGGAGGTCGATATTGAAATTCTTGCCTTCTACATAATCGTTTCTTATCTGTGTAAAAAAACAGAAGTGCTCTCCTCCTCTAAGAATTAACTTTACCACAGTTAAAAAAAAGATTAGCAAAAAACTGATGATAGACCCTGAAATTTAGGCCTACATTCGAAGTCTGTGTTTTATGTATTGAAATACCAGCAAGATTTTGGGGGTAGGGAGATCAGAAATACCAACTGAGGAATGCAGAACAATTCCCGGCTACCCTCCCTCAACCACTCATGGCCCTATCTCATTACTAGTCTGTTTTCTGTGGGACAGTCAGAGTTCATGCCATTGTATCTACGGAGTCAATCCAGGTTGACAGGCATAGTGATAGTAGTAACCTCATGGGAAGTTATTCAATGAGCTATGGGAGTAAGACTGTTCGGTGACTAACTTGTGGCTGGAGAGTTGGATGTTTCTTCTACGTTGACATCTCAGGGACACTGGTTCAATCCCAGTTGTGCCCGCCATCATTTTAAAAGAAATTTAGACATTTCTTACTTGCTCATTGGCAAATATTTTTACAAGTAAACTTTAAATAAGGTGATATGACAATGACTGGCATACTTGACAAAAAAATTGCACTTGTTACAGGCGGTGGTTCGGGCATTGGTAGAGCAACTTGTATCGCTTTAGCCAATGAAGGAGCATCTGTAGCTATCGCTGATCTAAACCCTGAAACTGGAAACTCCACATTAAACCATTTGAAGAACATGGGAGCAAAAGCACTATATATAGAAAGCGATATGTCATCCGCCAGTAGTGTCAAAGAAATGATTGACATCACAACTAAAAAACTCGGTGGTCTAGATTGTGCGGTCAATAACGCTGGAATACAAGGTGAATTATCATCAACTAGTGAGTGCAGCGAAGAAAATTGGAATAACATAATTTCGGTTAATCTCACGGGCGTATGGCTATGCATGAAACATGAAATCATTCATATGCTTAAATATAAAAGCGGTACTATCGTTAATGTTTCCTCAAGTTTTGGTTTAGTTGGCTCTCCTAATATGCCGGCATATTCCGCTTCTAAACACGGCGTTCTAGGCCTCACAAAAACTGCCGCATTGGAATGTGCCCAAGCTGGGATCCGAATAAATGCAATATGCCCTGGGACAGTTAAAACGCCTCTTGTTGATAATTTACTTAAAGAACAACCTGACATAATGGAATCAATTATCCAACGTCTGCCCATGAAAAGACTTGGAAAACCAGAGGAAATCGGTATCTCAATAGCTTGGCTATGTTCCGATAAATCAACATTTGCAACAGGAATGGTAATGACTATCGATGGCGGATTAACAACACAATAAAACAATAGAAAGAACTGGTGTCAAATAAATCTAATAGACCCTTAATGTAAGACTAGTGTGATAATAAATAGCAAAAATTACAATCTGCAGAAATATAACAGACTATATCTTCAATCAGAAAGTTTGAAACTTATCACGTTGACGAATTACCTTTTAGGGTACTCTTAGTGCAGTAACAATAACTACGGACGTTATCGAAAAAAGAATAACGAAAACCTAATCGTGTTTTAGAATTGGAAATATACAAAAGGGATAGTTTGTCCGGCTCTAGATACAATGTAAGGTACAGATGCGGCGAAAACTACCATTCCAATTATTAATGGCCAAACACGCTTCCTATTTCCTAATGTAATCTGGTGGGTGTTTGGAAGAGTAAACACTATTAGGAATGCGAGAGCTAAGTATACAAGGTGTGTTAGATCTGTAAAAGGTAAATTTGAAAGGCTAGTATTTACATTAAATAGTAGTTTCCAATAATCTAATGAAATGGATACATCGTTTGTTGCAAAGGGAACCCACAGGAAGGAAACATAAAGAAAAACAAAGCCACGGCAAAACCAACGCCATATAAACTTGACAGATTCTGGATAAGCCTCTGACCATGCAAAATTTATTTTATGACGGAGCAGACGATACCCGATTACTCCCAACGCGTGTCCACTCCCCCAAACTAAATAGCCTAACCCAACACCGTGCCATACCGAACTGAGTATCATTACTACAATAATTGAAGCGATTATCCACCGTATATCAGTGCTAATTCTGACTAAACGTGCATACACATATTCTTTAAAAAAATGGTGAAGAGATATATGCCATATTCTCCAAAAATTTGCTATATTGGTAGCTTTGTGTGGAGAGAAGAAATTCCTAGGTAGATGGATGCCAAACATGTAACCCAAACCTACAGCCATATCTGCGTATGCAGAAAAGTCAAAATAAATTTTAAAAGAATAGAGAAACATATTTACCCAAGCACCAATGAATGAAATTTCCTGAACATTCTGGTAGAACACAGTATTAAACTCATCGAGTGGATCTGCTATAAGGACTTTTTTACCTATTCCAAGGCACAAATATGTAATTCCAATTAGAAAATATTTATGTGAAAAATATCTAAAGGGTTTTCTAAAGGTCTGGGGGATAATAAAATGGTGCTTGACAATTGGTCCAGAGATAAGCTGAGGAAAGAACATGACAAAAAATAAATATCTTTGAAAACTTGATTCACTATCACGCTTCTCTGCCTCATCAACCACGAAGGCTATCTGCTGAAAGGTAATAAAAGAAATACCAAGCGGTAGGCCTAGAGCTCCAAAAAGATTTACGTCTTCGACGGTTCCTCCTCCTGCACCTTGGCTAACAAGAAGTTTCAAAAGTAGAAGATAGCCAGCATTTACCGTTACTCCTAACACAATTTTTAGTGTCCGAGAAAATCGTGTTTTACAGGCGATGATATAATTCGTAAGTATACTAGCTGCAACAAAGGCTATATCAGTGTAATTCCAATCGATATAAAATATTATTGAAAGCAGTATAAAATAAGGAAGTAAGTATCTTTGAAGTGAAAGGCTACGTAGAATCCAGAGCCCTAAGAGGGAAATTGGTAGGAATAAAAAAACAAATTGTGCGGAACTAAAAATCATTTATTTTACTTCCATTTAGTCTAGAACGACATTGAGAATCTAATGGTATTAATGCTGATAGGTTTTTTATAATTTTGTCTCCGCCTTCAAAACTTATATGTGAGCCATCGAGCCATAACTCTTCTGAAAGATTAATCCATGTTTTTTCTCTGGTAAGATAACTGAACTTATGGTTGTTCTCTTGAAGATCCTGCATCATCTCAAGATACCGTATTGTTCTTTCTGGTTTATGCCAGCGTGCTCCACCTAGGTAATCAGTTAATTGTGCTTCATAAGCAATTACCTCAGCTCCCCTTTCAGTTAAGAGATTTATTGTATCCTGAAAAGCTGTTAATAATTCTTCATCAAAGGGTGAGTTAATATTGCGTGCAGCAATCATCTTGAGGTTGTTACCGTCTAGCCTAATATTTTTCTCATTTCTATCTATGCGTCGTTGGTCAGCTCCAATAAATTTCACGGAACCATCATGGTAAAGGTATTCATCAGGTTTACCAGATAATGCTAAATCGAATGTATTTTGATATTGGCGGATAAATGGGAACCAACCAGCAGGAGTTATAGGCCACTCAATATTTAATAATCGAGGGAATAATGATGAAATAGAAGTATTTCCATCACTAATATTGTCTATCCAAAGGGACAGGTTATTCCATGGGTGATCAATAGATGGCGTTGAACTTCTTGCTATCTTAGTAAACATATCAGGATAAACACCAAGTAAAATAGTCCAGTCTTTGCCAACATACTCAGAGATACTTGAGAAGAAATGCTTTGCATCAAGGTAATCAATACTATGATGGCTCATATTGTAAAATGTTTTTAATTCACACTCGACTTGTTCTTGAAATATTTGGTCTCGAAGGTGAAATTGTGTTGAATTTCCGTATATAAGGAGAAATTCCCTATGAGATTTTTCTATTTTTTTAAGCAGGTAATTGTATTTGTATTTGGGGAGAAGTCGACTATTTAGACTTATAACTTGATTGTTAATTTGAGGTTTTACAAAGTTTTCAAACGCCTGATTGTGTGCCCAGCTATATAAGCCATAATTAATTGCTGGAACCCCTATAACAATTATTAATGCTGCTAAGACAACTAGCACCACTCTTCGTTTCATTTTTGCCCGTAATTTCATCTTTAAAGAAGAATTACTTGCTGACAAAACTCGCAGTCGAACCTTATTTTTGGCCTAACCATTTTTCTTAAGTAGTCCATTTCTGCCTGTATAGATTAATTACACGCCCTAATATATGTGAACTTCTTGAAAACAAGTAAATAAGAAATAAAAATGCACTAAGATCCTATAAAAGATTGTACATAAATTACATGAATTGATAAATCATAAAAGTAACATAGACCATAATATAACTTAGGAAGGAATATATATTTTTCAGCTCTATATATGGGCTGAAAAAATGGCTATAATTTTGTAAAATTATTTATAAAATTTAAAATTATTTTTTCTATTATTAGATAGAAGCAATACACTATTTAATCTTTAACTTCCGTTGACTTGATTAGCTAAACACCTCAAAATTAAAAGATTCGTATTGGAAAGATATAAAAATAATAAAGGCTTTTTCTTTGATGCAAAAGTTTATTTATAATAAATAAAGTGTTCTGGAAAAAACTTTGAATCCTTTCAAAATTGATTCGGTTATAAAAATATCTGGAGATTAAAATGGTAATTCTTGGAGTCGCTACTGAGCACTGCTCCTCTGCCGCTCTTATGATAAATGGAAAGATTATTGGCGCAATACAAGAAGAACGACTTACTAAATGTAAAAACCAAGTCGCTTTTCCAAAGAAAGCCATAGATGAATTAATAAAAATACACTTGGGTGGGGATATAAAAAAAATTGATCAAGTAGTATTCGGTGGCACCATATCTGATCCTTATGCAACTTTCCTAGATCGTCACAGTAATTTCTCCGTTAAACAGCATGTACAAGAAAACTATGATTTCTGGTACCCTTACTTTTATGAATGTTGTAATAAAAAAGAGCGAAACGCTCTAGCTTCAAACTATTGGAAAGAACAAATTAATTCAAATATATCTCCAAATAAAAACCATAATTTTGATTTTTCCTTCCTTGGAGAAAAACCTTGGGCTGAAACAATAGAAATATATAGTAAATTAATTCGTCCTGAGCGAATGGCCACAATATATAATTGGGAAGGTATACCTAAGCTTTATGATCATCACTTATGTCATGCTTATTACGCCTACTTTGGTGTCAATGTTGATCATGATGCGGAAAATGATATTGTTTTTACAGCTGATGGTTGGGGTGATGGGCGAAACTGGACTGTTCATATTCCTGATAAAACAGGACAAAAGCTCATAGAACTTAGTTCAGGAAATACAAATTTGGTTGCTCGGATTTATCGTTTTACTACACTAATTCTTGGAATGAAACCAAATGAACATGAATACAAGGTTATGGGGCTTGCCCCATATTCTAACTCTCAGTCTCACATAAACGAAGTCATAAGCGTATACAACGATATACTCGATTTTGAAAACGGTAACTTTATAAGCCGTAACGCACTTAAAGACTCATATTTTGATCTAAAAAAAAGGCTGGAAGGCTTTCGGTTTGATAATATAGCTGCAGGTCTCCAATCATGGTCAGAACAAGTGACTTGGAAATGGATGTCTTACTGGATTAAAAAAAATAAAAGATCAAATGTATTTTTTTCAGGCGGCTTGTCGATGAATATAAAAGCTAACGGCTATATTCTTAACCAGTCAGACATTGATAAATTATATGTTGCGGCATCAGGGGGGGATGAATCTTTGAGCATTGGTGCATGCTTTGCTCAATGTGCTAACACTGAAACTCCAAAACAATTAGAGTCTGTATATTTGGGGTCTAAAAATACAGATCATTGGTCTGACCGTTTAAATGAAACCTCATTATCTGCATCAGACTTCATAGAAGTTCCTAATATCTCTAATGATGATATAGCAAAACTTCTTGAAAATGGTGAGATTATTGCAAGGTGTACTGGTAAATCTGAATTTGGTGCACGAGCTTTAGGAGCAAGGTCGATAATCGCGAGCCCTCGAAACTCAGATGTAGTAAAAGAAATAAATGATGCAATCAAGAACCGTGATTTCTGGATGCCGTTTACGCCATCAATTCTTGAGGAATACGTTTCTGACTATCTTGTTGATCCAAAGGGGTGTGTATCTGAAAGCATGACTATAGGCTTTGAAAGTACTCCTCTAGCTCATCAAGATATTCCAGCTGCACTCCATCCTGCAGATTTTAGTGTGCGCCCTCAGAAGGTAAGTAAAAATTTAAATCCATCATATTGGGAACTCATAGAAGCTTTTAGAAAGAGAACGGGAATATCCTGTTTGCTCAATACTTCGTTGAATCTTCATGGCGAACCAATGAATTATTCACAGGCAGATGCAGCTAGAACTGTTGCAAAATCTGCACTGAATATATTACAGCTATCTGACTGCTTGATAATAGTAAAGTGTGAAATGGAAGAAAGGATTAGAGAAATAATAAGTCTTTGATCATAAATACTAATTGTTTAGCAGGGTAAATAGAAAATCTAATGGATTAAACGTTGTAATATTGGTCGAAATTTTAAAAAAACTCGATAAGAAATTTCGAGTAATAAGTTAAATGGCCATAACAAAGCAATATTTCCAAGTATTTTAAAAGCGTCAAGCTCACTCCATAAGACGGCAAAGGCCTTAGCACCACTGACTATAGAACCATCTTTAGATCTAATGTGAAAACGAGCACTTGCATCTTCTTTTGAAAGTCCATCAGTAACGTCTAATTCTTTATTAAGAGATATATCTATCCATTCTATACTATTTGATCCTTTGCATCTCATATAGAACGCTATTTCACGCCTGCATATTGGACATGATCCGTCAAAAAATACCTCAACTTTATTTTTTACTAACGACATATAAATTAACCACCCTATATAGGGCCAATGAGTCCCGTTATTTCATAATAAAATAATCTGCAAATTCTCATATGGGAAAACTTTTATAAGTTGTCTAGTAGATAATTTGCATTGGGTAATGCAATATTTGAAGCCTCGGATAATGTATTACCTGTTAATTTGGACAATCTATGAATTTTTGTTAAAATAGAAGCTGTTATTTTAGATTGAGCTTGAAACTCATACTTGGGATTAAACTTAGGTGAAAGTCACTTCGTTAGTATATAAATTGGATACTATCTGAAGCTTAGCAGTGCTAAATATACCAGAGCGGGGAACAGAATGAAATTGTTAAGATATGGTGAACCGGGTAATGAGAAACCTGGGTTATTGTCTAATGATGGTCAATTAAGAGATATATCTAATATAGTAAGGGATATTGATTGTAATTGGATGCGTACTGATGGATTTGATAATCTTCTTAGAGAAATCAATTCAGATATTGAAAAATTTCCCATAGTTTCACAAGAAAAACTTCGTATTGCAGCTCCAATGGCTAGGCCAGGAAATATTATTGCAATTGGTCTTAATTATGAGGATCATGCCCGTGAAGCTGGCATGGATATTCCTGATGAGCCAGTAATTTTTTGTAAGGCACCGTCAAGTTTTTCAGGACCATTTGATCCAATTATATTGCCACCAGGAAGTAGAAAAACTGATTGGGAAGTTGAACTGGGGATTGTAATAGGAAGAGATGCTAAGTTTATTTCATCTAAAGAAAGAGCCTTAGAATATATATTTGGCTATTGTATTGTAAATGATGTTTCTGAAAGAGCATTGCAACTTGAGCATGGCCCCACTTGGATAAAGGGAAAATCTGCTCAGTCTTTTTGTCCAACTGGGCCTTGGCTTGTGACAAAAGACGAAATTCAAGATCCAAACAACTTATTTTTGAAAACAACCGTTAATAATGTTGTTAGGCAAAACGGTTCAAGCAAAACAATGATTTTTGATGTTGCACACATAGTATGGTATTGTAGTCAATTCATGGTCCTAGAAGCTGGCGATTTAATTGCTACTGGTACACCTCCTGGCGTAGGTATGGGTTATAATCCTCCTGTGTATTTAAGTAAGGGTGATATAGTTGAACTTGAAATTGAGGGTTTAGGAGTTCAAAAACAAATGATAATATAGGATTGTAAGTTTTTAGAAATCTGGAAAAGTATTTTTTTTAACTATAATAAATTTAAAATTATTCATCTCGTTGACACAAAGACTTTGTCACTTTATTGTTCGCCGCCTTCTGAAACGAAAAGCTAAAGATATGAAAGTTCTAAAATCACTACGTTCAGCTAAGAACCGAGATAGGGGATGCCAAATTGTCCGCCGACGTGGCCGTGTATATGTTATCAACAAGCGTAATCCAAGATTTAAGGCTCGACAAGGGTAAAGGCTCTTAAAAGTTAATAAGATAATACTAAGAGGTAATTCAAGAAGCCTGTGGTAAAATGGAGGAAGCTGCTGCTTGCTTTTTGGTAAGGAGTTATGAAGAATGCAAATGCCACCTGCAGAAAAGCGAATAATTGATCAGCGAAAGTCACTTATCTCGATATTCTCAAAAATTGTTGGTTCTGAGAACGTTTTGGCAGACGAAACGTCTCTCCGCACTTATGATTCTGATGGCTTAACTGCTTATAAACAACTTCCGATGCTGGTTGTCCTACCTGCAAATACTGAAGAGGTATCTGCTTTAATGCGTGTTTGTTCCGAGAGGAAAGTAAAAATTGTTCCTCGTGGGGCAGGAACCAGTCTTTCTGGTGGTGCCCTCCCTTTGGAAGATGGAGTTGTTATAGGGACTGGACGCCTGAATCGTATTTTGGAAATTGATTATAATAATCGTTGTGCAGTTGTTCAGCCTGGAGTGCCTAATTTATCTGTTAGTCAGGCAGTTGATACAGCTGGTTTTTTCTATGCACCAGATCCATCTTCTCAAATTATATGTTCAGTTGGTGGTAATGTTGCAGAAAATTCTGGTGGTGTACATTGTTTGAAATATGGAGTGACAACAAACAACATTCTTGGTGTAGAGTTTGTAACTATAAGCGGCGAGGTGGTTCGTTTTGGTGGTAAGCATTTTGACTCGGCTGGCTATGACTTTCTGGGCGTTGTTACTGGTTCCGAAGGAATGTTAGGACTTGTTACAGAAGTAACTGTTCGATTATTACCAAAACCACCAATAGCTAAAGCCCTTTTAGTTGGCTTTCCCACAAATGAATCGGCTGGTCATTGTGTCGCAGATATAATAGACAATGGAATCATTCCTGCAGGATTAGAAATGATGGATAGAGCAGCAGTTGCTGCGGCAGAAGATTATTGTAATGCCGGCTATCCTCTTGATTCAGAAGCCGTTCTTATCTGCGAACTAGATGGAACAGAATCTGAAGTTGATATACTCATTGAACGTGTATCTGATATCGCACGTGCTAGTAAAGCTACATCAATCACCATTAGTAAAGATGATGAAGAGCGAGATCGCTTTTGGTTAGGTCGTAAGTCTGCATTTCCAGCAACGGCTAAAATTGCTCCAGATTCTTATGTTATGGATGGAACTATTCCTAGGCGTAAATTAGCTGAGGTTCTAGGTCGTATAGGAGAACTTTCTTCACAATACGGTTTGCAAGTAGTAAATGTTTTTCATGCAGGAGATGGTAACCTTCATCCCTTGATAATGTTTGATGCTAATATACCTGGTGAGCTTGAGCGAGTTGAAGAGCTCGGAGCTAAAATCCTAACCTTATGTGTAGAAGTGGGAGGAGTTCTTACAGGAGAACATGGTGTTGGAGTTGAAAAACGTGACTTAATGCCAACAATGTTCACAGAGTCAGATATGCAGCAACAACAGAGGTTAAAATGTGCTTTTGACCCTGATCATTTGCTTAACCCTGGTAAAGTATTTCCTGAGTTGCACCGTTGTGCAGAACTTGGTCAGATGCATATTCATCATGGCTCAGAGAAGTGGCCAGATATACCTAGATTCTAATGGTTGATATAATTAAACCTCAGAATAAAGAAGATCTAAAGGAAGCAATCAGTTGGGCAGCTTCTAGTCAGTCAATATTAGAGGTAATTAGCGGGGGGTCTAAGCGTGATTTAGGAAGACCAATTCATAGCAAAGCAACTCTAGATATGACTGCGTTCAATGGAATAATAGACTATGATCCTAGTGAACTCTTTTTTAAAGCTGGAGCAGCAACACCAATTGTTGATATTGAAAAAGAACTGGAAAGTAATAACCAAATGTTAGCTTTCGAGCCAATCAATCTCTCAAATTTGCTAAATGTTAAAGAAAATAAATCTACAATAGTTGGTTCCTTAAGTGCCAATTTATCTGGCCCCAGAAGAATTAAAGCCGGTGCGGTCAGAGATCATTTTCTGGGTTTTGAAGGTGTAAGCGGAAGGGGTGAGGGTTTTAAAGCTGGAGGACAAGTAGTAAAAAATGTTACTGGATACGACCTTTGTAAACTTTTATGCGGTTCTTGGGGGACTCTTGGAGTTCTTCATACAGTCAATATTAAAGTTCTGCCGTCTCCTGAAACAACAAGAACATTGGTTATTTATAATTTGAATGAAGAAGAAGCAATTGAGTGTTTTACGCTAGCACTTAACAGTCCTAATGAGATATCTGGTGCAGCTTGGCTACCTGATAAACTTTCAACCCTATCTGATATTGATTACATTTCATCATCGGGATCTACAATTACCGCTATTCGTTTTGAAGGTATTAAACAATCAGTTGTATCTCGAATGAAAGACTTGCAAAGTCGTTTTGAAACGATAGGTGAAGTTGAAGAATTACATTCATTAAATTCTCGAAAATTTTGGAGAGAAATTAGGGATATTAAATTTTTAGTATTTCAAGAAAAGCAAATGGTTTGGAGGCTTTCAGTCCCGCCTATTTGCGGTGGGAAAGTTTATAAACAAATAATTGATGGATTTGATAGTTCAGTTTTTATGGATTGGGGCGGAGCTTTGTTATGGGTTAGGGTCAACCAATATTCAGATGAAGAATATATTGCTAGAAAAATTCATAATATTGCCGCTCAGGCTGCTGGACATGCTACTTGTATTGCTGCTGATAACTCAATAAGGAGTTCTATAGATGTTTTCCCCCCTTTAAACTTAATCGAACATGGCCTCACTGATCGTATTAAAAAAGGATTTGATCCAAAGGGAATACTTAACTATGGAAGAATGTATATGGAGTTATAAACTGAACTATGCAGACAAACTTTAATTTATCCCAATTAACTAACCCAGATATTGAACACGCAGAGAAGATCTTGCGGTCATGTGTGCATTGTGGTTTTTGCCTAGCTACTTGTCCTACATACCAAATAAAAGGTGATGAAAGAGATAGCCCACGTGGACGTATATATATAATAAAAGATGTATTAGAAAAAGATAATACACCAGATGCTACAGCTGTGAGGCACATAGACCGTTGTTTGTCATGTCTATCTTGTATGACCACATGTCCCTCAGGCGTTGACTATATGCATTTAGTCGATCAGGCGAGATATAGAATAGAAGAGAGTTCAGTTAGGGCATGGCATGATAAATTTCTACGTAAGCTAATATCTTTTATTCTTGTAAACCCCCAAATATTTCGATGGTTATTGTTTTCTGCTATTTTTCCCTCCTATTTAACCAGTATTTTACCTGGTCGTTTAGGTGCAATAAGCCGTTTAATTAAAGTTAATTCTTTTAATAATTCTGGATATTCCAGACCCCAAAAATTTTCGCCAACAAGTGACCCTATAGGTAGAGTGGCTTTATTGGCTGGTTGTGTTCAGCAGGTTATTGCACCACGAATAAATAAATCTGCAGTAAGGCTTCTAACCAGACTGGGCTTTGAAGTTACAATAATTGCTGGATTTGGATGCTGTGGAGCAATACCTCAACATATGGGAAGAAGACAAGATACTATTGATCTCGCCCGTGAAAATTTACATGCATTATCAATAGAAGAGTCACAAAACGGTAAATTTGATGCTTTTCTTACTACTACATCAGGGTGTGGAACTGTGCTGAAAGATTATGGACATATTCTAGCCTCTGAAAGCAATATAGAAAACTTAAGCACACGTTTTTCTGATTTAGTCATGGATATATCAGAATTTCTATACAAAAGTAACATCAAGAATCTTATAAAAGATTCAAAGAATATCCGTGTTGCATATCACCCCGCATGTTCATTACAACATGGACAAAATATTGTCGAGGCACCAAAATTACTACTTAAATATGCAGGTTATTCTATACTAAATTTTCCTGATTCACATATATGCTGTGGATCTGCAGGAACTTATAATTTTTTACAACCTTCAATTGCTACAGAGCTTCAGGCTCGTAAAGCTAAAAACATTTTATCAACCAAGCCTGATGTTGTGGCCACAGGTAATCTAGGGTGTATTGTACAGATAGGTCAATCTATTGAAGTGCCTGTATTGCATACCGTTGAACTGTTAGACTGGGCAAGTGGTGGTCCTAAGCCAGAGATGCTTGATAAGGGAATTGCTGGAGCTTAAATATTTAGTATTTTAGTATTGATAAACTGATATATATATAAAATTATTTTATAATTTCTATTCTCAAGACATTTGTGGAGCCTGGTGTGCCGAAGGGCACCCCAGCTGTAATCACTAGCTTGTCGTTAGATCCTGCATAATCTTCAGAAATTGCTTTATTGGATGCTTTTTCAACCATTTCTTTAAAACTTTTAGCATCTTCTGTATGAATACAATGTAGCCCCCAGACTAATGCCAAAGCTCTTGCTGTTCCTAAGTTTGGGGTAAGTACTAAAATAGGTACGTTTGGCCTTTCTCGTGAAGCTCTGATTGCTGTTGAACCAGAGGTTGTATAAGTTGCAATGGCTGCTGCACCAATTGTATCTGCAACCTGTTTCGCAGCAGCAGTAATAGCATCAGAACTCGTAGACTCTGGTTCACTCTCTCTATTTGTGATCAAGTCAATATAAGTTGGATCAGATTCTACTCGTTCTATAATACGGCTCATCATTCTGACTGATTCTATTGGATAGTTACCTATTGCAGATTCAGCAGAAAGCATAAGTGCGTCTGCACCATCATAAACACCATTTGCTACATCTGATACCTCTGCACGAGTGGGGGACGGATTACTTATCATCGATTCTAACATTTGAGTTGCTACTACTACTGGTTTCCCTGCTCTTCGTGCTTTTCTAATTATTAGTTTTTGCAGTGAGGGCACATCTTCAGGTGCTAGCTCTACTCCTAAATCTCCTCGTGCAACCATAATGCCGTCAGCTAATGAAACAATTTTTTCAAGAGAATTAAGTGCTGCAGGTTTTTCGAGTTTGGCCATTATTTTAGCTCGGCCATCAATCATATTACTTGCTTCAATTATATCTGCAGGTTTTTGCACAAATGATAAAGCAACCCAATCTACTCCCATCTGGAGGCCAAATTTTAGATCTTTTTGATCTTTTTTTGTAATAGAACTAACGTCAAGCTCTACATCTGGGAAATTTACGCCTTTATGACTTGATAGCAGGCCACCGACAACTACTTCAGTTTCTACAGAGTCTTTGCTATGACTACTTACCCTTAGCCGAAGGCGCCCATCATCAAGCAGTATCTCTGTTCCTTTACTAAGTGATTCAAAAATTCTTGGGTGTGGTAACTGCACTCTTGAAGAGTCACCTGAAAAATTTTCAAGGTCTAGTCTGAAATTTTGACCAGGGGTAAGCTTTATTTGTTTTTCCTTGATTTCTCCAATTCTTAGTTTCGGTCCCTGTAGATCCATTAAAATGCCAATTGGTCGGCCTGTCTCTTTTTCTAGATTTCTGATAATCTTACATCTTGCGTGATGTTCAGCCTGACTACCGTGACTAAAGTTGAGACGAAAGATATCTGCTCCAGCCATAAATAGAGATTTTATACTATTCATGTTTGAAGTAGATGGACCTAAAGTTGCAACAATTCTAGCTCGTCTGTGTCTACGCATAACCAATTGTATCATAGTTTTCTATGTTTCAGGTAAAATCAATATAGCCCTAAAGTCATTAACATTTGTGAAAGTAGGTCCAGTCACTACAAGATCATCTATACAACGGAAAAAATTATAAGAATCATTCTTCTCTTGGGCTAATTCTATTGATAAGCCCTGGTTTTTTGCTCGAGAAAGGCTGTCTGGAGTAATAATCACACCAGCATTGTCTTCTGTTCCGTCTATACCGTCTGTATCGCAAACAATAGCAAAGATGCCAGGAGCTCCAGCAAGTTCTTTCGCCAACGCTAAACCATATTCAGAATTTCTGCCTCCTTGACCGTTACCCTTGACAGTTACTGTTGTCTCGCCGCCGGAAAGTAAAACAGTTCCATATGCTGACTTTTTTGCAATTTTTGCATGTTTTATAGCCATAGTTCTTGCATCACCTTCAAGGTTATCACCTAGATTAATTGATCGCAGGCCGTTAGCTTTGACAAGTTCTGAGGCTGCTTTCAATGATAGTGATGGAGTGGCGATAATTTTATATATTGAATTTCTTAATCGTTCATCCTCGGGCTTTGGAGTCTCGTTCTTGCTTAATTTTAAGTGCTCGACTATATGTGCCGGTGGATTAATTTTATAGTTATCTAAAATCCTCTCCGCATCTAGAAGGGTAGTAGGATCTCCTACTGTCGGCCCTGATGCAATAACAGAAGGATCATCACCCGGGACATCTGAGATGGCTAAAGTAATTAACTTTGCTGGGTATGATTTTATTCCGAGATATCCTCCTTTTATTATTGAAAGGTGTTTACGGACGCAATTAATCTCAGAAATTGTTGCTCCACTCATTAGAAGTTTTTGCGTTATAGATTGTTTGTCAAGGAGTGATATTCCAGGAGACGGAAGTGTAAGGAGTGATGATCCACCCCCAGAAATTAGGCAAATTACCAAATCATTATTGTCTAGTGGTTCAACCATTTTTAAAATTTGTTTTGTAGCACAGAGTCCTATTTCATCGGGGACAGGGTGGGATGCTTCAACAACTTTTATTTTATTCGTGGGAAGCATGTGTCCATAGCGTGTGATTACCAAACCTTCGAGGGTGCCGTTCTAATATTTTTCTATTGTTTGAGCCATTGATGCGGAGGCCTTTCCAGCACCAACTACAATAGTTTTACCAATTGGTGGCTCGGGCAGGTCACTTTTCATGCATTGGGAGGGATGTGCATTATTAACAGCATACAAAAACAGCTGTTTTAGAAATGCCCTAGGTTGAATTTTCATAAATTATTACCTTGAATATATATTTTGTTCTAAAAATTATTATTACACAGGTATAATATTACTCTAGATGTAAAATGGAGGAAAAGATGGACAAAAAATTACAAACTGAACTTGAAGCAGCAGCATTTAGAACTTTAATAGTTCACTTAAGGGAACGTAAGGATGTTCAGAACATTGACCTTATGAATCTTGCCGGTTTCTGTAGAAATTGTTTGTCTAAATGGTATGCAGCAGCTGCTCAAGAAAAAGGTTTGGTATTAGATTATGAAGAAGCACGAGAAAAAGTTTATGGTATGCCATATTCCGAATGGAAACAGAAATTTCAGGTAGATGCTAGCCCTGAACAGCAGAAGGCTTTCGTCGAGGGGCAAAAAGATAATTAATTATAACAGAGGTTTTTTGGCCTATTAGGTTAGAATAAAGATCGCAATCTATTATTATCTTTTGATAATTGGATATGCAGTAAAGGAAAATTATTCTGCGGCTCTGTGTTTAAGATTTGAGTGGTTAAAACTTCTAAACAATATGGTTTTTTCTTGTTCAAAAACTGAAATGGTTTTTTCTTTTACATGGCCAAATCCACGAATTTTCTGCGGTAACTTAGCAATTTCGATTGCTGTTCTATAGTTGTCTGGTGATAAATTTGTAAGTATAAAATTAATATCTCTTTCGAACTCTAGAATGAGTTGACGTTCTTTTTTTCGTTCTTGTGACCATCCGAATAAATCAAATGGCGTGTGTCGTAAAAATTTTAAATGTTTTATTATATTAAAGATATGAAACATTTTAGGTCCATATAGGTTTTTCTGTAGTTGACCTGTAGCAGGGTCACGCTTTGCCAGCAAAGGTGGGGCTAGGTGAAAATGCCATGAAAAATTGCCTTCAAATTGGTTTTTTATTTCTGATTTGAATCTACCATCTGTAAACAGGCGTGCTACTTCATACTCATCTTTGTAGGCTAATAGTTTATAGTAACTAATAGCGACTTCTCTATGGAGTTCGCTAGATTCCTTAAAAACTCGTCCTTCGCATATCTTTACCGCATGTAAAAGGTTTTTATATTTTTCAGCATATGATTTATTTTGATAGGAGATAAGGTCCTGATATCGAAAGTCAACTGCTGCATCTATATTTTTTGAAAACTCCTGAGAGTAATTACTTTGAGAGTTTGAAGGTATTGATGTGGACATTTTATGGGCATGAGTTCTCCCACTTCTAAATGCTAGTAAGTTTTTTTCAACAGTAACTTCGTTCAGCTCAATAGCTTTTTCAATTGACCTTGCTTCTAAGGGGATAAGTCCACGCTGATAAGCAAAACCTAAAAGGAATAAATTTGTATAAATCGCATCTCCGATAATGGAAGATACTATTTCCGTTGCATTGATAAACTCTACATTTGAGGATAATAAGGATGATTTAATACTATTCTCTATTGATTTTTAGGAGTAATTAATATCGGGATTACGAGTAAAATCACCTGTTACAGTCTGAGAAGAGTTTATGATTGCTTTCGTGGTGTCAGCTTCAATTTTAGCTATGGATTCAGGGCTTGCAGAAACAATCAAATCAGCACCAAGCACTAGATTAGCAGCATTATTTGCAATTCTTACAGCATGAAGAACATTCGAGTCATTTGCTATTTTTATATGACTTGTAACAGCTCCATATTTTTGAGCTAACCCGGCTTTATCAAGTACTGTTGCTGATTTTCCATCAATTTTTGCAGAAATACCAATTATTGCAGATAGAGTTACAATCCCCATTCCCCCGATTCCAGTAACATATATAGAGTAAGGTTTATCACAATCAGGTTTGTCAGGTTCAGGTAGGAGCTTTGGTTTTTCTTCTGAATTTGTATTAATTTTATTTTTTATTTTTCCACCTTTAATTAATACAAAGCTAGGGCAAAAACCCTTTATGCAACTGTAATCCATATTACATGAAGACTGATCTATAACTCTTTTCCGTCCAAGTTCAGTTTCAAGTGGGTGAAGAGACAGACAATTTGAAGCTATTCCACAGTCTCCGCAGCCTTCACATATGTGTGGGTTTATTACAACTTGCCAGTTAGCTTTAGGGAGGGTGCCGCGTTTTCGACGCCTTCTTTTCTCTGTTGCACAGACTTGATCATAAATTATAGCTGAAACGCCCTCTATTTTTCTGAACTCTCTTTGTACGCAGTCTAATTCGTCACGGTGGTGGATTGTTACTCCTGGTGCAAATCTATTATTAATCGGATATTTATGGGGTTCATCTGAAACTACAGCAATTTTATTAACGCCCTCGGCTGCAACCTGCTGAGTTATTTTTTCTGTTGATAGTGGACCATCCATTGGTTGGCCACCGGTCATTGCGACAGCGTCGTTATAGAGTATTTTGTATGTGATGTTAACTTTTGCTGCTACTGCTGCTCGAATAGCTAGTATACCAGAATGGTAGTAGGTGCCGTCTCCTATGTTCTGAAAAACATGTTTAGTATTTACAAATGGTGCCTGGCCTATCCAGCCTGCTCCTTCACCTCCCATATGATGTGCACTTTCTGTTGCTCTGTCCATCCATTGAGCCATATAATGACATCCAATGCCTGCTATAGCACGGCTACCTTCTGGGACTTTAGTTGATGTATTATGAGGGCATCCCGAACAAAAATATGGTGATCTCTCAGCTATATTGGAGCTAATAAGAGAAATTTTTGCTTCATTACTCTTAATTTTTTTAACTAGTTCGTTAGCTTTTTTAAAACCTTCTATTTCTCCAAAACGCTTAGAGATGGCTTTAATAATCATAGATGGGTCAATTTCACCAGCAGATTTGAGTTGCCAATTACCTGTTAAATCTTTTTTTCCGGTGACCACCGGGCGATCTTCATCTTTAAGGTCATACAAAATATTTTTTATTTGATCTTCTAGAAGCCCGCGTTTTTCTTCTACAACAAGAACTTCATCCAACCCTTGAGAAAATTCTTTTAGTCGACTCGGTTCTAGGGGCCAGACCATACCTACTTTGTACAATCCTAATCCAATTTTTGAAGCTTCTAGATCGTTAATTCCAATTTCATCAAGTGCTTGACGAACATCAAGGTATGCTTTTCCTGTTGTTACAATACCTATTTTTTTATTTGTACCTGAACCCATAATTTCTTTATCAATGTTATTTGCTCGGGTAAAGGCTAGAGCTGCATCATGTTTTAATTCATGAAGTCTTGATTCCTGATCCATTGGGGGATCAGGCCATCGTATATTGAGACCGTTTACAGGCATTTTATAATCAATTGGTTCAACAAATTGTAAGCGATGTGGATTTATAGATACTATAGCTGAGCTGTCTAATGTTTCAGCAATACAAACCATGCTACACCACAGACCAGAGTATCGTGATAGAGCCCAGCCAAATAGGCCATAGTCTATGAACTCTTGAACTCCAGCTGGGTTTAAAACAGGGATATGTGCTGCAGCAAAATCATATTCACTTTGGTGAGGAAGAGTTGAAGAAGCACAGATGTGATCATCGCCAGCAAGAGCTAGAACTCCCCCGTATTTTGCGGACCCAGCTGTATTTGCATGTTTGAGTACATCCATTGAACGATCTACACCTGGGCCTTTTCCATACCATATGGAGAAAACACCATCAAAATTAGTATCTCCTGCCAACCCTATTTGCTGAGTCCCCCATACAGCTGTTGCTGCTAAATCTTCATTGACACCTGGGTTGAAATATATGTTGTGTTTATCTAAAAAGTTTTTGGCTTGCCAAAGTGCCTTATCATAACCTCCAAGTGGTGAGCCTCTATATCCAGAGATATAGCAACCAGTATTTAGGCCTACCTTTAGATCTCTTTGATATTGCATCATAGGCAGACGAACTAGGGCTTGTGTCCCAGTCATGTAGACGTGTCCCTGATTTACTGTGTATTTATCGTCTAATGTGATAGATGTGAGCGTCAAACGTTTCCCCTCCAAGTCTTTAGCTCATTTACCCTAATAGGGCTACATAACACAATATACTTGGATTGTTTGAGAGTAAATTATCTCCTTATGGCGTTTTATTATACTTCTCAATTTCCAATATAGAGAAATCCAAAATAACTAGTCTATAAAAATTTTAATATAAACTGTTTAATGATTCTTGATAAATTTCACTTACCTTATGTCTTCTGACTTTAAGTGTAGGAGTCATCAACTCATTTTGGACAGAAAATTCATCAAAGGTTATAATAAAGCCTTTAATTCTCTCAATTCTCGATAGCTGATTATTTGCATCTTCAACAGCATCAGATATAATCTTCAAAAATTCATTGTTTTTATCTAATTCTTTTATTACGACGTTTTTAGATTTTTTCCATTGATTCACAAAATCTTGGTCGGGCACGAGTAATGCTACAAGATGAGGTTTTTTATCACCAACTACCATAGCTTGGGCTATTACAGGTTGTAATGTCAAAACTCCTTCCACTCGTTGTGGTGAGACATTATCACCACCTGATAATACAATAATATCTTTCTTCCTATCTGTAATTTTAATGCGATTCTGGCTATCAAGATGTCCAACATCTCCTGTATGGAGCCAACCTTCGCGTATAGTAAGTGAAGTTGAATCTGCATCATTCCAATACCCTTTCATAACTAAAGGTCCAGATACCAATATTTCACCATCATCAGCAATTTTTATTTTGACGCCATCTAGTGCTGATCCGACTGTATTTAGATCAATACTATTAGGTCTGTTGCAGCTTATAACTGGAGCTGCTTCTGTTTGGCCATATCCTTGTAAAAGTCTTACTCCCAAAGCAGTGAAAAATATACCAACCTCAAAATTTAGTGGAGCTCCACCTGAAATCATAGCTTTAAGACGTCCACCAAATCGTGCCTTTATTTTTTTTCTAACAAGTAAATTTAATAATTGGTTTGTAACCTTATTTGGTAAATTTAAATTATTTGGATTCTCGTAGTTTAGGCTACCTATTTTAACTGCTGAAGAGAAAAGATATTCTTTAATTCCACCTTCTTTCCTAACTGCCTGAAGAATCTTGGCATACATAACTTCATAAAGTCTAGGTACACTAATCATTAGGGTTGGTTTAACCTCAATTAAATTTGTTGCTAGTTTTTCTATTCCTTCAGAAAAATAAATTTCTGCTGAAATTGATACAGGAAAATATAACCCTGCAGTATGTTCATACGCATGACTTAAGGGTAAGAAAGATAAAAAGATTTCATCGTGAACACCAAGCTCTTCCAGTATCGACCTAGCACCTTTGCAATTCGAGATTATTGAGTGATGGCTAAGCATTACTCCCTTCGGCTGACCTCCAGTTCCTGAGGTGTAAATAATACAAGCGACATCATCACGATTATGATTACTTATTAGTTTTTCGATATTTTGGGAGTCTTTCTTTCCAAGATCTAATATTTGATTCCATGAATAAATTGATTTGGTGCTATCATTATTATTTAAATTTTCTATTGAGATTATGAATTCAAGATTTCCACATTTTTCTGCTGCGGGAATAAGTTGGCTTGCTAATTGTTGAGTTGAGACAAAAACAGCTTTTGCACCACTATCATTTAGAATATGTTGATGATCTTTTATTTGATTCGTCGTGTAAGCTGGAACTGTGATAGCACCTGTTGACATTATTGCTAAATCTGCGATGACCCATTCTGGTCGGTTTTCTGATACTAGAACAACTCTATCGCCTGCTTGTATGCCAGCTATTTGAAGACCATTTGCTAATTGTTCTACTTGAGCTGCGATGTCTTTCCATGCAAGAGATTGATAGATCCCATCAATTTTTGACCAAAGAAATGGCTTCTCACTATTTTTTTTGGCTGTATCAAAAAACATGTCTGGAAGGCTAGTCCAAGTTTCATAGGTCAATTTTTTTTCCTTTTTATGATTTCTAGCTATGTGGTGAAGTTTATGTGGATATTTTATGCCTGCAAATAAGTTTATACATTATATACATCCTATATAAATATACATCCTATATAGATATATATCCTATAGAGGATAAGATTGCTTTTAATGTTTAAATTTTAACTAGGGGGATGTTTTGGATAACGTTAGATTGCCTGAATGGGATTTAAGTGACTTATATCATGGAGCTGATTCTAAGGAGCTAGCTACTGATATAAAAACGCTTTATTCATTGGCTGATAATTTAAATCAAAAGTATTCAAACAAACTTCCAAATTTAACCCAATCCTCATTTTTAACTTTTATTAATAAGTATGAGTCTATCAGAGAGGGTCTAGATAAAATTGGAAGTTTTGCATATTTATATTATTGCACTGATATGAACGACCCAAATAGAGCTAAATTTTATCAAAATACCCAAGAAATAATTACAAAGATTAGTAAAAATTTGATCTTCGTTAACCTAGAGGTTAGCCGCTTAGACACTGAAAAAGTTCAATTTTTTATGAAAGACAAACAAATCTCTCGCTATAGGCCCTGGATAATGGATTTAAGAGCAGAGAGAGCACATAAACTCTCAGATGACCTAGAGAAGCTTTTTCACGAAAAACACTTAACTACTTCTAGTTGGACTAGATTATTTGATGAAACTATTTCAAGTCTTAGATTCCCAATTGATGAAGAAAGTTTAACAATTACAGAAGTAATCAACCTTATGTCAGATGTGAGCCCTATTAAACGTCAAGCAGCAGGCGAGTCTATGGGCAGAGTTTTAGGGAAAAATATTCAATCTTTTGCCCTTATAACAAATACTCTAGCAAAAGATAAGGAGATTGAAGATCGTTGGAGGTCATTTTCAGATCCAATTTCTTCTCGAAATTTAAGTAATAGAGTTAGTGATAAAGTAGTTGAAACTTTGATTTCTTCTGTTGAAGAGGCCTATAAAAATGTTTCACATAGATACTATAAACTTAAGGCCCAATGGATGGGTGTGAACAAAATATCATATTGGGATAGAAATGCACCTTTACCTGAAGATATTGATCAACCCATTTCTTGGGAAGATGCCAAAGCTATTGTTCTAAATGCGTACTATAACTTTTCACCAGAACTTGCAGATATTGGACAAAGATTTTTTAAAAATAACTGGATAGATGCCAGTCCTAAACCAGGTAAGACTAGTGGAGCCTTTGCTCATCCTACTGTTCCTAGTGTTCATCCATATCTTCTTCTAAATTATCAAGGAAAATCTAGAGATGTTATGACTCTAGCTCATGAGCTTGGTCATGGAATACACCAATGTTTGGCAGCAAATTGCGGTCATCTTATGTCTGATACACCTCTTACATTGGCAGAAACTGCTTCTGTTTTTGGAGAGCAGTTAACTTTTCAAGCATTATTAAAACGTGTTGATAATCCTAAACAAAGGAAGGTTATGTTAGCTTCTAAAGTTGAAGATATGTTGAACACTGTAGTGCGTCAGGTTGCTTTCTGCAAATTTGAGAAGGGAATTCATTCTGAAAGAAAACAAGGCGAGGTAAGTGTTGATAGCATTTGTGAAATCTGGTTGGAATGTCAAAAAAAGAGTTTAGGTCCAGCACTTGATTTATCTGGTGATTATAGGTTTTTTTGGGCCTATATACCACATTTTATCCATTCCCCATTTTATGTTTATGCATACGCATTTGGTGATTGTCTTGTTAACGCCTTATATAGTGTATACAAAGAAAAACCCGATGGTTTTGAAAAACTATACATTAATTTACTTAAGGCAGGAGGTACACTGCCTCATAAATCATTGCTTGCACCATTCGGGTTAAATGCAGAGAAGAAAGAATTATGGGATAAGGGGTTAAGAGTAATTCAAGGCTATATAGATGAATTAGAGAATTTGTAAAAGAATACAAAATTTTTTGATAATTAGTATTGGCAAATGGCTATTGCCACGTCATTGTTCCACTTATTTTTGTAATTTTAATTATTAGTTGTTTTTTTCATATGAAAATTGGAATTCCTAAAGAATTAACGTCAGGCGAGAAAAGAATTGCAACTCCCCCTGATGCTATAAAAAAACTCGTTAATATGGGTGCTGAGGTATTTGTTCAGGCAGGAGCAGGAGAGGGTGCTTCCATATCGGACACGGAATTAGTTGAAAGTGGTGCAAAGATATTGGAAGATGCTTCTGCGATATATAAGACTGCAGATATAATCCTAAAGGTTCAAAGACCTACAGTAAACAAAGCAGATGGCATAGATGAAATGTCAATGTTGCGCGAGGATACCATTTTAATAGGTATGTTATCTCCTCATTTTAACAAGCCGCAAGTTGAAGAATATGCGAGAAAAGGTGTTGTTGCTATATCCATGGAGTTTATTCCACGTATTAGTAGAGCACAGAGTATGGATGCACTTTCTTCTCAGAGCAATATAGCCGGTTATAAGGCTGTTATAGAAGCAGCTAGTATTTTTGGCCGTATTTTCCCTATGATGATGACTGCTGCTGGAACAGTCACACCTGCTAAAGTACTAGTTCTGGGTGCCGGTGTTGCGGGTCTTCAGTCAATTGCTACTGCAAAGCGCCTTGGAGCATCAGTATCCGCATTTGATGTAAGACCAGCTGTGAAAGAGCAAGTAGAAAGCCTTGGAGCAAAATTTGTTCAAGTTGAGAATATTGGGGGTGATAATGCAGAAACATCAGGAGGGTATGCCCGTGAGATGAGCGATGAATATAAGGAACGTCAGAGAGAGGTTCTTTATAATTGTATAAAAACCCAAGACATTTGTATAACCACTGCCCAAATTCCTGGTCAAAAAGCTCCTATTTTAATTGATAGGGAAATGGTACATGAAATGAAAAGTGGCTCAGTAATTATTGACCTTGCTATGGAAACAGGTGGGAATTGTGAACTCTCTGAATCAGATAAAGTAATAGATATAAACGGAGTTAAGGTTGTTGGTTATCAAAATTGGCCAGCTTTAGTACCAAAGGATACAAGTTCTCTATATGGACGAAATTTAGTCAATTTAATGAGCTTGATAGTGGATTCAGAGTCTGGATCTTTATCAATAGACTGGGATGACGAAATAATTAAAGGTGCACTTCTTACCCGTAACGGTTCTGTGGTAAATCAGCTTCTTAGAGAAATGGAGTCTTGAATGGAGTATATTTTTGAAATACACCCCTTGATAATTGCAATAACAGTTTTTGTTCTTGCAGTATTTGTTGGCTATTATGTGGTCTGGAGTGTTACGCCAGCTTTGCATACTCCTCTAATGTCTGTAACTAACGCAATATCAAGTGTTATTATCGTGGGTGCATTACTTGCTGCGGCACCACTAGATAGTAGTATAGGTAAGATATTTGGTGGCATAGCTGTAGGATTGGCAGCGGTAAATATCTTTGGTGGATTTACTGTTACCCAACGCATGTTGTCTATGTTTAAGAAAAAACAATAGTAGGGTAAAACACTATGACGCCCAACTTAGCTGCTATACTATATTTAATTGCTGGTGTTTGTTTTATAATGGCTCTCAGAGGGCTTTCTTCTCCAGGAACGGCACGTCGCGGAAATCTTTATGGGATTTTCGGTATGATTATTGCAGTTGGTACAACGCTGGCACAACCTGGTATTGAAGACTATCTATGGATAGTTATTGGAATCGGTATTGGTGGTTTAATAGGTACTATTATTGCCTTGAAAATTCCTATGACTGCCATGCCACAATTAATGGCTGGTTTTCATAGTCTTGTTGGTCTTGCCGCTGTTTTAGTTGCTGGTGCAGCTTTGTATATACCCGAGGTATTCCATATAGGAACTCTAGGTGATATCAAATTGATAAGTAGAATAGAAATGAGCGTTGGTGTTATCATTGGTGCACTAACTTTCACTGGCTCAGTTGTGGCATTTGCAAAGCTCCAAGAATTAGTTTCAGGAGCCCCTTTGGTTTTTCGCGGGCAACACTTACTTAATTTATTAATTGCTCTCTTAATAATTGGTTTAGCAGTGTTATTTTGTATAGATCAATCTCCAACCATATTTTGGATTATGACTGCAGTTGCACTTCTATTTGGAGTTCTAATGATTGTTCCAATTGGTGGGGCAGATATGCCAGTTGTTATTTCAATGTTGAACTCATACTCAGGCTAGGCAGCCGCGGGTATAGGTTTTACATTGGAGAATACTGTCTTGATCATTGTAGGAGCACTTGTAGGGTCATCTGGAGCCATACTTAGCTACATTATGTGTAAGGCAATGAATCGTTCATTTACTAGTGTTATTTTGGGTGGATTTGGAGGAGGCGGTGAAACTTCAGAACTTTCAGGGGAAAAAAATGTAAGCCCCGGAAGTGCCGATGATGCATCTTTCATTATGAAGAACGCTTCATCAGTTGTCATTGTACCTGGCTATGGTTTGGCTGTTGCACAAGCACAGCATGCAGTTAGGGAAATGGCAGACTTACTTAAGAAACACGATGTTAATGTTCGTTATGCTATCCATCCTGTTGCTGGACGAATGCCTGGACACATGAATGTGCTCCTTGCAGAAGCAAATGTGCCATATGACGATGTTTTTGAATTAGACGATATTAATAGTGACCTGCCAAATATAGACGTTGCGTTTGTGATTGGTGCAAATGACGTAACAAACCCTCTTGCAAAAACAGACCCTCAAAGCCCTATTGCAGGAATGCCTATCCTTGATGTAGAGAGGTGTAAGACTGTTTTATTTGTTAAACGCTCATTATCACCAGGATATGCAGGTATTGATAATCCAGTTTTCTATAATCAAAACACAATGATGCTCTTTGGTGATGCCAAAAAGATGACTGAAGAAATTGTGAAGTCCCTATAGTTTAAACCCCGTTAGTCTTCTCTAAGTGATTTCTTCCTAGCAAGTTTCCTAGAGCGTCTTATCGCCTCTGCTTTCTGTCTTGCCCTACGTTCTGAGGGTTTTTCATAATGGCGTCGCATCTTCATTTCACGGAACAGACCTTCGCGCTGCATCTTCTTCTTTAGCGCTTTTAGTGCCTGATCGACGTTATTGTCTCGGACCAGAACTTGTACCAAGCTGATAACCTTTCTGTTGTTGGGGGCCCTAAATTAGACCTGAATTGAGCAGGCTACTTAGCACACACAGAGCAATGCCTCAAGAAAACAATTTTTGTTTATCAGAATATCTTTACGTTTCTCTAATCAGCCGCCATATTACTGATCATGTCGATATTAAAAATTGCCCGAATGGGTCACCCTATCTTATCTGTTGAAGCAGAGCCTGTCTCAGACCCCGAGGCACCTGAAATTCATTCTTTAGTTTCAGATATGAAGGAGACAATGCTTGATGCTGGTGGTGCTGGGCTCGCAGCACCTCAAGTGCATGTCCCTCTTCGCATTGTTGTATTCCAAGACCCCCTAATCACTAGTAATTCTAATGGAGAAGAAGTAGATTCAATTTTGACTTTAATTAACCCAAAAATAGAAATTTTAGACTCAGAATACAATTTTGGTATGGAGGCATGTCTATCAGTGCCTGGATTAGTAGGTGAAGTACCAAGAGCAAAAAAGATTTTATACTCAGGGGTTGACCTTAAAGGTAAACTTATTGAACGCGAAGCCGAAGATTTTCATGCAAGAGTAGTTCAACATGAATGTGATCATCTGGATGGAATTCTTTACCCCATGAGGATGATTGATTTATCAACTCTTTCTTTTTCATCTGAGATAGGTCATTTTTCCCAAAATAAAAATTAAACTATTCTTTTTTTGGAAGGGTATTAGAAGTGCTCCATTCAAATATAAATAACAATATAGAAAAAGATGAATTGATTGAAGCTATATTGAAGCATGTTCCATTTGAAGGTTGGACTCAAAAAGCAATTTTAGCAGGGGCTGAAGACATCAAGCTTGATAAAAACAAAGCTATTTGTATTTTTCCTGGTCAGGCAATTGATCTATTAGAGTATCATTCCAATCTTGCCGATCGTCGAATGGTTGAAGCTATTAAAGAATTAGATTTGGATAAGATGAAAATTAGGGAAAAGGTTAAAGCTTCAATACAAATAAGACTTGGAGCAGCAAAATTTCACAAAGAAGCACTCAGAGCCGGAATTCCTACCTTGGCTGCTCCCAGTAATGCTCTTACTGCCTTACGTTTACTCTACGATACCGTTGATAATATTTGGTTTGCAATTGGAGATTCATCCGTAGACTTCAATTTTTATACAAAACGTACACTTCTTGGGAATGTCTACTTAATTACGTTTCTTTTTTGGCTTAGCGATAAATCTGATTCAGATTCAAATACATGGAATTTTTTAGATAGAAGGATAGAAGAAATAATGAGGGTTCAGATTTTAAAAACTAACTTGTCTTCTAAAAATAATCCAATGAATGAGATGTTAGGAACTATAAAGAGATTAATGAAATACAATCATTGGGATTTTAGTGAAATATCTAAAAATCGCTAGGTATATATATATCCTGAGTTGGAGGATATAACCATGTTACATGCCCCATTTTTCTTCCCTTACGAGTCTCTTCTTTTCCATAAAAATGTATGAAAGGAGAACGGCTTTCTTCTAATTCATGCCAATGGTCAATATCGTAGCCAATTAGATTTTTCATTGTAGCATTAGTAATTTGCTTAGGGTCACGAAGAGGAAGATTAACTATTGCCCTGATATGTTGAGAAAATTGGGAGGTTTCACAAGCTTCGATAGTCCAATGTCCAGAATTGTGAACACGTGGTGCAATTTCATTAAGTATAATTTGATTATTCTTTGTAACAAAAAGTTCAACACACAGAACTCCAACATGATTTAGAGATTCAGCTGTAGTTATAGCTATTTTTTCAGCCTCAAACTTAAGTTTATTAGAAATTGGTGCAGGAGATACAGAAAAATCTAATATTCCATCTTTATGTTCATTCCAGATAGGTGAGAAGCACTTATAATTCTTGTCGATACTTCTGGCTATGATTACTGAAATTTCTCGTTCAAAGTTAATTTTTTTTTCTAGAATGGCTGGCACCTTACCAATTCGTTGCCAAGCAATATCAAGTTCTTCATTTTTTCTAGATGTAATCAGAAATTGACCTTTACCATCATAGCCTGATTCTTCACTCTTAAGGATTGATGGAATACCAAGTTTATCAATTGCTTTATTAAGATAACTGCGCTCTGGAACAGGTTGCCAAGGAGCCACAGGTATATTGTTTTGAGTTGCAAAAGATTTTTCTTTTGTACGATTTTGTGTAACTGAGAGAGATTTTAGCCCGGGCCTTAATGGTTTATATTTTTCAATTAATTCAACTGTATTTGTTGGAACATTCTCAAATTCATATGTACACACATCAATATCATGGGAAAATTGTTTTAGTAAATCTTTATCGTTATATTCTGCAATAGTATGTTTAAAACACACATCTGATGCTGGTGGGTTTAATTCTGGACAGAAAAGATGACATTTATAACCAAGTGGTGCTGCAGCTAAGGCAAGCATACGACCCAGTTGTCCACCTCCAAGTATTCCAATAGTACTACCAGGTGGAATCATAACTCAGCGTCTTACGTAAATACTTATTCATTTTCAATTTGTGTTAATTGGTTCTAAAGCGACGTCATCAGTTTGTTTTTTTCGCCATTTTTCAAGACTTTTCCTCACCTCTTCATTTTGTAAACTTAGAATGCTGGCCGTCATAAGAGCAGCATTAATTGCTCCTGCCTTACCTATTGCTAGTGTCCCTACTGGTATTCCTGCAGGCATTTGAACGATAGATAGAAGGCTGTCCATTCCATTTAAGGCTTTGCTTTCAATGGGGACTCCAAGAACTGGTAAGGAAGTTTTTGAAGCTATCATTCCTGGAAGGTGTGCTGCACCTCCTGCTCCAGCAATGATAACTTTTAAACCTCTTTTTTTTGCATCGGTAGCATAATCAAATAATCTGTCTGGCGTTCGATGGGCTGAAACAATTTGCACTTCATTTTTTATAGAGAGAGAATCAAGTGTTTTTACGGTGTGTTGCATAGTATCCCAATCCGATTGGCTTCCCATAATAACACCAACTGTTTGAGAAATTTTTATCAACTTTTTTACCTCTACTAGATATAATTCTTATGCATATAGTTTTATGTTTTTGTCAGTTTGTTTCAAAAATAAAAGTTGTTATGCTCATCAGTAATTATACAAGGTGATTATAAATTTTTTTAAGAAAGTATGTTATTTGAGCTGAGCTCTAGTCTGCTAATTGTATCTCTAATTACTAGTTTTCTTTTTTTTAAACGTTGGATTTGGTCATTATCGATATTGGGTTGAGATGTCAGTCTAGTAATTACGTAGTCGAGGTCACGGTGTTCAACCTTCAGACCTTCAAGCCTATACCCTATGTTAATTTGTTCCATGTCACCTTCAATCCTGTGAATAGTAAGAAGTTTATAAAATTCATATAATAGAAATATAATAGCAGATTGATCCAAATAATTTTTAGAAAATTTTTATTTCTAATTAAATTTTTGATTCCTGTGTAATTTAGGTGAAAGCTGTTAGCTCTATTTCCCTTGATTACCAACAACTTTAGAGTGTTAAGCGAATATATATATAAATCTAGAGATCACTCAGATATTTTCTATTTGGATTTAAGAGAGTATATAAAAAGAGACTTAATAGCATATGTTGACTTACAGTTGATTGCCGATTCGCTTGTCCACGATATAAATTATAGGACTAAGGTTTTATATATTGTCAATTTATTTTTGAAGCCTACTAATTGTTTCCGTTGTACTATACCCTGATTCTAAATTAGCTAACAAAACTTTTCCTCCGTTTTCACGGACTATATCTGCTCCTACAACTTGCTCTTCTGTATAGTCAGACCCCTTAATTAGTACATCCGGAAGTATAGATTCAATCAATGTAACAGGTGTTTCTTCTTCAAAAATAACTACAAGATCAACAGTTTCTAATGAGGCTAGAACTTGAGCACGGGCATTTTCTCCTTGAATTGGCCTGCTAGATCCTTTTAACCTTTTTACTGATATGTCACTATTAAGTCCCACTATCAATCGATCACAATTTGCACGAGCTTGTCGCAAGAGGGATATATGACCAGGATGCAAAAGGTCAAAGCATCCATTGGTGAACCCAATTTTTTCACCATCATTTCTCCAAGAAGCTATGCTGTGAATAGCAGTTGATAGTGGAATAATTTTAGCCTCTGCATCTGATAAATCATTAGCCCTTAAAGCATGGACTATTTCTGAAATTTCAGCAACGGCAGTGCCTGCTTTTTCTACTACTACTCCGGCTGCAGTATTAGCCAACCGAGCTGAATCATATAAAGATATATTTGCCCCTAGTGATGTAGCCAAAGCAGCAACCACAGTATCTCCTGCACCTGATACATCATAAACTTCTCTGGCTTGAGCTTTTAAATGCGCTGCTTTTCCATTACTACTTACTAGACTTATGCCTTCCGAACTCTTGGTTACGAGAACGTGATCAATATTATATTTTTTTATAAGTGTTTCTGCTGCTCTAATTATTTCTTCTGATGTTTGAACACTTAAACCTGTCGCGTTCGCTAATTCATTTCTGTTAGGTGTAATTATATTGCTATATTTATACTTAGAGAAATCAGAACCTTTTGGATCTATAACGATCTCCTTATTTTCATTTCTAGCTATTGCTATAAGAGTTTCACATATTTTTTCACCAATAACTCCTTTAGCATAATCACTTAGAATTAGGACATCAGATTCATTAATGATGTCTTTTGCCATTCTAATCAAATTATCAGCAACTTTTTCAGAGATAGGGTCATTAGTCTCATAGTCTGCACGAAGTAATTGTTGGCTTTCAGCTACAAATCGTGTCTTTTGAGTGGAAGCTCTACCAGATTCAACCAATAAACAAGGCTCTATATCTGGTTCAGAACCAACCATAGATGTCAATTCTCTTCCAACTGAGTCATCTCCAACAACTGAAATAAGTGTGGCCTTTGCACCTAGTGATACAATATTCCTTACAACATTACCTGCTCCGCCAAGCATTTTTTTTTCATTGATAATCCTAAGCACTGGAACCGGAGCTTCAGGAGAAGTACGCTCAACTGACCCATAAATGAATCTATCCAACATAATATCACCGATGCATAAAACTCTTGCATTAGAGAGAGTTTCTACACGAGTTGATAGGTTTGAGAGTTTCATAAATACACCAAGTTTGAAATTTAGGCGAACCTATATATTAAATTTATTTAATGCAGATAAGTGGCTTCTAAATATTAATCTTCCTGCTTTTGCTGATTTCCAAACACCTTTTCTGCAAGATTCTCTAAGGTTATTTTATTCTGGGGTTGTTCACTTGCTATATCACTATTTGTTTCTTTAACAGCTTTACTATCTATTTCACTATTGTTTGTTTTTTCAATTATAGTTTCTGAGGTTTGTTTAACATCTTGAGAATTTATTGTAATATTTTTTTTCTTGGAATCAGCTCTAGCCTTACGTCGTCTTGCAAAATTAACAGCATTAACTAATTCAGCTTCACCACAGATTCCGGCTAGGACAGGGTCATGTGGCGAAATATTTTGCGTATTCCAATGTGTGCTATCCCGAACTGTTGAAATAGTTGTTTTGGTTGTGCCTAGTAATTTGCCTATTTGAGAGTCACTCAGCTCAGGATAATTTTTTAAAAGCCATGCAATTCCATTAGGCCTTTCTTGTCGTTTGCTGACGGGGGTATATCTCGCTTTCTTTGACCTTTTAGGTAATTCTACAGGGGGAGCTATTCCTTTCAATTTTGCACTAGCATCATTTTCGCAACGAGTTATTTCTTCACGGCTTATTTGCCCAGATATAACAGGATCCATTCCTCGAATTCCAACAGCTACCTCGCCATCTGCTACGCCCTGTATTTCAAGAGCATGTAAACTACAAAAATCAGCAATTTGATCAAATGTGAGTGTTGTGTTTTCTATTAACCACACAGCCGTGGCTTTTGGCATTAAGGGCGGCATTTTTTAGTCTCCGAGTTATGCTAGAGTTCACTTTTTAACAAACTTTATTCAACGTGTTATATAATACTTGTTTTATAACCCCTAAAGATACTTTCAAGCTAGCGCCAAATTAAGCTTCAGTATTTATTAACTAAATAACAAGCACAATCTTTCCTATATGTTTGTTTTTTTCCATATATTTATGTGCTAATGCCGCGTCTTGTATATTAAATTCTTTATCAATTATCGGAGATATCTTTCCATTATCAAGTAGTGGCCATACTTTTTCTTCCAAAGCCATAGCAATTCTTGCCTTGGCTCCTAGGCTCTGGGGGCGAAGTGTCGAACCAGTTAATGATAAGCGATTTAACATTATAGGTAGCATGTTTATACTGACTTTTGGTGTTTCTTGGAAAGCAATCTGGACTAATCTACCTTCTTGACTCAGAATCTTAAGGTTTTTTTGAACGTAACTCCCGCCTACCATATCTAATATAACATTTACACCAGTGTCATTTGTTGCCATCATAATTTCTTCATCAAAATTTGATGTATTATAGTTAATCGCGATTTCTGCTCCTATTTTTTTGCAAGCCACGCATTTTTCGTCGCTCCCTGTAGTCGTAAAAACGCGGGCTCCAAAGTGACGAGAAAGCTGAATAGCTGTAGTTCCTATCCCGCTGGAGCCACCGTGGATTAATATTTTCTCTCCAGAAGTTAAATCACCACGTTCAAATACGTTAGTCCAAACAGTAAAAAAAGTTTCTGGAATACATGCTGCTTCTCTTAGGGATATTCCTTTGGGTATTCTTAAGGTTTGTGTGATGGGCGCAATACAATATTCTGCATATCCACCTCCATTAGTTAGTGCACAAACTGCTTCCCCAATATCGAATTTACAAGTACTACCAGAACTTACAATATGTCCACTCACTTCTAGACCAGGTAAATCTGAAGCACCAGGAGGAGCAGGGTAAGCACCTGCACGTTGGAGCAAATCAGGACGATTAATTCCTGCGGCTGAAACTTTTATTAATACTTCATTTGTATCTGGTTCTGGTATGGAGCGTTGAGATAATTTTAATACGTCTGGTTTCCCAGACTCTGTTATTTCAATGACGTTCATCATTTTTTTATTGCTATGCATATAATAGTTTCCTTCTTTTCTAGATCCCATTACATTTTTATCTTAATTATTTAGCTTGGAGCACAAATGGATTATGAGAGCGGTCAATATAAAGCTTACGAAGGTTTGAAACCTCTTGAGCTTGAAAGAATGTCAGTTACTTCTCTAAATGAGTATCTCAATGAGCTAGAGAAAGAGTGTTTACGTGTAAAGAATGAAATCAATAAAAAAACTCAATATATATCAAATGCTGATTCGTTTTTTGATAAATAATACGAATCTATGAACAAACTCTCCTATTATAAAACTATTTGGTAGATATCTGGTAAAAAATTGGTCAATATTGGATAAAATTTACTTATTCTTTACTTTTTGAGATAAAAATACAAAAAAAATGAGTAAAAATTGTCAGTTATTGTAATGTGAGCTTGACTTGATAGAGTAAATCTAATCAACTTCCCACAAGCTCACTGGGATTCCAAGGAGGCACTTGATGCTTAACAAAAAGCTAATAATGCGTGCAGCAATATTTGCGTTACCAATTGCGCTAATAGCTGGTTGTACAACACCGCAGACAATAGATGAAAGCACTAGCACAGACGGGGCTGCAGCAGCAGCAGCAGCAGCTGAAGCAAAGAGAATAGCTGAAGACGCTATAATTGCCCAGCGTGATATACGCATGGCAATTGGTGAAGCCAAACGTGCTGCTGAACGTGCCGCAGAAGCTGCAGAAAGGGCTGCCAGAGCTGCAGAAAGTGCTGCCGCAGAGGCGAAGGCAGCAGCTGATAAGGCTGACCGGATCTTTCAGCGTCAAATGAGGAAATAATCAGCAAAAAATGTTTTATTAATGACTTTTCAGAGCACCAATAATTTGGTGTTCTGAATATTTTTGCAATAGTAGTTTCTAATCCGTAATTCTAGTTGGAATGCCAGTTCTTTTGGCAAGAGTTTCTCTTACTTTTCCCCAGTTAATATGGCCAGAAAGTTTGCCAGCATTTTCTTTTATACGAAAGAATATGTCTGCAAGAGGAGCTTTTAAAGGTATAATTTTACCTTCTGCCTCTAAGATATCAGCTTGTACAGGATCAGGGTGTGCTTCCATATAAATCTGTTTTCCAAGGATCGCAACTTTAATAGGTTGATTTATTATTGTTACTTGGGTGTCTATTGGGATTAATGCATAGAGTTTCTTAATATCTTCTGGATACATCCGTATACATCCATGACTAACCCTACGTCCCACTCCCCAAGGTCTATTAGTCCCATGGATAAGGTATCCGGGTAAATCAAAATATAATGCATGAGAGCCTAGGGGGTTATTTGGCCCAGGAAGAATTGCTATAGGTAAATCAGGGTTTTCTTCCCTGATAGATTTAGGGGGGAACCAAATAGGATTTTCTTTTTTTCGGATAATTTTGGTATTACCAAGAGGAGTATTCCAACCATCACGTCCAACTCCTATTGGAAATGTTATTGTGTTTTGACTTCCAGGTTTATGGAGATATAGCCTTTGTTCAGCTAAGTTAATAATTAATCCTAATCGAGGGTTTTGCGGGATTATATGTGCTGTAGGCAATAAAATTTTAGTTCCTTCACCTGGAACCCATGGATCAACACCTTGATTTGCAGCAATTATATCAATAAAGCCTAATCCATGACTTCGAGCTAAATCGAGGAGGGTATCCTCATGCTTGGCCATAAGAGTTTTTAATTCACCGACTATGTCGTGTCCTTCGGGTAAGTAAATTTGTTCTGAATTTTGATAGGAGAATAGTTCTGATTTTACCTTGGCTGGTAACATCATTCCACTTAAAGCGAATATAAAAAACATTGCTACTAATATTTTTTCGCTTTTATTATGCTTCAATCCCTTTCTCCTGCGATATATTTTCTTTGCTTACTATCATTTATTTAAGGGCATAATATTCATCTTTAAAATTTCTTTATGTGCTGTAAAACCTAATTATTATCATGCGTTATAGGTGTATCTGAAAAACTTCCCCATTCTGCCCATGACCCATCGTAAACGGATGTTTCCGTATGCCCAATTGTAAAAAATGCTAATGCTAACAGAGCGGCTGAAATACCTGATCCACATGTGGTAATAATCGGCTTAGTAAAATCTATGCCGGCATTTTTTGCCAAAGTTTTTATCTCCTCTGGAGTGAGTAAATTCATAGAAGTTTTGTCTAGTAGAAGAGAATAAGGGAGATTTATACTCCTAGGTATATGGCCCGAGCGAAGGCCTGGGCGAGGTTCGGGGTCTAATCCATCAAATCTCCCTTTAGATCGGGCATCAATTAATTGCTCTGTTTGAGTTTTTAAATTCAGATTAATATCTGAAAAATTTTTAATCAAATCTGGATTAAAAACGGCTTTAAAGTTGCCTGCCGGAAAATTCTTTTTCACATTATCTGTGTTGTTTTTAGAAGCTATCCAGGCAGGCATGCCGCCTTGAAGTACTGCTACATCATCATGCCCAAAAATTCTTAACATCCACCATGCCCTTGGTGAACTAAATACTCCCTTTGTATCATAAACTACTATGGAGTCATCACAAGAAATCCCTAGAGAACGCATCTTTGTAGAAAAAAATTTAGCATTAGGAATCATATGAGGTAAATTTGTTTTAGTCTCAGATATTTTCTCTATGTCAAAAAATTGAGAACCAGGTATATGATTATCTATATATTCAGCATATGGGTTTCTCATGTCTGTCGGTAAATACCATGAGGCATCAAGTATTTTTAATTTTGGGTTTTCTATATTATTTGAAAGCCAAGCTGTGTCTATTAAAGGGCCAGGGAGATTAGGGGTATTTATAGAATTTTTGTTCATTATAATAATTTATCACTTAAACTTAATTTCTTAAGATATTTATTTTAGATTAGGTTTTTTCAGCAAAACAAAACTATTAATTTTAGAAATATTCGTTTTATTTTAACCATTTTGGGATAGGGAGACCCTTTTGTTCAAGGAATATAGGGTTAAATAGTTTACTCTGATAACGGTTACCATAGTCACACAAAATGGTGACTATGGTATGACCCGGGCCTATTTGTTTAGCAAGTTTTATTGCCCCTGCAATATTTATCCCGCTTGATCCACCTAAAATTAGACCCTCTTCAAGTGCCATGTCAAACACAATAGGTAGGGCTTCTTCATCTGGTATTTGAAATGCAATATCTACGGGTGCACCTTCAAGATTAGCGGTTATTCGACTTTGACCTATACCTTCAGTTATAGAACTTCCGTCAGCCTTAAGCTCACCGTTTTCAAAAAAATTATAAAGTGCTGCACCCATAGGGTCTGCAAGACCAATTTTAATACCTTTATTTCTAGATTTAAGATACATACCTATACCTGCGAGAGTTCCACCTGTTCCCACAGAACACACAAAGCCATCTATTTTACCGCCAGTTTGTCTCCATATTTCAGGACCAGTTGTTTCAATATGACCATTACGATTAGCAATGTTATCAAATTGGTTTGCCCATATAACACCTTTATCTTCTGTTTGTGCAAGCTCTTCGGCTAAGCGGCCTGAGTATTTAACATAGTTATTTGGGTCTCTATAGGGAGCAGCTGGGACTTCTATAAGTTTTGCACCGCATAGTTTAAGCATGTCTTTCTTCTCTTGGCTTTGTGTCTCAGGAATGACGATTACAGATTTATAGCCAAGCGAGTTTCCTACCAGGGCAAGACCGATACCAGTATTACCGGCAGTACCCTCAACAATTGTCCCTCCTTTTTTTATAAGGCCTTTCTTCATTGCATCCGAGATAATAAATAGAGCAGCACGATCTTTTACTGAACCACCAGGATTAAGAAATTCACACTTACCTAATATCTCACATCCTGTAGCCTTAGAGGCTGCATTAAGTCGCACAAGTGGTGTATTGCCAATTAATTCTACGAAATTTGTTTTTGAAACCATAACCTTAAAAATCCCTTTAATTTAGACTTTTTAATATCTACTTATGCTCTATAACTTTTTTTATACTAACACAGCCATTTTCTTTCAGTTATTTAATCAAGTAAAGTTATGTATTTATAATTAATAGGAGAAATAAATTATTTATATAAAGAAGAATATTCGTCAATTATTGATAGTTAAATTTTCTAAAAAGAATAATATTAACATTCTATGTGCTAGAATAGGATTTTAAATATGAATTTTAAGTTTGAGCTGTTTTGTAGATTGTCAATAATACGTAATTACTAACGAGGCAAATATGGGCAACTTTGCAAATAAAAACCTTACTGATTGGCATCAGTTAGTAGAATCAGAACTGAAGGGCGGCAGTTCTGAGGATCTAATTTGGGATACTCCAGAAGAAATTTCAATTAAACCACTTTACACTGCTGCTGATCTTGAGGGTCTGGAAATGTCAGGCCAAATGCCAGGTTTTGCACCATTCAGTAGAGGTGTGAGAGCAACTATGTATGCAAATCGACCTTGGACAATTCGTCAATATGCTGGTTTTGCTACAGCACAAGAATCAAATGCTTTTTATAAGCGTAATCTTGCCGGTGGGCAAAAAGGTCTTTCAGTTGCCTTTGATTTGGCTACACATCGCGGATATGACAGTGACCACCCTCGAGTGCATGGAGATGTTGGTAAAGCGGGGGTTGCAATTGATACTGTAGAAGATATGAAAATTCTCTTTGATGGCATCCCTTTAAATAATGTAAGTGTTTCTATGACAATGAACGGAGCTGTATTACCAGTTCTTGCGGCTTTTATAGTGGCTGCTGAGGAGCAGGGTTGTTCAAAAGAACTTCTATCTGGAACAATCCAAAATGATATTCTTAAAGAGTTTATGGTAAGGAATACATATATATATCCCCCTGCACCATCAATGCGTATTGTCGCAGATATAATTTCTTATACTGCAGTTGAAATGCCTAAATTTAATTCAATTTCTATTTCTGGTTACCATATGCAGGAAGCTGGAGCTAACCTTGTCCAAGAACTTGCGTTTACCCTAGCAAACGGCAAAGAATATGTCAGTACAGCAGTAAATAATGGCCTTGATGTGGACAAGTTTGCTCCGAGGCTTTCTTTTTTCTTCTGTGTGGGTATGAATTTTTTTATGGAAGTAGCTAAACTTAGAGCTGCTAGGAGTTTATGGGCTCGGTTAATGAGTGATTTTCATCCAAAAGATCCTCGATCTTTAATGCTACGTACTCATGTCCAAACTTCTGGAGTATCTATTACAGAACAAGATCCATATAACAATGTTATTCGAACAGCTTATGAGGCCATGGCTGCCGTACTAGGCGGAACTCAGTCACTTCATACCAATGCTTTAGATGAAGCTGTGGCACTGCCCAGTGATTTTTCTGCAAGAATAGCAAGAAATACGCAGCTTATATTATCTGAAGAGACAGGAATAACTAAAGTTGTTGATCCTCTTGGCGGCTCTTATTACATTGAATCTCTTACTGCATCAATGGAGCAAGAAGCGTTAAAACTTATTAAAAAAATTGATGAAATGGGTGGAATGACTGAGGCAGTCGCTAATGGGATGCCTAAGCTAATGATTGAAGAAACAGCAGCCCGAAGACAAGCACGAATAGATAGGGGGGAAGAGGTCATAGTAGGGGTAAATCGCTATAAAAATAATGATGATGATATGCCCGAACTATTATCAATAGATAATACAGCTGTCAGAGAGGCACAGATTCAGCGTACAGAAACAATAAGAAAAAATCGGAATAAAAAGGAATGGATGTCTGCAGTTGATGCACTTACTAGGGGAGCTGAGAACAAAGAGAACCTGCTGGCTCTGTCTATTGAAGCAATGCGTCAGCGAGCAACTGTCGGTGAAGTGTCTGAGGCATTGGAAAAAGTATTCACTCGATATTCAGCAACTACTCGTTCGGTCTCAGGTATATATGGTTCGGCGTATAAAAAAGATGCTGAATTTAATGACATACAAAACAAAATTAAATCTTTTTTGAATGAAGAAGGCAGACGTCCCAGAATGTTGGTAGTTAAATTAGGCCAAGATGGACATGACCGTGGGGCAAAAATTATTGCAACAGCTTTTGCGGACATAGGTTTTGATGTTGATATTGGTCCTTTGTTTCAGACTCCTGAAGAGGCAGCACGCGAAGCCATTGAAAATGATGTTCATGTAATTGGAGTTTCAAGTTTGGCTGCAGGTCACAATACTCTCGTACCTGAACTAATAAATATGTTACAAGAATTTAATGCTAATGAAATATTGGTTGTTTGCGGAGGCGTAATTCCTCCCAATGATTATGAATTTCTCAAAAATGCTGGTGTTGCTGCAGTTTTTGGGCCAGGAACAAATATACCTTCAGCAGCAACAAAGGTTATTGAATTGATTCGTCAAAGGTCAAAAGCAGCATAGTTAGGTCAAAGTTATGGAGACTCAATATAGTAATGAGGATGATATTTATTCCTTGGATATAGAATCACTTCTCAGTGGAAACAGGAGATCTTTGGCAAGGTCTATAACTTTAATTGAGTCTTCGCGTTTTGATCATCGGGATCTAGCTGAAAATTTACTGTCTCGCATAATGCCCCGAACCGGTGGGGCTATTCGTATTGGAATATCTGGCCCGCCGGGTGTTGGAAAATCTACATTTATTGAGTCATTTGGTCTTTATTTAAGTAACAAAAATCTAAAAATTGCTGTCTTGACTATAGACCCTTCCAGCAAAAGGTCTGGTGGTTCAATTCTTGGTGATAAGACTAGGATGCCTAAATTAGCACAATTAGAAAATGCTTTTATTAGATCCTCACCAGCAGGACTAACATTAGGAGGTGTCGCTAGGCGTACAAGAGAAACTATACTTTTATGTGAATCGGCGGGATATGATGTCGTGATTGTTGAGACTGTTGGTGTGGGGCAATCCGAATATGCTGTTGCGGATATGGTTGATATGTTTGTTTTGCTTGTCCAACCTGGTGGTGGAGATGATTTGCAAGGAATTAAAAGGGGCGTAATGGAGCTTGCTGACCTTATTATTGTCACTAAGTCAGATGGTGATCTGAAACATTCTGCTCAACGTACAGCGCAAGATTTTAGATCGGCACTATCCTTTCTAAGAAATGAATCTGACGATTGGGTCCCCAAAGTTATTCCTTGTTCCGCTCTAAATAGTGAGGGGATAGAAGAAGCTTGGAAAATAATGCAATTATTTCATTCTAAATTGAATACGAGTGGAGGTCTTGCCAGAAAGCGTGGTTCACAAGCTTCCTCTTGGATGTGGGCGGAAGTACAGGAAACTTTAGTTGGGCGTTTAAGAGAGTCGCAATCAGCTAAAAAACTAGCTCAGAAACTTGAGTCAGACGTCATAAATGGTCTTGTTGCTCCTGGAGTTGCTGCAAGACATTTACTCAATGCTTTTTTGGCTGATGATTAACAAAATAACTCAGGACTTGACGATTCAGTCAAGCTACCGTAAACAACTCTTTTTGTTACACTAATTATAATTTAATGAGGATTTAATTGAGATGGCTCGCCGATGCCAATTAACTGGAAAGGGTGTTATGACTGGGAATAATGTATCCCATGCACATAATAAAACTCGCCGTCGTTTTTTACCGAACTTACAAACGAAAACATTATTAAGTGATGCTTTGGGTCGGGGGGTTAGGCTTAGAATAACTACAAGCACTCTTAGAACAGTTGAGCGCAGGGGTGGTTTAGATGCCTTCTTATTAGGTATGCCTAATAAGAAGTTAACAGATGATGCTTTACGAATTAAACGTAGAGTTTTAAAAGCAAGGTCTGTATCTTAAGTGATACCAAAGTATTGTTAACCTTAACGCAAACTAGTTGAGTTTAATTTATACTTTAGTATGTAATTATCTTTTTCTTTTATTGAACTTATAAGAACTCCAGATTCTAGGGGATCCTTCTTGAGAGCTCTTGCTATTCCAATATCGGCGATGGTGATTGTCATCGCTGCCTCAAATGTACTTGTGCAATATCCTATAAATGATTGGGTGACATGGGGTGCCTTTACATATCCTGCTGTTTTTCTTGTTGCTGATTTAACTAATAGATTAATTGGCATGAGCCAAGCAAGAACTGTAGCATTGATAGGGCTTCCGTGTGGAATAGGTTTATCTATTTTGTTGTCTTTGGAAGCAGATCTAAGTCTTTTCAATTCTCTTCGTATTGCCTTGGCCTCAGGGTTGGCTTTTATACTTGCACAATTATTCGATATATGGATTTTTAATAGATTACGTCAAATGACATGGTGGCGTGCACCATTGATTTCATCAATACTTGCATCGGCAACTGATACAGCAATTTTTTTTATTGCGGCTTTTGCAGGTTCTGGTCTTCCTTGGATAAGCTGGGCGTTAGGAGATTTTGGTGTAAAAATAGGAATGGCACTAATTATGTTAATACCGTATAGGTTTTGTCTAGGAATATTTATTGAAAGATTGAATCAAAAATAGTGAGAAAATAATAATGATTGGGAATAGAGATATACAAAATTTACATATCGTGAATCATCCATTAGTTCTTCATAAATTATCTCATCTTCGTAATGAATCTACCCCAACTAGTACATTTAGGGCTTTATTGCGAGAGATTGCTTTGCTCATTGGTTATGAGATAACCCGTGAACTTGAAATGGCAGAGCATACAGTCCAGACACCAGTCGCCAAAACCATTGCACCTGTTCTAAAAGGTAAAAAACCTGCAATTGTACCAATATTAAGAGCAGGGCTTGGTATGGCAGAGGGTCTTGAGGAATTATTACCAACTGCACCAATTGGTCATATCGGTCTTTATCGTGATCCTAACACCCAAAGACCAGTTGAGTATTATGTTAGATTACCAGAGAATAAAGATCGTGTATTTATTCTAGTTGATCCAATGTTGGCTACAGGATATTCCGCTTCATATGCTGTAGACATGCTAAACAAATACAATATACCTGATGAACGAATTAAATTTATGGCTATGGTTGCAGCCCCAGAAGGTATGGATGCATTTAATAAGCGTCATTCTAATGTTCAGGTTTGGGCTGCGGCTTTAGATGAAAAACTAAATGATAAAGCTTATATTGTCCCTGGATTGGGAGATGCTGGAGATAGATTGTTTGGTACCTTATAAGGTTTTTTATTTAGTATTTTTTCTACATTATTAATTTTTAAATTTTAATAATTCCTAAGCATTAATTAATTCTTCATCAAAAAGTTCTGCAAGCTTTTCTGTCATGGTTCCCCCTAGTTGTTCTGCATCAGTCAAAGTTACAGCTTTACGATAATATCGCGTAACGTCATGACCAATGCCAATAGCGAGAAGTTCCACGGGTGAGTTTGTTTCCAGATTTTTTATCACGTCTCTAAGGTGTTGTTCGAGATAATTCCTTGCATTGACAGACAAAGTGCTGTCATCAACAGGTGCTCCATCTGAAATTACCATCAAAATACGTCTTTCTTCATGACGTTGAAGTAGGCGGCTATGTGCCCATAAGAGAGCTTCTCCATCGATATTCTCTTTCAGAAGCCCCTCTTTCTGCATCAATCCAAGATTCTTACGTGCTCGCCTCCAGGGTTCATCACCTGATTTATAAACAATATGTCTTAAATCATTGAGACGGCCAGGATTATTAGGTCGTCCGTCAACTAGCCAGCGCTCACGACTTTGCCCACCTTTCCATGCTCTGGTGGTAAAACCAAGAATCTCAACTTTTACACCACATCTCTCTAAAGTTCGGGCCAAGATATCTGCACTCATAGCTGCAACTAATATTGGTCGTCCCCTCATAGAACCAGAATTGTCTATTAAAAGTGTAACGACTGTATCCCGAAATTTAGTTTCTTTTTCTTGCTTGTAGGATAAAGGGTGTAGTGGATTTGTGACTACACGAGATAGTCGTCCAGTATCAAGAAGTCCATCATCAAGGTCAAATTGCCAAGACCTGACCTGTCTAGCCATTAATTTTCTCTGGAGCCTATTTGCTAACTTGGAAATTATACTCTGCATATGCGAAAGTTGTTGATCTAACTGTTGGCGAAGTCGATTTAACTCATCTACATCACAGAGATCTGCAGCATGTATAATCTCGTCAAATTCAATACTATATGATTTATAATTTTCTAATACAGTATTGCTATCTTTGTTTCCTAGATATGGCTGATTACCAGAATCATCTGCATCTTGTTCTCCATCGGATGGAGAAATTTCTGGGTCAGCATCCATCATTTCTGAAATATCTGTTTCATCTGATGTTGCAGAGTCAGAATCTTCAGCAGTTTCTCCTTCTATTTGTTCTCCATCTTGTGTTGCTCCATCGTCATTATTTTCTTCCTGTTCTGCATCTGCCTCCGACTGTGGGTCTGCATCATTAGGATCTTCAAAATCTTCGTCATTTAAGTCTAAATCCGAAATTAGCTCGTTTAAAATTTTAGCAAAGGCCGTTTGATTTGAAGTATTATTTAGCAAATCTTCTAAACGATCTATAAGTTGTGTCTCAAACCATGGTCGCCAAAGATCAGCGACATTTTGTGCATTTTTTGGTAGTTCACGATTAATTAACTTTTCTCGCATCAATAAGCCAATAGCTTCTGCCATTGGTATTTCCTCAGGGGATGATATGTCTTGATAACCCCGCATTCTGCATTTTTCAGTTAGAGCAGATTCAAGGTTATCAGCCAGACCTGGCATTTGTTCGCTGCCATGTGCTTCTATACGAACCTGCTCAACCACATCAAAGATTTGTCTAGCTTTTCTTCCTCGGGGCATGGATTTTGAATGTGCATCTTCATCGTGATATCGGAGGCGCAAAGCAAGAGAATCTGCAGCACCTCTGACTTTTGAAACATCGTCAGAATCTAAATCATGAGAAGGGTATGGTAATTGAATCTCGTTACCTACAAGTTTGGGGATATCAGAACCAAAGCTTATATTAATCTCGTCTGAATTTTTTCTTGCGATAGCACGTATTGCAGAGCAAAGTGCTCGTTGAAAAACATCTGACTTTGAATCCTCATTATGCACTATATACATTAATCCTTATTAATATTGGGAACAACTGAGTTTTGCAATTCAGTGCCTATACATCTTTGAAAATATTCAGCAACTGCAGGCCTTTCTGTTTCATCACATTTATTCAAAAATGTAACAGTGAAAGCATAGCCTAAATCTTTAAAAATATTTGTGTTCTCTGCCCAATTTATAACAGTTCGTGGAGACATTACTGTGGATATATCGCCAGCCATAAAGCCAGATCGGGTTAGGTCAGCGACTTTTACCATTGAAGAAACTTTTTTTCTGCCTTCTTCATTGTTAAAAGATGGGACTTTTGCAGTAATTATATCTACCTCTTTTTCATGAGGTAGGTAGTTAAGTGTTGCAACTAAGCTCCAGCGATCCATTTGTCCTTGGTTAATTTGCTGTGTTCCGTGATAGAGACCTGTTGTGTCACCGAGTCCAACAGTATTTGCTGTCGAGAATATCCGAAATCCAGGATGCGGGTGGATGACCTTGTTTTGATCTAATAATGTCATTTTCCCATCCACTTCAAGAATGCGTTGAATAACAAACATTACATCTGGACGCCCTGCATCATATTCATCAAAAACTAGTGCAACGGGGTTTTGTAATGCCCAAGGTAGTATTCCCTCTCTAAATTCTGTAATTTGCAGACCATCTCTTATTACAATTGCATCTTTACCTACTAAGTCTATGCGACTTATATGACTATCTAGATTAACCCTAATACATGGCCAATTTAAACGTGCCGCTATCTGCTCAATATGTGTTGATTTCCCAGTTCCGTGATATCCTTGGATCATAACTCTTCTATTATGTGAAAATCCTGCAAGTATTGCTAAAGTAGTATCCTTATCAAACTGATAAGCGGTATCAATTTTAGGTGTATGTTCTAGAGGTTTTTTAAAAGCTGGAACTTCCATATCTGTATCAATACCAAAGGTTTTACGAACAGATATTTGATCATCAGGTTGTTTTTGTTTCAGTGAGTTTTGCTCATGGGCTTTATTATCGGAAACCATCAATAATTCCTTGTGTGTTTTTTATATAAATGTGGTTACTAAAATAAATATAATAGTATTTTTTTACACTACTAATTTTAACAAATACTTATATGCTTGATTTATCGCTTTTAACAACTCTTCTGACTCTTTGGATCCTCCATTAGTATCTGGATGGTGTTTTTTTACCAAAAATTTATATTTTTTCTTAATTTCATTTGCAGTAAGTGGGGTGTCTAATTGAAATAGGCCAATAGCTTTTGAATATTCAGTATTTTGTGAGAGGGTTAAGTATTCTTTTGAAGTTTTTTCTTTCTTTGTTGAGTCTTGGTGATTGAACCAGTCATCAGCAAAATTCTTAAAATGTGATTTTAAATTATCGGTTATATTGATATTATTTGTCCCTTTGCCAAGAGGCCATGTTGGTCTATGCCCAGTTAAATCTTCTCGTTGCCAAGCCTCAATTTCTGCTTCTGACCATCCGGAGAAATAATTCCATGCTTTGTTATATTCACGGACATGATTGAGGCAAAACCACCTCCATTTTCTTAGGGCCTGGGGTGAGTAGGGAGCCTTATATTCTCCTTTGAGCGTGCATGTTGGGAATTCACATAATATATTATTCCCACTAGCATCAAACGGTGTATTATTTTGATTTGAAAACATCATTGACTGAATATGCCTTGTGTTGATCATATAGACAAGTTGCTATCAAGAATTAACCGATATGGATTTTAATATTGAAAATTAAAGATATAATTAAAAAAAAAATTATTGAACAATTGGAACCATTATCACTTTCAATAAGGGATGATTCTAATCTCCACATTGGTCATGTTGGAGCAAAACCTGAAGGCGAAACTCATTTTCACATTGATATTGTTGCTGAGGTATTTAGAGGCAAGTCAAGAGTTGAGAGTCAACGCATAGTTTTTAGAGTTTTAAAAGAAGAAATGGATAATAAAATACACGCGTTATCTATATCAGCACATGAACCCCCAGATTAAATAATTTTCTTATAAAATTTTTTGTGATTCTTCGTACCAATCTGGATAAATTCTTTTCGTTACTGGGCTGTCAGCAGCAAATGCTCTGCATGTTCCAATAATTGAAGGACGGCTACTTTGTTGTGATGACTCTTTTTCCATTCTAACTAAAGGATAGAGTGTTTGATATGCAACGGTTCCTATAATTCGCATTAATTCAATAATATGAGTACATCCAGATACTCCACCAGCAGTTCTTTGGACAGCTTTGTTCCATCCTGAACTGATACTAACACCAACTAAACCTTGAAAGGCGGGTCCGACTTCGCCGCAAATTTTGAATGGTGTGTCAACCATAGAAACTTCAACTTTTTGGACAACAAAATCATCATCAATGGTTAATCTTACTTGCATGTGATGGATTGGGTTTCCTGGTTCAAGGGGTCCTCTCCACTCATTAGGGACTTCATACGGTTTTGTATCCTTAAGTGTGGCTTCAATATCCCACATGCCATCTGATCGTTTGAAGCCAGATGACTCTATGGTTCTAGTATGTAAGTGTTCTCTTGAATCTGGTTGAGATAACGTCATGCTTTAGCCTACTATATTTTATTTAGCTGTAAAATACTCACTTAATTATATTATTTTGCCAAAAATACAATAAGAGGAAGAAGTGTAAACCCAATTGCTGACGATAGAACTACTAAGCTTGCTACCTCTTCTGGATCCCTTTCATAATACTGTGCAAACAAATAATTGAAGACTGCAACTGGCATCATCGATTGTATAATTAATACACTTCTTTCTATTCCTTCAAAATTGAAAGCTTCTGCAATTCCAAAACCTACTAAAGCACCTAATAAAAGGCGTAAGATTGCAAGCGATAATGTACGTTTTATTTTTGTGATGCGCATTCTGGCTAATGATACTCCAAGAGTAAGCATCATTAGTGGAATAGTGAAGTTTCCGAGTAAATCAGTAGTATTTAATATAAAATGAGGGGGTTCTATCTCAATGGTCATAAATATTGCACCAGCGATTACAGCATAGGGTATCGGTGCTTTTAGAAGTGGAATGGGTGTAGGTAAACCAGAGAATAACCATTGTCCGAATACAAGTTGTATAGTTGCAGAAATAGCAAAGAACCCTATCCCCAAAGCTAATCCAGTTTCTCCAAATGCAAAAAGGCAAAGGGGTAACCCCATATTCCCAGAATTTGGAAAAGCAATTGGAGCAAGGTAAGTTCGAATTGGAAGTCGCATTATTTTCAGAATTACACCACCGATGATAAAGCAAGCGGTTATTGCTGCTAATGATGCTAGAGCCATAAACCCAATTTGTTCTGTAAGACCTTGAACATTAACTAAAGTTGTGAAAATTAAACAGGGTGCACCTATATAACTCACAAGTTGTGTAATAAGTTTTATGTCGTATGCAAATCCAAGTCTAGACCAAGAATAACCTATTCCAGCACAAACAAATACTGGGGCTACTATAGAGAATAATTCCCAAATCATCCCTGTTTCTTTGCCATGATTTGTATCTCTCAGTATTAATTAGATTCATCCAATGGTTTAGAAGGAGGTAATATTCTAAGTAATGTTATTCTATTTTTCTGTCTTCCGCGAACTTCTAGAGTAAAACCAAAAAGGTCAATTTGTTCACCAATTTCGGGTATTTTTTTTGCTTGGTGCAAAGTTAAACCTGCAATTGTAGCTGCTTGTTCATCTGGAAAATCCCAATTGAATTGTCTATTTAGATCGCGAATAGTAGATGCTCCTGGAATTAGATATGATCCATCCGGACGGGAAATCACATCTCGATAAACTATATCATGTTCATCTTTGATATCACCAACAATTTCTTCAAGAATATCTTCAAGCGTAATTAAACCTTTTAATGAACCGTATTCGTCTACGACAAGCGCAAAATGGGCTCTCCGAGCACGAAAAGCATTTAACTGTTCTTGTAAACTTGTGTTATCAGGTACAAACCAAGGTTCTTGTGCAAGCCCACTAAAATTAATTTTGCTTATATCTTTCTGGTTAGTATGTAATGCTCGTAATAAATCTTTAGAATGTATTACACCAATTACATTTTCGGGGTCGTTAGCATAAAGTGCTAATCTTGTGAAGGGACTAGCAACAACCTGCTCTACAAGATCAGTTGGTCGATTCGTTACATTTAGCATAGCCATGTCCCTTCTGTGGGTCATTACTTCTTCAACTGATACTTCATCTAAATCAAGTATACTACTGAGCATGTCATGTTCTTGTTTAACAACTATACCTTCTTCAGCTTGAAGGCTAATTACTCCACGGAGTTCTTCTTCTGCCTCATTATTACCTCTCACTCCGAGGCGAACTCCAAATAAATATAAAACTGTTCTGACAATTGATTGTATTGCTAAAACCCCAGGTGTAAGCACCCAAACTATACTTGCAATTATTGGTGCAACTGCAAGCGACATTCTATCAGCATTACTTATGGCATATGTTTTCGGCAGAACTTCGGAAAAGACAAGGATTAAAAAGGTCATACCAATTGTTGCATATGCAACGCCTGCATCTCCTACTATTGATATTAAGACACTTGTTGCTAACGCAGAGCCCAGTATGTTTACAGCATTATTGCCCAAGAGTATTGCACCAATCAATTTCTCCCGGTCATTGATTAACCTCCCAACAATTTTTGCTCTTTTATTACCACGTTTCTCTAGATGGTGCATTCTTGGCCTAGATGTTGCAGTTAATGCTGTTTCAGAACCAGAAAAAAAGGCCGATAATGCTAATAAGAAACCTATGCTGGCAATTGATATGATATGTGCTGTGCTCATGAGATATTATATTTCCATCAAAAGTGAATAATTAATTAGCTTGAATGAAATCTTGCAACACTTTTTTAACCATTTCTTCTTTAATAGACTCGATAGTCGCATTTCCAATTCCTCGGATTAATATAAATTTTGGCCACCCGGATTTAGCTTTTTTATCTTTGCGTATGTGAGATAATAATTTTTCTAAATCAAAGTTTTCGAAAGGTAGGTCATTAGCGTTCGTTGGTAACCCTACTTTTTGAAAATGCTGTTTAATACGAAGATAATCTTCTTTTGAGCAAAAACCTAGCTCCATAGATAACTGTGTTGCTATTACAATTCCAGCTGCAACAGCTTCTCCGTGTAAAAGTGAACCATTATACCCAGCCTCTGTTTCGAGTGCATGTCCAAAAGTATGGCCAAGGTTTAAAACTGCTCTTCTGTTGGCTTCACGTTCATCTGCAGCAACTATTTCAGCTTTTATTTTGCAGCAAAGTGAAATTGTGTATTCTATTGCAGTTGTGTTGCATGTTAGGACGAGCCTATGATTTTTCTCAAGCCAAGAGAAAAAGTTTGAATTGTTTATAAGAGCATACTTTACTATTTCTGCATAACCTGCCAGTAACTCTCTTTTCGGGAGGGTTTTTATCACATTTGTATCAGCAAGAACTAAACGCGGTTGATAAAAACTACCAATCAAATTTTTTCCATGGACTGAATTAATACCGGTCTTTCCGCCCACAGAGCTGTCAACTTGTGCAAGTAGTGTTGTTGGTATCTGAATTAAGGGCACGCCTCGCAGTAGTATACTAGCAGTGAAACCGGCTAGGTCCCCAACAACTCCACCACCTAGTGCAATAATGGGCATCTCTCTATCTACTTTGCTGTCAATTAAGCTCTCAACAACTCTTTCCAGAGTTTGGAAGTTTTTAGCATTCTCACCTGATGGGATAATAATTTCATTAGATTTTATCCCCATTGAGTTAAGATTGTTTAAGAGACTATCTAGATAGAGATTTGCAACTATTTCATCCGAAATAATATTACAGCACTCAATTCTTTCAAAAAGATTACTAATTCTTGTTATGGCCTCAGAGATAATACCATCTCCAACGATAATCTGATATTCTCGATCTTTAAGCTGAACTGTGATTACTTTGTGGGGGTGTTTGTTTTGTGAGCCATTCATTGGCTTTAATTCCTTAAATTTGTTTTTTTATCTTAATCGCTGCTTGGGTTTCTAGTTCATATAATAATTTACTAATCATTTTATTATGGGGAATATTTTCTGATTCTACTGTAACATGGGCCTCTGAATAAATTGGATTTCTTTTCTCAATCATTACAGATAGGGTTTCTCTAACATCCACGTTATTGAGTAGAGGACGACGTTTATTGTCTTTAACGCGAATAGTGGCCAAATCAACATCAGTCTTTAACCATATAGTTATTGCTCTTTTTTTAATGATTTTACGAAGATTTGGATTTATAAATGCACCCCCACCTGTAGCAATGATTCGCTTTGAACCCAGCAAAAGCTGAGTTACAACTTTTTCTTCCATTTCCCGAAAAGCTAGTTCTCCTTGTTCCTTAAAAATTATTTTTATTGAAAGGCCTGTTTTTGACTCAATTTCTTCATCGGAGTCATAGAATTCCATATCCAGATGTTTGGCAAGTTTTTTCCCTAATGTAGTTTTCCCTGCTCCCATAATGCCTATAAGAACTATAGGTTTATTAATTATGTTATTTTTAAAAAAGATTTTCATGTTATTTTTCTTTTTAAAGGATAATGATGTTATCTCATTTGATAATGGATATTGATGTGAGCATCAACGACCTATAAACTGCCTAAGATTTGCCACAATTCGAACATAACTAATATCTCTCAATACTATTTACTTAGGTTAGAAGCGAAATATATCAAAATGAAAATTTACCTGCGTATTGTTTTAACTGCCCTATTTTTGTTGGTTGCCGGTGCCTTGGTTTTTTTAGTTACTTGGGATATGCCACCACCCACAAGTCCAATAATAAAGGAAATACCTGATGCACGTTTTGAATAATTGTAACAATATTTTTCATTACAGGTTCCATAAAAATTTTCTAATTACTATTACAGCTATAGTTTGTTTTATCTTTATGCTTATCTCTATAGCTGGGACTGCAAATGGGGAGAGTATAGATTCCCCGCAGTTAGAGGAACCTATTATACTAATTAAACCAGCTCAATCTGCTGATAAAGCTGAGGAAATTGAAAACTCAAATGACAAAATACCTCAAGACAGTTCTGCTGTGAGTACACAATCTGATGAAACGCTAACTCAAGTTAAAAAACATAAAGAAATTAATAGCCAAAAAGAAAATGAAACAAATTCTGGTTCTTTTGAGCTTAATATTAATACCTTGGAAAATCTTGACCCTGACTCGATAGGAGTTCGTTCACAAGGTAGAGGAAAAATATCATATAATTTATGGAATGGTGCTAAACGAGAATTAGTAGATGAACTATTATCAAAGCTGCCTAAAGTTGTTAAATCTCAGGCAACAAGATCTCTAGCCAAAAAAATATTAATGGCTCCTGGAATGGCACCAGTTGGTAGTAATATAAAGGGGGAATTTCTTAAAAATCGTATCGTAATTTTATCAAAACTTGAAGAGTATGACGCAGCCTTAGATTTACTGAGGTCTGCACCTGGTATCGAAAATTATGAGCTTGCAGCGAAATTATCTGCTCTTCAATCTTTTAAAGAATATGACCTTCCAACTTCTTGCGACCTATCAAAAGACTGGAATAACCAGACATCAGATCCTTTCTGGCGTAAAACAAAAATATTTTGTACCGCGTTAGAAGGTAATATTGAGGCAGCAGTTGTAAGTGCAGATTTAATGCGAGAGACATTGAACGATCTTGATCCCTTTTTACAGGTTTTTCTCGATACTATGGCCGGGGGAGACAATAAAGATATCGGTCCAGTTGACAATGCAAACCCTTTCCAAATTGCAATGCTCAAGGCAGCTGGATTAGCCCCTCCAATCTCATTACTTGAATCTAGAAGTCCTTCAGTTTTACATGCATTTATTGAAAGTGGAGAAATAACTCTAAATACTAAACTTCAGATAGCTGAACGTGCTGCTGAAATGGGCTTAATATCATCTAAAACCTTAGGAAGTTTGTATAGGAATGTTGAATTTACAAGTGAGCAACTTGCTAATTCATCTTCAGAAATTTTAAGCTTAGATAAGAGTTTGGCAAGGGCATTGCTTTATCAAGTTATATTACAGAAGAAAGCTCCAGTAGCTCATGGAATAGCTATTGCAAAAGCTCTTAAATTTTCAATGAAAACTGGATATTTTCATGGGACTTCAAGAATTCTACTTCCTCAGATTCAAATGATTGAACCAAAACCATTATTTTCATGGTTTGCCCCATCTGCCATACGTTCTTTGCTCGCAGTTGGTGAAATACAAGCTGCCAAGGAATGGTATTCAATGATATTAACACAAATTGTGTTAAGTCCTGAAAATGCTTCTATTGCTATAGATTTATGGCCATTAATTCAAATAGCCGACCCAGAACAGAAACTGGATCAGGATATGTTAAAGGAGTGGTGGTCTGCTCAACAAGCGGGTGCGTTTTTTGAAGATGCAAGTGCGTTACTCTCAATCTTATCCTCTTTGGGACATAAGATAGAAAATAATTATTGGTTTGAGCTTTTATCGTACCCTACAATAGTAAGTAAAATACAGCCTTCAACAGCAGCCTCAACACTCTTAAAAGAATTTGAATCTCAACAGCGAATAGGCGAAGTGGCTTTATTAGGGATATTAATTATCGATGCTGATGATATAAATAATATGCAATTAGAAACTACTTTACCCGTTATTAAAGCATTTTTAAATGTGGGTTTGAAAGACGAAGCTAGGTCCCTAGCACTTAAAGTTGCTTTAAAACAGGGGTTTTAACAATCTCAAATTTTTAATGGGGAAAAGTTGATAAAAAATATCTATGAAGATAAATATGTGGATAGTTTCATAGAAATGATGATTGCTGAACGTGGTTCTAGCTTAAATACTGTTGATGCCTATAAAAGAGACCTATCATCATTTTTTAATTATTTGGGTAAAGATAAAAAACTCAGGGTGAACTTTTCTCCCAGTAATATAAGAAGCTACATAGCAAATCTTTCAGACAGTGAATATTCCGCAAAAACCATCAATCGCAAAGTTTCAACTATCAGACAGTATAGTAAGTTTTTAGTTGGTGAGGGTATAAGGAGTGACGACCCAACAAATAATATTGATACCCCTAAAATTCGCTTATCGTTTCCTAAAGTATTAACTGAAGATGAAGTTTCAAGATTATTAAATGTTTGTCGAAAACATTGTGAGAAAGTTGAAGTAGGCACAGTAAGTTCTGCTAAGGCTTGGAGGCTTAATGCTTTATTAGAATTACTTTACGCTTCTGGCTTAAGGGTAACTGAGCTTGTAAGTTTACCACTTTCTGCTATTAGAAGTAATTCTGGAGTGATTATTGTTCGTGGAAAAGGTGATCGAGAGCGTATGGTGCCAATTGGTCTGCCTGCTTTTGAGTCTGTTACAAGATATTTAGAATGTTACAGGCATTTACATGATAAGTCTTCTAATTCACCTTTCCTTTTTCCATCACGGAGTAAGTCAGGACATTTAACTAGGCACAGATTTTATCAAAGTCTTAAATCTTTAGCTCAATTTGCTGATATATCCCCTGAAAAAATTTCACCACATGTTCTTAGACATGCATTCGCAAGCCATCTTTTAGCTAATGGAGCGGATTTAAGATCTTTGCAAAAAATGTTAGGTCATGCAGATATCTCAACGACGCAAATATATACACATGTTTTAGATGAAAGATTAAATATTATAATGAGGGACTTTCATCCTTTATCAGATGTAAAGCAAAATTTTGAACAATAAATTTACAATAAATGACATGAAGTTCTTAATTATGCTTTTGTTATTTTAATGTTTTTTGTTAAAAATAAATATGTGAAGTTTTGAGGTTTAATTAAATGAGTAGTTTTTTAGAATTTGAAAAACCTATTGCTGAGATTGAGGGCAAAATTCATGAGCTACGTCATCTATCAGATGATAATAGCGTGAATATTTTAGATGAAGTTTCAAAATTGCAAAGTCGTGTTGACCGAATGTTAAAGCAAACATACGCAAAACTAGACCCTTGGCAAAAGGCCCAGGTAGCAAGGCATTCCTTAAGGCCACATTTTAAACATTACGTTAGTAAATTAATTGATGATTTTACACCTCTATCCGGTGATAGGCATTACGGAGAGGATAAGGCAATAATTGGTGGTCTTGGCAGATTTCATGGAAATTCAGTGATGGTTTTAGGTCATGAGAAAGGTGCCGATACAGAAGATCGACTTACGCATAATTTTGGTATGCCTCACCCTGAAGGATATCGTAAAGCTATTCGCCTTTTTAGGCTTGCTGAACAATTTTCAATACCTGTAATCACCTTGATTGATACATCTGGAGCACATCCAGGGATTGAAGCAGAGGAGCGGGGACAGGCAGAGGCAATTGCTCGTAGTATAGAAACATGTCTAGATTTAAAAGTGCCAATTGTAAGTCTTGTTATTGGAGAGGGCGGATCTGGGGGAGCAATAGCAATTGCTGTTGCAAATTCTATTTTAATGATGGAGCATTCTATATATTCTGTTATTTCTCCTGAAGGTTGTGCTTCTATTTTATGGCGTAGTGCAGAATATGCAAAAGATGCAGCAATATCCTTAAGATTGACGGCTCAGGATCTAATTAAAATGGGCCTCATAGACAAAATTGTCAGCGAGCCTATAGGTGGTGCACACAGAAATCCAGATAAGGCAGTAGACGATGCTGGGCATTTTCTATTTGAAGCACTAAAATCTCTCCAGGGACAGAATGGTGATCAGCTGAGGACAAATAGAAGAGAGAAATTTATAGCTATGGGTCAGATTGGTCTTAGCTAGGTTTTTATTAAATTAAATTACCACAACAATGCTTAAATTTCTTTTGTGAACCACACGGGCATTTTTCATTTCTGCCAACGCGCCCCCAAGTAGAAGGATCGGAAGGGTCGAAATTTTCTTTTCTTAATCTAGTTGAGCTTGGTTTATTGTTGCCATTACTGTTTCTTTCTTTTTCGACACCTTCATTGCTTGTTTGCATAAACCCTTTTTCAACACGTTCGGAAGTTGAAGTATTATCTTCTTCGTCATTATAAGGATCAGTCATTTCTTTAGGGTCGTTATGTATCTCACTAATACCTTGCGGAGGACGTTGTGCCTTTAATCCACCGTCTTCATTTTCCTTTAATTCTACGTGTGCCAGAAGTTGGGTAATTTCACCACGAAGTTGTTCAAGCGTTACTTCAAACATTTCAAATGCTTCAGCTCTATATTCATTTAAAGGGTCTCTTTGTCCATATGCCCTAAGCCCTATACCTTGTCGCAAGTGATCAAGAGCCAAAAGATGTTCTTTCCATGACTGATCAAGGATCTGCAATAGAAGACTTTTTTCAGCCATTCTCCATATTTCTGTTCCATATACAGCAACCTTTGAAGCAATCATACGGTCGGAGTGATCAGACAGACGTGATAAAAACTCTTCTTCATCTATACCTTCCTCATCAGCCCATTCTTGCAAATCCAATCTTAAATTCAATTTTTCTAATACTGCGGAAGACATACCTTTCATATCCCATTGATCTGGATAGGATTTTTCAGGAATGTAGTCATCGACTATATCTTCCACAACATCATGACGCATCTCCTGTATAGTTTCAGAAACATCATTTGCTCTCATTAAGTCTTTTCTTTGTTCGTAAACAATCTTTCTTTGATCATTCATAACATCGTCAAACTTAAGAAGGTTTTTCCTAACCTCATAGTGCATTGACTCGACTTTTTTTTGTGCAGTCTCTATAGCTTTGTTAATCCAAGGATGAATGATTGCCTCATCTTTTTTCAGTCCTAGTTTTCCTAACATGCCATCCATTCTTTCAGATCCAAAACGACGCATAAGATCATCCTCCAATGAGAGGAAAAAAGACGTCATCCCTGGATCTCCTTGCCGACCAGAACGGCCACGAAGTTGAATATCAATCCGACGGGCTTCATGGCGCTCAGACCCAATAATCATTAGACCACCAGCTTGAATTACTTTTTCCCTTTCTTTAAAGATCTCATTTTTTAGTTCATTTGTAAGTTTTGAATGTTCTTCTTGAGAATCAAAATCTTTTAATTCGTCTTGAATACGAAATTCGGCATTCCCTCCAAGTTGAATATCTGTTCCCCGCCCGGCCATATTGGTTGCTATTGTTACAGCACCTAATCTTCCTGCTTGAGCAATAATATGTGCTTCTTGTTGGTGGTAACGTGCATTAAGAACATTATGTTTTATTTTGTTGGATTTAAGTTGAGTAGATAACATTTCTGATTTTTCGATGCTGGTTGTACCTACTAACACAGGTTGTTGTCTACTTTGGCAGTCCTTTATTGTGTTTACAATTGCATTCCATTTTTCTTCTGCTGTACGGTAAATTTCATCGTCTTTATCATCTCTAGTACAAGGTTCATTTGTTGGTATTTGTATTACATCTAGGCCATAAATGTCAGCAAATTCCGCAGACTCGGTTGTTGCCGTGCCTGTCATTCCCGCTAATTTTGGATACATTCTGAAATAATTTTGAAAGGTAATTGATGCAAGAGTTTGGTTTTCGTTCTGAATAGGAACTTTTTCTTTAGCTTCCAATGCCTGGTGAAGTCCGTCGGAGAATCTACGGCCTTCCATCATTCGGCCCGTAAACTCGTCAATGATAATTACTTTTTTGTCTTTAACAATATAATCCCTGTCACATTCAAACAATTTATGTGCCTTGAGAGCTTGGTTAACATGATGAACCGTACTAACGTTCTCAATATCATATAAATTAGCTGATTTTAAAATGTCGGTTTTTTCGAGAAGCATTTCAACACGTTCTGCCCCAGCGTCCGTGAGAGATGCAGATCTTCCCTTTTCATCAATCTCATAATCTTTCTCTGTTAAAGACGGGATAATAGAATCAGTTATTAAATACATTTCAGAACTATCTTCAGCTGGGCCGGAGATAATTAGTGGTGTCCTAGATTCATCAATTAAAATGCTATCTACTTCATCAATTATGGCAAAGTTGAAATCTCTCTGAACCATGCTTTCAAGAGAGAATTTCATATTGTCGCGAAGATAATCAAAACCAAATTCATTATTTGTACCATAAGTGACATCATGTTCGTATTGGGAACGTCTTAAGCCATCGTCTATACCGCTAGTAATACAACCAACAGTTAGGCCTAATTTATTATAAACCTGTCCCATCCATTCAGCATCACGCTTGGCCAAGTAGTCATTAACTGTTATTACGTGAACTCCTTGGCCGCTAAGTGCATTGAGATATACAGGTAATGTAGCAACTAAGGTCTTACCTTCACCAGTTGACATTTCTGCAATTTTTCCACTGTGAAGTACAGCACCACCAATCAATTGGACATCGTAATGTCTCTGGCCAAGTGTTCTTTTTGCAGCTTCTCTGACTGTTGCAAAGGCAGGAATCATCAAATCGTCTAGACTTGTGCCGTTCTGAACCTTTTCACGAAAGGTATTTGTGCGCATTGCAAGATCATTGTCGCTGAGATTTTCAATCTCCGACTCAAGATTGTTAATCGCATTAACGCGATCAGTAAACTCGCGTACAACGCGATCATTAGCTGTGCCGAATATTCGACGAGCGAAACCCCTTACCATTTGCCGATCCTGGAGTTTGTGTAATAATGGTTATAAATCAAACCTTTTAAAATAAAAGAAATAGTCACGTCGTGTTGTTGTGTCAACGGATCGCTACATTATTCATACACTATAATGTGATAGTTAGTATTTTTATTTAAGTATTATATGCATTATGGTGAGTGAAAAACTAATATTTTGATCAAAAGTTCAAACTTAAAATAAGAGTATAAATTAACTATGTATAACATAAAATCATATATTATAATTTTTGCCTTATCACTGTTAGTAAGCACTTTCTCTATATCATCGCCAGTTATTGCAAGCGAAGATTCAGATAAAATAATTGCCGATGTAGACGGCAATCCGATTACACTAGCCGAACTTAAGCTAGCTATCAGTTCTCTTCCTGCTGATTATCAAGATATGGCAAAAACTTCATTAAGTCAGATGATGCTTCAGCAATTAATAGACCTAAAGATTCTCTCCGCAAAAGCGGATGAAGAAAATATTACTTCCAAAAAAAGCTACAAAAATGAATTAAGTTTCCTTATTGATCAACTCAAGCGTGAACATTACCTACGGAACCTATATGCTAAAAATGTTAAAGAGGATACTATTCTTGCACGTTATAAACAGCTAGTTTCACAGCTGGATAGTGATAAGGAGATAAGAGCTCGACATATACTTCTAAAAACCAAGGAGGAGGCTGAATCTATATTAGTTGAATTATCCGAAGGCGCTGACTTTTCTCAGCTAGCTTCTCAAAAGTCTATAGGCCCGAGTGCTTCAAATGGAGGTGATCTTGGTTTTTTTACACGTGAATCTATGGTCCCAGACTTTTCTCAAGTAGCTTTTGCTCTGACCCCAGGTGAAGTAAGTAAACCAGTAAAGACGAAGTTTGGGTGGCATGTTATAAAATTGGAAGAAATTAGACCAAGGACTGCCCCAGACTTTAATTTAGTTAAGGATGAACTTAGGGATGAATTAGAACGTATGGTAATGACTTCAGTGATAGGAGAGGCAAGAAGATCTGCAGTAATAAACATTAGAGAATCAAATTTATCTAATTTATTAATAGAAAAATAATTTATCCACTTTTTTATTATTTAATAGCCAAAAGACCGATCACAAAATCTAGGAGTTGTAACTTGATATCCCCGTTTGCTCCAAAATCATTTCCAAAAATGCCAACACTAGAGGGTGTAAATTTAGCTGTAACATCTGCTGGTATTAAATATGTTGATAAAAAGGATCTGCTTTATGTGTCCTTTCCTAAAGGTGCTTCAGTTGCAGGAGTTTTGACAAAAAATGATATTTGTGGTGCACCGATAGATTGGTGCAGAAAAATTCTTCCTAAAGGTTATGCACGTGCTCTGTTAGTTAATTCTGGAAATGCGAACGTTCACACAGGACATTTAGGATTGAAAGCTGTTAATGATACAACAAAATTTATTGGCAGACATGCTTCGTGCCGACCAGAAAATGTATTTGTTGCATCTACAGGGGTAATTGGCGAGGTGTTGCCAATTGATTCAATCCTTTCAGCTTTGCCTGAACTATGTTCCAAAAAATATAACTCGCCATGGGTAGATGCTGCTAGGGCAATTATGACTACTGATACATACCCAAAGGCCGCTTGGTGTAGAACAAAAATTTGTAAAACCACTGTAACTATTAATGCTATAGCAAAAGGCTCAGGCATGATCGCACCAAATATGGCTACTATGTTGGGCTTTATTTTTACTGATGCCAATCTCCCATCTTCAATTCTTAGAGGATTAATACGTCCGATAGTTAATAATTCATTTAATTCTATAACAGTTGATGGAGATACCTCGACAAGTGATACTTGCTTAATTTTTGCAACTAGGCAGGCAAAACATCCTGCTGTGAAAAACCTTAAATCATCTGAGATTTTACTTTTTCGTGATGCCTTAAATAAAATTTGTATGAATTTGGCTATGCAAATCGTCCGGGACGGAGAGGGAGTTACCAAAGTAGCATCAATCAGGATATCTGGTGCCCGAAGTAATCAATCTGGGAAACGTATAGCTAAATCTGTTGCTGAATCTCCATTGGTTAAAACGGCTTTAGCCGCGTCCGATCCAAATTGGGGCAGGTTAGCTGCAGCTGCAGGTAATGCAGGAGAGAAAATTAATCAAAAACGTATGAAAATTTGGATTGGTGGACAGTTAGTGGCAACTGATGGCGGCATTTGTAGTTCTTACTCGGAAGCTAAGGCTGTAAGGCACATGAAGGCAAGGTCGATTAATATAGATATAGATCTAGGTCTTGGTAATGGCTCGGCACAGGTATGGACCAGTGACCTTACACATAGATATATAGAGATAAATGCAGGATACAGATCATAAAATAGTTCCTCTAAAGCTTGTTGTAGCAATAGCATTAATCGATTTAGACAATAGAGTTTTGATCTCAAAACGTCCGATTCACAAGCATATGGCCGGCTATTGGGAATTTCCTGGTGGTAAGGTGGAAAAAGGGGAAACCCCTGAGGGGGCCTTAATAAGGGAAGTTGAGGAAGAGCTTGCCATCAGAATTGATAAGAGCTGTCTCTCACCATTGACATTTGCATCTCACAAATACGAATCATTTCATTTATTGATGCCTCTTTTTGTTTGTCGTGTTTGGAATGGAAGTCCAAAGCCAGTTGAAGGCCAAGTATTAAAATGGGTTAATATCAGAGAACTAAGAAATTTTGATATGTTACCTGCAGATTCACCATTAAAGGCATTTCTCAGAGATTTTCTTTAAATTATTTGTTTTTAATGCCCTCAAAATTATTAATAGCAGACTCAAGAGAGTATTTGCCACTTCCGCGTTTCTTAGGTTTAGGTTGAGAATGATGGGGTGCCCAAGCAGTAAAGAAGATTACTTGGAATGTTGCATTAATTCTTCCATCGCTTGTCCCATATTTATCATTATATAATTCAGCTGCTCTATAAAGTATATCTCTTCTGGTAAATTTTTTACTTCGTTTTGTTAAGCAGTTTGTTTCTCCCATTCCTCTTATTTCATGCATTAATTTGAATGCATTAGGGTAGGTTACATTTATCGTGTCTATATCAATCACAGGTAGCGTAAACCCTATCCTTAAAAGTAAGTTTCCTAATGTTTCAACGTCTACAAAAGGCGGGATACGAGGAGTGACTCCTCCTTTTGTAATCATTTCGGCCTCAATAAGTACGGTGCGGAGTTCAGTTAGTGTGTTTCCTCCAAACATAGCCCCAAGGATCAAGCCGTCTGATTTTAGTGCAGATAGAGATTGCGACAGCACACCAGGCAGGTCATTTATCCAGTGCCATTCCAGTAGGCTAACAAATAAGTCTATAGATTTGGGGGCAATAGGAAAAAGTTCAGGTTCTGCAATTATCTGATTTTTATCAGAATTTTTTGTTTTGCAATTGTTATATATAATAAGTTTATCAATGTTATTTGCTCTATGACATATTTCTCTAAGAATTCTATTCTGCCAACAAATACCAATGGCAGTATCAAAATTACGATTTGTTTCTTCTAATCGTTCTGATAGGCGTCCAGCAACTTCCTGAATCATGAAGTCGTGTAATTTAAATTCTTTTTTTGCACGTTTGCGATGCTGGAACAAAGCATTTTGGTCAAATATTGAGTCAGATTTTTCCATTATTGTGAGAGTTTCCAAACATTCTAGAATTTGTGAAATATAACATTAAATCATATATTATTTCAGGTAAAAAAATTACAGGTTATTAATAATATTAGATTTAGCCATAATATCTTATACTCCATAATAATTCTTAAATTAATATTGATTTATAATTTTATAAACGAGGCTTGATTGTGCCAAAAGTTGAAATATACACTACATCTTTGTGTGGATTTTGCGTGCGTGCAAAGAAAATACTTAAAAATAAAAATATATCTTTTTTGGAATATGACGTTACATCAAATGAAAAATGTCGTGATGAAATGATTGAGAGAGCGGGGTCACATTATGTACCTCAAATATTTATTAACGATGAGCATATAGGCGGTTCAGATGATTTGGCGGCTATAGAGAAAAGTGGAGTACTTGATACAAAACTAGGATAAAATATATGCCAAATTCAATTCGTGTGGCTTGTATTCAGCCTTCATCTACTCAAAATATGGAAGAAAATATTTCTGTAGTTAGTGAAATGATTCTTGATGTGGCTAGTAAAGGAGCTAAGTTTATAGCGACACCAGAGAATGTTGCACTTATGGAACATTGCGTGGACTCTTTAATAGAGCAATCTGGCACTCTTAAAGACCACCCTGCAATATCTACATTTGCGGATTTAGCAATTAGAACCAAAACATATATTTTAATAGGTTCGTTAGCATTAAAATCAAAAGGTAGAAAGCTTTTGAACTGCTCGATTCTAATTGATTCAAATGGAAATATAATAGGTAATTATAATAAAATTCACCTTTTTGATGTTACCCTTTCAAGTGGGGAAATTTATAATGAGTCAGACCTTTATAAAAATGGAGACAAAGCAGTAGTTGTTGATTTGCCTTGGGGAAAAATTGGTATGACTATTTGCTATGATCTGCGATTTCCATCTTTATATTCTCTGCTAGCCAATGCTGGAGCACAAGTTATAACTATTCCCGCTGCTTTTACTAGATTTACAGGCAAAGATCATTGGCATGTTTTGGTTAGAGCACGTGCTATTGAGTCTGGCTGTTTTATTGTTGCTCCAGGCATGTGGGGGCAGCATTCCGGTGGCCGGTCAACCTACGGACATTCACTGATAGTTGATCCTTGGGGTAAAGTGTTAGCTGATGCTGGTGAAGGAGTAAGGTCTATAATTGCCGATATTAACCTTAATACAGTTAGTCGTGTAAGATTAGAATTGCCCACCCTTAAACATGAAAAAAAATATAGACTATTATAGTATTTTATACTTTAAGTAGATTTTCTGATGGCACAAATACGTTGTAGTACAGCTTGTTTCGGTTTTTTTACAACTATATCCTCGTATGCAACAATACTTAATTTTTTATGGCAAATATCTAGTAATTCCCCTCTCTTTAATAGGTAATCAGGATTCTTAGGTTTTCCATAAGACTCATTACCTACTGCAAAAGTTTCGTATATTAGCGTTCCATTGGTGGCAAGTGATTCTAGAATAAATGGAATAATTGGTCGATGTAAATAATTTGTAACTATCACACCATCGAATATTCTATCTTGTAATGGCCAAGATGATTTTTCGAGATTATATTGTATTTTGTCAAGGGAATTGTAAGTATTAATATTTTTCATTTTTGATATGTCAATATCAATCGCAGTTACGTGGTGGCCAAGGGATAGTAAGTATCTTGTGTGCCGCCCAGTACCACACGCAAGGTCTAAAACATTACCTTTGTTTTTGATGTATTTTGAATGGCGAACCACCCATTGTGATGGTGATAAATCTTCTAAAGAATGATTGAGCATCTTGCTAATATAGTTTCCAAATATATATTTTATAGTGTATGACTTTTTAGTATGAGTTGTTCAAGGGATCTAGAAAAATTATGATAGTATTCGATCTAACCTGCTCACGTGAACATATTTTTGAGGCATGGTTCGCAGATAGCCAAACTTTTGAATCTCAAGTTATAGCTGGTGAAGTATCTTGCCCAGTTTGTGGGGATATAGAAATTAAAAAAGCACCCATGGCACCTAATATATCTACTAGCAAACAACGAAGTGGTAAGAATGAGGAAATCCAGCCAATTAATAATGCACCTGTCCCAGTTTCAACAAAGGTTCCTAAACCTGAACATGTAGCTGAAGCCATGGAGGTACTAAAAAAAATGCGGAAACATGTTGAAAAAAACTTTGACAATGTTGGTGAGAAGTTCCCCGAAGAAGTTAGAAAAATGCATTACGGAGAGTCTGATCATCGAAATGTCTATGGTGATGCATCACCTGAAGAAGCTCAAGAGCTTAAAGACGAGGGGATTGAAGTATCACAGATGCCGTGGTTGCCTCGCCACGACTCATGAAATTATGTTAATGTTTTATGAAATTATTATATATTATTTAATAATTTTTTCCCCAAACAGAATGTAATTTACTGACAAATTATTAGTTTTTGACCAATCGTTAGTTAGCGGATTATAGCTTAACCCACTTATGTCTGACGGGTTCATTTGTTCCTGTTTCATAAGGCTTACAAGCTCTGAAGGTTTTACAAATTTTTTCCAGTCGTGAGTACCTCTTGGAAGCCAACCCAAGACATATTCAGCTGCTATGATTCCAAGGACCCATGACTTTGGTGTACGATTAAGTGTAGAAAAAAACACTGCTCCGTTAGGTTTAATAAGTAATGAGCAAATTTTGATAAAAGATGCTAGGTCTTTAACGTGTTCAATGGTTTCCAATGCTAAAACAACATCAAATTTTATACCTTTATCAACTAAACTTTCAGCAGTAACGCTTTTGTAGTTAATATTTAAACCAGAATTAATTGAGTGGATTTGTGCAGCATTAATATTTTTCTCTGAGGCATCGATCGCAGTTACATTTGCACCCATCTTCGCAAGCGGCTCTGCAATAAGGCCACCTCCGCAGCCTATATCAAGTATCGAGAGGTTTAATAATGGACTCATATTTTGTGGATTTAAATTGAAATGTAAGCACAAATTGGACCGAATATACATAAGTCTGACAGGGTTTATTTGATGTAGAGGACGAAAAGGTCCATGGGGATCCCACCACTTATCAGCTAGATTAGAAAACTTTTCTACTTCTTCATTTGAAACATTATGATCATTTTTATTCATTGTATTTGTATGCTTTTTTAAAGACTCTGCAGGTTCCATGTTTTGTAATCCTTGCTTCATATAGCTTTGGGCAGTATGTATTAACATTCTTAAATTTTACAATGTAATGAGCGTTATTAAAATTTAATCAAGTTAATTTAAAATGGCACTTATAGTTCAAAAATATGGTGGTACTTCAGTTGCTGACTTAGACTGTATTAAGCTTGTTGCTCTTAGGGTTAAGGCTTTAAAAGAGCAAGGGCACAAAATAGCAGTTGTCGTGTCTGCAATGGCAGGGTTCACAGATCAACTTGTTGATTGGGTTAGTGAAATTCATAACCACAATGATTTGAAAGAGTATGATAGTGTTTTATCTTCAGGGGAGCAAATCACGGCAGGCTTACTAGCATTATATCTGCAGAAGCTTGGTATATCCTCTCGATCTTGGTTAGGCTGGCAGATACCATTTGAGACAAATGATTCATATAGTTCTGCAAGAATAACAAATGTGATATCAGAACGATTGAATAAAGCCATTCAATCTGGTGAAATACCTGTAGTTGCTGGTTTTCAAGGTATTAGCAGTGAGAATAGAATTACAACACTTGGACGAGGAGGGTCTGACACTTCAGCTGTAGCCCTTGCTGCCTCTATCGGAGCAGATAGATGTGATATTTGTACTGATGTTGAAGGTGTTTTTACTGCTGATCCGCGAATAGTTACTGGTGCCAAGAAAATAGATAAAATAACATATGAAGAAATGCTTGAGATGGCTTCACAAGGTGCTAAGGTTTTACAAACAAGATCTGTAGAAATGGCTATGAAACACCATGTCCCTTTGCAAGTTTTATCTAGCTTTTCTGATTTGCCGGGCACTTTTGTAGTAGATGAGGAAAATATAGTGGAACAAGAAATTTTAAGTGGCGTGACTTATAGCCGAGAAGAAGCAAAAATTACCATACTTAATATGGCCGACAAACCTGGTGTTGCGGCAGCCTTATTCGGACCCCTAGCTGAAGCTTCAATAAATGTAGATATGATTGTTCAAAATGTATCTTCGGATGGTAAGTCAACAGACATGACATTTACAGTTCCAAGAAATGATCTAGATAAAGCTTTATCTGTGATTGATAGTGATGCCATAAATCTGGAATTTGAAAGAATAGAGTCTGATGCATATGTGGCTAAAATATCAGTAATTGGCATGGGTATGAGGAGCCATGCAGGCGTGGCCAGCAAGATGTTTAATGCCCTAGGAGACAAAGGCATAAATATTCAAGTTATATCAACATCAGAAATCAAAATTAGTGTTCTAGTTTCAGAAGAGTATACGGAGTTAGCTGTTCGGGCTCTTCATACAGCTTATGGATTAGATGCCGCTACAAAATAAATATAAATTATCAAACAATGATCTAGATTCTCTTTGGAGGCGTGGGTGCCAATTTTTAGGTACTAAATATGCAATTCTTGGAGGAGCAATGTCATGGCTCTCAGAAAAAAATTTGGTTTCTGCAATTTCTGAAGCAGGAGGTTTTGGTGTAATCGCCTGTGGATCTATGAGTCCTGATCAATTAGCTTTGGAAATAAGAGGGACATCAAGGAAAACAAAGAACCCTTTTGGAGTTAATCTGATATTATTGCACCCTGAATTAGATGCTCTAGTAGATACCTGTATAAAAGAAGAAGTTAAATTTGTTGTACTTGCTGGAGGAATGGCTTCACGCCAAGTTATTGATAAGCTGAATGAATCACAAGTTAAGGTAATAGCATTTGCTCCTACGCTAGCTGTGGCAAAAAAAATGCATCGTCATGGTGTTGGTGCTCTTATAATAGAAGGGATGGAGGCAGGTGGTCACATTGGTCCTGTGTCAACAAATGTATTAGCTCAAGAAATATTACCATATATTAGAGATATTCCTGTTTTCGTCGGAGGTGGAATAGGAAGAGGGGAAATGATAGCTTCATTCCTTGCTATGGGTGCCTCGGGATGCCAATTAGGAACAAGATTTGTCTGTGCGAAAGAATCTATTGCACATAAAAATTTTAAAACAGCTTTTATAAAGGCTAGTGCTCGAGATGCTCAAGTTACAACACAAATAGATCCAAATTTTCCAGTTATACCAGTAAGAGCAATAAGTAATGAAGGAACAAATAATTTTATTGAGGCACAGAGAGCAGCTATTACTCGTTTTAGAGATGGCAAAATAGATCAAAAGACAGCTCAATTAGAGATTGAGCACTTTTGGGCCGGTGCTTTAAAAAGAGCGGTAATCGATGGTGATGTTGTTAATGGGTCTTTAATGGCTGGCCAAAGTGTTGGGATGGTTAAAGCAGAACAATCGGTGGAAGAAATAGTCCAAGAGCTAGTTGAACAGGCAAATATGGCATTAAAATGATTGTTGGTATTTAATAGTTAAGTTTAAATTTCAGGTGATTTTACTATTTATATGTGTATAATCGACTATGTCTATGATTACTATATTTCCTAGATAGCTTTAAAAGTGTTTATTTTTCTGAATTAAACTGTGCGGAAGTAAGGTTTGAGGGGGACTTTTGCGGGGCGACTAGAAGGGTTGTTAGATGTCGAAAAGCAAAAATAAAAGACGGTTGGTAGAGAATAAGGAAATATTTGTTGAAAACCATGCCCTAAATGATGATGCCGAGAAGATTGGTAATGAATTAAGAGATGCAAGAATAAGAATTGGGTTAGAACTTTGCGATGTCGCGGATACGCTTAGAATTCAACTTGCTTATCTAGAGGCACTTGAAGAAGGTCGCATTTCGGATCTACCAGGGACTGTGTATATTCTTGGTTTTGTTAGAACTTACAGTGTGTTTCTTGAGCTTGATGCGGATACAATTGTCCAGAGATATAAACAAATTTTTCCACAAAAAACCAATCCAGATAAATTAGATTTTCCCGACCCTATAAGAGAGAGTCGTACTCCAAAACCTTGGCTTATATTAATCGTATTGATCCTAGCAGGCTTGGCCTATGCAGGATGGTACTATGTTTCTTCATATGAACAAGGTGCTAATAAATTGGCAAGTGATCTGTCAGACTCGACAAATAAAAGCTTTACTCATGATGACCTTGATATGTTAAATAATAACACGGCAAAAAGTGCAAGCTCTAATCTTGCGCTTGTAGATGATTTGACTGATAAAGAAGCAATCTGGGAAGATGCAGGAAACCTATCCAAAGATTTAGATCTTAGTCAGGAGAATCAGCTTAACTCTAATATTTCATCTGATAATATAATCCAGGAAGTTGATATAGATTCTAGTACCACTCCAGTTAATGAAATAAATATTGAAGAAAACTTATTACAACAAGCTAATTCCTCTAATAATTCTCTATGGATCGATAATATAGAAACTGATTCTAATATTGAATTATTGGATATAGATTCATTAGCTGAGGATAATAACATCCAACTACAGAGCGGAGTGGGGGATAAATTATCAAGTGATTCTGTTAAAAACCAGGTGTTCGGAGAAATTAATGAGAATTTTAGGATACTAATTTTAGCTAAGGCAGATAGCTGGGTTCAAGTGCAGGGACCTGAAAACGAACTGTTAATTACAAGAATTCTCCGTACTGGGGACAGATATCGTGTTCCAGATAGAATTGGGTTAACAATGATTACTGGTAATGCAGGTGCCTTAGAAATTTCTGTTGATGGTGTAGTAGTTGATCCAGTAGGCCCAGTTGGTGCCGTGAGGAGAAACATTGCTTTAGATCCAAAACTTTTATTGGCAGGGGGAGCTGTAGTTTATGAAGATTAGGAGATAGTTTAAAAATCTTTTATATTCTATAATCACAAAATCTATATAAAAACAATTATATTAGCATTGATCAGCAACTTATATTCCATACTTATTTTATAAAGCGGAGGGTTATTTTTGGAAAAACTCCAGCCAGTTAGAGGGACTCATGACATTCTCCCAGATGAACATGAACAGAGACGATTTATCACTAATCAAATCGCAGATTTAGCTTCTTGTTATGGATACAATGAAATAGCTACTCCAATTTTTGAGTTTACAGAAGTCTTTCAGAGAACACTTGGTGATACTTCTGATATTGTATCAAAGGAAATGTATACTTTTGAGGATAGAAGTGGTGAGAGCATCACACTCCGCCCAGAAAATACAGCTGGTGTAGCTCGTGCATTGATTAGCAATGGCTTAACTCAATCATTACCTTTAAAATTTTTTTATTCGGGGCCTATGTTCAGATACGAACGTCCTCAAAAAGGTCGACTGAGGCAGTTTCATCAGGTCGGTGTAGAATTGTTAGGAGTTCAAGAGACTCTCGGGGATATTGAGATAATTTCTTTAGGAGCCGAATCATTATCTAAATTAGGTCTGTTAGAGAAGACAAGACTTGAAGTTAATAGTTTAGGAGATAAAGAAAGTAGATTGAATTATCGAGAAGCTTTAGTAGGTTATTTGTCACAACACAGTAAAAGCTTGTCAGAAGATAGTCTTCGGCGTTTATCCTCTAATCCCATGAGAATCCTAGATTCTAAAGAGGATTCAGATAAAGAAATACTTAGAAATGCGCCAAATATATCAGAATTTTTAAATGAAGAATCAGCTTCTTTTTTTGCAAAAGTATGTGCAGGTTTAGATAAACTTGGCATTGTATTTGAAATCAACCAACAACTTGTTAGAGGCTTGGATTATTATTGCCACACGGCTTTTGAATTTGTAACAGATGAACTTGGTTCACAGGGTACAGTTTTGGCTGGCGGACGATATAATGATTTAGTTGAGATGATGGGAGGAGTGCCTACATCAGGGATTGGCTGGGCAGCCGGTATTGAGCGTTTAGCAAGTTTAACTCATTTCACATCAAAAAAACAAAGGCCAATTTCTGTTATTCCAATTGGGGATAACGCACTTGAGAAAATGTTACCAATCATTTCTAGTCTCAGAAAAAGTGGTTTCACGATAGATTTAGGTTTTCGAGGAAATCTCTCAAAAAGAATGAAACGAGCAAATCTCCTTAATTCTTGTTACGCAATCATTATAGGAGATGATGAAATTGCTAAATCTTTGGCGGTTTTTCGTAACTTGGACACAGGTGATCAACATGAGGTCCTACTAAATCAGTTACATGCAGAATTAACTAGGCTTTTACCTAATTCAGGAATAAAAAATTGAGCTTTCAGTTACGGTTGGAAAAAGTATTAGGCCGCTACAGCGATATAGCAGCAAAGCTATCTGATTCTGATATCGGAACTGATGATCGTATTAGCCTAGGCCGGGAATACAGCGAATTAATGCCTTTAGTTGAAGCAATAGAAAAATTTAAGTCTGTTCAGGATGAAATTTCTGGCCTTGAGGACTTGATTGCAGAGGATGATACCGAGCCTGAAATGAGTCGCTTGGTAGAGGTTGAGCTAGGTGATCTTAAGAGTGCATTGCCTGATCTGGAGCAGAGAATAAAATTATTATTGCTGCCAAAGGATGAGGCTGACGATAGAAACGCTATATTGGAGATTCGAGCAGGTACGGGCGGTGACGAAGCTGCTCTTTTTGCTGGTGACCTTACTCGTATGTATCAACGATATGCAGAATCTAATCAATGGAAATTTGAGTCGGTTTCTTTTTCTGACACAGGGCTTGGTGGGACAAAAGAAGCGATTTTTGAGATCAGCGGACGCGGGGCATTTGCTAAACTCAAATTTGAATCAGGAGTACATCGCGTGCAAAGAGTCCCTGAAACAGAAGCAAGTGGGAGGATTCATACATCAGCTGCAACAGTTGCTGTCTTGCCACAAGCTGAGGATGTTGATGTAAATATAGAGGATCGTGATTTGCGTGTGGATGTTTATCGTGCGAGTGGACCTGGTGGACAAAGTGTGAATACGACTGATAGTGCTGTCCGAATAACACATCTGCCAACAGGTATTGTAGTCACGCAGCAAGATGAAAAGTCACAACATAAAAATAAATCTAAGGCATTAAAAGTATTAAGGGCTAGACTGTATGAACACCAACGTCAGCAAAGAGATGCTGAACGTGCTGCAGATCGAAAAGGACAAGTTGGAAGTGGCGATCGATCTGAGAGAATCAGAACTTACAATTTTCCTCAAGGAAGAGTTACTGACCATAGAATTAACTTAACTCTACATAAACTTGAGAAAGTATTAGCTGGGGAAGCACTCGATGAAGTTATAAATGCCTTGATAACAGAAGATCAGGCACGCCGCTTAGCAGAAAGTGCATAAAGTTTACCGTCAATATCCTGCAACTTATTCGCATGTACTTGAATATGGAATTAAATTATTGCGAGATGCTAGCGTTCCAAATCCTGGGGTAGACGCAAGGGCACTTTTGTCGGAAGTCAGATCCTTTTCTCGCAAAAATGTGTTTTTTGGGGGTAAAGATATAATTTCTGAGATCGAACTTGAAAAATATTCAGGATATCTTGAACGAAGATTATTAGGTGAGCCTGTAGCCTATATTATAGGTAAAAAAGAGTTCTGGAGTCTAGATTTTGCTGTTAATCGGTCAACACTTATTCCACGTCCAGATAGCGAAACATTGGTGGAGGCAGTAATAAATTACCTTTATGAGGCTGCTATTCCAAATCCAAAGATTTTGGATTTGGGGACAGGAACAGGGTGTTTATTAATCTCTATCTTGAGTGAATTTCCTGAAGCATTAGGTTTTGGTGTTGATATTGACGAAGCAGCTTCAAATATAGCACGAAATAATGCTATTCAACACGGTTTACAAACTAGAGCATTATTTTATGTGGGAAATTGGGGTGAAGCTTTTAGAAATGGTGTTGATATAATCATTAGTAATCCCCCATATGTAGCAAATGATAAAGCCCAAACCTTAAGCAAAGATATAATAGAATTTGAACCAAATATTGCATTATTTGCTGGGTCTGATGGATTAAACTCTTATCGTGAGATTGTGTGCGGTCTTGATGATATTTTAGTTCCTGGTGGTAGAATATTTGTCGAGATTGGTTTCAGACAATCTCAAAAAGTTAAGAGGATTTTTAAAAATGAAGGCTATATGTTAATGGGAAGTTGGTCAGATTTAGCCGGAATTGAGAGATGTGTGGGATTTCGGGCACCAAAATAGGCTAAAAATTAAATATTTTTAAAAAAAATGAAGTTTTGTCTTGCAAACTTTGTTGTGCCCGTTAATTTCATTTAAGCAACTGGGAACTGGGCATACAAAATTCCCAGAGTTCTAGATCCTGATAATGTAGATTTCTTTTAGTCACTATGACATTTCGAATTTCATAATTGGGAGGTTGCAAATTCAAAACAGTAGAAGAGTGTATAATTTAATTCACCCTAAACATGAGTAACGTAATGAAGCAATCGCAGAATACGCGACGGTCGCGAGGTCACAGAGGAGGGCGTCGCCCAAACCAACAAGGTCGAAATGCTAGTTTTGAGAGTAATGGGCCTGACGGAAAAATTAGAGGCAATGCCCATCAGGTAATTGACAAATATCAATCTCTTGGACGTGACGCTTTAATAGCCGGCGATAGAATAGCTGCTGAAAATTATTTTCAACATGCTGAGCATTATTCTAGAGTTCTTAAAGCCAGTGGGGATGCCAAACCTAAAAACACAAATGGAAACCGCAAAGAAAATGGCCATGACGGTCAAGAGCAAACTCTTAATAATGGAGTTGATGAGCTAAATGCTCAATCTGTTGAAAGTAACACGGAAGTTGATAATTCTACTGAACAAGATGCCCCTAATGGAACCGGCAGAAAAGAAAACGATCTTTCTAAAAATACTGTTGGAGAAATTGAATCAAATGATTTTGAATTACCTGCAGATGAGGCTCCAGCGGCAGATGAGGCTCCAGCGGCAGATGAGGCTCCAGCGGCAGATGAGGCTCCAGCGGCAGATGAGGCTCCGGCGGCAGATGAGGCTCCGGCAGATGAGGGTCTAATGAGGGCTTTGGGTGAATCAAAAGAGGAAGATCAAGCCAATGCCTAGTCATAACAAAAGTTCAAGCTAAAGTTTAATTGTCATTTTTGTCAAAACATCATCATAGCCCAGTTTCTGTCAGAAGCACTTTAATTTTTCTAACTACATAATTGAATTCAACAAGTTCTGATTCTTTTAATTGCCGTCCACTTGGTAGTTTAACTTTCGTTGGATTTATTTGTTTACCTCCAGAAAGAATTTCATAATGCAGATGAGGCCCTGTAGATCTACCGGTGGAACCAACATATCCAATAACCTGTCCTTGTTTAACACGAGAGTTTTTTCTTAGGTTTTTTGCATAACCTGATAGATGTGCATATGCAGTGGAATATGTATTGTTGTGGCGAATACGAATATATTTTCCATAACTGTTATATCTGCCTATCTTTTCAATTATACCATCACCTGCTGCCATTATTGGTGTGCCAATAGGTGCTGCAAAATCAAGGCCACGATGCATTTTGTTATATCCTTGAATGGGATGTTTTCTCATGCCGTAGCCAGATGAGAGTCTGGCTCCATTAATAGGGGTTTTCATGAGGGCTTTTCTGACACTTTTACCTGTTTCTTCAAAATAATCAGAACTTCCATCAGCAAATTCATGACGAAAAATAGAAGTAACTGAGTTACTCAGGTTTAACGAAGCATATATTACTGATCCATATCCGACAGGCTTATCTTTCTTATCTAGAAGAACTTCATAGAGAACTGAGAAATGGTCACCTCTTTGAACATCTCGTTGCCAATCTACAGCAAACCCAAAAATATGAACCACTTCTAACAGAATTTCTTTAGGCAACCCCGATCGTTCCGCTGCGAGGTAAAGACTGGATTTAATTATGCCATCAGAAAATCTTAGTGCATGGTTTATGGGTCTTTTTACTTTTGTTGATTTAAAACCTTCTACATCTTTCCTAATTTGAAGTTTATGGGTCGGGCTTAGATTCATATTTAGTTCTACGAAATCTTTGCCATCATTCCTTGAATTAAAATTGTCATAAGTTATTTCAAGTTTCTGACCAATCTGTAATTTTCGAGGGTTGTAAATTTTCTTAAAAGCAAAGATTACATCTTCTAAAATAGCATCACTAATGCCTCCGCGTTTTAGTGCGGTGGCTAAAACATCACCTTTTTTGATGGAAACACTTATTAGGGTTTGTTCAAGTTTGCTTTCTTGCGACGAGGTTTCATTTTCGTTATTTTCTTTTTCAGCTGTTTTTACTATGTCTGAACTATTGTTTGTTCTAATTGGAGAAGAGGCTGCAATTAATGCCCCATCTAAAACAAAGTGTTTTTTTTCTTTCGGTCTAGGTCTTTGTAAAGGTATAATTTCTGAGTCTAGATTATCTCTATTAATTAGAGAATTGTCAGTTAGATCAACTTCAGATTCTCCATTGTCAAATTCTGTATTTAGTGGATTTTTAACTATTTTTACTGAAAATGTTTTTTTCAAAGTGGTTAAGGCCTGAAGATATTTTGACTCAGCCATTTTGATACTGATGCCAACTAACCTAACCTTATTATTTCTAATTTCAGTCAGTATTATTATTTCCTGACCAACACGAAGATGTCTTGGATTGAAATATTCTCTTAAAGATTTAATAACTTCATCTCTATCTGTCAGGTCTGTTTTAGTATTCGAGATAATAGATGCTAATGTATCGCCAGGTCGCGTTCGGAAAGTAACTAAATTCTGTTCTGAATTCACACGTTCATGATAAATATTTTTTTTTCCGATTTTTTTATGTGATCCCTCATCGATCAGATCGTTATCATTATTATTTTTTCTGGGCTGGGATTTATCTGAGTGAACCTTCGTTTCAGTAGGTGAATTTAATAAACTTGGTCTTTGATGGAAAGGAAAGGGTATTGAAACATATTCTGGTTTTCTGGTTTTTATTGCTTCATATGTTCCATTGATTGTTTTTTGTATAACAGCAAACCTATTTTTTGTTAGATAAAAGATTGCTTGATTAAGAATTTTCCCATTTTTTGAATCTTTTGTAATGAGAGTTACAGTTTGACCTGCGTATAATTTTCGTGGGTTCAAAACTTTTTTTATGGATTTTATTGCGTTATTGAGATCCTCTTCCCGCACATTATTATTCTTAAAAAGTTTCTCAATTGTGTCGCCTCTATCCAACTTTATAGAGATCAGTTGACTTTGTTGATCAGCGTAAGCATGGCTGCATTTATAAATAATATTGAACGAAATTAAGAATATTATGAGGATGAAAGTTGGAAATGAAATAGTTTTCCTAAACATTCGAATTGTAAACATATATATAAATTCATTAACTATTGGCATTTTGCTAGGGGAGCCACTTTTGATGTGTTGTTAAATTGTTATGTTATCAGTATAGCCAAAAAGATATTCATTTTATTTGATCATTAAATCAGCAATTATTGTAATATACCTAGCTGATATTTTTTGCCACAAATCTAACCTTTAAAATGCTAAGGATATATAATTCTGTCAATGATTCTGGGAAATATATCAAAACTTTTGATAATCAACAGAGATTGACTTTTATTTTACTTTCAACCCTTGACTTAAGTGTTGTCGGGGCGTAGAACTCGCAATTCACGCCACGGATTTCTGAGGCGTGTTTTGCTCTTTGAAGTGTTGTTTATGAAGGGATGCGTGGGCGGCGTTGTTTTTTAGCTGTTCACGTATCAAATAGGTCTGCCCGCATATTTGGGTGCACATGTGTGTGTCTAGATATTGTGGGAAGATTGTGTTTGTGCGTGAGGTTTTTGTTAGAATTCCGGAAGCATTATTTGCTTCTGTAATGGATTAAACTTGAGAGTTTGATCCTGGCTCAGGACGAACGCTGGCGGCAGGCCTAACACATGCAAGTCGAACGAGAAGCGATTCTTCGGAATCGTGGAAAGTGGCGAACGGGTGAGTAACGCGTGGGCACCTGCCCTTTGGTGGGGAACAACCGCTGGAAACGGCGGCTAATACCGCATAAGCCCCTAGGGGGAAAGCTTTATGCGCCGAATGATGGGCCCGCGTCGGATTAGCTTGTTGGTAGGGTAACAGCCTACCAAGGCGACGATCCGTAGCTGGTCTGAGAGGATGATCAGCCACACTGGGACTGAGACACGGCCCAGACTCCTACGGGAGGCAGCA
>PBVE01000007.1 GCA_002728135.1 Rhodospirillaceae bacterium
AGTGGAAAAGGAGATAATTTGAAAATTCTCTCCAACCTAACTCACTTAAAAAGTGATCAACATCCTTATTACCAATTTTTTAGATTATGGTATACCAAATTTGATTAGGTGAAATTTCTCCAAAATGCAGATGAGGAGATAGGCGAGATACATTTTTTTTAAATGGATAATTTCTTTGTTCTTTGTATCCATTCAGTCCTGAATTTATAAAATTATGTAGCTTTTCTTGAGCTGCAACCTCACCTATTTCCCAGTGATTATCAAATTTCTTGTACCAATTGTTCGAAGGTAATAGCCCTAACTCTTTTATACCGTATTGTTTTGGTATTTTAAACAATTTTAAATTCTTAGGGGCAGAAACTGTATATCTTGGAACTTCGCTTTGTAAACAACCTTTTCTATAAAAAGGGGTAAATACCTTATATGGTGTTCCATCAGACTTTGTTACTTTCTGGGGTTCCCACAGTAAAGAACCGTTATATGTACTAGTAGAAATGTTGTGTTCTGCAAGTACTTTTTGAATTTTATCATCTTGATTAATTCTAAATGGCTCATAAGATTTATTCCAATAAACTCTTTCTATTCTATATGTTTTACACATATCTAAAATAATTGATTCAGAATCACCAGAAACAACATGTAAATGATTTTGTAGGCTATCATTTAATTTATTCAGAGAATAATACAACCACCATTTACTTGCTGAACCAATATCAATATTGTGATCTAAAATATATACAGGTAAAACCTCACCAGATAAACAGGCTTCATAGAATCCAGGGTTATCTGCCATTCGTAAATCATTTCTAAACCAAAATAAAACTTTATCGTTCATATAAAATAGGAAAATTAATTAATTGAATGTAAATAAATACTTCAAAAGGCTTAATATAATTCATTCAAATATTTGCACTTTTTGCTACTTTTAATTATTTTTACCAACCATAGCAAGTATTATCTTATATTATATGATACTTTTCAGTTAAACAGAAACTCTGAAGAAACCAAACATGGCTACATTAAAAGTAAATAATAATATTCATTTCCTACTAAAAACGAAAGATTTGTAAACTGAGAATTATCCTGGATCCTTTAACGAACGGGTTATGCAATTCGACTTGCCTACAACATTACTGTCGGATCAACAAGAATCATTACTTCAATTAATTTAAATATTTGCAAAACCATCTTAAACTTAGAATTCGATATAATTACAAAAAATCTAATTGGGGAAGTTGTTGAAAAACATCTGACAATATTAGCAGAAAATATGAAGTTAATTACTGTTATAGCAATAGAGTAAATTAGTTTGTACTAGCCAAGAAGATAAATATCGTAGAAACTACTTATATGCTTTTAAGATCTTTCAAACAAAAAAATTTTCGCTATTTTCTATTTGGTGAATCCTTTCTTCAAATTGGTGATATTGCAGAAATGCTTGTACTAGCATGGGTAGTTCTAGAAAGGACAGATAATCCAGCCCTTTTAGGTATATTTGCAGCACTTAGGTTTTTGGGTACCCTTGCTTCTCCATTTTATGGAGTTTGGGTAGATAAATATAATCATAAAACTTTATTACTCATAGGTCGTTTTGTTTTTGCATTTATGTCATTTATTCTTCTCGTTCTTGCACTTACAGATTTATTAGAAGTTTGGCACTTATTTGTAATCATAACCATATCTGGTCTTGCAAGATCTTTTAGAAATATTATGAGAGAAGTCTTAACTGCAGATGTGATTGAACCCAAACTTTTTGCAAATGCGATAGGGTTAACTCGTTCTACTACCGATTTAATGAATATACTTGGGCCTCTCTTAGGTGGATTACTACTAAAATATTATGGTATTTCTGCTGCTTATATTTTAATTCTATCTGTATATATAGGTTCAGTGATATCAGGCTATATGCTTATTTTACCAAAATCAAACTATCGCCCAAATCGTGTTTCAATGTGGGAAAATTTAAAAAAAGTGAGTAAATATATAAAAATGAATCAAGTTATATGTGGGCTTTTAGTTATGGCTTTTATCGTTAACTTCACAATGTTATCTATGAAAGATGTATTACTAACAGTATTTGCTAAAGAAATACTATACATTGGCCCTGATGGACTCGGAAGATTAATTGCGAGTCTTTTTACTGGTGCATTTATAGGATCATTAAGCATAGCTGCGTTTACCACATTTCAACGTGGTGGTAGATTTTTATTAATATCATCTTTTCTCTGGCACGGATTAGGTATTTTGTTATTATTTACAACTAATGTAACTATATTTATGATCATTCTTTTCAGCATAGGTATATTTCAATCATATGTTATGGTGACTATGGCAACTCTATTGATAAAAATCACACCTGCAAAAATGCGTGGTAGAGTTATGGGAGTTCGATCGTTAGCAATTTATGGATTACCTCTCGGACTATTAACGGCTGGTTTCATTTCAAACACATATGGTGCACCAACTGCAATGTTAATACAAGTAATCATAGGATTATGTATTACAGCACTGGTAACCCTTTTGCTAAGAAATTTATGGTATGTAAAATAATAAATTTACTTGTTTTTTGAATNTTTCTTGTCTATGATTCTGGAACACAAATAAGTAAGATTCATGAATAAAAATATAAGGAGAAGTAACTATGTCTGAAAAAAGTAATATTACNCCCGAAATGAAATCACATATTGGTGTGGCAAGTACTCCTGTTGAATCAAACATGGAAGCTAATATATCTGAGCACCGACGATTTGTTCATGCAATTATGGATGAAGATCCGATATATCACGATGAAGAGTTTGCAAAAACAACTCGATACGAAGGAATAGTATGTCCTCCATTATTCCCACTAAGTGTAAATCGCAGACCTCTTGGATCTAGTGATAATTTAAGTGAAGGCTTTAGAAAAAACCCTGAATTTGATGCACTTATGAGTGCTGTTGACGGCACTGGAGCAAAAATGGATTTATCACATATACCACGTATGTTAAACGGAGGAAATGAAATTGAATTTTTCAAATATATGAAAATAGGTGAAAAAACATCCTCTGTAACAAAAGTTGTAGACATACTTGAAAAAGAAGGGCGCTCAGGCCCAATGGTATTTATAATTAGTGAAACAGAAGTACGAAATAATAAGGGAGAGTTATTATTAATTTCTCGAAGTACTGCTATTAGAAGATAGGAGAAAACAGTGACTACAGCAAATAAACAGGTTTATTTTGATGACGTAGAAGTAGGTATGGATATTCCAAATCTTATTAAGGGTCCAATGACGCAAGCTCATATAATGAGGTGGAGCGCCTCTCAGGAAAACTGGCACCGTATACATTATGATCATCCCTTTTCTTTAGACCATGAAAAACTTCCAAATGTATTAATTAATGGCAGTTGGAAGCAACAAATTATGTGCCAATTAGTCAAAGACTGGGTAGGTTTAGAAGGTTGGTTGTGGAAAATTAGTTTTCAGCATAGATCTATGAATGTTCCTGGAGACTTGATTACAACTTGGGGGAAAGTCACAGATAAATACGAAAAAGACGGTATGGGAATTGTAGAATTAGAAATAGGGTTAAGAAATCAAGATAATGTAGAAGCATGTCCAGGAAAAGCTACCGCAGTTTTACCAATTAAGGGCGGTAATAAAATTCCTTATCCATTTCAACGCCCATCCTAAATTTTGATATATGAATAAAAATAGATCTACAAATATAATTGCTTTACTTCTAATGGTGGGTGGATATTATTCACCATTTTATAGCAATATTATATTTACTACTGGCTTATTTTCACTAGCAGGTGGGGTTACTAATTGGCTTGCTGTGTATATGTTATTTGACAAAATCCCACTCATTTATGGATCAGGAGTAATACCAAATCGATTCGAAGACTTTAAAATTGGTATAAAAAAATTAATTGTACAAGAATTTTTTACTGAAGAAAGAGTTAAAAACTTTTTTGCAGAATATGAAAATCTCTTATCTCCAGAAAATATTGCCACTAAAGTCGATTATGAAGAAGTATTTGAACATTTAAAAGATGGAATCGTAGAATCCTCATTTGGTGGTATGCTCGCTTTAGTGGGTGGGAAAAGTGCTTTAAATGTCCTAAAAGAACCAATTATAGAAAAACTCAAACTTGTCGTTAGTGATGTGATAGATAATCTTAAAACAGACGCTATAACTGATAATATAACTACAGACTTATTAGAAAAAATCGAAGGAATTATTGATACAAGGTTAAACGAACTTACTCCAGAAATGGTTAAACAAATTGTACAAGATATGATCAGACATCATCTTGGTTGGCTTGTAGTATGGGGTGGTGTTTTTGGTGGCATTATAGGTCTAATCACAAGTATTTTAAATACATCTATTTCATTATTTTAGAAAATAGTTATTCATAATTTGGTTTTGAATTATTTTTTTTCTCTTTAATCTTATCATTTATTTCATCATAATTAGCTGGGTCAACTAACAAGTGACCTACTTCGGCAGATTCATAACCCATAGAATTTGGATCATATGAATTACTTGTATTTTTTTTATTATTATCTTTACAGTTATCTTTTGATGAATTATTCATTTTGAAATTATTACAGCTAATAGATTTATTACATGATTATACACTACTTGAAAAATATCTAATTAAGAGTATGCTACAAAATACTAATAAAATAGGATTGAAATCATGATAAATACTAATTTAAATCTAGAAGAAATAACTCAAAAAATTGCTGAACAATCTCCAAATATAAATGCTGATAGGAAGATCCCCGATCAACTGATTAACGAAATGGCGCAAAAAGGATTTTTCAGACTGCTTATACCTAAAACATATAAGGGTGAAGAAATTGACTATCTGGACTACCTATCTCTTGTACAAGAGATATCTAAGGCGGATGGAAGTATGGGTTGGTGTTTCAATCAGAATAATATTCTATCTACAAACGCTGCAATTATGCCCAAAACATTAGCTGAGGAAATTTGGAGTGACCAAAGGGCAATTTTATGTAATGGTCCAACACAATATGCTAACGCAATTCCAACCGAAGGTGGATATAGATTAACAGGAAGATGGAACTTCAGTAGTGGATCACAACATGCCACATGGGTGATTGCTATATCAACAATAGAAAACAGAGACCCAACAAAAAAGATTAATATGATGATTCCTCAAAAAGATGTGAATTTTTTTGATGTTTGGCAAGTAAATGGATTAAAAGGGACAGGAAGTTTTAGCTTTGAAGTCAATGATTTTTTTGTACCTGAGGAGTATACATTTCCTGAGTTTAATGAAACAGAAGAAAAGGGCGGTTTGTACGTAATACCAAAGAATTTACTATTCGCTTCAGGATTTGCTTCTGTAGCATTAGGTGTAGCAAGAGGAGCTTTAGACAAAGCAATTGAGATATCAAAAACAAAAGTACCTCAAGAGCAACAATTACTACAAGAGCAATCTGCAACACAACGTGAAATAGGACATGCTGAAGCTTTATGGGGATCATCAAATGCTTTTGTCTTACAAAAGGCGGAGCATGTTTGGAATGAAGCTAGAAACAACGGAAAACTTGAAATAGAAGACCGTATAGAATTAAGACTTGCGAGCACACACGCAATAAGACAATCAGCAGAAGTTGTAAATATGGCTTATACAATATGTGGGGCGAGTTCAATATTTGAAGGGAACCCTATTCAAAGAAAATTTCAAGATGCCCATGCTATTACCCAACAAATTCAAGGTCGTTTATCACATTATGAAACGGCGGGACAATTCTTCTTGGGAATAGAACCTCAGGGAAGAATGTTTTAACATTTTTTGAATTATATTTATTGCATATTATCGTAGTATATTTATTCTAATATTGCATTTTTTATAATTATTTATACATTAACAATACAAATATATTGCATTAGTATATGAACCAATTTAGCCTTTTTTTAATTAAAATAACACCATTTTATTATGGATGGATAATACTTTTATCATCAGGGATTGCTACAATTGCAGCATGTGCAGCAGCAGCACTAACCTTATCAGTTTTTGTTACACCAATGGCTAATGAACTTGGTTGGAGTAGGACTTTAATTATTGGAGCTCCAACAATAGCAGGCTTAATCGCTATAACACTCTCACCAATTAGCGGATGGGTAATTGATCGTAAAGGCGATAAATTTGTCTTATCCATATCACTACTAATAATGGGTATATCACTTATATTTCTGAATTATTGGATTACTCCATTAAGTTTTTATATATTATTTGGAATCGCTCGTTTACTCTTTGTTGCGCCAATAATGAATTCAGGTACAACAGTTGTTTCTCGTTGGTTTATAAGAAGAAGAGGTAGGGCTAATGGAATATCTATACTTATAACTTCTATAGGTATGGGATTAATTCCCGTATATTCCCAATTTTTAATTGATACCGTAGGTTGGAGAGAAGCATGGTTATGGTTAGGTGTAACGGTATGGATTATAGGAGCAATCCCTTCCCTTCTGTTTATTATATCTAAACCAGAAAATTTCAATATAAACCCAGATCCTATTAATACAACTAATGAACAATACAATGATATTGAAACCTCAGGATCATGGACCTTAAAAGAATCGTTGTCTTCTCCGAT
>PBVE01000002.1 GCA_002728135.1 Rhodospirillaceae bacterium
CAGTTGTCTTCTTGCACCCATAATGTTCCTCCCAATCTAACTTTTAATCATACCTTAGCAGGCGTAAACACCACTACCATATTATTTGGACCTTCAATGACCTTATACCCATATGGTTCACCACGTGGTATATAAAAAGCAAAACCCTCAGTAATAACTTGGGTTTCTCCATCAATAGTCAGTTCAGCTTTTCCACTCAAAAGATACACTACCTCATCATGATCTGGGTAAACACAATTTTGATCATTGTAGCCCTCTTGCAAGGTGGAGATATTAAATGACATATTCTCTGAACCATGCTCACGCCTAACTAAACGACGACTGATAACTGATGAATCTTCATAAACTTGTGCATCGTCAAGATGCATTACCTTAATATTGCTCATTCTTTATCTCCTCATCTAGAATCAACAGAACCTGTATTAATCCTATTAGACCTTCCTCCATCTACATCGAATATAGCTGAAGTAACATAGGATGCTTTATCGGAACACAACCATAAAACCATATCTGCTATTTCTTCGGGCTTACCCATTCTCTTAAGCATTGATCCAGTCTTAGCAATTTCGTTCGCTTTTTCAACTCCAATAGATCTCTCCCAGATATCCGTCAGAACAAAGCCAGGACGGACGCAATTAACTCTAATACCCTGATCAGCATACTCATGAGCTAATCCCTTAGTCATAGAATCAACTGCACCTTTGGATGCTGCATAGACCACATCTCCGGGTAACCCACCATATCTTGAAGAAATTGATCCAACATTTACAATGTTACCACCAACGCCATTAATTTTTTTTGACATTCTTTTGACAGCTTCTCGAGCAATTATAAAAAGTCCTATAACATTGGTGTCAAAAAGGTTTCGAAGCCCTTCTGTTTCCATTTCTGTAATTAATGTTTCATAATCTATAGCAGCATTATTTACAATATCTGTTACTGATCCAAGCTCTTCATCAACTGTTTCTAACATTGACAAAATTTCTTCTTCTTTGCCCATGTTTGCCTGCACAGCAATTGCCCGCTGACCAGACTTTCTTACTTCTTCCACAACTTCTTCTGCTTTGTCACGAGCGTTAACATAATTAACAGCAACGTCATATCCTTCTCGACCTGCAGCCCTAGAAATAGCTGCACCAATACCACGACTGCCTCCTGTCACTAACATAATTTTTGACATAAATACCAACCTTCCCAGTTATTTAAAATATTTCACACAATTACTAACTAAAGCAACCTCCCTAGGGTCAGCTTTATCTGATACAATCCCTCTGTTCTTAACCTCATGCAACAATTCTTTATCTATAAAGCTATTAAAAGTTTCAAAACCAAGAGTTTTATAAACAGAAAGAGGTTGCCCACCCATAAAACTCATAACCGGTCTACTCTCAGGAGTAGCTTTTGCTGTAAGTCCATTAAATCCAGAATCTTTAGCCCAATACAAAAGCTTTTCTAACATTGCTTTACCTATACCCATTCCATGATAACTCTTATCACGCTTTTCTGATTCATCAATTTGTCCAACATGATAACAATAAATTGAAAGAATACGGTCAGGCAAGATGGGAGCATCAATCCCAAAGTCTCCCCAATATAGTGGATCCCATAAACCGTTAGGAGAGCAGGTTCTAGGGTCATATTCTCGGAATTGTAACTGTGCAATATGTTTTTGCTTTTCAAAAACTAAGATTGCTGCAGAGCCCAATTTTTCTATACGTGAATAAATATCAATCAAATTACCCTGACAACCTAGAGGAACAGAACCTACATCCTCTTTTTTCATGGGGCGAAAAATCAAATGCTTAAGTTTTTGTTGAGAGTCTGTTTTCATAATATGATATATAACTATCTACTATTAGTTCGATGATAAATACTCTAGATTCACAAGTGAAATATGTAAATATTATAGATTCAGGCTAGATTATCCTGAAAGAGTCGATAAACTAATAAATAATATAAGCTTACAAAGAATTTTAATAATAAACCTAAATTGCATATTAGAAAAAAAATTGTAAGGGAGTTACACAATGAATGTGTCAAAATTAATGGGTAGAATTATACCCTCAGTAGTTGGAGCAGCTGCACTACTTGTAGCAAGCACGGCTATGGATAATAAGCAAGCTTCAGCAGCAGAAACCCTAGATGTTGGAGCAATCCAACCCCTAGCTGGAGATTGTGCACAGTGGGGTATTCCAATCGTTAGAGGAATGCAATACTGGGCGGATCAACTAAACGCAGATGGTGGTCTTTTGGCGGGGGACGGGAAACGCTATAAAATCAACCTCAAAACATATGACAATGTTTGCTACATTCCAGGTGAAGAGCTAAAGGCTGGAAGAAAAGCTATTCTTGATGACAATATCAAGTTCATGCTGCAAACCTTCACTCCCGGAAGTCGACAAGCAATTGCTCAAATGACTACAGATAATCATGTTCTAACAACATCATATGGTGCAGGCTACCTTAGCAAGGATCATCCTTATCTAAACGGTGGTATTACTGGTTCTCCAGCTGCCTATATGCTTATCGCAAGTCGGGCAATAGATGCAAACCCTGATGTTAAGCGTGTAGCAATCATAACATCTGACCAATCATTTGGATTAGCAGCAAAGGCATATTTTGAAGCTGGAGTAGCCGCTCATCCTGAAGTTGAAATTGTATACAACGAGAGTTATGCTCCAGATGCTACTAAGGATATGCTGGGTTTATTAACTCCACTAATGGCATCTAAACCCGATATGGTTTGCCAACTTGGTTGGGTACCAGCACAATATGCTTCTGCGATCGAAACGATGGAGCAGATGGGTTTTAAAGGCGTACATTGTGCTGAAGGCTTTACGTTCCCTATGATTTTAGAACGTGTTCCAGCAGAGCAGTTAGCAGGTAGAACATATTTTGGCTATGCATTCGAGGCCTCTGAGCCAACCTTTAGTGCCAAAGGACATGAACTGTATAAATGGTATGTCGAAGAATACGGAGTTGAGGAATGGTCTCCTTATACACCTATTGGCTATGCTTCTATGATGACACTAGAAGCTGGCATACGTATGTCACCAAGTATAGATTCTAAGGTAGTTATGGAAACACTCTATGCAGCCGATGTTGTTGACCACCCATTGTTTGGCCCTTCAAAATGGGGTGGAGAAGAAATTTATGGTGCAAACCATCATCTTCTAACTCCATTGCCGATTTATAATTTGGATGCTGATGGAAATGTTGTCCTTGATCACGTTGTTGATCACGCCGCATGGTGGGAAAAACATAAGGACGTCGCATTACCAAGAATCGATGCAGGCGGACAAGTTTTTAGATAATAAGTCCACTTTAATTTAGCTAGGGCGGGAGACATCTAAGTCAGTTTAGGTGTCTTCCGTCAGAGCGTTTAAAGTCTTAATTTATTATATATTAGCTTGGTTACATTTTTATAAAGACTTAATGTGACAACAATGGCTAATTTATAAGCACAAGAGGCTGATAGATTCTACAATGCAAGTTTTAGCCAACATAATCTTCTTAAGTAGCTTTTATGTCTCCTTCGCGGTTGGATTAGCGTTAGTATTTGGCGTGATGCGCACAATAAACTTTGCGCATGGTGAGTTTTATATGCTTGGCGGCTATGCACTTTGGCTACTGTCAGGTGTTCTCTCTAATACTATACCTGATGGAGCAACTTTTATTGTTGCAATGCTTGTTGGCGCTGGCGTTGTGGGAATTTTAGGGATGCTTGTTCAGTTAACGTTATTTGAACGGCTCAAAGAGCAACCGTTCTCCATTTTTATGGCTACTCTGGGACTCTCATACGTATTACAAGTCGTCGTAGTGAAAACTATTGGACCCATGGGGCGTTCTGTCCCAGCAATTTTCCCAGGTTTCATTATGTTTGAAGGCGCAATTTTGCCCATCCAGAGAATTGTAGTTCTTGGCTTTACAGCATTGATGATGGCTGGACTTTGGTATTTCTTAATGCGTACCGACCTAGGCCGTGCAGTAAGAGCAACTGCCCAGAATAAAACCGGAGCTATGCTCCAAGGTATAAGCATGGGTAAAATTGCATTAACCACTATGTTTGTTGGCTCTGCACTTGCAGCAATTTCCGGAACATTAATGGGTAGTGTGTTAATGATTGGACCCTTTATGGGTGCAGAGGCACTTTGGCGTGCTTTTATAATCATTATTGTAGGCGGTATAGGGAGTCTATCGGGAACAGTAGTAGCAGCACTATTGTTTGGACTAATTGACACTTTAATGACCACATTTGGTGCTGGAAAATTTGCAGCAATGGTTGATGCAATAATTATGCTACTCGTACTCAGTTTCATGCCAAATGGTCTTTTGGGTTCTCGGGAATGACAATCCTTCAATTCATAACCTCTACACCAAAGCGCTTTGTATACGCACTTATAGGCACGATCATAGCTACTCCTCTGCTGGTAGCTTTACCTCATGCCTTAACCTCCTACTGGCAAAGCGTGCTGGTGATATTTGCTCTAAATACTATTATGGTTATGGGCTACCGTGTGATTACTACAATGGGAGGATGGTCTTTTTCTCATGTAGCAACAGCTGGTCTCGGGGCATATACTACTGCTATCTTAATGACTCTTGAAACACCATGGTCATTCTGGGCAACTCTATTTTTAGGTGCTGGGATTTCTGGTTTATTTGCTCTAATAATAGCATATCCAGTTCTAAGAACGCGACATTATTACTTTTTTCTAAGTACGTTCGCTGCTGGTGAAGCCTTGCGACAGGCATATATTCAATTCAAAGGTATCACGGGGGGTAGTTTTGGAATTTCATTTATACCAAGACCTGAGGGGTTCTGGGGAATTGATTTTAATACAACAACAGGTTTCTATTATCTTGTTCTCGCAATCGCACTGATCATTTGGCTTTTACTATACCGTTTTGATCTTTCTAGAGTAGGAAGAACAATTAAGGCAGTAGCAGCAAATGAAGAATTATCAGAATCCATTGGTATAAATACTTGGGGCCACAGAACCCTGCCTTTTGTGTTAGGGTCAGTAATTGCAGGATTCGCAGGGGCATTATCAGCCAATTTTAATGGAGCAATAAATCCTTTGGATTTTGGATCCATTCTTATGTTCAAGTTAGTTGCTGCTGCAATTGTAGGAGGAGTATCAACGTTCTTTGGCCCAATTCTTGGGCTTCTTTACCTAACAGCCTTGGAAGAAATATTCCGTGCCTTTGCAGAATGGGTTCCTCTTTTGTGGGGTGCAAGTGTTATTGCAGTACTCATGATATGGTCCGGGGGATTGGAAATGGCAGTCTTAAAGTTACTAGCACTGCTAAGACCAATCTTATTTAATAGAGCTAAAAACTCTAGTGCTAAGAACATCGGATAGCAATCATATGACAATTCTTGAAGTGAACAATATCGCAAAAAGGTTTGGCAAACTAGTTGCTGTCAAAGACATATCTATGGCAATTCCAGAAGGTCAGATCAGAGGGCTTATAGGACCTAATGGATCAGGCAAAACAACTACTTTCCATCTCATAAGTGGTTTTTTAAAGCCAACTTCAGGAGAAGTTTTATTTAAAGGTCAACCCATAACAGGAAAAACACCCAATAGGATTGCAAAAAGGGGATTGGTCAGAACATTTCAACTTACAAGCGTCTACAGAGACATGTCAGTTCGCCAAAATGTCCACATGGGTCACCACATACACGCCAATAAAAAGTCAGCGGAAATTTCAAACAACACGAAGCTCCCGAGCATCAGTTCAATTGAAGATAGTACTTCTTGGATTCTTGAGCATATGAATCTATCGGAAGAGGCTGATACCCCAGCAAGAATGCTTCCTGCAGGTATGCAAAGAGTTCTTTCAATAGCAACCGCATTAGCAGTTCGACCTAATTTGCTAATGCTTGATGAGCCTCTAGCAGGGCTTAATCCAACAGAGAAAAGTAATGTTGCACAGAAAATCTCTGGTTTACGTGATTATGGGATTACTATCTTGTTAGTTGAGCACGACGTTCGATCAGTCCTTAGTATTTGCGATAAAATAACTGTCATTAATTTTGGGGAAAAAATTGCTGAAGGTACTGCTGATGAAATAACTAAACACCCTGCTGTAATTGAAGCCTATTTGGGAAAATCTGAGGGTCATGATGCTTGAAATTAAACAACTTGAAGTAAAGTATGACCTGATCTCCGCTCTAAGAGAAGTATCTGTTAGTGCTTCAGAGAATACTATAACGACAATCGTTGGTAGTAATGGAGCAGGTAAAACAACCCTCTTAAAAACCATTTCAGGTCTTTTAAGGCCTGCTTCTGGAGAAATTCGTTTCTTGGGAAACAGAATAGATAACGCTTCACCCTCAAAAATTGTAAAAATGGGTATTTCCCAAGTCCCAGAAGGGCGAGAATTATTTCCTCGTATAAGCGTTTACGATAATCTTATGGTTGGAGCATATCTTCGTTCAGATAAGAAAGGTATTAATAGAGATCTGGACAGGATCTATCACCACTTCCCAATTTTGAAAGACCGAAGGCGACAACTTGCTCGAAATTTAAGTGGTGGTGAGCAACAAATGTTAGCTTTTGGAAGGGCACTAATGTCTGGGCCTAAAATGCTGCTTCTAGACGAACCTTCTATTGGGCTTGCACCTGTAATAGAACAAAAAATCATGGAAACAATCAGTAATCTTACACAAGAAGAAGATGTCGGAGTTGTATTGGTCGAACAGAACGCAGCATTAGCATTAAGTATAGCCTCCTATGGATACGTTCTTGAACAAGGGTCGCTTGCCCTTAAGGGCCCCGCCGAAGATCTTATCAAAGATGATAGTGTAAGAGCAGCATATTTGGGACTTTAGGGAAACCTAAAAATGGGAAACAACCTCTTTGATCTTTCAGGAAGAAATGCCATTGTAACTGGTTCAACTAAAGGTATTGGAAAAGCTATTGCATCTGCCTTGGCACAACATGGGGCTCGCGTTGTAATTTCAAGCCGTGATGAGAGCCGCGTAAGCAGTGTAGTTGAAGAATTATGTTCAGATGGACTAGAGGTAATAGGAATACCATGCAACGTCGGTCGAAAAACTGAACTAGAAAAATTGGTTTATGAGACGAATCAACGTTGGGGTGATATAGATATAGCAATAGGAAATGCTGCAATAAACCCCCACTATGGCTCCTCACTCGATATCCCCGACGAAATTTTTTCAAAAACTATGGCATCAAATATTCAATCAAATCTATGGTTAGCACAGCTTGTAGCCCCAGGGATGCGAAAAAAACGAGATGGTTCTATAATTTTTGTTTCATCTATAGGAGGTTTTTTCGGGTCAGAAGTTATAGGAACCTATTGTGTTTCAAAAGCTGGAGATTTCCAACTTGCCAGAAATCTTGCCGTTGAACTTGGACCAGACAATATACGTGTAAACTGCATTGCCCCTGGCTTAGTAAAAACTGACTTTGCTAGAAAACTCTGGGAGGACCCTGAAGCAAGTAAAGTTAGAATTCAACGAACTCCTCTTAGACGCCTAGGAGATCCCGAAGACCTAGCTGGAATCGCTATTTATCTTGCATCTGATGCTGGGAAATGGACTACGGGACAAACAATATCAGTTGATGGAGGAGTAACTATCTCAAAATAAATTAGTAGATATATTTCTATTTAGAATCAAGTTTCAAAACTTCACAAACATAAGACTTATGAGGAACAGACCCCCCAAGCGGATCAACAAAATCACTCCCAATAGCTGAATTTAAATTAGCTGAAGTTTCTCCACGTACTGGTAATTCATCACAATCAAGCGCCTCACATCTCTGCCACCAACCATGTGTGGCTGATACAACATTCGGATCTAAATAGTCTGAAAATTTTGCCCTTGCACGCAACTTTCCATGAGGAGTTTCTATGCAGATCCAATCATTTTCTTGGATTCCTCTTAATTCCGCTGTTGAAGGATGTAACTCAACCAGAGGATCTAGCTCCATACGCCGTAGTGATTCTTCTCCACGATTTTGACTTTGGAGAAAATGTGGGGATTTACCCGATGTTAAAATGAGAGGGTAAGTTTTTTTAGAAATATTTGGTATACCTATACTTACCATCGGTTCAATATATTTAGGTAGCGGAGAATAACCGTGTTTCAAGAAAAGCTCGGAGTAAATCTCAACTTTTTTAGTATGTGTCTCAAAACCTCTGGGTAATCCATGAACAGACTCTGCGTATTTCCTGTATCTTGTTGAAAGGTTAAGGTTAATGCCCCTAGGATTCTCTTTTAAATCTTTTAATTCTATTCCACTAGGTTCTATAAAATGCTGTATGCCTCGTTCAAAATTTCCTCCCCAAAACTTTTCAGAGAACCCAAGTCTCTTGGCCAATTCTAAAACGATCCAAATATCTGAGCGTGACTCACCCAGAGGGGACAAAACACTCTTTCGAAACTGGACAAGTCCCGAAGCCTCCTGATCAACAACAAAATCTGTCGATATCCCCTCTCTTTCCCATGGGGAACAAACTGGCAAAAATATATCCGCATAAGAAGAAGTAGGATTTCCAAACATATCAATATGAACCATAAATTCTAGTGACTTAAAGGCTTCTTCACCAGTTCCTGCATCGGCATGTGAGAATAGAAAATTTTTTCCAAAATTTATAAGAGCACGAATTGGATAAGGACTAGAATGAAGAATCCCGTTATAGAGTGAATCTGAATTAATCCATCCCTCTTGCTCTGGACCTAATGGCCTGTCCAAATATCCAAGAGCTTTCTTTTTCTGAGTAAGAGATATTTCATCACCACCGGAAATATCGTTTGTTTTTGTAGTTTCTAATATTACATTCCCGCCAGGATTATCAAAATGACCTGTGAGTGAATACAATATTGCAATGGCCCTATTGGTTTGAGATGCATTTGTATGCATCTCAAGCCCAGCCCACATATAGATTGATAGTGCCTTTGAGTTACGTATCATTTCACTCAGGTCAATGATCTCACTCTCCTTCAATTGTGTTAATTGAGCAACATATTTGGGAGAGTATTGTGCACATAGATCTGCATATAAAGAAAATGCTGGAGAACACACTAATCGGCCATTATGCCCTTCAAAGGTGTATCTACCACTAAGAGAAAAATTTATATCATTACCTAAATATATACCTTGCTGAGAATCATAAACCACATGTTTCTTGTTTTCCAAGTCCCAAACGACAAATTCTCGGCTGGATCCATCAGAATATAAATCTTGAGTAGTCAAAAACCTCCCATTATCCTCACGTACTAGAAAAGGACCGTTTGTCCATTGTCTAACAAAATCCATATCGAATTGTTTTTGCTGAATGAGGATGTTTGCTAAACATAGAGCTAAAGCACCGTCGGTTCCTGGTTTTATTCTTAACCAACTATCTGCCTTTACAGCAAGACCAACACGTCGAGGGTCAATGACTACAAGTTTTGCTCCCCGTGCTTTTGCATCGGCTACACGTTTGGCATGTGCTAACCATGTCGTACTCGGATTATGCCCCCATAAAATAATACAATCTGAATTCTTATGCTCTGGCATCGGCAACGGGACACCAAATGTATATGGGAAAACCATATCACGTGAAAAACCACAAAGTTCCATAGCAATAGCTGCATTTGGGCTCCCAAAAACCCGACGAAAACGCTCAACCCACGCATAACCGTCATTCATTGAGGTTCCTGCCGGGGTAGTAATACCAAAGCTTACTGATTCAGCACCTGACTCTTCAGAAATTGTATTTAGGTGCGTCACGATCGTATCTAATGCTTCATCCCACGATATCCTGATCCATCCAGGGTCATTGTTTCCCTTAGGTCGTGACCGCTTCATTGGATACAAAATTCGGTCTTTATTATAAATTTTTTCGGGTGCTGATTTTCCTTTTGCACAAAGGGCTGAACCGGTCGGATGACTTGGATCTGGTTTAACAGAGACTAGTCTACCGTCCTTAATTTCTGAAATACAACCGCATCGTGACCAACATAGGGCACAAAACCCCTGGATTTGATCATTTAATTTGTTCTCCATCAGAATCCCCGCTCTTATGATAAGGAGAAAAATATAATCTAGAATATATCGAATTGCCTGCTATTATAAACATAGTTTTTCCACAAAGCTGACTATTAGTTCCTATTCCACATAGGGTAAGTCAAATAATCAAGAATTATCGGGAGAAATAAATTGGTTGGGATCAAAGCATTTGGAGCGTATCTCCCACGCCGAAGATTACAGAGAAGCGTTATTGCTGAAGCTAACTGTTGGTTTGACCCATCTCTTAAAGGCCTTTCTAAAGGCGAACGTACGATGTGTAGCTGGGATGAAGATTCAATAACAATGGGTGTTGAGGCGGCTCAAGATTTGTGTGGTCTTGACGATAAAATCCAAGCCATTATTTTGGCTTCAACAACGCTACCATTTGCAGTTCGTCAAAATGCTGGAATTATTGCCGAAGCGTTAAACCTCCACAATAACATAAGGACAATGGATATAGGAGGAAGTCTTCGTGCATCTACAACCTCCCTCTTAACTGCCCTAGATATTGCTTCTGCCCAGGGTCAAGATGTTTTGTTGATCTCTTCTGATAACCGCAAAGCACGGGCAGGAAGTCAAATGGAAATGATATCAGGAGATGGAGCTGCAGCTTTAATTGTTAGTCATGATAAACCAGGGCTTAAATTTCTTGGGGCTGCATCAATTAATGATGACTTCATAGATCATTTTAGAGCAAGTGGAGATGACTATGATTATACTTGGGAAGATAGATGGATCCGCCAAGAGGGATGGTTAAAAACTGTTCCTAATGCAATAAATATGGCCTTGGGCAAAGTTGGACTTTCTGGCTCAGACATCGACCATCTTATAGTGCCCTGCCAATATAAGCGTGTAGCAGAATCGATTGCTAAACAATGTGGTATTAATACTGATTCTGCAGTTGATACTATGATTGATAGTGTTGGTATATGTGGAACTGCTCATCCACTTGTCATGCTTGTGTCTGCAATTTCAAAGGCTAAGCCTGGACAAAAATTGGTAATATCAAGCTTTGGTCAGGGTTGCGATGCATTAGTATTTGAAGTAACAGACCTCATAGAAAACTATCAGCCTAATCGAGGCTTAGAAGGATGGTTAAATAGAAAAGTTGAAGAAAAAAACTATGAAAAGTTTCTCACTTTTAATGGAAATATAAATCGTGAATTTGGAAAAAGGGCTGAATTAGATAGACCACCTGCCCTGACAGCACAATATCGGAACAAGGAGGGTGTTACTGGTTTTAAGGGTGGTATATGTACTAAATGCGGAACTATTCAATACCCAAAATCAATCTATTGTGTAAATCCAAATTGCCGAGCCAGGAATACCCAAGAATCACACTCAATGTCCAAAACTACTGCAAAGGTTAAGACTTACACCGCAGATCACCTAGTTTTTTCAATGGAACCTCCAGCATATTTTGGTCTCATAGAATTTGAGGGAGGAGGAAGAATGATGGTAGAATTTACAGATTTGGATCCTGAAAGTTTTGATGTTGGTATTAGCACGAAAATGCATTTTCGAATTAAACACTTGGATGAAAATAGGGGTATGCGACAATATTTCTGGAAAGCATCACCAGAATAGTCCAATAATTTTTGGAGAAATAATATGGCTAAAGGTATAAGAGATAAAGTTGCAATATTGGGAATGGGTTGCTCAAAATTTGGAGAACGATGGGAGTCTGAACCTGCAGACCTGATGTCAGAAGCATATGAAGAATGTCTTGAAGATTCAGGAATTGATAGCTCTGAGATAGACGCTGCATGGCTCAGTACAGCTTTTGACGCAGTCAATGTCGGGCCAAGTGCTATCCCTTTATCAACGGCACTTCGACTTCGATATATTCCAGTCACCCATGTTGAAAATATGTGTGCAAGCGGGACTGAAGCCTTCCGTGGTGCTTGCTACGCAGTTGCGTCTGGCACTGCAGACTTTGCACTCGCTCTCGGCGTAGAAAAATTAAAAGATACGGGATATGGAGGTTTACCCGCACGTGGTCGCGGGGTCACTAACGACCTAACCGCTCCTACAGTTTCAGCACCAGGTGCCTTTGCTCAACTTGCTGCTGGATATAGAGGGGCACATCGAGTTGATAAAAACGAACTAAAGCGAGCTATGGCTCATGTATCTGTTAAAAGTCATGATAATGGCCTTGGTAATCCAAAAGCCCATCTGAGAAAAAAAATAACTCATGACCAAGCAATTAATGCACCCATGGTTGCAGAACCCATTGGCCTTTTCGACTGTTGTGGAGTTAGTGATGGTGCGGCTTGTGCTATAGTAACCACACCAGAAATAGCCCTAAGCTTGGGTAAAACAAATATTGTCACAGTTAAGGCATTACAATTAAGCGTATCAAATGGGGAAGAATCTGGTTTTGATAGTTGGAATGGAGCCCATATTAAGACTACCCGAATTGCCGCCAAAAGAGCATATTCTGAAGCACAAATAAAAGACCCCAGAAAAGAAATAAGTGCTACAGAAGTCCATGATTGTTTTTCAATAACCGAATTGGTCACGATGGAAGATCTTGACCTTGCAAACGAAGGAGAAGCCTGGAAGGCGGTTCTTGATGGTCGTTTTGATGCTGAAGGGCAAATACCCTGCCAAATTGACGGAGGGTTAAAATGTTTTGGCCATCCCATCGGGGCTTCTGGACTCCGTATGCTCTATGAAATGTTTTTACAATTCCAAGGTCGTGCTGGTGAAAGACAAATAAATAATATGAAATATGGACTGACACATAATTTAGGAGGACATCCAGTTCAAAATGTTTCTAGTGTGGCAATTATTGGACACTATGACGGCTAAGATGACAATGTGTAGCTAATCTAAATTTAGCTAAATTAATTCTTGAAACAAAAGGGGTCTGATTAGTGAATTACGACAAACTAATGGCTTTTAATATACCTGATGTTCAACAGGATTTTTCAGAATTAGATACTATTAGATATGCAATATCAGTAGGTATAGGTCAAAATCAACTTGACCCTTGGCAATTACAGTTTGTTGATGAGTCAAACGGTCCACAAGTGATCCCCTCATTCTGCACGGTCTTAGGTCACCCAGGTTTCTGGTTAGGAGACCCCGGCACGACAGTCAATGCTACAAAACTTGTTCACGCAGCTCAGGAAATCAGAATTGAGAACCCCATTCCAAGTTCAGGCACAGTTATTGGCAAAACAAAAATTACAGATATAGTCGATAAAGGCAGTAATAAAGGTGCATTCTTATATTTAGAGAAAAAACTCACTGATAAAATAAGTGGTAAACTTTTAGCAACTGAGAAAAGAACTATTATGTTACGTGGCGATGGTGGATACAATGGACCATCTGGAAATATACCACCATTACCTCCCAATCCTTCCGGTCCTGCACTACCATCAATAAGGATCCAAACAAGGCCAGAACAGGCACTTCTATATCGCCTTAATGGTGATCCTAATCCATTACATATAGATCCCAAGGTTGCTCAAAAGGCAGGCTTTGATAAGCCAATTCTTCATGGGCTTTGTACGTTTGGAATAGCATGCCAATCACTTTTACAAACGATCTTTAATGATGACCCCACAAGGTTTAGTAGTATGTCTGCCAGATTCTCGGCACCCGTCTTTCCAGGTGATACAATATTAATTGAAGCATGGGAAAATGGGTCTTTTCAGGCAACAGCAATTGAAAGAGAAAAAATTGTACTCAGTAATGGATATGTTACTTCTAAATAATAACCTTCGAAATTGATCAATATGAAACTTAACAGTTGTTAATATAAAAAGTCATTGTAAGGAGAAAAACTGTGAATGAAGGAAAAGTTGCAATTGTTTCTGGAGCAGGTGGTGGAATTGGCAGAGAAATAGCAATAACTCTGGCAAAAACTGGAGCCTCAATAGTTATAAACGATATAGGCGTATCTGTAACAGGAGAAGGTGGGTCTAACAGCCCTGCTGAAGAGACTAAACAAATAATAGATTCTTCAGGAGGTAGATCTGTCATCGATGTTAATAGCGTAGATAGCTGGGATGGAGCTAGTGCTATAGTGGATACGGCAATTAAGGAATTTGGACGTGTTGATATTGTTATAAACAATGCTGGGATATTAAGAGATACCATTTTTCACAAAATGACACCTGAACAATGGCTTTCCGTAATTGGAGTTCATCTAAACGGTAGTTTCTTTCTTAGCCGTGCGGCAGCTGAACATTTCCGTAAACAAGAATCAGGTGCCTTTGTGCATATGACAAGCACTTCAGGGCTTATAGGAAACTTTGGACAAGCTAATTATGCTGCAGCAAAATTAGGCATCTGTGCTTTGTCAAAAGCCATAGCACTAGACATGAAAAGATTTAATGTAAGATCTAATGCTATAGCGCCTTTTGCATGGAGCAGAATGACTAATGAAATACCAGCAGAAACTGATGAACAAAAAGAAAGGGTAGCCCGATTAAAAAAAATGACGCCTGCAAAAAATGCTCCCCTAGCAGCATTTCTAGCTTCTGAAGATGCTAACAACGTAACTGGTCAAGTTTTCGCGGTAAGACATAATGAGATCTTTCTATTTGACCCCTATGAGCCTATTCGTAGTGTTCATCAAAGTGAAGGATGGGATGTTGAGTCTATAGGAGAACAAGCTATACCGGCATTAGAAGCACATTTTGCTCCCCTAACTCGCTCAGCAGATATATTCAGCTGGGATCCTATTTAAGCTATTTAAAGTTGGTTCAGAGGTTGATAAATGGAAATAGGCCTATACGCTAATACACATGGTCTAGGTAAAAAAGTGGGTGAAGCTTTTGTTCTTCAACATACACCTTTTGATGAAATATCTGCCATTGAAATAGCACAATTAGCTGAAAGCAAATTATTTCATTCGATTTGGTTTCCCGATCATGTATGCATGCCTATTAATTCCGGCAGTACCCACCCGTCAGGAGAGCGACCATATCAACCAATGCACAATATTTTAGACGGAGCTGTCCTGATGGGGGCATTAGCTGCAGCGACCTCACGTATAAAACTTGGCACTGCCGTTCTAATTGCTCCTTATAGGCACCCACTCTCTGATGCCAGGCAATTTATGACGATTGACCAGTTATCTAACGGAAGATTATTGCTCGGAGTTGGGTCTGGGTGGTTAAAAGAAGAATTTGACGCTCTTAATATTAACTATAAAACACGCAATGAAAAAACTAGCGAATGTATAGAGATCTACAAAAATTGTTGGTCTGATAAGTCTATTAATTTTTCAGGTTTGCATTATCGTTTTAATAATATTTCTATGGATCCTAAACCAATACAGTCACCAAGACCTCCTATTCTATATGGAGGCAATACTCCATTTGGAGCTCGCAAAGCAATTGAAAACTGCGATGGATTATACCCACTTTTTTTTGATCAACAATTTAACCCGGCCCTATATAAACCATTACAAGATATAATTCGTCGTGAAGCTGATAAAACAAAACGTAATCTCAGTGATTTTTATATGATTGCTGCTGCTTGGGCACACATAAAAGGGAATAAATCTTTAGGAAAAAGCTCAGATAGGCATACACTTACAGGAAGTATTAACCAAATCATTGACCACTTAGCAGAGCTCGCCGAGGAAGGATATTCTTTAGTAACATGTATGCTAATGTGTCCATCTGGCTCAATAAATGAATTAAAAGATCAAATTCAAGAATTTGGTGAAGAGATTATACCTAATGTAAAAACAGTGACACCAAAGGGTGAATGGAAACCATTAAAATAATTTAAATAATTGTAGGGTAATATGAAAATTGCAGTTGATGTTGGTGGTACCTTTACGGACATAGTAGCAGTCAGTGATGGAGAAGTCTTTGTTGGAAAGACTCCCACTACACCCAAAAACATCAGTCAAGGTTTTCTAAAAGCAGTTAAAATGGCCACAAACTCATTTCAAGATGTAGATGAAATTGTTCATGGCACTACTGTAGTATTGAATTCTCTTCTCGTTGGTCAAGGACCCCAAACAGCCTTAATTACGACTAAAGGTTTTCGTGATGTTCTGGAAATAATGCGAGCAGATCGTAAAGACTTATTTGACTTAAGCCAAACCAAGCCTAAACCTCTAATCCCAAGAGATCGATGCCTAGAGCTTGATGAACGGATATCAGCGAGTGGAGAAATTATATTCCCGTTAGAATCCTCAGAAATCAACGCAATAATTACAAAACTAAAACAACTGAAAATTGAATCAGTTGCTATCTGCTTATTGTTTTCTTTCCTTGACCCCTCTCATGAAATTCTTGTTGGCAAAGCAATTGCTAATGAAATACCAGGAATCAGCATTTCACTCTCTCATGAGGTCTTACCTTTGTATCGTGAATATGAAAGAACTTCTACAACAGTCGTAAATGCCTCTGCTCAGCCCATAATGAAACATTACATATCTGAAGTCGTTCCGAAGCTACAATCACAATCTTTTCAAGGAGATTTCTATGTAATGCAATCAAATGGTGGTCTGGCTTCTCCTAATGAGACAATAGATAGGCCTGTTTATTCACTCTTCTCCGGGCCTGCAGGAGGTGTTATTGCCGCAGCTGAATTTGGTAGAAGGCATGGATTCTCTAATTTACTAAGCTTGGACATGGGTGGGACAAGCACAGATGTCGCAGCCGTAACAGATGCAAAGCCTGACCTCACGATAGGCATAGAAATTGGTGGATATCCAATTTCCATACCATCTCTGGACATTATTTCTGTAGGAGCTGGTGGAGGAAGTATTGCTTCAGTAGATCCTGGTGGAGGATTAGAGGTGGGTCCTAAATCATCAGGGGCAATGCCAGGCCCAGCTTGCTATGGTAACGCAGGAACAGATGCTACAGTTACAGATGCCGCTGTTACTATCGGTAGATATAATGCCGATATACCATTAGGCGGGACTATAAAAATTCAAAAGGACCTTGCTGAAAAAAGCATTGAAGACATATCAAAAAAACTCAAAATGAAAACCCATGAAACTGCTTGGGGTATTATATCACTTGTGAATGCAAATATGGCCAATGCTGTTAGGGAAGTTTCCGTTGAGCGAGGACGCGACCCAAGAGACTATATTTTGTTTGCAAGTGGAGGTGGTGGGCCAGCTCATGGCTGGGATGTTGCAAAAGAGCTGGGCATTAAAAAGGTACTAATACCCCCCTTTCCGGGAGCAGCATCTGCTCACGGAATGTTGGTCAGTGAAATACGTATAGATTCAATAAGAACAGTCCACAGACCACTCTTAGATCTTACAGTTAAATTTTTAAAAACCCTATTTTTAGAACTTTCTGATGAGGCTTATAATCGCTTACCAGAAACTGTCAGGAAAGAACAAATAAAATATAGTTACAAGCTTGATCTTAGATACAAAGGACAAACTTATGAACTAGGGGTTCCAGTTCATATAGATGACATTCAAGTTAAAGCGATAGCTAATTTATTTCATGAGCTGCACAATAACCGTTATGGACATGCTTTCCCAGAAGGTCCTATCGAGCTTGTACACGCAAGGGCATCTTCAATAGCACCAAGAAAGGTTATACCTAAAACACTACCCCAATGGATAACTAAATACCGCACAGAATCGCGTCCTGTATTTTGGGGACCCAAGGAAGGTTGGATCAAAACTCCAACCTTAAGCAGGGAGGAAATGCAAAAGTCAGAAAAATTAGAAGGTCCTGCAATAGTACAGCAGAACGACTCAACAATTGTTATTCCACCTAAAGCATGTGCATCTGTATTAAATGATGGATGTATAATACTAGAATGTGTAAAAAATAAAGCTGCGGAACCGATATTATGAACGAAAAAGTAGACCCTATTACAGTCGGCATAATACGAAGCCACCTTGTATCAATAGCTCGTGAAATGGGTGTAACCCTCAGGCAAACAGCTTACTCAAACATTTTTAATGAAGGGTCAGATTTTTCGTGTGGTGTCTTCGATAGCAGTGGGCGTTTATGGGCACAAGGAGAATTTTTACCTATTCATCTAGGAGCACTTCAATTTGCTGTAAGAGAAGCAATAGAAGAAGTTGGTATCTCTTCGTTTGAGGAAGGCGATGCAGTTTTGTTGAATGACCCATATCGTGGAGGAACACATTTACCTGACCTTACTGCAATAACTCCAGTTTTCTTCTCCGGGGAAATAATCGCTTTTGCAGCGAACCGTGCTCATCACGCTGATATAGGTGGAACAGTCCCTGGAAGTTTTTACAGTAAAGCACGAGAAAACTTTCAGGAAGGATTGCGAATACCGCCTGTTCGATTTGTTAGAAGGGGTAAAATAGATCAAGATTTAAAAGAAATAATTTTAAATAATGTCCGTGTTCCTCGTGAAATGAGTGGCGATCTAGAAGCCCAATTTTCCTCAAACCGAACTGCTGTAGGGCGTATAAGATATCTTTGTGAGAAATATTCACTTGAAACTATACAGCTAGCCGCACAAGAAATATGCAACCAATCTGAAAAACGTATGCGAACAAAAATAAATAGTTGGCCCGACGGAACCTGGTTTGCAGAAGATTTTCTTGATAATGATGGAATTAACCCAAAACCAATAAAAATTCATGTTGCAATCACAGTTGAAGGTGACAAGTTAAATTTTGATTTCAGTGATTCAGATGAACAAGCAATAGGCCCTGTCAATTCGGTACGAGGCATGACAGCCTCCGCCACCTACTTAGCTGTCCAAGCTGCTGTTGACCCCACTATCCCAGCTAATGACGGTGCATATCGTCCCATAACAATATTTGCACCAGAAGGCTGCTTACTTAACCCAAAATTTCCAGCGCCATGTACGGGTGGTAATGAAACATCTCATCGGATTGTAAATGTAATTCAAAAGGCTTTTGCAGAAATACCTTACGGTCCTAAAATAATTGCTGGAGACCACGGTTCTTCTAACAACCTTCTTCTCTCTACGAACAATGGATCAGATCAAGAACCAAGTGTTTTTTATTCATATCCAGAAGGTGGATGGGGTGCACTGGATGAAAAAGATGGAGAAAATGCACTTTTTTCGATTGTCGGAAACTGTAAAAACATGCCAGCTGAGGCTTTGGAACTCACAATGCCTATACGCTTACTTAAATATGAATTAAGGCAAGATACCGGAGGAGCTGGTCGAAAGCGAGGCGGATTGGGAATTCGACGTGACTATGAAATTTTATCCAATTCTGCCTCTCTATCCTTTGTTGCTGATCGCTGTATATTCGGAGCAAATGGTCTTGCCGAAGGCAGAGCCGGAGGGGTTGGAACTTACCTGATTGACCGGGGTGATGGCCCTAAGCTTGCATCACCAGACTTTGTGTCCAAAGGAACCCAAATTTCACTAAAAAAAGGTGATATTATCAGCCAATGCACTGCTGGAGGTGGTGGATATGTGAAACCAGAGGATAGGAATGAAAATGAAATTTTAAAAGATCTCCGTTTAGGATATATTTCAAAGACGGAAGCGGTAGAGACTTATGGTATAAAATTTAAAAAAATTTGAGGATTCTTCATAATAATTGATTACACTATTAACTTAAAATTACCTATGATCATTGTTGTATGCTAAAGTTTATTATGAAATTTATGTGAATTCAAATTAACTTCGCGTATCCTATAAAAAATGCAGTTTAAGTAAGAATCAAACACACTCACTAACGGCTTTCGTCACATTACATATCAGGAGTTTAAACTAATGAAAATTGGATTTATGCTACCGATGTTTGGCATTATGGCAACACATGAAAACATGATCAGAATGGCAAATTTTGCCGAAGAAAAAGGTTTTGAGTCAGTTTGGTCCCCAGATCATATCGTAATGCCAACAAAAATCGAGACCCCCTACCCCTACACTAAATCAGCTGACTATATTGCAGATCCCAAGGGAGCTCACCTTGAACCTTTTACAAGTTTGGCATTCATAGCAGGACATACCAAACGTGTCCGTCTTGGTTTTACTGTTCTTATAGCACCCTATCGTAACCCAATAGAAACAGCTAAACAAATGGCTTCTCTTGATGTTTTATCAAATGGTCGATTGATCGTTGGCACTGGTGCAGGCTGGCTAAATGAGGAATTTGAAGCATTAAACCTATCACCAAAACATAAATGGCCACGTACAGATGAATATATACGCATATGGAAAGAACTTTGGACAGCAGAAGAACCTAATTTTGAGGGAGATTTCTTTAGCTTTTCTAATGTTCAGTGCCGCCCTCAGCCAATCCAGAAACCCCATCCTCCTATTACCATAGGTGGAAATGGCAATTCCTGCTTTAGGCGTGTAGTAAATCTAGCTGATGGTTGGCAGGTCGTTTCAGAGGGACCTGATTTCACATACAGTAAAGGAGGCAATCTCGAAAGTTCATTGGCACTTCTTCACAAAATGTCTGAGGAAAATGGTAGAGATCCTAAAACAATAGAAATAACTGTAGTTGTTATAGCAGGTACTCCTGAAGGAGTTATCCAAGATATACCACGATACGAAGAACTTGGCGTAACAAGATTAATTTTAGATTTTCCATCATTTGTTTCAGACATACAAGAAATGGAGGATATGCTGGAAGTGGTAGCAGCCGGAACTCAACTTAATAGTGACTAGAATCATTTTGCTTATAGGATTAAATGGACAATAATTAATTAACGAACATAAGGGTTTTTCTATTTGCGGTGGATACTTAAATTTGTTTGTAAACCATTATCTTTTTTGGTGTTTTTATTGATTCCAACAACTTTAATGGCAAACACTCTAGAACCATGTCCCAATAAAGCAAACACGCGTTGGCATGAATGTTTTGGTTTATATACTTATAATGATAAATCAGAGTATTTGGGCGAGTGGCAAAATAACGCTCCAAATGGCCAAGGAAGTTACACAAAACCAAATGGTTTTCTCTATGTTGGTGAATTTGCAAATGGTAACTTTAATGGACTTGGGACGGCAACATGGTCTGATGGAACCCGCTATATTGGTAGTTGGAAAGATAACAAATTCCATGGTAATGGATCACTAATATCATCTAATGGTGATACTGAAACAGGTCAATGGACTGAAGGCACCTTACAAAAACAAATCAGCACAGCCAGTCCATCCAAAGGTGAAGATTATGAAACAGCTAATAAGAATTTAAATGCAGAAGATAAACATGTAAAAACAAATTCTCCTGATTTTACTATATCACCAAAGGTAAAAACAGACATTCCTCAAAATGCAATAGTTAAGGTTATTGAAATTATTAGGGAGATGGGGGCAATTATTGAATTTGAAGAACCCATTCATATTGATGGGTCTATAGATAGAAAAATCATTGCTTCGACTGACAATATAAAATTCTTTGAGACTTTATTTAAAACAATGAAAGTAAACTTCATTAAAGATAGAGACTCTTGGGATTATAAAATTATTTTTCCTGATGAATTAGAAATAATAACTAGTAATTCAGACGAGATAACAAGTAGCTCAGTAGATGAAATAAGTATAAACGGTAGTTTCCAAGAAAAAGAGCTCAAGCCTACCAAGCTTGAAATCCTAGCAAGAGACCTAAATGTTCAGACAGAAGATGGATTTATGACGTTTGAGGAGGTTGAGGTTGAGCAGCAATTTGATAACAGAGAAAAAAAGCAATCTTACTCTCATTCCGCTGACCTAAGAGACCTGCACTTTAAATCTCCTGATGTAGAAATAATTTTAGAGCGTTTTTCTATGCAGTCTGAAATAGATTTTAGATCAAGAAATTCAAACATTTCAGGACTTTGGGGTCCATTTCTTCCTGACTTTAACTATCTTAATTATTTATCATTATTTTCGATGGCATCCCAGGTCAACGATGAAATATCTATACGAGACCTTGAAGTGACGTCATTAGAAGGCAACATACAGTTTAAACGTTTTGATTTATCTTCAAGCCTAGCACCAAAAGATAATGAAATTAATCGAGTGGAAGTTAGAGGAATCTTAGATGAACTTTCCCTTTCAAACTTTGATGATATCCCTAAAAGTGCATTACCCTATATTCCTAATCTACTAAGATTTGACATTACAGTTGAAGCAAACAGAATTAATTTTACTGAAACTAACGCACTTGAGGCACTTGAAAATATATATTCTGAGTCAAATCCATTTGAAAAATTAGAAATATCAGAATTTCTGATTTCTAGTGATAAATTTTCTATTGATATAAATGGAAACTTAAAGGCCGACATTTCAAGTAGCCTGGGAGTTGTAGGTAACTTAGAAATAAATATTGTTGGTTTGAATGGTCTAATTTCAGAGTTTCAAAAAAATCTTGGAACAGAAATGATGCCTGTCTTGCCTGTTATATTAATGATCCGTGGACTGTCGAATGCAGACCCTGAAAATTCCTCAAAGAACGCGACCGATGATTATAACATTGAGATACAACAAGATAAGATTTTTGTTAACGGAACAGACCTTTCAAGTCTTATCCCTCAGTGATCAATTTGTTACCAGGGGTAAGGAGTTCCATCATAATTTATAAACTCTCCTGTTCTTGGTGATGAATAACTACTGATCACTTCACGCATTCCACTTATACTATCAGAGACCTCTACTGGGGCTGAATCAGTACCCATATCAGTTTTAACCCACCCAGGGTGAAAAGAAAGAGTTCTAATTCCACGATCTTTTAAGTCTATTGAAAGACCTTTAACTAATAAGTTAAGTGCTGCCTTAGAGGATCTATATGGGTAAAATCCACCTTCTGAAAGAGCCGTAATTGAAGCCATATGAGTTGACACAAAAACCATTAAACGATTCTTAGATCCAGAGACATGATTTACAAAAGCTTCACATACTCTGAAAGGGCCAAGAACGTTTACTAGCATTGTCTCTTCCCAGGACTCATAATCAACACTTCCAAAAGCTCCCCTCATTGGTTGATCAAAGTCAGTTCCTAGAATTCCTGCATTATTTATTAAATAATCAATATTACAGCCATTTAGTTCTTTAGCAGTTGATAAAACTTCCTTGGGGTTTGAAACATCCATCTGGAACAATGTTGTTTGACCATCAGATTCATTAGCAAGTTTCATAAGATTATTGGCATTTTCAGGGTTCCGGCAACAGGCAAAAATTTTAGCTCCACTCTTTTGATATTGCTTCACAAATTCTAGTCCAAGACCACGACTTGCACCAGTTATTAAGACAGTAACCATGAGAATCTCCCTTTTACCAGGTAACCATAAAAAATAAATATAATTAACATACAACAATAGATGGTTAAATAGCGTAAAATTAAAGTTTAATTTGTCTGTTTTCAAAATCATTATTGTTTTATAAATCTAGTAATAAAATAAAATCATTGCATTGATTAGAAATGGAGTCAGTGATGGAAATTGGAATTTATGCAAATACTCATGGGAACAGCTATAGAGATGATACAAATATGTATTTGCGCAACTCTCCCCTGGAAGAAACTCAACCCTTAAAGGTAGCTTGTGCTGCCGAGGCTGCAGGTTTTCACTCAATCTGGTATCCTGACCATGTGTCAATGCCAATAGGTTCTGAAAGTTTCCATACTGCAAATCAATCAGGGCAAAGGGCTTATCAGCCTTACCACAATATGCTTGACGCTGTAGTTGTTATGGGTGCGGTGGCCCAGCAAACAAATCGGATACGTCTTGGAACGAGTGTATTAATATCTCCCTATCGACACCCACTCTCAGATGCCAGACAATTTATGACAGTAGATCAACTTTCTAATGGGAGATTAATGCTTGGGGTAGGTGCTGGATGGATGAAAGAAGAATTTGACTCAGTAGGCATTGATCATGCTGAACGCAATGGAAGATTAACTGAGTGCATCGAAATATATAAACGATCATGGTCACAAACTGAAGTGTCCTTCCCGGGGGAATTCTACAACTTCAAAGATATCTCTATGGATCCAAAACCTGTCCAAAAACCTACACCACCCATTCTGCTAGGGGCTAATACCCCAGCTGGAGCTCGGAGGTCAGCACGTTATTGTGATGGGCTTTATTCCCTATTTCTCGATAGCCATGTAGAGTTTGACCGATTTAACCCGCTCCAAGAAATTATAAAAAAAGAACGCGAAAGCATGGGTCTCGGGGTAGAAAATTTTCTCATGATAGGTGCTGCTACTGCAAAAATAACAAATAAAGATCACGAGGAATCAACAAATAAACCAAGAAGAAACTGTGGTGGGACAGCTGAGCAAATACTAGAAGATTTAAGCAAATATGCAGATGCTGGGTATTCTATGATAATTTGCATGCTTCAATGTGAAACTGACTCTGTTTCTGAACAAATGGAACAAATACACAGGTTTGGTGAAGAAATCATCCCAACGGCCAGGACTTTTGCACCAAAAGGAGATTGGAAAAAGGTTGATTAGCAAATAAGAATCTAGAATTAACCGGTTTATTTTATGATATTGATCCTATGAATTAAGTTTTAGTAAGGAAAAAATTGGCAAATCACCAATAGCATCTCTCCCATTCAGACTTGTGAGCTCAATTAAAAAAGCTGAACCTACGACCTTGGCACCGCTTTTTTCAATTAACCTTACACTTGCGGTGGCTGTCCCCCCTGTTGCTAATAAATCATCAACTAAAATAACCCTAGTATCTGCCTCTAGTGCTTGGGATTGGATTTCAAGTTCATCACTACGATATTCTAAAGCATATTTTTCACTTATTGTTTTACCTGGTAGCTTGCCTTTTTTTCTTACCATCAAAAAACCAAGATTCATTTTTGATGATAATCCAGCACCTACAAGGAACCCCCGTGCATCAATACCTGCTATAACGGCTGGCTTTAAAGGAGAAATTTTTTCTTTTAATGAATCCATTGCATAGTTCCATGCAGATGGGGATCTGATCAAGGGGGCAATATCATAAAATAAAATACCTGGTTTAGGAAAATCAGGAATCTCAGCAATATATTTACGAAGGTTCATTATTCAACACTCTAGCCGAAAATTGGAAAATGATTACCAGTTGTATAAGGAAATAAAATATAAAATTCATATTATCACCGACAAAAATTAATAAGCAACGACTGATATAAATTTATAAAAAATCGATGCCCACCCAAGTATGCCCTCTATCTATAGTCTTATTATTTTTATAACCTATAATCCCATTGTAAAATATTAAAAATAAAATCATGCCATCTATATCGGGTGCTTTACTATATGTTACGAATTACTTCTTCTGCCAATCGCCGGCTGAGCTTCATAATTATTGCAGGTGTAGCTGGGGCACTATTTGCAAGCTTTTCGAGTGAAGATTTTCTGTCAGCTCCATATCCACCTTTAATATTGGTACCTGAGGGGGAATTTGTATATGGATCTTCAAGAGAAGAACGTGAAATTGCTAAAGCCTTAGATAGTAATAATGCCGCAAAAACAAATACTAAAAATTTTAGTGCTTATGATTCAGAACCAGCACGAAAGATAATTTATCTTGATAATTTTCTAATAATGTCAACACCAGTAACAATTGAGCAATATGCAGCATTTATTGAGGATACCGATCACCCAGTTCCACAATTAAAAAATACTGGATCTAACGGCCATTTATCAGAACACACTTCATCTGGGATTGTTAACTATAGCTGGAACAACAATATATCTCCTCAGGATCGCGGGAATCATCCTGTTGTAATGGTATCATGGAGCGATGCGGTCTCATATGCATCATGGCTTTCAATAAAAACCGGAAGAAACTTTAGGCTGCCAACATCAAAAGAATGGGAAAAAGCGGCACGTGGTATCAATGGAGCATATTTCCCTTGGGGTATGTCCTATGACCCCAATCTCTTGAACAGTGGAGACTCAGGATTAAATGAAACTACCCCAGTAGGACAATATCCAAAAGGTGCAAGCTCATTTGGTCTCCTCGACGCGGCAGGGCAAGTATTTGAATGGACAAACACGAATTCAGGTAAAAACAAGTATATAATCAAGGGCGGATCATGGAAGAGTTATGGGTGTGGAGTATGCAGGCCTGCAGCTCAAAGGGCAGAAAACAAAGAAACTAGAAATATAATAACTGGGTTCAGACTGGTTGATATTGGGCCACATTAAACAAAAATAATGATATAAAATATTATTAGTTTATATCAAGTAACCCTTAAATAGCTTAAAACAAATGTAGGAATAAGGAATAATTATGACTCAAAGGCGATTAAAATTTTGGGGTTGGGGTTATGAAGACCAAACATTAACAGAAGATGATTCCTTAATGATAGTTAAGCGCCTGAATAAACTTACCGGGCTACAACCAAACTCTTACCTCTCACCACCAAGTCTATCTGAAATTAATTTGCCAAAACCTCGCTCATCAGTACCGAACCGTTTGTCTCATCTGGTAAGTCAAACAGATTATGATAGAGCATCTCATACATACGGTAAATCTTATCCAGATTATATCAGAGCTTTTGCAAAAGATTTTTCATGCTGTCCTGATAGTGTTTGCTTTCCAGAAACAAATGAGAATATTCTCGAACTCCTTGAATGGGGATCAGAAATAAATGCTGCTATAATTCCCTTTGGATGTGGATCATCTGTGGTTGGCGGAATAGAACCAAGGGTTGGAGATAAATTCTCGTCTGTGATTACAATTGACATGCGAAAAATGAATCAGGTTCTAGAAATTGACAAAACTAGTAGAGCCGCACGCATACAGGCAGGTGCTTTGGGACCTCAACTCGAGGCAGGCCTTAAGAAAAGTGGTCTAACACTTCGACACTTCCCTCAAAGCTTTGAATTTTCTACCTTGGGTGGATGGATTGCTACGCGTTCAGGCGGACATTTCGCAACTCTTTATCCACATATAGATGAATTAGTTGAATCGCTTGTTACTGTAACCCCTAAAGGAGTTATGGAAAGTAGACGACTTCCAGGTTCAGGAGCAGGACCTAGCCCAGATCGTCTAATTATTGGATCCGAGGGGTCGTTAGGACTTATTACAGAAGCATGGATGCGCGTACACTCAAAACCAGAGTTTAGAAAGTCAGCTGTGGTAAGGTTTAAAAATATTGAGGCAGCAGGACAATCCATACGTTCTCTTTTGCAGGCTGGATTGTGGCCTAGCAATGCTCGTTTTGTTGATTCTGAAGAATGCCGTTTAGCGGGTGTAAATAAGGGAGATTATCATATGGTTGTCATTGGCTTTGAAAATTCAGAGCAACCTGTTGATACCCTTATGAATAAGGCATTGGAATGTATGGAAGATCATGGTGGAGTTTTTGGTATTGCAGGTGAGCGAGATAAAACCGCTGATATTTGGCGTAATGCATTTATTTCTGCACCTTTCAAAAGAGAAGGATTAATTTCATACGGAATAATGCATGACACATTTGAAACAAGCATTACTTGGGATAAACTAAGTGATTTCCATGAAAATATTAAGCTAGTAACCGAACAAGTTATTAAAGAAGTCACCGGCAAACCTGGACATGTTACCTGTAGGTTTACGCATGCATATACAGACGGAACTGCCCCATACTTTACTTTTCATGCAGAGACAAAACCTGGTCAAGAACTAGAGCAATGGAGAGAAATTAAAACTGCTGCAGGTGATGCATTGCTAAGTGCGGGAGGAACAATCACACACCATCATGCTGTTGGTCGGGATCATATGCCATGGTATGAAAGACAACGACCACAACTTTTTGGAGGTTCACTTAAAGCTGTAAAAAATTACCTAGACCCAGAATCAAGACTTAATCCAGGAGTCATTATACCTCTTGACAAAGAAAGTTCATTACCTTGACAGATATTCCACCAATAGCAGTAACGATGGGGGAACCCGCAGGAATAGGTGGCGAGCTTTCCCTTAAGACTTGGCTATCAAGAGAGAATACACCAACCTTTTTTGTAATTGACGATTGTAAACGCCTATATGATCTTGCCAAAAGTTTGAGTCTAGAGGTCCCAGTCAAAGAAATAGATAATCCTGAAGAAGCTCCAAATCATTTTCAAAATGCACTTCCTGTAATTCATCAGGATCTCAGATCAGCAGTTGCTCCTGGTCAACCCAAGCATGATAATACAACATCTATCATAACCTCTATAACTAGAGCCGTTTCCTTTGCTTATAATGGAAGTGCAGCAGCCATTGTAACTAATCCTGTATCTAAATCCGTACTCTACGAGGCAAAATTCAAGTATCCTGGACAAACAGAATTCTTAGCTTCTCTTGTTAAAGGGGAAAAACAACCTGTACCAGTAATGATGTTAAGTTGCGAATATCTTAGGGTGGTTCCCATTACCATTCATATTCCATTATCAGAAGTCCCAGGTACTTTAACCTCTGATTGCATAATTAAAAAATGTGAGATTACTGAGTCAGGATTGAGGAAAGACTTTGGCATTAAAAGTCCTAAACTGATTGTTGCTGGACTGAATCCACATGCAGGGGAAAATCAAGAATTAGGGATAGAAGAAGAGATCATAATACGTCCTGCAATTGAGGTACTAAAGAATTCTGGCATTCAAGTTACTGGTCCCTATCCAGCCGACACATTGTTTCATAAAGACATAAGAGACAAATATGATGTGGCTATATGTATGTATCATGATCAAGCTTTAATTCCCTTAAAGACCCTTGATTTTATGGGTGGTATAAATATTACACTAGGACTACCTTTTATCCGCACCTCGCCAGATCATGGAACTGCATTTGATATTGCAGGCAAAGGAATCGCTAACCCTTCTAGTCTCATTGCCTCTATAAAAGAAGCCGCTTACATGGCAAGAAATCGAGCATACTAAAAATAACTCCTATGTTTAGTATCTTTTCTAAGGAAAATTCAGATGAATGAAAAATTACAATTTGGAACAGAAGAGGCCATCAAAATTCAAAACTTTGCAGAACAAACACTTGAAGAAATTGCAAGACGTGCAAATGAGGATGGAATGGATCAAATTGGATTACACTCTGCAATTTGCGTCTGCGCTGTAGGTTGGTTAAAAAATAATGTAGGACCAGATCGTACAGTTGAAATGCTCAAACAATTATCAATAATTATAAAGGAAGAAAACAAGGATAAATAAAAAATTATGAATTGCTTTATTTATATTACTTAAACAATTAGACGACTTATTTAGTATTTAATTTTCATGATAAAAAATATTTAGATTAATGATGAACACTGAAGAAAAACTTTCAGACTATATACTCAAAGCTCGCATACTCGCTTTAAAAGCCGGTAAAGAAATTATGAAATTCTATTCAAATAATATTGAATTTCACCAAAAGCCTGACAAATCACCAATTACATTAGCAGATCGAGCCGCTGACAAAATAATTACTAATGGACTTAATAAATATTTTCCTAAAATACCAATTATATCAGAAGAAAGTGTGGAGAATATCTACCAACCCAAAGAAATTAACCTAGAAAATAAAATTTTTTGGCTTGTAGACCCGTTAGACGGGACTAAAGAATTTATTAATAAGAATGATGAATTTACAGTGAATATAGGTCTTATTAAAAATGGCAAGCCTTGGATAGGAGTATTATATTTACCTGTGAAACGTATTTGCTACGTGGGAGAAGTTGGAGTTGGAGCAGCAAGCTGGTTAGACAATGCTAAGCCTTGCCCAATTTCAGTTAGATCAGCTCCAAGTTCTGGCCCAGTAATTTTAGCTAGCAGATCTCATATTAATGATGAAACACAAAGGTGGATAAATGATCTCAAACCCAGTTCCATTATAACAGCAGGCAGCGCTCTGAAGTTTGCTCTATTAGCTAGTGGAAATGCTGACATATACCCAAGATTTGGACCAACCATGGAATGGGACACAGCAGCTGGTCATGCAATTTTGGAAGCAGCTGGTGGGTCATTATTTCAACCAAATAACAAACCCCTGATTTATGGTAAGCCCGGTTATAAAAATCCACATTTTATCGCTTGTGGAGCCACTAATGAAAAAAAATAATTTATCAAAATTAAACATTTTTCCTGAAACAACAAACAATATCTCACTTGCAGCAGAGATAGTTCGCCAAGGTGGAATAATAGCATGCCTGACTGATACTCTTTATGGGCTAGTTGCTGATGCAACTAATTCAAATTCTGTAACCAAAATATTCAGAATTAAGTCTCGTGGCGAAAATAAACCACTTCTAATTTTAGTCGATAATTTTGAGGTCGCATCAAAAGTTGCAATATTTAGTTGGCAAGCAAAGATAATTGCCGAAAAATTTTGGCCTGGACCATTAACACTTATACTGCCACGTCAAAATAGTTGTATGGTAGTTAAAGAAATAAACCCAGTGTCTGATACGATTGCTATTAGGATTCCTGATAGAGCTAGAACTCTTGAACTAATAGACAAAATCTCTCTTCCTATTACTGCACCAAGTGCTAATTTAGATAGTAAGAAGCCCGCACAAAGTGCTGAGGAAATATTTAGAGCTTTTGGTTCAAATATAGATTTGATTCTTGACGCGGGCGTTTCAAAAAACTTAACACCATCAACTGTCGTCGACTTAACATCATCAAAACCAAAAATAATAAGGGAAGGGGTTATATTGGAGGGTCAGATAACTGAGGTAATTAAAAGATAAAATTAAACTTATTTTCTCCACCGCAAAGTATTTTCACGGCCTACGAGGAAGAGACGTGCTCTCAACCATTGGCTCTCCAATGCTGTCCTAACACTCCCACCATCTGAACCTAAAATTCTAACTACAACCCCAATTTCAGAAGGCAAAATAGAGACTCCACCGTATATACCATTGAATAACCCCAACTCCCCCCTGCATGTGTTAGCAAGTTGGTCAAGGTCACATCCCGGTGAAATAATATAGATAGATCCTTGAACTCTATATTTATTCCATGCGGATAATCCTGCTGAGGAATCTAAACCACTCCACTGAGAATCTCTTACCATCAAGTTTGAACTATCTAAATCTTTAATATTAATCGTTTGCCGAAATGAACTAAAAGAAGGATGAATCTCTTTAGATTTGTTAAAAGTTTCTCTGGGCTCATGCCATAAAGCAGAGTCAGTAATTACAAGTGTGCCTCCTCTGGCAATTGATATATCTAAATTACTTTCAAGTCGTGATTCTGGAAACAAAATCAGAGCATCATTAATAAATTCTGCGTAAGCATTTTTTTGAACCTTTATAGAAATAGAAAATGTTGCAGAGTCATCACCCTCCATACTATGTACTTTTGTAGCTGACTGACTTGTAACGTGAGTGCAAGAATCCTCACCAAAGTGCATAGATAATTTTAAACGATCATCATGATAAATTCCACCAGAAGTAGATTGTAGAATTAGTGTTGCAAGTTCAGGCCAAGAGACATCTAGATGAACTGGTTTTGTTATATGGAATGGATATTGAACAAATTGATGTGCGAGTCGAGTTTGCCCATCAGAACTTTTGTTGAAGTTTAGCTCTGCCTTCTGCCAACCATCAGCTCCTCGCAACGAAGCTGCAGGAGAGGTAACTCTCACGTATCCTCCAATAATGCATGACGCCTGATGGCATTAAGCACATCTTCTATTCCTTCCCCGGAGCGACAATTTGTGTAGGCTACAGGAGATGAACCGCGGATCTCTTCTGCCTCTTCTTTCAAGGTTTCTAGGTCTACCCCGACATGTGGAGCAATATCAACCTTGTTTATTACTAGGAGGTCACATTGCAAGACACCTGGCCCTCTTTTCCTTGGTATATCATTTCCAGCACCTACATCAATTACAAACATCCACCAATCGACTAGGTCAAGTGAAAATGTAGAAGCAAGATTATCCCCACCAGACTCTAATATAACTAAACTCAAAGATGGAAATTTTTGTTCTAAAATATCAACTGCTTCAATATTTAAGGTTGGATCCTCCCGAATGACAGTATGAGGACAAGCTCCACACTCCACTCCAATGATATGATCAGGCTCTACTAAACCACCAGCTTTAAGTCGATTAGCATCTTCACGGGTTACTAAATCATTAGTAACAATTCCTACCTCAATGCCTGAATTTAGGAATTTTGGAATTAATGACTCAATTAATGCAGTTTTACCTGAACCAACAGGGCCACCTATACCTATCCTAGCTGGCCCAGGACTTGACTCCCGAGAAAAAGTCAATTTACTCACCTCCTATATAAATTTGACTTCTATAATATAAGTAAAAAAACATAGAAAACTCATCTCAGATCTAATCAAGAGCCTCATCTAAGCATATAACGTTGAGCTAAAGGAAGATTATCCGCTGGTTGACAAGTAGCCAGTTCTCCATCCACAAAAACTTCAAATGTCTCTGGATTTACTCTGACCTCAGGACAAGCTTCATTATACAACATATTCTTTTTGCTAAGCGTTCTTGTACCCTTAACAGCCTCAATTCGTTTACTAATGCTAAGCTTGTCACGCAAACCTGAATCAACAGCCGCCTGTGATACAAATGATATTGATAACCCTTGTTTAGCCCTACCAAATGCTCCCCATTGCGGACGCATTGCCAATGGTTCACAGGTCATTAATGATGCTGCTGAGTCACCCATCGCCGCCCATACAATAAAACCCCCTTTTATGATGAGCTCAGGCTTGATACCAAAAAATTCGGGTTTCCATAATACAATGTCTGCTAGTTTTCCTTTTTCTAAGCTACCAATCCAATCATCCATTCCAAAAGTTCTGGCTGCATTTATAGTATATTTAGAAATATATCTTTTGATCCTTTCGTTATCGCCTAATTCAGTTTTTTCTTCATCCAATCTACCTCGCTGATTACGCATTTTTGAGGCAAGTTGCCATGTTCTGCAGATTACCTCGTTAATCCGACCCATCCCTTGGCTATCCGACCCAAGCATTGAAATAGCACCCAAGTCATGTAAAACATCTTCGGCAGCTATAGTCTCAGCTCTAATCCGACTTTCTGCAAAAGCAACGTCCTCAGGGACTGCAGGATTCAAATGATGGCAAACCATAATCATATCTAGGTGTTCATCGAAAGTATTTCGTGTAAATGGATTAGTTGGGTTTGTAGATGAAGGAAGGCAATTTGGCTGACCTGTGATGCTGATAATGTCTGGAGCGTGTCCTCCACCAGCACCCTCAGCATGATACATATGGATGGTACGACCATTAATTGCAGCAAGAGTATCCTCTACAAAACCACTTTCATTTAAAGTATCTGTGTGTAGCTGGACCTGGAAATCCATCTCATCTGCTACACTTAAACAAGTATCGATTGCCGCAGGCATAGCACCCCAATCTTCATGGATTTTAAGCCCACATGCACCACCTTCTATCTGATCGATTAGCGATAGAGGTTTAGAAGAGTTTCCTCTTCCCAGAAAACCAAAGTTTATAGGCCATTCTTCTGATGCCTCTAACATTCGCTGAACATTCCAGGCACCACCACAGTCTATTCCTACTGTTATTGGACCAAGCGAACCGCCTATCATAGTTGTTAGACCCGAGGAAAGGGCATGTTCACATAATTGTGCACTATCAAAATGTACATGGACATCAATACCTCCTGGCGTAGCAATAAGACCCTCAGCGTCACGAACTGTAGTTGCTGCTGCACATAATAAATCTGGATCTACTCCATCCATAATCGCTGGATTTCCTGCTTTTCCTACCCCTGCAATTACTCCCTCCTTAATTCCAATATCGCCTTTTACCACCCCATGAACAGGGTCAATAATCACAGCGTTGGAAATTAGCATATCTAAGGAACCTCCTGCACTATCTAGTCCAGCTACCAACCCAATCCCGTCTCTTAAAGTTTTGCCACCACCATGTAAACTCTCATCACCATAGGTTCCATAATCTTTTTCTATCTCAGCTAAAAGAGAAGTGTCGCCCAATCGCACACAATCACCTGTTGTTGGACCATACAATGCCGCATAGTGGGCACGACTCATCTTCACCATATTCCTAAGCCCCCTTAAAACCGCGCTTACGAGCTAATTCAAGTGCTTTTTTCCTAATTTCTTCAGAATTTAGAGAACCATTTGTTAGATTATTTAACCCAAAAAGCTCTCCTGAACCACCAAAACTAACTAAATCGACTTCTTTACTTTCTCCTGGCTCAAATCTTACAGCAGTTCCAGCCGGTATATCCAAATGCATTCCAAAGCTTGCTTCCCTGTTAAAATCAAGGGCTTTATTCACTTCAAAAAAATGATAATGGCTACCAATTTGGATCGGTCTATCGCCAGTATTTGTTACGTTCACAGATCGCTTTTCCCTTCCAACATTTAATTCAACATCACCTTTTGCAGGAATTATTTCACCAGGTCTGACTTCATCCAAGGGATTTGCCTGTGATACTCCATCATTACTTTTTTCCTGTATCGGATTTTCACGGATTGGTTCATGTATTGTAACTAATTTTGTACCATCAGGAAAAGTGCCTTCAACTTGGATCATATTCATCATTTTAGGCACACCTGGCATCACATCTTCACTTGTCAGAATTGTAGAACCAAAAGAAATAAGTTCTGCAACACTCCTTCCCTCTCTTGCTCCTTCTAAGATTTCATCACTTATCAGTGCTACTGACTCTGGGTGATTTAGTAATAACCCCTTCGCCCGCCTTTTTCGGGCAAGCTCTGCAGCTGTATAAATTACTAGACGCTCCATTTCAGTTGGCGTTAACAGCATATTTATCTCCCCTATTTACTTGGAGTTATTTTGTATTAATTAGTAAATAACCGGGTATCTTGAGTTTCATGCTGCATTACGGCGATATCAGAAATCGGTGAAAAGCTCCATGAATCCTCAGGCTCTACAGTATCTGTAGATAAAATTTTTGCAATATCCTCTCTTAGAAATTCAATTAATCTTTGTGCATCTATATGACCAATAATACCTAACCGTATAGCTGCACTAGATAAACCAATTACAAGTGTATGCATTCCAACTATCTGAGAATCTAAATAATCCATTTCACAACCCGCAAAGCAGATACCCTGGGCAACGGGCAAATGACCCAGACCATCCCCAGTTTTAATTATTTCACGGTAGTCAGAAACATGCGGTGTACCCAGATTCTTATGTACACCTAGAAGTGCTTTTCCCCCAAGTATAGAGCCAGACCGAAGCTCAGCAGGAAGTGTATTGCAGTCCATAATTTTATCAATCTCGATAAGACGTCGTATATTATTTTTACCTTGAGAGGCTTTAAATGCTGCCGTCAAACACGGTCTGTCTAAGCCATTCCAGCGACCATATAATTGAGATTTAATAAACGCTTTGAGTTCTTCTGTATTTGTTACTCTTTTCTGAATAGATAATGTTTCTAAACCGCTTGAGAATGCAAGTGTACCAGAAGGAAAAAAACTGTCTCCATACTGAAGAAGTCTTAACGTTGCTTCAAGTTCACTATTCTTCGATTTTATAGACACGTTTATCTTCCAAGAAATTATTAATTCTAGCCAAGTAGGTGGATTCCTCTTCATCTATGGCGACTCTTAGATCAGGATGATCAAACTCAACCTTCCAATGTAAATTACCACAATGGTAACCTAGCTCTAGGGCAGCAGATTGATCTTTTGGTCTAAGCCTAATCCACTTTCGTTCCTGAATTTTGAGTATAATTGCTAAAGTATCATCAATAAATAAGATGCTTCTATCAAGAAGACTAATATTACGAGGTAAGGCAATTGCACAGTCTCTTCCCTTAGAAGTAGTAACACGTAACCTCCTACGTGCTGTATCAACAGGTCTTAGTATGATATATTCTATTGCGTCAGCTTCGAATAAATTTTCTAAGCGTTTTGCAAATTGCGGGTCATCGCTGTGACCAACGATATTCTCTATTCTTTTTAGTTTTTTATCCATTTCTACTTACAATAATAGTTTAGTGAAAAAAAATCACTTTCAATATTTATCTTAAAATCTTTAGCCCCAAGGTATATAAACATTATAAAGGACATAGTCATGAGTAAAAAATTAATTTTTATGAGTGAATATATATGCATAAAGTTTTCTTGAAATTTTTGAACTATAAAAAACTGAACACCTGGTTTAAAGGAAGCCGTGGTCAAAAGATACTGCTGATAGTTTTTGGTGTTGCGGTAGTAATCTATATGACCCCACAAAATGATGTTATTGAGGGCCAAGCTTCTGCCATAGGCGGAATAGGACTAGAAATAAATTCTCAGTATGTTGTTCTTTATGGTATAAATTCCCTTTCTCCTCTTCTTAAATGTAAAAGAGGTAAGGAGAAAATAGCCTGCGTGCAACTAGCTACAAATAATTTAGCCTCACAAATAAAAAATAGAAATGTAAAATGTGAGAGAAAAACTTCAGTAAAAAAATCATTAGTTACTGGATATTGCCTTGCAGATGGCCTTGATCTATCTAAATTTCTAGTCAGAAATGGGTGGGCTACAGCTGCTATTGCAACCACAGACGAGTACCTTGATGAAGAGGTCATAGCAAGAAGAGAGTTAAAAGGGATATGGGCAACTCATAAGACTGCAGACCCTCGTCAATAGCAACACCGTTTTACTATTATAAACTCAATCCTCAAGAAATTCGATCTTATATTTAATATCAGCTGTTTTTGATATCATAGCAGAAGCTGAACAGTACTTATCAATTGATAGATCCACTGCATTCCTTACATCGTCGAAAAGAACTTTTTCGCCTCCAAATTTATAAATCAATAAAATATCTGTAAAAACCTTAGGGTCTTGTTTTGAACGCTCTGCGTGGATGAAAATTTCAAATGATTTTATTGGCACACCCGTTTTCTCTAAAATATCGATAACATCGTATGCACTACAACCACCCATACCCATCAAAAGAAGTTCCATAGGACTGGGTTGCAAACTTTTACCATCATCTCTGCTAGTAGATCCTAAAACTAGAGAATGTCCTGATCCAGAGACACCGAGAAAACTCTTGTCTTTCACCCATATAATTTTAGATTCCATAACATCTCCAAAAATATTATATAAACCTATTCATCAGGCCAACTTTAAATAATATATACTTTAAAAATGAATTTAAAGTAAAATAAACCTATTTTATAAACTTACTTAATCGAAAATTTTGCTTATGAAATTGAATATGTCTCACCAATCTTTAGTGATCTTAAAATTTTTCTTAATAGTCATAGCAGGTGTCAATTTTAGTCTTTTGTTTTCTGTAAACAAATGGGCTGGGACTGCTGAAGTGCCATTTGTTGCATATGTATTTTGGTATGCACTTGGAGCTACAGTAACCTTCGCAATAATTGCAACTATAAAGCGTGAGGAATTTCCTACTAGCTGGGTACATATAAGAACTCATGCTGTAAGTGCATTTCTTGGATTTGCATTCCCTTTTGCCGTTTTTTCTTTTGTTGCAGAAAAATTACCATCTGGAATTGCAATATTATTTGTCATACTTACTCCGGTTTTTACATATATTTGGTCTCTTGCCTTTCGATTAGAAAAAATTCAATTACGAAGTATTGTAGGATTGTTATTAGGCATCTCAGGTGTTTTATTAGTTGTTATACCCAGTGGAGGATTACCCGAGAGTCATATGGTCGGGTGGGCACTACTTGCACTTATATCCCCTGCTTGTTTTGGGGCATTAAATGTTTTTGTTGAAAAGTATAGCCCCCCCAAATTGGGGATAATTTCTCTTTCTTTAGGTATTTGCACCATGTCCTCCATAATTTTGCTGCCAGTAATGATTATAACTGGGCAAGTTTGGGTGCCCTTTGCTTCATCAAATTCAGACGGCAGCTGGTCCGTTATTTCAGCAATTTGTATCAACACTCTCATTTGGCCACTATTTTACGGAACAATTCAAATTACTGGAGCCTTCACATGGTCTATGATGAATATAATTGCAGTAATATTTGGATTTTTCTGGGGTTGGGTGTTTTTTTCTGAGTCACCAAGTTCTTGGGTTTGGTTTGCTTCACTGTTAATGCTTGGTTCTTTTTTTCTTATACTTACAAAGAAGAAAAGAACATAAATAGTTTTTTTGAAACTTAGAATGAATAACTTTGTTTTTGTAATGGAGTCTAAGTAATGGCATTTGTTAAATTAAATGGAATAGTGATACATTATCTTGATGAAGGCCCACGTGAGGCTAAAACAATAGTTTTTTCAAATTCATTGGGAACAGATTTTCGAATCTGGAATGACTTAGTAAAAGCATTAAAATCTGAATTTAGAATTATAAGATATGATAACCGCGGACATGGATTATCCTCATGTCCACTTTCGCCTTATAAGATTGATGATCATATAAATGATCTTTCAGAGCTAATAGATTTCCTAGAAATATCAGAATTGTCTATGGTTGGCCTATCTGTTGGTGGATTAATTACACAGGGTTTAATTAATACTAGACCTGATATTGTTCAATCAGCAGTCCTCTGTGATACAGCACATAAGATTCTTAACCGAGAAACTTGGAACTCTAGAATTGCAGCTGTTAAAGAGAGTGGCCTTGAAATATTAGTTGATTCCACCATGGAGAGATGGTTTTCTAAAAAATTTAAGTATGATAATCCCACAGAAGTGGAAGGTGCACGAAATATGTTTTTATGTACCCCTCAAGAGGGCTATCTTGGGACATGTGCAGCAATAAGAGATGCAGACTTTACAACAGCTGCAAAAAAAATAAAAATCCCTATTCTCTGCGTTGTGGGAGATGAAGATGGATCTACACCAGTAGATGTTGTTAGAGAAACCTCAGAGATTATCCCTGGAGCGAGATTAGCCATTATAAATGGTGCCGGACATATACCTTGTCTTGAAAAGCCGAATGAACTTGCAATCTTGATTAAACAATTTCTAAATGACTAATATTGAATTGTTTGAAACTGAGAACTCATTCAAATTTATTAATAAGAGATATAACTTTAAACATGTTGGCCGCCATTTATATGTAACTCCCCACCTGTAATATAACTTGAATTTTCTGCACATAAAAAATAAATAGCTGCGGCAACTTCCGCTGGTTGGCCCAAACGATTCATAGGAATCTCATTTAACATACCTTCTGCTCTGGGTGACAAAATAGGAGTTGATATTTCACCCGGAGCAATAGCATTAACACGCACACCATGTGAACCAAAATCTGCGGCCATTTCTCTTGTTAAGGCAGCTAGTGCTGCCTTAGATGTTGCATAGGCACTACCTGCAAAAGGATGAACACGACTTCCCGCTATAGAAGTTACATTAACAATAGCCCCCCTTGCTGACTTAAGCTCAGCTCTTAAGCCTTTTGCAAGCATGAGAGGACCATAAAAATTAACCTGAAATACCTTATGCCAAATATCGAGATCAGTTTCTATACTATCAAGCCTATTTCCATCTAAACCCTTTGGAGAAATACCTGCGTTGTTCACAAGGGCGTGTAGAACTCCGCTCTTCAGACGTTTTCTCATTTCTGCAATGCCACGTTCGGTATCTTCACTGTTTCTAAGGTCTACCTGTATATGATCTTCCTCCCCTGCCTCCCAGGGACACGCCTCAGAGAACGGTTGGCGTGAACAGGTTATCACTCTCCAACCAGCAGCACTAAATCGCTTCACAGTAGCATGACCAATCCCTCGACTTGCACCTGTTAGAATCATAGTTTTTATTTGTTTTTTTTCAGAGTCGGCCAATACTTCCTCCACTATTTAAAAACATTCTAATAGATTGCCCTTATAAGTTTAAGACATCAAGGTATTTTAAAATACTCTTTCATTAAAAGGTTTTGATAAAAAACAGAGATCTATGTATTACAGTAATAAACTATGGTCATTCTTGATAAGATCAGATGCCTTTTCAGCAATCATAATTGTGGGTGTTGCTGTATTTCCTGTTGTTATTGATGGCATAATTGAAGCATCTACAACTCTTAAATTATTTATTCCAAATACCTTAAGATCTGAATTAACTACAGATGAATTATCCTCACCCATTTTACAAGTACTTGTTGGATGCCATACTGTTGTAGCATTCTGCTTGATCCAATGTGCCTCTCTATCCTCCCCCGAGACATCGGTTCCAGGAGAAATTTCCATGCCACGCACTTCATCAAAAGCATTTTGTGCCAAAATATTTCTTGCTATCTCCAGACCAGCTATCATTAACTTAAGGTCAGTAGGATCAGATAGTGAGTTTGGTTTGATAAGTGGAAAAGCACATGGGTCTTTGGATACTATCTCAATAGTTCCACGACTCTTAGGTCTAGCTAAATAGTAATGAACCAAGTATCCATGCCTACCCTGCCCCTGCCTAGTTGTCTCTAAGGAAAGGCCTGGACAGAAAGTAATCTGAAAGTCAGGTAACTTTGAAGCCTCATCAGCCCTAACAAAACCTCCTGCCTCTAAAGGTATAGAAGTAGCAGGCCCAGTTCGAAATAATATAGCTTGGGCAATAGCAAGTGCTAAACGATCTTTCCTAAAAAGATTATAAAGAGAGATTTTTTTTCTGCATGATACTTGTACATAAGCTCCAAGATGATCCTGGAGATTTTGACCTACAGATGGAAGTTCTTTAACAACTGGTATATCTAATTTTTTTAGTAAATGAATATCACCTATACCAGATAACTGAAGTATTTGTGGGGAATTAACTGTTCCAGCACTAACAATGACCTCTTTAGTTACTGAGAAATTCACCTTCTTTTTATTTCTAGTTTCTATACATTCTACACCAATTGCTCTTGAATTCTTAAAAAGAACTCTGGCAACGTGGTTATTTGTTAAAATTCTAATATTTTTTCTAGACTTTATTGGATTTAAATACGCCGTTGATGCACTAACTCTTCTTCCCCTATGAATATTAAAATCTTGTCTGCCAATACCATCCTGACTTTTCCCATTTAAATCCGAATTATATTTGTAGCCGGCTGACTCGCAGGCATTTATAAAAGTTCTATATAAAGTATGTGGAGAATGTGCAGAAGTAACTTTAAAGGGTCCATTTTTATTATGATATTCTCCATCCCTATCAAGATTTCCCTCTGCTTTGAGGAAATAAGGGAGCACTTCATCATAAGACCAGCCCGCCGCCCCTGATCTGGCCCATCGGTCAAAGTCATCAGGGTTACCCCTAATATGCATCATTCCGTTTATACTAGAGGTTCCGCCTAGAACCTTTCCTCTTGGCCATGGGATTTCCCTACCAAACAAATTTTCTCCCTCTTGTGCTGTATAGCCCCAATTGGTAGGAGCATAATTATAAGCTACGCCTGCGAAAAGGGGTAGTTTCAATATTGGATGATTGTCAACCCCTCCAGCCTCAATTAGTAAAACAGAAGTATTAGGGTCTTCAGTCAAACGATTTGCTAAAACACAGCCAGCCGTCCCTGCTCCAATTATAATAAAATCAAACGTCTCCACTTGCACCTCCTAGCAGCTAACCTTAACATTGGATATCCGAAGTCTTATAAATGCTCGGTGGGGGGGGAAATGAAAAAACATAATAAATATCCAAATCTATTTGCACCAATAAAGATAGGCCAGATAACAATCCAAAATAGGTTTGTTCATACGGCTACCGTAACAGGTTATGGTGCTAACACATCACCAACACCAAAACTTATAAACTACCATAGGACACTGGCCTCAAACGGGGTTGGAATGATAGTTACTGAATTGATGCCAGTTCATCAAACGTCAATTGCAAATCCATTCCTCGTTAGTGCCTATGATTCTAAAAATAACAAGTTATTTTCACAATGGGCAAGTGCTGTATCTAATAAAGGTAGCAACCTGATTGGCCAGATTGGTCATGTAGGGCGACAACAACTCTGGAATCCTCTATCCACCCCCCTCAGTGCATCCTCAGAACCTGACCCTTTAAGTTGGACCGTACCTCGTAAAATGAATCTATCCAATATAGAAGATATTATTAATGGTTTTTGCCAATCTGCAAAGCTTTTACAAAATGCGGGTTTCTCAGGAGTAGAACTTCATGGTGCACATGGATATCTTTTAACCCAGTTTATGTCCCCTTTTTCTAATAAAAGGAATGATAACTATGGGGGTAATCGTGAAAAACGTCTGCGTATAATATATGAAATATCACATAAAATAAGAGATTTATGCGGAGATAAATTTATTGTTGGCCTGAAAATGCCATGTGATGAAGGTGTTGATGGTGGCATAGGTCCTACAGAAGCTAAAAAAATTGCACTTATTGTTTCTGATACCATGCCAATAGATTATCTTTGTTTCAGCCAAGGAAACTTTTCTCCGAGTCTAGAAGACCATCTACCTGATATGCACTTTCCTAATAGACCGTTCCAAGATATTCACGCCAAACTTAAAGATTCAATCGGCAAACTACCTATAATCACCGTTGGGAAAATTGAATCTGCAAATGCAGCTGAAAATATTTTGAAAGAAAACAAAGCCGATCTAATTGGCTTTAGTAGAGCCTTAATTAGTGACCCCGAATTTGTTAATAAGATCAAATATAACAATGAATCATCAATCCGCCCTTGTATATATTGTAATTTTTGCTGGGGTGAAATACATGCTGGACGTGGAATGAAATGTATCCACGGTGATAGTGATTTAGATAGAAAACCCTCCAAACATTCAAAAAATATATCTAAAAGAAAAAATAGGATTGTGATTGTTGGTGGTGGCATAGCAGGTATGGAGTCTGCTGCAACAGCCTCAAAATATTTTTCTGATGTCAGTCTATTAACAAATTCAGAATCTCTTGGAGGAAAATTAAAATGGGAAGCCTCCCTTCCTGGAAGATCAATTATTAATGAAGAAATCAACTTTCAAAAAAATCGGCTACAAGAGCTCGGAGTAAAAATTACCCACACAAATATTACACAAGATACTATTTTAGAGTTAGATCCAACTCATGTAGTTCTTGCATCTGGAGCAAGCCTTTCTTGGCCTAGTTCATTAAAGAAAATTAAAAATGTAACAGATATTATAGAATCAACGTATTTTTTGGCACAAACAGAAGAAAAAATGGAAGGTACTGCAGTCATATATGACCAAGATCATACGTCTGCTTGTTATGCAGCAGCTGAACTTCTAGCCTCTAGGTTTGAAAAGGTTATTCTTTTAACCCCTAAACCAACAATCGGAACTAAAATCAATTATATATCCTTAATTGGAGTTTTCAGGAGACTTCTAAAATTGGGCATTGAAATCGTACCTTTTTCAATCCCTACTAAATACCAAAAAAATATACTTACTATAAAAAACCCAATCAATAATGAGATAAACCAAATTAATGAAGTAACATTTTTAACATTTGCAACACCTAAAAGTCCAAACGATGAGCTTTTCCAGCCACTTACTAATTCTGGCCTAGAATGTATATTAGCGGGTGATTGTGACTCCCCTCGTGGTCTGGCAGGGGCAATAAGCGATGGATCAAAAATTTTAAATAAGCTTACTAAATAAAAACTTGGGGGAGTAAAAATGGGAATAAAAGCTAACAATACCAATCTAGATCGAGTATGGGAACCACTGACAATAGGAAATACCAAAGTAAGAAATAGAATAATGATGACAGCAATGGGTGTATTTTACGGAGAAAACAATCTCCTTAGCGATAGACACATTAGTTATTATAAAGAGCGTGCGAAGGGAGGTGCTGGACTGATCATCACAGAACAACAAGCAGGACACAAACTCAGCAAAGGGTCATTCTATGATGGTTGTACAGCTTGGGAAGAAAGAGTAGTTCCCCAATACGCTAAACTTGCAAATGCAGTCCATGAATATGAGGGTAAAATTTTTGCACAATTATTTGCAGCAGGTGTCCATGATAAAGGAAATATGATATTTGATGAATGGCATCCTCTATGGGGTGTTTCAGATATCCCTTCCATTTTTCATAAAGAAGTTCCACATGTTGTGGATAAAGAAGATATTAATGATCTGCAAATGGGATTTGCTAAATCTGCAAATAACGCAAAAATAGCTGGGCTAGATGGAGTAGAGTTACATGCGGCACATAGCTATATGCTTGGTCAATTTCTTAGCCCCACCTACAATAATAGGACAGATGAGTACGGTGGAAACAATAAAAATAGATGTCGATTCATAGTAGAAACTGCCGAAAAAGTAAGAGAATCAGTAGGTCCAGATTTTACACTTGGTGTTAGGTTATCTGTCGAAGAACATTTAGGTTCTGCAGGTACTACCTCCGAACAGGGTGAAGAACAAGTAGAAATATTTGCACGAAGTGGTCTTTTTGACTTTATTAATATTTCAGCTGGTGGTTATCACACATTTGCTGCTGCAGTACCGCCAATGGGATCTCCCAGCAAGATAAATCTCCCACTTGGGATTATAGCAAAACGTGCGGTCGGTAATAAAGCGAAGATATTTTTGGCAGGTCGTGTTACAAACTTATACGAAGCAGAAGAGATACTTACGGAGAATGCCGCCGACATGGTAGCTCTTACACGTGCACATTTTGCAGACCCTCATTTGGTCACAAAAACTAAAGAGGGTCGTGAAAAGGAAATACGTAGATGTATTGGAGCCAATGAGTGCATTTCACGAATATTTGATCAACGGCCCGCAGCATGCCTAGTAAACCCTTCTACTGGTAGAGAAAAATCAAGTGAATGGTCTCATACAAAAATATCTCCTGTTCAGGATTTAAAGAGAAAATCAATAGTTGTCATTGGTGGAGGAATTAGTGGCCTACATTTCTCTGCTATAGCATCAGAACGCGGACATGAGATTAGTATTTTTGAGAAAAGTGATAAGATTGGAGGCCATGTACTTAACTACGCAAACCTCAAGGGTAAAGAAAGATGGCTAGACTTGATAGAGGATGTAAGCCATCGTTGTTTAAGCAATAATGTTAAAATTGAGTGTAACGCTGAAATGAATGAAGAAAAAATACTTAATTTAAACCCTGATACATTAGTTGTTGCAACTGGGGCTAGATGGCGAAAGGACGGAAGAACCCCTTACCAACCTGGTTCGGAGGGAGTGCCAGGTCATAAACAACAAAATGTTTTTGATATTGAAACAGCTTTGTCATTGATATTAAAAGACAATAAAGCTCTGGGTAAGAACATAATTATGATAGATGAAAGTGGCGGATATCTTCCCCTAGCTGTGGCAAAAATTTTGCTATCCGATACGAAAGCTCAAGTTAATATGGTAACACCCGAACCACGAGTTGGAGCAGAAGTCTACAAAACACTTGAATTAATGCAAATAATGCCTGAGTTGGAAGCACTTGGTATTAACATTTTTTCAGAAACTAATGTTGTATCGATAAACAAAAAAGAAGTACAACTGTTATCTATTTGGGGCACTAAAACTCATATTATTGATAACGTTGACTCTATAATTTTTTCTACCTTTCGAGAATCCATTAACAGCCTTTTTTATACAAAAAAACTATCTGGTCTTGAAAGAAAACTTATTGGAGATGCAATGGCACCAAGACGCCCCGCACAAGTTATATACGAGGCTGAACAATTAGGCCGTAAAATTTAAATCGAATAATAGGAATAAAACTATGAAAATTGGTATCTTCTTGACTACACAATTTGAAGAAGGAGAGAACCTTTCTGAATCACTTGATTTTATTTATGATCAGGTAGAGGTTGCAAAATCGGTAGGCCTAGATTCTGTTTGGGCTGGACAGCATTTTGCTACAGGCCCCGTAGATATGTTTCAGATGATTCCTATATTGTCTAGAATTGCTTCTATATCAGGAGAAATGCAAATAGGAACTGCAATATCTCTTCTTAGTATGCAAAGTCCAATACGTGTAGCAGAAGAAATTGCCACCCTTGACTGGATGACTCATGGAAAAGTTATTTTTGGTGCTGGTATAGGCTATAGAGATAGTGAATTTATCTCGACAGGACATAAAAAATCAATGCGTGGAAAACGATTTGCTGAAGCTATAGAGCTTTTAAGGCTTTGGTGGAATGAGGAGGTTGTTAGTTTTGATGGTCACTTCTTTTCTATGTCCAAGGTACAACCAAGCCTACTTCCATATCAACAAGGTGGGCCAAAAGTCTGGATTGCTGGGGAAGTTGAGGCGTCAATAAAAAGAGCCGCAAAAATTGGAGATGCTTGGATTCCACTTCCAATACCAAATAATATGGAATTATCACAAAAACTCACTTTCTTTAGAGAACAAAGAAAGAAAGAAGGCCTTCAAGACACAGTCGATCAACCTTTAATGAGAGAGGTCTATATTTCAGAGAATGTTACTTCAGCCTATGATGAAGTTTCACCACACCTAATGAAGAAATATAAAACCTATGCCTCATGGGGACAGGAAGAAAGTGCTGACTCAATTAACTCAATTGAGAAAAATTTTAGAGATTTCTGTAGTGAAAGGTTTCTAATTGGTAGCCCAGAAACTATTACAGAAACAATGCTAAATTATAAAAATAATTTTGGAATCACCCATCTGATATGTCGGGTCCAATGGCCAGGGCTAAGGCATAATCAGGTAATAAATACTATTAAATTAATTGGTGAATGTTCCCGAGCAATAAAACAAAAATCTAATTAGCTTAATTGATCCCAGTGGACACACCTCGAAAGATGGTTTTCTTTTACCGCCAACAACTCTGGGGTAACTTTGTCGCATACCTCTTTATGATAGGGGCATCTTCCAGAGAGAGGACAACCTGGTTCTGGGTTGATAGCTGTGGGTATTTCACCTTCTATAACGAATGGATCTAATTTTTTAGCTGGGTCCGGGAAGAGAACAGCTGATAATAATGCTTTACTATAGGGATGTCTTTGTGTGCTAAGTAGAGTATCCGTTGGTGCAACTTCAATAATATGGCCTAAATACATTATAGCAACACGATGACTTATTCTTGCTACAGATGTTAGGTCATGAGAAATAAAAATAAAAGATGTACCTAATTCTGTTTGAATATCCCTTAAAACATCAATTAATTCCAGCCTTGCGGATGGGTCGAGCATGGAAGTCGGTTCATCTAAAACTACAAATGAAGGCTTTGTTGCTAATGCTCTAGCAATACCAACACGCTGTTGCTCGCTTGCAGTCAAATCCGCAGGATAATAATTATGTACATCCTTCTCCAAACCTACCAATTCTCTCATTTCTTCAACTCTAATCCTGCGAGTTTGCTTTTCTTCTCCATGCAAAAAAAGTGGCTCATTAATAACTTCATCAACAGTTAAACGCGGATTCAATGATCCAAATGGATCTTGGAAAACTAATTGCATTTCAGACCGAAGTTTTCTCAAGTCTTTATCAGACAAGCTAGTTACATCAACTCCATTTAACACTACCTTGCCAGTTGTTGGCTCAATTAGCCTTAAAACACATCGGCCAACAGTAGTTTTCCCAGATCCACTCTCACCAACAAGGCCGAGTGTTTCACCTTTTCCAAGACTAAAGGATACATTATTGACCGCATACAAATCAGCATCCTTACCGACGTTAAATACCTTTGTAAGATTTTCAACTTCTAAAATATAAGACATCCCCATACACCCGATTAAATCTAAATTTTTCTGTCAACTCCTGCCCAAAACTTTTTTCTAACTTCTTTCTTAAGCACTTTACCGACTGGACTTCTGGGTAATTCATCCCAAAATTCAACAGTCTTTGGCACCTTATAAGCAGCCAATTCTGATTTACATAACTTGATCACATCGTCTTCATGAAGTATCTGCTCAGATTTTAATTCAATAACAGCTTTCACTGCCTCTCCCCATTTTTCATCAGGAATACCAATTACTACACAATCTTGAACTTCTTCAAAAGACCATATAAGTCTCTCAATTTCTATTGGAAAAACATTTAAACCACCAGAGATTATCATATCTTTTTTTCTATCAACAATATAGATATAACCCTCATTATCTTTATAACCTACATCACCAGTGTGATGCCATCCATGCTCCTGTATAGCAGCAGTTGCCTCTCGGTCACCAAAATATCCTAGTGAAACAATTTCTCCACGCACAACAATTTCTCCCCACTCTCCTTCATTTACTAATAACCCATCATCATCCATAATCTCTGTTTGAACAAATACGGGGGCACGACCACAGCTTAATAATCTATGTTGTTTTGATGGATCCTCAACTGCTTCTATATGCTCCTCAGGTGTTAAAATACCAATAGTTACAGGGCACTCTGCCTGACCATAAATCTGAGTCATACATGGTCCAAATACATCGATTGCCTCTTTAACTTTGTCTGCAGACATTGGTGCACCACCGTAAATTAAGTAATCCATAGAACTGCAGTCATATTGCTTTGCTTCTGGATATGCTAACATCATGTATATAACTGTTGGAGGCAAAAAGGTGTGTGTGACACCGTGTATTTGTATTGCTTTTAAAACTGAATTTGGGTCTGCCTTTGGTATAGATACAATAGTACCACCAAATGCGAATATGGGCCAAACAAAAACACCTGCTCCATGAGCCATGGATGAAGCAACAAGGTGAACAGGCCTTTTCTTAATAGGTAGGTGTGCAAAAACATTTGCTGACCAAGCTTGCCAGGTTAAGCTAGTCCATAAGGCACCCTTTGGCTGGCCTGTTGTACCTCCTGATGAAAAATGACTGATTATTGAGTCACGATCATAGGTTATTTCCGGAAAAAAATCAGAATGACCTTGAATAAATTCTTCAAATGTTTGATATCCATCTATTTTTTCGTCAAGACAAATAATATGTTTTAGATCGGGACAATCTTTACGAATCTGTGGAATTTGTTCTTTAAAGTCACTGTGGATAAATAGCCATTCCGCACTACGATGATTAAGAATATATGTATTTTCGGATACCGAGTTTAATGCGGCTAACCCTACCCATACGCCATCTGCTCTTGCAGCACCAATCCAAGCCTCAAATGCTTTAGAACAATTTTGACTAAGAATTGCGACTATACCTCCAGGTTTTAAACCATTTGAGACCAAAGCAGATGCCGTTTGATGGCTTCTGATGCTGACTTCAGTATAAGTCTGACTCCCTGATGGGTCGACCAAACAAGCGGTATCAGGCCAGAATCTTACCCCTCTCTCAAAAAAGTCAATCAGCCGCATCCCCTTACCCCCTTATTCTTTCGGAATTGTTTTTTATACTTATATATTATAGTTGTATTAATTGTGACATATACCAGCCTATATTTTGATAGGACAGTTTGCTTCTTTTTCTACTAAATCAAAAGTAAACAAAAATTTGGCCATTCCCGTCAAAAAACCTGCAACCATCCCTAACTCAAAAATTTGCCCATCATCAAAATCTTTTGATAAATCGCTATAAAGCTCCTTATCTAAAGTTCCAGACATATTGCTAAAAACCACCTCACTTGCCAACTTTAACACTGCTCTTTCCTTTGAGCTAAAAACATCACTATCTTCATTCATAATATTAATCAACTTTTCCTCAGTAATTCCTGCACTACGAGCATCTTCTATATTACCTTTATTACAAAATGCACATCCATGGATATTAGATAACCTAAACCTTAGAAGTTCCTTAGTAGCTACATCTACTCGACCACCATAGAAAATTGTTTCGTAAAATTGGTCACCATACCACTTCATCAATTCGGGAGCATTAGCTCCAACCTCAAACAATGTTGCATCCCCACCCTTTTTTTCTTGTAAATCACGAATCTTACGATATTTGGCTGCCAACTCTGGGTCCATGTTGGCTTCTTCAATTTTTTTCAGCAAGGGTTCTGGCATACTTTGTCTCCTAGCTTTAAATAAAGTATAGTTAGTAAATTATTAATGTTTATAGTAATCAAAGATTAATACAACCTATCTTTCAAACCTCATGCTTGCAACTTAGCAAATGTTGGAGATAAAAATGTCTTTGCAAATTGCGGATACAGTTAAATTTGGTGTGCAAGGGATGTGCCTTCCCAGAGATCCTGCACAAACTAATTGGGAACCCGATCTTAGAAATTGTTCAGAATTACTCACAATCTTAGAGAATTATGGTTTTGACTCGTTTTGGTCAGGTGACCATATAGCTTTCGTAAGTCCGATTGTAGACCCATTAACATTAATTGCATGGGCTTCTGCAAAAGCTCCTAGCTTAGAATTTGGTACTGCCATATATCTTTTACCACTAAGACACCCTGTCCCGGTAGCAAAGCAAATTGCATGCCTAGACCAAATTTGTGAAGGAAAATTCACTTTTGGGGTTGGTGTAGGTGGAGAATATGAAAAAGAATTTGAGGCCTGCGGAGTAAATGTTTCAGATAGAGGTGCACGTCTTACTGATTCGCTTCATGTAATTAAAAAACTTTGGTCTGGAGAAAAAGTCAGTCATTCTGGAATTAGTGCAAATTTTACTGACCTTAAGCTTGAGCCGACTCCATACAAACTTAAACAGCCACCTATATGGGCTGGTGGAAGGTCAAAGGCTGCCTTAAAACGTGCAGCAAAATTATGCGATGGATATATATCTTACGTAGTGACACCAGAAATGTTCGCTAAATCTATTAAAATGATCGAAGAGTTTTATCTCGAAGAAAATTCAGAAGAAAGATCCTTTGATACGGCTCATCACATATTTGTCAGATTAGATAACGAATATGAAAAATCTTTTGATTTAGCCTCAGAGCAACTAAGTCAACGTTATGGTATGGATTTTAGCGGACCAACGAAAAAATACGTCGCTTTGGGTCCTAAGGAAAATGTAACAAGTTTTTTTTCAGATTTTATTGACTCTGGAGTTCGCAACTTTGTTATTGATTTTGCTGGCCCAGAGAATCAACGAAATGAACAGGCTGAGATTTTTGGCTCTGAAGTCTTACCGCTTCTAAGGGAAATAAATGTATGACCCAGAAAAACCCTGAAATTGAAATACTTTTAAAACGAGTTGCAGACGCCAACTTACCAAGTATTGAAACTTATGATCCTGCTGAGGCCAGAGTCGAGTTCCGCAGGAGGATGCGGGTATTAGAAACAGATCATGAACCTATATACAAAGTTGAGGACCTAACTATAGGGCTTGATAAGGATAAATTACTTTGCCGTTTATACCAGCATTCAGAAAATACCAACGCACCACTTATAGTTTTTGCCCATGGCGGAGGCTGGGTTCTCGCTGGACTTGAAGAATACGATAATTTTTGTAGGAGATTATCATCCGCAGGGTCATGCAATGTATTATCAGTAGAATACAGGCTTGCACCCGAACATCCATACCCCGCTGCTTTGAATGATATGATTTTGGCTTTTTCTTCTTTGGATCAAGTAATATTCCAACATAATCTGCAACCAAGTTCAATTATTGGCGTTGGTGATAGTGCCGGTGGAAATTTGATAGCCTCAACTTCTATTAAAATTCCAAAAGAGAAAAAACCCAAAGGTCAAATATTAATTTATCCTGTTTTGGATACCTCAATGAAGAGAAATTCATACTCCGAATTTGGGAGTAAATTCCTTTTGGATACAGCTGTGATGGATTGGTTTATTCAATCTTATTGCTCAGAAACATCAAAGGATGACCCTAACATTTCAATTATTCTGTCGCCAAACCTATCAAGAAGTCCACAAACTTATATCATGACTGCAGGTCTTGACCCCTTAAGAGATGAAGGTTTTGAGTTTGTAGAAAAGCTCAGAGAATTATCAATATCTGTTACACATTCCCACTACTCTGATATGTTACATGGGTTTTTAGGCATGCCGAAAGCTCTAAATACTTATAAGGACGCCTTTAATGAAGTTGGCAAGTGGATTAGGAAAATTGACAAATGTTAGATCTTTCAAAAGAACAAAAATTAATAAATAATAATTTTAAATGAAATACACCCACCTAAAATAATTCACATAAACCCAAGAGAACCATTTCTTACATTATAAAATTTCAGGCAATATCAATGAACGACATATCAAACAAAATTAAGTGGGCTATCGAAAAAGCCGACATACCTATTCTGTTAATGGTGCTTTATCATTTTACTGGTGATAAGAAATGGCTTAACCCTCCTTTCAAACCTGTTCTAGACTTTTCATTTTTTGCTCACGAATCCGGCGGGCTAGATAGTGCGTTACAAAGTCAGGTGAGGAGTGCTGCCCTAGAATTGTTAAATAAATTTTTTGTTTCAGGAAAATTACCTGATTTAAAAATTTCTGACGAAACTTATCTGGAAATGATGTCAACATGCGTTGGAGAAGATGTCCCTGAAGAATATCTTAATATGATGCTTGAAGAAATGCAGCTGAAAGAAAGATATGGGTCATGGAAAGAAAAACCAGATAATAATACTTTAACAACTAAGAATGTAATAATCATTGGTGCAGGCGTATCGGGCATGCTGATGGGAGTAAAACTAAGGGAAGCTGGAATTCCTTTTGTAATTATAGAAAAAAATAATGATATAGGGGGTACCTGGTTCGAAAATACTTACCCAGGCGTCCGATGCGACGTTCCCAACCATTATTACTCTTTTTCATTTGAGAGAAATAATAAATGGCCAAATTATTATTCGTATGGAGAAGATATCGCTGAATATTTACGCTCTTTTGCTACAAAACATGGAGTATATGAAAATACTATCTTTAATACACGCGTAACAGCATGCAAGCTAAATAATAGTAATAATACGTGGTGTGTAACCACAGTCGATAATGAAGGGAAGGAAGTTGAACTTCTTGCACATACTGTTATCTCCGCGACTGGTCAACTTAATATCCCAGCTTACCCAAGAATTGAAGGTCTTGAAAATTTTGAAGGTTTTTCGACACATACTGCAAAATGGAACAAGAATATAAACCTCAAAGGGAAAAATGTAGGAGTAATAGGCACTGGTGCTAGTGGTATGCAATTAATACCAGAAATTGTAGATGAGGTTAAATGCCTCTCAATTTTTCAACGCACAGCCCAATGGGCTATACCGAGTCCTGATTACCATAGAGAAGTTTCTACTGAAAAAGTCTGGTTACTAGAAAATGTGCCATTCTATGCTGGTTGGTATAGATTTAATTTAGCTTGGCGTATGGGAGACCATCTCTTACATACTGTTCGTAGAGATCCCGAGTGGGAGTCTGGAGGAAAATCAGTAAATAAAAGAAATGATCGCCATAGACAACGTTTATTAGAATATATTAAAAAGCAAATAGGGGATCGAACAGATCTCTTAGAAAAAGTTGTCCCAAGTTATCCACCTTATTTAAAAAGAATATTGGTAGACAATAGATGGTACGAAACAGTCAAAAAAGACAATGTAAATCTTTTTAATGACTCCATTAAAAAAATAGAAAAAAACGGAATAAGAATAAAATCTGGGGAACTAGTTCAGTTGGATGCCCTTCTATATGCTACTGGCTTCCAAACCAATAGATTACTTGCTAGCTACGAGCTCATAGGCAAAGATGGGGCAAACCTAGAGGATGAGTGGGGAAAGGATGACTCGCGTGCCTACTTAGGAATGACAATACCTGGATTTCCTAATTTCTTTGCTCTTTATGGACCAAATACAAATCTAGGTCATGGTGGAAGTATTATTTTTATTGCTGAGTGCCAAGTGCGTTATCTAACTAAGTTACTTATGCATTCTATTGAAAATAACGTTAATTCTCTTGAGTGTAAAAGAAGTGTTTATGATCAATATAATAAAAAACTTGATGAAGAACATGAGGGTCTAATTTGGACGACTCCAAACATGAATACATGGTATAGGAACAGTTCAGGCCGTGTAGTATCAATAATGCCTTGGAGATTAGTTGACTACTGGACCATGACTCAGGAACCTTCTTTAGATGACTACAATATCGGTTAATAATCAATCAAAGAGTAAAGTAATATTTATTCTTCTATTTTCATAGCCTGGTATAAATTTGCAACCAGAAGTCTTATGAATAAACCTAGACTTAAAAATTACCGCCCTATTACACTTATAAGGGATTATAAGCTTTTCCCTCTCACGTCCCTTAATCAAATCATTAAGTCGATTTTTGTCATTGTTATAATATGAAAAGGCAATGTTCTCAGGAATATTAATGGGAAATAAAGTTAGACCGGAGTTCTCAGGGTCTAAGCAACAATTGTCAGGGGTTATCCAAAGATTAACATTTATTGAAGCATCATCTGCATGAAATCTTGTACCTTCTCCCTCTGAAACATATTTGAAAGCCCAGAGTTGTTTCAAAACTTTACCTAAAAAAAGTTTTTCCCACTTTTCCCTTAAGGCTGGCTGGATTGCTAATGTGAAACTAGGAATAAAACCATCATGCATGTATGCACCCAAATAACCTGAGTCATTTTTGGTGTCGAACCAAACAGTTGATTCAAGACAATAACGCTGGACGTTTACTAGACTCACCTCACTTAAAAAATCATCAATGATAACTATATCATCAGCTTTATAATCAAACCTCTCTGATAAAAGAGTGTTAACTTTGTGGTCTCCTAAAATAGGACTTTCATCATGTAAAATAGGCCTAAATAATATTTTGTTATAAAAATCATATATTTTTTCATATTCCAGTTCAGAGAACGATCCAAGACCATTATTAATATTGCGACTTCTAAAACTAGCTAATACATCGAGCATTTTATTTGCGTATTGACTGAAAATCACGTTTGAAGGATAACGACTTTGAAGAAATTCTAATTGTTGGATATCATGTTCCAGTTTTGTTTCTCTTGTCATTGAAAATGTTGGATGCACCTCATTCTGGCGATTATTATTAATAAAATCTTTATCTTGAGGTTTCCGAAATAAAAAAGCTGCTTTGTCGAAATGAGCCAATGCTTTTTCTAAATTTCCTTTTTTCTTAAAAGCAGTGCCTATATTTGTATGGGCTGCGATTGAGTCAGGAACTTTACTAAGAACTATTTCTAACTCTTTTATAGCAGATTCTGGGTTGTTAATTTCTAAATAATAGGACGATAGAGCAATTCTATAATTAAAATATTCTGGGGCAATAAATATAGCCTCACGAAAATGATTTATAGCAACGTTTTTTAGACCTTTTTGCCCATTAATTAGTGCTAAAATATAATTAGCTCCCGCATCGCAACTATCACGAGATAGTATATTTATGCAAACTCTCTCGGCGGTATCTAATTCACCCTTCTGGAAAGCAGCAATGGCAATATTAAGATCATTTTGGTTTTGTGAAGTCATCTATAACCCTATCATACAATTCTTGCCTAAATAAGAACAGGTTTTACAAAAAAAATTTGCATACATAGGGGATGCTCAGGCTATAATAGGGTGTTAAACAAAGTATTTTTGTGGGAGATGAAAATGGGAACTTTCCCTAAGGAAAATTTAACGGGACAATATTCTAACTTACCAATGGATATTGTTCATTTTGGTTCAGGCTGTTCTGACAAGATTGTAGAAGAATTAGATAAATCTGGCATAAAAAATGCCGTGATCATTACAGGAAATACTCTTGCTACAAAGACAGACCTTGTAGAAAAATTAGAGAAAACATTAGGTAATCGCTGTGCAGGCGTGTTTTCAGATACAATACAGCATGTTCATAGAGATTCTGTAATTAATGCCTCTGCTTTTGCTAGAGAAAAAAATGCTGACTGTATTATTAGTTTTGGTGGAGGTACACCAAATGATACAGCAAAATCAGTGTTAATCTGCCTAGCAGAGAATATTACTGAAAAAACTCAATTAGATAAATATCGTATTAAGTTTGAGTACCCCGATAAAGTAGAAATTCCTTCCCTTACTAGTGATCCTCTTCCAATGTTTGCCATCCCTACAACACTCTCAGCAGGTGAGTTTACATTCTTTGTTGGAATGACAGATGAAGAACGAAAGGTTAAAGATCTATATTTAGACCCCCGTATAACTGCAAAGGCTGTATTTCTTGACCCAGATCTAACTTTGGCAACTCCTGAACGACTCTGGCTAGGCACAGGTATCAGAGCAGTGGACCATTGTGTAGAAGCACTATGCAGTAAAACACATCAGCCTTTTACTGATGCTTTATCCTTTCGTGCACTTAACATGTTGGCAACCTATTTAAGGGAAACAAAAGAGAACCCTGATGATCTATCTGCACGAGGTCAGTGTATGGTAGCAGCATGGATGTCTGTTTGTGGCCTTGCAAATGTAACTCTAGGCCTTAGCCACGGAATAGGACATCAACTTGGAGCAAGATGTGATGTCGCCCATGGTGAAACCTCAGCCGTCATGTTACCACGCGTTCTAGAATTTAATAGCTCTGTAAATGCTGAACAACAAGCAATAGTAGCAGATGCATTAGGACTTGACACTCGTAATAAAACTACGGAAGAGTCTGCAATTCTTGCTCGAGATGAAATTCAAAAACTTATCCGCGATGACCTTGGCCTCCCTTGGCGGTTAAGAGACGTAGGGGTAAACGAGGAAGACTTTGCAGGTATTGCTAAGGATGCTATGGAGGATCTGATTGTTGCAAGTAATCCTAGAACGGTTAACTCAGAACAAGAAGTTATAGAACTTTTGCGTAAAGCTTGGTGAAATTATTATTAGATTAGAAATGGGAGCAAATTGACTATGGAATTTAGAATTTCGGTCGATACCGGGGGTACATTTACAGATGTAGTGGTTGCAGATGAAAAAGGCAAACTTGTTGTTGGAAAGGCTCTTACAACACCTGACAGAGTTTTTACTGGATTTTCAGGAGCATTGAATAACGCAGCCTCCTCTTTTGATTCATCAATGGAGGAAATTCTCAAGCATACTGGTGTGCTTATTTACGGCACTACCCGTTCTACAAATGCGATAGTGACATCTTCTGCTGCAAAAACAGCCTTACTGACCACTGAGGGATTCCCAGACACACTCACTTATCGCCATGGTGGCAAACGAGAACCATTAAATCTTAAAATGGAATTTCCTGATCCTTATATACCAAGACGTTTAACAGAAGAAATAAAAGAACGTATAAACTCAGAAGGAGGAATTGAAACCCCATTGGATATCAACCAAGCCTCTGAAACAATTAAGTCGTTACAAAAAAAGAATATTGAAGCTATAGCCGTTAGTTTTTTATGGTCAATCATGAACCCACAGCACGAGTTAAAGGTTGGAGAATTAATTAAAGAAATACTTCCTAATGTGCCTTATACTCTCTCTCACCAACTGAACCCTATTATTCGTGAATTTCCAAGAACATCGTCCACTGCTATTGATGCTTCTTTAAAACCTCTAATGCAAAAGCACTTTTTGGAACTTGAAAAAGAACTCCGTAGTGCTGGTTACGAGGGTGAATTCTTAATAAGCACTTCTTCTGGTGGAATTAAACATGTCAATGACGTTGTGGAAAAGCCAATATTTACAGTAAAATCTGGGCCTGCAATGGCACCGTTAGCAGGTATTGCCTATGCTGGAGCTGAAGGCCTTTGAAATGATGTAATTATTGTCGATACTGGTGGTACTACCTTTGACGTAAGTCTGATCCGAGCTGGTGAAATAAAATATACACGTGATACTTGGCTAAATGGAGAATGGATTGGACACAATCTTGGATTATCTTCTGTCGATATAAGAAGCGTGGGTGCAGGAGGAGGTTCAGTAGCATGGATTGACTCAGGTGGACTTCTAAGAGTTGGGCCGGATAGTGCGGGGGCTGACCCAGGCCCCGCCTGCTATGCTAAAGGAGGAAAAAGGCCTACAGTCACAGATGCAGCTGTATTACTTGGCTACATAGACCCAAATCATTTCTTAGGTGGGCGTATGGCTCTTGATATAAATGCCGCTAATGAGGTAATCAATGAACTTGCAGGCAAGATTGAGATGAGTCTTGAAGAAACAGCTGCTGGAATACTTGAAATAGCCGGAGAACAAATGATTAAAGCTATTCAGGAAATTACTGTTCAAGATGGAGTAAACCCTGCAGAAAGCATACTAGTTGCAGGCGGCGGGGCAGCAGGTCTTAATATTCTACCAATAGCACAATCCCTAGGTTGTTCTAAGGTGCTTTTACCAAAAACTGCGGGTGCACTGAGTGCCTGTGGTGGACACTATTCTGATATTGTATCCGAATACAGTGCCAGTAGATATTCAGCTACAGATGATTTTGATTTTAAAGGAGTTCAAAAAGTATTTACTGAGCTAAACGCAAAGCTTGATATAGAAGAATCAGCACTGAGATCTAGAGGAGTAAGTAATTTTACTCGTGAGTTTTTTGTAGAAGCCAGATATCTTAACCAACAGTGGGAAATGGAATTTAGAATACCTATGCTAAACATTGAAAACTCCGGACATGTTGAAGAATTAGTAGAAGAATTTCACAATGTGCATTTCAGGCGTTATGCAGTTAAAGAAGATGGTGGAATAATAGAATGTATTAATTGGAAAGGGCGTATAACTGCAGAAATGAGTAAACCACCGCATGCCCAAGCTGATCAAAAAGTTTCGACATCAAGTGATCCAGATCGTGAAGTTTCAGCATATTTTGCCAACTATGGAAACGCTCAAACACCAGTCTATATTGGATCTAAGTTACCAGCTGAATTTGAGATTGAAGGTCCTGCCATAATCGAAGAACCAACTACCACAGTTGTTATCTATCCTGGAAGCAGTGCATTAGTAACTCCGAATGGGCACTATCTTCTAACACCCAATTCATAATAGAAAATCAATAATTTAATTCAAAAATTCAGGAATTCTAAATGTTAAGCCCGGTTCAACTCTCAATTATGTCGAATAGANTNGATNCNGTCTGCCGTGAGATGACCAATACCATGTTACTCACAGCACGATCATCAGTCTTGGGAGTCGCAAGAGACTTCTCTGTTTCAATTGTGACTTCCGAAGATGAAGTGCTCGCCGCAGCAGAAGCGATCCCTCTTCATGTGTGGGGCAGTAATCTGCAAACCGCCTGCATGCGAAAGAATCATCCTAACTTCAAGGAGGGTGATGCTTTTTTGCATAATGACCCATACGACGGGAACAGTCATGCAGCGGATCACACCATTCTGGTTCCTGTTTTCTTCGAAGGAGAACATTTCTTCACTACTGCTGTAAAGGCTCATCAAGCTGATACCGGTAACAGTCTTCCAACAACCTATATGGCTCAGGCGGGAGATGTATATCAAGAAGGGACGCTTATATTCCCGGCTGTAAAAGTACAAGAAAATTATACAAATATAGAAGATATCGTCCGAATGTGTCGCCGACGTATTCGTGTCCCCGATCAATGGTATGGAGATTTTCTTGCTGCTATAGGAGCGGCAAGAATAGGTGAACGTAGCCTTAAGAAATTTGTTGAAAAATATGGCAAAGAGACTGTCCGTGCTTTTGTAAAAGAATGGCTTGATTACTCTGAACGCCGATGTATCGAAGCTATCAAAAAATTACCGAAAGGTAAGCTTGAAGCTAACCAATCCCATGACCCCATAGAGCCATGGGTTCCTGATGGAATACCCGTGAATGTTAAGATTGATATTGATCCAGACGAAGCAATGGTCACTGTTGATTTAAGAGATAATATTGACTGTATAGATGCAGGTTTAAATTTGACTGAATGCACGGCAACCATGGCAGCGGCACATGGGGTTCTGTCATGCCTTGGCCACGACCTACCAACAAATCAAGGAATTATGCGAAGAATAAAAGTTCATTTGCGTGAGAACTGTGTGGTGGGGATACCAAGATTCCCGCATAGCTGCTCAGTAGCTACAACAAACCTAACAGATATTATAGTAAATGTAACTCAGTCATCTTTTGCTGATCTTGGTGATGGACAAGGCTATGCCCATAGTAATTACTGTAATTCAGCAGCAGCAGGCGTTGCCTCTGGAACAGATTGGCGCCGAGGCGGGGAGGCCTACATTAATCAGATGTTCTTAATGGGTGGAGGCGGCCCTGCATCTTCAGAAACTGNTGGCATGCATTATATATTTGTAGCTGTGGGTGCTGGGTTATTATATAGAGATAGTGTGGAAATAGATGAACAACGTTTCCCAATTCTTGTGCAAAAAATGCATCTTATGGAGGACTCGATGGGACACGGTCGGAGACGTGGGGGTCAGGGCACTGAGGTCATTATGGGACCGCGAAAAGATNCNATNCATATTCTTACATNTNTGTAATGGTTTAGAAAGTGCTCCGATAGGAGTTCGCGGAGGAACCGGGTCAAAACTTGGAGNNAATNTCCGTATTGATAGGGAAGGTAAGGAACATCCTTACCCTGCTGTAATGGTATGTGACCTTGAAGAAGGAGAACGACTTCTTGCACGTGATCAGGGCGGCGGGGGTTACGGCCCACCAGTAGAAAGAGAGCCTGAGAGAGTTCTTAAAGATGTGCAGAATTACGTTGTTAGTGAGGATATTGCAAAATCGGTATACGGAGTAATCCTTAAGGGCTCAAGAGCTGATGACAACCTTGAAGTTAATATTGAAGAAACTGAAAAATTAAGATCAACAATGTGATTTAATTGATTTTTTTAGATTAAATTAATCTCTAACGGAACCAAGTAATTGTTTAGTATGTGGGTGCATCGGATTCTTGAATAGTTTATGAGTATAATTTGCCTCTACAATCTTACCAGCTTGCATTACAGCAACACGATCACAATAATGTGCTGCTATACCCAAATCACCAGTGATTATTAGCCTTGCTGTATTTGACTCCTCAGCTAGCTTCTTAGTCAAGTCAAGCACTTGCCTTTGAATTGTCACGTCTAAACCTGCTGTTGGCTCATCTGCCACTAAAATCTTTGGTTTATACATTAGTGATATTGCTAAACATATACGCTGTGCCATTCCACCACTTAGTTCATGTGGATATGCTTTTAATCGATTTTCTGGGTCAGTTATTCCTACCATAGTAAGAAGTTCAATCGCNCGTTGTCTTGCTTGATTCTTTTTAATTTTCTCGTGAGCCNGTAGTGCACTAACTATCATATCACCTACGTTAGTTAGAGGATGAAGATGTGACTTTGCATTAGGAAGAATTGCAGCTATATCTCTCGAACGCATAGGCCTGATCTTTTCTCGGTCTAAAGCTAAGAGATCAGCAGACTCAAATTTTACTGAACCTGAATTGATTTCTAATGGAAAAGGTAAAAGCTTTAAAACTGACTTAAGAAGTATAGTTTTCCCTGCCCCTGATTCGCCGACAATAGCTAAACTCTCTCCTGGGCCTATAGAGAAGCTAACGTCATTTAGTATTCCCTGATCATCGTTTGGTCCTGCCTGAACAAAAATGTTATTAACTTCCAAAACTGGATTTTCAGCTGTAGACATAACCTCAAGCGGAACCTCAGTTGAAATATCACTTGTCGATGTTTTTTCTATTGATAACTTACGTCTACGATCACTACCGTCGCGGACAACACGGGGGTCGAGAACTTTATTTACCACCTCGCCGACAATACCAAAGGAAAAAACTATTAACCCTAGTGCTACACCGGGGAAAAGTGCAGGCCACCATTGTCCAATGATTAAATACTTTGAACCGCTTGCAATCATTGCACCTAATTCAGGGGTTGGAGGTTTAACACCGGCCCCAACAAAGCTTAAACCAGCTGTCAAAAGAATTGCGAACCCAACAGTTACAGAGACTTGAACAACAACCGTTGGAGTGGCATTTGGTAATATATGACGAAAACCAAGTCTCATTTCGGTATTACCTACTGCACGGGCTGCCTCCGAGAAAGGCCTCTGGACAAGTGATAAAACTTCAGATCGGACTAAGCGGACAAATACCGGCATGTTCACAAATGCAATGGCAATGATAATATTTACAAGACTACCACTGAAGACTGCCACCAATACCATTGCAAAAACAAATACTGGGAAAGATTGTATTACCTCCAGTAGTCTCATGAAAATATCGGCACCTGCTGAAGAGATTGCACCCTTTCGGCTCTCATAGAGAGCCACAACCACTCCAAGTGGAGAACCCAAAAATACTGACAATGCTGTAGCTATAACTGCAATTACAATATCAGTACGAGGGGCCGCTAGAACACGTGATAAAATATCTATTCCATTTTCATCCGTGCCAAACCAGTGTGTGCCATTTGGTGGCACAAGCCGATTAGTTGGATCAGCAACCTCTGTAGGAAAAGGAGCAATCATTGGTCCAAAAACTGTAAGGAATATAAATCCTAACCACATAATTATTACGGCTAATTGCCATTTTGGCAAATCACGAAGAGTTACTTTTAATCGAAGCCACATATTACCAAATCACTCACGTGTCAGAGCCGCCTATCTTTATCCGTGGATCCATCGCAAAGTGCGCTAAATCAACAGCAAGATAGACTAGCATTGTAAAAATTGCAGCAAATGAAACAAAGGCCTGGATAGGTGCATAATCTGCTGTAACAATTGCTTGAACAGCATATTGACCCAAACCACTTAAATTAAAAACTGTTTCTACTAATACAGCACCACCCAAAAGAAACATCACAACAACGCCTGTAATAACAAGTGTAGGTCCTGATGCGACCCTAGCGGCACGAATAAAGATTGTGCGTGACCTTAAACCTATGGCTTCTCCATAGGTTGTATAATCTGCTGTTAGTGCTCCCTCCATTTGACTTCTTAACATCTTGAAGATCGGTGCCCCATATACAAATGCCAGAGTGAATACTGGCATTGCTAGGTGCCAGGCACCACTCCAAAATAAATCCCAATCTCCAGCAAAAAGTGAGTCTAATAAAATAGAACCTGTTACAAATGGCGGCTCGAAATCTAGTATGCCTAGCCGTCCCTCAGGGCCAGGCATAATCCCAGCATTAGTGAAGAAAATAAAAATTAATAAAAGCCCGAGCAAGAAGTCTGGTAATGCTCCTGCTAGCATACCGTAGCCAAAGGTAATATTTTGAAAAAAAACAACTATCCGATTTTTTGTTTTTGCTGCAGTTACAATAGCTAGCGGCACTAAAACAATGGCTACCAAAATAAGGGCTAAAACCATAACCTCAAGTGTAACAGGTATACGCTGTACCATATCGTCAATAACCATTGACCCATTTACCCAAGACTCGCCTAGGTCAAAATCGGTAAAAATATTTTGCAACCAAATCCAATATTGTTCAGGAATAGGACGATCATAAAATAGTTTTGCATTTAATGCCTCAATAGCAGACTCAGGTGCAAGAGGTCCCAAGGACATCCTTGCTGGATTGCCAGGTAACATACGAACGAGTGTAAAAGTAATAAATGAAATCAGAAGAACCTGGGGTATTAAAAATATCAGGCGTCGTCCGATATAAATAAGTATGCGCATAAATGCCAACCATTTTCGAGTGAAGTGGCGACGTAAATATTCTACGCCGCCACTACACTAATTTTGTATCTAATTACGGTTATAATTACTCCGCAATAGACATTTCGTTAACATGATAATACTGAGTGGTATACCAACGGAAACCGCTGACTGCCCTAGATAAGCCAACAGCAAAATACTGCTCGCCAATCCACCCTAGAGGTGCAAGATCATGGATATGTTCTTGTATCCCAGCATGGCACTCAATGCGTGCTTTTGCATCAACCTCGCCCTCACATTTCTTGAGGGTAGCATCCACCTTTTCATCACTAAAGTTATGATAGTTAACTAATGCATTTGTTGGCCAAACCAATTTTAAAGCATAGTTAATATCTGGCTGGATAGGCATATCTGTCCACAGACCCAATGAAGCCTTCTTACTCATAATGAGATCAGAATGTGCAGCAACTGGGAGCTTTTTCAACGTTAGATTAATTCCCGCCGCTTTGAAAGCACTCTGCAGCAATATTGCTATAGATTCTTGAGTTGCTTCAGCTGCACTGAATGCAAATTCGGCGTCGAATCCATCAGCATATCCAGCTTCAGCCAAGAGTGCCTTAGCTTTTTCAATATTGTAGTCATACTTTAACCACTTATCATATCCGGGATATGTACTTGGCATTACACCCTGCCATACATTCATCATCCCATGATAAATATTGTTTGCTATAGCCTCACGATCAATCAAGTGATTGATTGCCTGACGGACTTTAACGTTATCATATGGGGGCAATGTATTGTTAATAACAACCCACATAGACTGATTACCGCGGACTGCAACACCCCGAGCTTTGTCAGAAGAATCTAATGACAAAATTTCATCAGGAGTTAGTCCTTCAGCCATATGAACTTTACCTTGTTGCAATAAAGCTACACGGTTTGCTGACTCAGGAACCACGAGATAAATTATTTTTTTAATCTCGGGAGCTCCACGCCAATATTGTTCATTAGACTCCATAACAACACGTTTTCCTGGAGACCACTCAGTGATTTTATAGGCTCCGAATCCGCCTCCATTAGTTGCCACCCACTTATCAGCCCAAGGATCGTCTTCTGTTGCGTGCTTCATTACTTCAGTTGAATCTAGGAAAGCATCATAATAGTTTGTGAAACGCTTACACCCTAAAGGCATCCCAGCAGAAGATGTGATTTCAACAGTATGATCATCTATTTTGGTATAACCACCTGATTCTGGTGGATTGATAGTTTGACCCGGTAAATTGAGCAGAAACTCAAGAAAGTTGTTGATAGCCCCTGTTGCCTTACCACGTTCAATTCTCCATAGCATATCATCAGCTGTGAACTCATTGCCCCATGGAGAAATTACACCCTTGCGAAGATGATATACGGCACGTTTTCCGTCTGCATCCAATTCACACTTTTCAATAATTCCTGGAACTAATTTTTGTGCTCCGAAATAATCAGGGTATGCAAAACCTGGAATCGTTGAAGGATCCCAACCAGCTCCAGTTTTAAATGGGAAGTCAACCCATTCCCAACTCATTCCATCTTCCATAACCTGTGCACCCATACTCCAAGTAGTTGGGCTTACATGTTTATCTAAATCAATTCCTTGCGGCAAACCACCAATGGCTATTACCATTGTGTCTTTGCCAGCCTCCGCTTTATCTATCGACATATAACCACCGACTAAGATAGCGAATACTGCGGTAGCCTTTATTAGGCTCCTAAATGTCTTATTAATAGACATCCCAGTCTCCCTCCTTTATAGATCACCTCTAACTAACATTGTTAATAATCATAACTAACCCAAGAAATTAGGGTTAAAAACATACAATATTAGAGATTGTCATTGTAAATGCAAAGAAACAAGTAGGATTCTTAATTAATTTGCATTTTTATCAAAAAAAAAACGAAATTTTAGAATTTATAATTGAATTATTGTATCAAGATTTTTTCTTTATTTGACCATAATTAACTAGAAATACCCCAGCAAACATCATAATTACCGCACCCCAGATGAATATACTTGGTTTTTCACCAAAAATTACTACCCCCCACCCAATGCTGGATAAAACAATCACATAATTAGATGGAGTAAAAAACACTGGTCCAGCATTTCTAACAATCTCAAGAAACATCCACCAAATTGCAAGGTTTATCAAAATAGCTGTTATCAGGGCATAATTGCCAAGCATCATATCAGCAGGAGGAATCCAATACTCACCAGAAATAAGCATTATTGGGAGCATAACTAAGGATCCACCAAGTAATATGCCTGCAGAAAGAGCAAGCGAGGATACTTTTGGAGGCCGAATAATAGCGGCAAATACATTTGTTGCTGCAAAACATATTGGTGCTATCAGGGCAATCAAAAGCCAGCTGGCCATTGATGGATCAGGCAAACTTGCATCAGGTAAATAGACAAGTAAAACACTGCCAAAGCCGATTAATATCCCTAGAACCCTTAGCCAAGCAAATTTTTCAATTTTTAGAACTGTTGAAAAGATGTATGTAAATACAGGTGACATAACAACAACAAGTCCAATAACACCTGCTGGTAGTTTTGATGCTGTCCATGTAAGCAGAGCCAGTGGGGCTGCAATACCGGTGGTCCCCATCACTGCAAAAACAAATAAACTTTTGGGTGATAGCTTTGGAAATTCCCGCAAGCAAATGCAGAGCAAAAGAAGTATTACTCCTGCAATAAATGAATACCAAAAAATATAAGCAAAAACTGGGATTCCACTATCTACGGCCCATTTATTTGCAACAAAATGCATTCCGTAGATTATTCCGTTGAGAAAAAGTAATAATATAAGCCAAGATTTATCTGGGTTTATAGCGGATCTAAATATGTGATTCTCTTCACTCATAGATTCTCTTCACTCATAAATGGGCCTACTGTCATTTTTAAAACATTAAGCTTTGGTAATTATTAGTAATCTGTATTAGTAAAAATAACTTATATAAAGATAAATCCTACCTTTCCATGAATTAATTAGTTTTTAAAATCATATTAACTACTTACCTAATATAGTTATACAGCATGTTGCTTCCTCAATTCCATAAATTCCTCCGCCATTCTCTGCTATAGCAAAACGAGCACCATCTACTTGCCTATCCCCACATTCCCCTCTGAGTTGATTGCTTAATTCATAGATCTGCCCTAGTCCTGTTGCTCCTATGGGGTGGCCTTTAGACTCTAACCCGCCAGATGGATTTATAGGGATACGCCCGCCAAGTTTGCTTTGACCACTTTCAGCTAGACTTCCTCCTTCACCAAATTCACATAATCCTAAACACTCTGATTGCGTAATTTCACCCATCGCCGTTGCATCATGAACTTCAGCAACATCAATTTCGCCAGGGCCTATACCAGCAACTTCATAAGCATTTCTTGCCGCACGTCTGGTGATGTGATTCTCCAGATCCTCTGGTGATCTCTTGATACCTGTGCCCATGGCTGAAGCTAAAATACGAATGGCCCTCTTATTATCGAAGTGCTTAAGTGCATCTTCAGAACACACTACAGCAGCAGCACCTCCATCCGAAATTGGCGAACACATTGGAAGTGTTAATGGCCATGAAATCAGCCGGGCATCAAGAACCTCATCTATACTTGCCTCAAAGTTAAATTGAGATTTTGGATTCATTGTAGAGTGCCAGTGGTTTTTTGAAGCAACAGCAGCAAGCTGCCGTTGTGTCAAATCAAACATTTTCATATGCTGTTTTGCAAAACATGCGTAGACGTCCATAAATGGGCTACGTTGCTGATTTGGGATTATTTCGTCTGGTGGAGGATTCACTCCCTCGCCCAATTTCTCCAGAGCTGCAAATTCTTCCTCTCTTCTATGAACATCAATTGCTCCATCAAATATTTCAAAGGATTTTGACTTATCCTCGGAATACATTTTGTCCACACCAACAGCTATAGCAACTTCCACAACACCTGCTTTTATAGCTGTGACAGCACCATTTAAGGCTGTTGATGCACTTGCACATGCATTTTCAACATTGGTCATAGGAATACCTTCAAAACCCATATTCCTTAGTGCCATCTCACCAGGCACTAAAAACTGTCCCTCAATAACACCTTGTGTTGTGTTCGAAAACCAGGCTGCTTCGATATCTGTGATCACAGCATCAGCGTCAGTAAGGGCAGCATCAACAGCCTCTCTCGTTAAATCCTTTACAGATTTATCAAAGAACTTACCAAATGAAGTCATCCCAACACCGACAAGGTACACATTGCCCATAATATTAACTCCCGTGTTTCAATATTCGAATAATAGCCTATTATTCTAGTCAAAATTTGTTATTACAATAATTAATACACATGCCTCATTAAAAAGAGACTTTTAGTGTCAAATGCAAAAATAAAAAATATTTGTTAAATTAATAACACAGTTAGGCAACCTAAGACAGGATAGCGGAGATTAATTTGCTAAATCAAAGAGTGGATGAAATTTTTGGAGACGCAGTTTGGAGTTACCCTGTTCTTCTTGTAGGAGCAGCTTTACTTGCCTATTTCCTAGTAAGGTTTGCAGCTGTCCCACTAGTCTATCGAGCTATAGCACGTACACCAAGTCAATGGGATGACCTCATTGCACAGCGCGGAATATTTAAACTCACCGCTTACCTTGCTCCTGCTATCATTTTATATGTAGGAGCTGCCCATTACCCTGAGATGATTGGGCTTGGCAGACGCGTTATTCTCGCATTTATTTTTCTTATAATTACTCTAATGCTTGCTAGGCTGCTAACCGCAGCAATGGATATATATCAACTCTATCCAGTTTCGGCAGAACGTCCCATTAAGGGGTACATACAACTAGGTAAACTCTTAGTATATTTATTAGGTGCTATTATTGTCATTAGTATCTTAGTTGACCGATCACCATGGGGGATATTAGGTGGATTGGGTGCTATTACTGCTGTTTTACTACTTGTATTTAGAGATACTATTCTCTCCCTAATCGCTAGTATACAATTAGTTTCAAATGATTTGGTTCGTAAAAGTGATTGGATTGAAATGCCACAGTTTGGTGTAGATGGTGAAGTAGTAGATATGGCCCTACATTCTGTGAAAGTAAGAAACTGGGACAATACTTACGTTTCAATCCCCACTTATAAAATCATGGAAAACTCATTTAAGAACTGGCGTGGAATGAGTGATTCTGGAGGCCGAAGAATCAAACGTAGTTTGCTTATCGACCAAGCCAGTGTAAAGTTTTGTGATGATGAAATGATGTCGCGATTTAAAACCTTCAAACGCCTTGAATCTTACCTCAAAACAAAACAGGCTGAACTTGCCTCAGCAAATGCTGGATTGGATGAAGATGAAATAGCAGCCCTACCAATAAACCGGCGAGCCCTGACTAATCTGGGCACCTTTCGAGCCTATTGCCAAGCATATTTGGAAGAGAGTTCGCGTTTTCGTAATGACATGACATTGATGGTGAGACAATTGGCACCTTCTGCACAAGGCTTACCCTTAGAAATATACGCTTTTACCAATGATACTAACTGGGTTCGTTATGAAGGAATTCAATCTGACTTGATCGATCACCTTCTAAGTGTCCTACCCTTTTTTGAGCTTAAAGTTTTTCAAAACCCTACAGGTGCAGACTTTAGCAAAAACCTTGGACCCAGATATCCTATTAGTGAAGATAAACGAACAAAAATAGATTCCTAAAAACAACTTATTTGGATATAAAACCGCAATTTAAAAATCTCTTATTAGAATCATTAATCTGGCTGAGGTACTATCCTTAAGTAAGGCTTAGGGGATTCCCAACCATTAGGAAATTTTTTCTTCGCATCTTCATCTGAAACCGCCGGAACAATGATGACGTTCTCACCTTGTTTCCAATTTACAGGAGTTGCAACCTGATGTGTCGCTGTGAGCTGACAAGAATCAAGCAAACGAAGTACCTCATCAAAATTACGGCCTGTACTCATTGGGTAAGTTAGCATTGCTTTAATTTTTTTATCGGGACATATTATAAAAACAGAACGAACTGTTGCATTTGTAGCGGCCGTACGACCTTCGAAATTTCCTGATTCATCTTCTGGCAACATATCGTAAGCTTTTGCAACTGATAGATCCGTATCACCAATAAGGGGATAATTTACTGCAGTACCTTGAGTTTCTTCTATATCCCCAACCCAACGTTCGTGATCTGAAACTGGATCTATACTCAGTCCAATCACCTTACAATTACGTTTCTGAAATTCTGGCTTAAGCCTTGCCATGTAACCCAACTCTGTGGTGCATACAGGAGTAAAATCTTTCGGGTGTGAAAATAAAATTGCCCAACTGTCACCTATCCATTCATGAAAAGTTATTACACCTTCAGTTGTATCGGCTTTAAAATTAGGGGCTTCAGCATTTATTCTCAACGTCATCTGGGTCTCCATGTTTTGAAATAGAACTTTTCTTTAAAAATAAAGATTGAGAGATAATAAAGAAAAACCTTCAGGTAACAAACCATTTTCTATATCCATTCAGTGTTATAGTCAAATATACATAGATTAATATCAAAATGTGCAATTAATAAAAATGGCTACAACCGGAAGTGGTGCCCAGGGACAGAATTGAACTGCCGACACACGGATTTTCAGTCCGTTGCTCTACCAACTGAGCTACCTGGGCTTAATATTTCATAGTAAAATTAGGTTCTTGGAGCATAAAACCCTCCATAACCTATATAAAACTCCTAAATATATAACTCTCGCTGTAAATGTATAACTTTTAAAATCCTGAAACCAGCACAATATTAATTTAACTCACAACTTATCTCAAAGTACTTATTTGATTTTACATTCGAGCACCTTATAACTTTAACTGGATAAATTTCCAAGTTGAATTAACTGAAAATTTACTTAAATTCGAGCTGGTAAAGTATATGCTGCTTTGCATAAACATTTCTAGGCACGTAGGATTTTCCCGGGCGATGGAATATTCTTATATTGTTTTCCATCAAATACCATTTGCCCATTCACCCAAACACCCTCAACACCAATTGGCTCTCTCATCATCCGAGATTCCCCATTGGGTAGGTCATCGAATCTCTTTAAAGGCCCCAAATTAATCTCATCTTTGTCAAACAGCACCAAATCAGCAAACTTTCCGGGCAATAAATGTCCCCTATCTTTAATATTGAATAAACTCGCAGGTAACGTTGTTAATCGTCTAATTGCGTCCTCTAAACTCATAATTTTTTTGTTCCTCACCCAATGTCCTAAAAGATGAAGACCGTATCCGGCATCACACATATAACGCAGGTGAGCTCCGGCATCTGAAAGGCTTATAAGTGATGCTTCATGAATTAGAAAATCAGCAACAACATCCTCATCTGAATTTAGAAGGGCTGCGTTAAAAATTGTTTCTAAATTATCGTTAAGGGCAATGTCGAAAACTAGGTCAACAGGATGTTTGTCTAACTGTTTACTTAATTCGCTTATTGAAAGACCTTCCATGTCTTGAAATTTTCTACTTGAAACTTGGGCAATACTAACCTTTGACCAATCTCCATAAAAAATTTTACCTCGTGCGGGTGACATTAATTCTTTTTTAAATTTTTGGCGATAATCAATTGATTTTAGAATCTTTGATAATTCTGTTTTATTTAATTTACCAAGTTCCTTCCAAGCTTCAAAAGGCTGAAAAGGAAATGCTGAAGTCAGTGAAAAATCCATAGACAAAGGCTGGCAAGATACTTGGGCCCATAGACCATTGCCACGCCTCTGGGCATCTAATGCACCATTTAGCATGCCGATAGCACGGTCGGGAAATGCCTCATTATGGAGTGCAGCAGTCATCATCACAATACAGTTATTTTCTTGAGCAATATCTTCCAGAAACGACATCTCAGCATGAGGCCCAACTGTTAATTGAAATACACCATGCCCACATTCACCGATAGCAGCGACTAATGACTTAAACTCATCTTTACTGGCTAAACGAGAAGGCATTGGCACACCATTTGCTCCATTGTGGTTCAAAGATTGTGAACTAGAAAACCCGATAGCTCCAGATTGCATCGACTCAGATACTATCTGACTCATAATCAATAATTCGTCATCAGTGGCCAATCGTTCCGATGCTTCTCTACCTAATACTGCTGTTCTCACAGCTGAATGCCCGACGAAACAGGCAACATTTGGATAGGAACCTTTTCTTTCAAGTAATTCTATATATTCTCCAAAAGACTCAAAATTCCAGTCTATACCTGCTTCTAATGCAGAAATTGACATACCTTCTACCTCTGCAAGGTTATTTGATATTCTTCTGCGTTGTTCTGGTGGGCAAGGGGCAATACTAAACCCACAATTACCTATAACAACCGTAGTAGCACCTAAAGAAGGAGAGGGACTTGCATATTTATCCCACGTTAGTTGGGCGTCATAATGTGTATGAACGTCTACAAAACCTGGTGAAAGTATAAGACCATTTGCATCTATTATTGTCTTAGCCGAAGCCTTGATATTACCAATTTCAGCGATTTTATCTCCCATAATTCCTAAATCAGCTTGATAAATACTTTTCCCTGAACCGTCTGCAATATGGGCTCCTCTAATAATTGTATCTAGCATTTTGTCCTTCGTATTTTAATAGCTTTCCAAGAATATAGACATTGAGTGTTATAATAAATCTTAAAAATATAGAATATAGAGTTTTTCTTAAATAAGAAAAAATTCACCATATTTACTAGAATCTAATATATTTAATGTTTTAAAGTTATTATTAGAGGAAAAACTGTGAGGAAAATATTTTATGCTCTATTAGTTTTATCAATTTCTTCATATGTTTTGGGCAGCCAGACTTCTCAAGCAAAGAATAAAATCAAATTGGTTTATCCTCCAGGTGCCCCTTCAATAGCATCAGATTATAAAAGTAGAATGGGTGTTAATTTTAAATTGCGTCAGCAAGATCACCAAGGAATCGATATCATAGGCGATAATGGTCAACCAATAATTGCCGTCGCAGCTGGAAAAGTGTTAGAAGCGTCAATTGAAAAGTGTTGGGGCCCTACTATTGCTATTGACCATGGCAAGGGGATTGACGGAGAGAATCTCATTGCCCTCTATGGCCACCTTGGAGAAATGTTTGTTAGCACTGGAGATATCGTTAAACGTGGACAATTGATTGGAAATTTAGGTAATAATCATTTTGAATTCAGGTGCATTGCCCAAACAAGACATCTACATTTCCAGCTTGGCAGACAGTTCAGGCGCGCACAGGATCGTAACGGACATTGGGGTCATAGTTTTTATCTAAAAGATGGATCAAATGGCCTTAACCCGCACCTATACTGGGCTGATGGGAAAGGTTTAATTACCTGTTTTGAAGCAGGACAAACATATCCTGAGGGTTCCATAACATACCCCGTACCATGTGATAAATAATTATGAGTTCCTAATTACATAAAATGGTGAACGATATAAGCAATGTAAAGGATCAGGAGTAATATACCAAAAAAACGTCCTAATCTCCAACCTACATAGACTGGTAAAAAAACAATAAGTGTAACGCCTAGTAAAATCCAGAGATCTAAGCTCACAATTTCCTGTGGAATTGGAGCCGGTCGCACAAGGGCGACAGCGCCCAGTATACCTAAAATATTGAAAAGGCTTGATCCAAGTATATTCCCTAATGCAACATCTCCATGCCGTTTGATTGCAGCCATAATTGATGTTGCAAGTTCAGGCAAGCTTGTTCCTAGAGCAACAACCGTTAATCCTATTACAGCCTCAGAAATGCCTACTGCACGAGCTATATTTGTACCACTGTCAACAAGAAAATGTGCCCCAAAAATCACACCGAGAATACCAAGAAACAAATAAAAAGAGGAAAGCCATATCGGTTTCTCTTTATATTCCACATTAAGATTTTGATACAAATCCGTTGGAATACTAACTTTATGTGATTTTAGGTTTCTCTCCTTCCAGTAACCATAAGTAACATGTGCTATAAGCACCAATATCATTATCAACCCCAGATACCAAGGTATTTCCATGAGAAATGCCAAACCAACAACAGCGATTGTAGTTAATAATAAGGCAGCTGAGTCTCTTCTCACAAATTTAGGTTCGACGATAATAGGAGTTAATGCTACCGATATGCCAAGTATTAAAAGAAGATTCGCTAAATTTGAGCCAAAAACATTTCCAATAGCAACATCAACTACGCCTTGAATTGCAGCATCAATACTTACAACTAATTCGGGAGCTGAGGTGCCAAACGCCACCACTGTTGCACCGATCAGTAGAGGAGAAACGCCAAGTTTTTGAGCCAACCCTACTGCACCACGGACTAATATCTCACCTCCAAAAAACAGCAACAGCATACCACCAAACAATGCGACCCAGGTAAGCACATCAATTGTCATCTGCTATGGACCTCAAAATCATCATCAGACATTTTATTATCTTCCTGAATATAAAAACTTGCCCTAAGCCAATGAGCAATTGAGTTATAATCCGAGAAAAGATCTAACACACACTGGTTGGCACATATAGTTATTGCGGAAGAACCCGAGTTAATTTCTCGTCGTGCTTTGCAAATTGCCCTGTGGGCAGTAATTTCTGGCCTCCACCTCCTTGTAAACCATGGATACTGAGAATTTTGCTCTGTAAGTGCCTGCAATAAAGATGGGCCTATTCTTTGCCTTGTAACTTCCAAAACACCCCCGTGGCTTAAACCTAATACATCTGATGAAACTTGATCTTTATCTAAAGCCGACTGCATTAGCCGTATGAGTTCATCTGTTTCTTTTTTTCCAAAAACAAGGGGTAAGTCAATTGCTATTAATCCTGCAAGGTTTCTTCGAATAATTTCATTTCCACAAACAGCTATGGCCTCATAGCATGCTATTTGTTGGGAGTTTGATCTTTTCTTTGTACCTGAGTCTACGTCAATTGTTACACAAGCTGCAGTTTCTTCTATTGTCAATTTACCGCCTGAAGGTAATAAAACATCAGACCCTAAAGTCGTTTGCCATTGATTATGTAAATCATACCTTTCAAAAAGATCTTCATCACTAGACAGTCTCAAGCTTTTCATAATTGAAGGACAATAGATCAGATCATTTGCTTTGGATTTGTTATATTCATGCTGGTCATCAAACCAAATATATTTCCCTTCTAAAGCAAACTGATTACAAACACTTCCTACTAAGCCTCCAGCAGAATATAACAACCTTAATTTAGATGAATTTTGTATTTCAGAATCAACATTTTGTGCACATTTGACTAACCATCTAGCCTCTTCTTCTAGAATTTCAATCTCAGAATTGTCACAAAACCGACGAGCTATAAATGCACCCTTTGGTCTATTGAGTTTATTCAGTAATTTTTTTAATTTTTCACGAAATAAAGTGTTTTTTATTTTCCGGCTTACTCTATCTATCTTTCCTTCTGGACAGTAAAGTAAGTATTTACCGGAATAAACTGGTAAATTAGTTAATAATGGAGCCTTTGAACCAAAACTATCCCGCACAATTTGAACTACCATAATTGTTCCAGGTTCAAATCTACCATGTAGCATACCTGTTATAGTATCACCTAAAGAAACAAAAACTGCCTCATGGCCTGGCACTGGTCTTGCAACCTTACCTAACCATATATCGCCCACTAAACTCTCTCGGCCCTTGGTCTCTGAGCGTAAAGCAACGGCTTGGCCATAGGAATCAATAACTGCAATGAATTTTGCAAATGGTGTCGATGAAACAAACACCTCACCTCCACTGCTCATGATTTCATACCTTGCTTAGAATCATATCCACCAAACGAGCTATCAATCTTTGGGCTCCACCTCCAGCCAAGACCTTCCAAGGTACATTTAGTTTCATACAATGGTAACCCTACAACATTTGAATAAGATCCATTTATCCACTCTATAAGACTCCCGCCAATTCCCTGAATTGCATATCCCCCTGCCCTACCCTTCCATTCATTAGTATTAAGATAAGTTTTTAACTCTGCATTACTTAATCTCTTAAATTTAACACGTGTTATAACTAATCTGCTTGATAGCTTACCAAAAGGGGAAATAACAGCTATGGATGTTATCACTTGATGACGCCTACCAGACAATTGTTGTAAATATTCTTTAGCAGTCTCATTATTCTCAGTCTTAGGAAAGATTTTTGTGCCGGCTATCACCACAGTATCAGCTCCAAGGACATATGATTCCTGTTCAAATCGAGATATTGCTAAAGTTTTCTCTTTAGCCATCCTATTAACATAATATTTAGGAGGTTCATTGGAGTGAAGACTTTCGTCAATATTCGCTGGCGATACTAAATCTATCTTCGCTCCCATTTGCAAAAGTAGTTGTTTCCTCTGGAGAGAGGCGGAAGCAAGCACAAGTCGATTTACACTTGGATTTTTCATTACAGAAATACCGAAATATATTAAAAGAAAAATATCAAATTGGGCACAAAATATTAATTTACAAAATTTAAACTCATATTATCGGTGCAGGGCAACCAAATCTTTTATTAAGTTTATGTGAAAGTTCATCCCTAATTTGCCGAAAGGCAGATAATTGAACATCCCTGTTCCCATCTATAATAGATGGGTCCATGGTATGCCAGAACTCAACTTTACAAGCAGAGTCTCGTGTCATTTCAACTGCTTTATGTTGTGCTTCTGGAGATAATGAAATAATTATATCAAAATTTCTATCTATTAGTTGCTCAAAGGTTTTTGGTTGATGGTTTGAAATATCGACCCCTATTTCTTCCATTACAGTAATTGCAAAGGAATCAGTAACACCTAACCTGACACCAACAGAGTCTATAAAAAAACTATTGCCAGCTACTAAATTCATTATACCTTGAGCAATTGGAGACCTCACAGCGTTCCATGTGCATGCAAATAATATACGATTTATTTTTGTAACCATAAAACTTCTAGCCACGCATCTGTAAGACATATAATAAAGTGAATAGGCGTCGTGCTGTATCGTCATCTATCTCTACTTTATGAATTAGAATTTCTCTTAGTTTTTCTGAACCTTCATTATGGAGCCCTCTACGGCCCATATCTATTGCCTCAATACGTGAAGGAGTGGAGGCACGAATTGCATTCATATAAGCATTACATATTTGTGCATAATCTTTCATTAAAGATCGGAACGGAGACATTGCAATAATAATAGGCTCTATAGCTTCGCCAGATGGGCACTTAAGGTTAATTGTTAACCTATTATCAACTGTATTAAGGATTGCAGAATAGGGGCCTAGTGGAGCTCCAATAGGTGAAAAGGTATTTGAATCTTTTAAATCATAAATTGCTACCTTACGTTCATGCTCAATATCCGCATTTGGATGTCTACCAATTGATACATCAAGCTCAATATCGGCAATGAATTGGGTTTTTCCAAAGTCATTACCTTGCATAAGTTAATCCAAATCTTTTGTTATACGGATAGATACAGATAATGCATGAGCACCTAATCCTTCCACCTCTGCCAACTTAATGGCCGATGGAGCTAGAGATTTAAGACTACTACTATTACAACTCACTATACTGGTTCGTTTAAGAAAATCTGGAACTGAAAGGCTTGATGAAAAACGTGCACTACCAGATGTTGGAAGTACGTGGTTTGTTCCGGCAACATAATCTCCTATCGCTTCAGGTGTATACCGTCCGAGGAAAATTGCACCTACATTAAGAATACGATCAGCGATTATTTTGGGGTTTTCGGTTGCTATTTCTAGATGCTCAGGAGCTATTTTATTAACTAGGTCTGGTGAGTCATCCTCTAATGATGGTACAATAATTATTGCCCCATGCTCCTCCCAGCTTAATGATGCAATTTCATGACGACTTAATGTTTTAAGATAATTTGCAATATTTTTTTCTACTTCATTCGCAAAAGTATCGTCATCAGTTATTAATATGGATTGTGCTGATTCATCGTGTTCTGCCTGAGAAAGTAGATCAGCAGCTATCCATGAAGGATCATTCTCGCTATCAGCAATTACAAGAATCTCTGATGGGCCGGCAATCATATCTATACCTACATCTCCATACACTTTTTGCTTAGCTGTAGCTACCCACATGTTTCCTGGGCCAACTATCTTGTCAACTGGGTCAAGGGTTTCTGTCCCATATGCTAGGGCTGCTATTGCTTGAGCACCACCTATACGCCAAACTTCATCCACACCAGCAATTTCTGCAGCAGCAACTACTGCTGGATTCAAATTGCCATCTGGTGAAGGTACCACCATTACGATTCTAGGTACCCCTGCTACCTTAGCTGGTAAGGCATTCATAAGAACAGAGGATGGATAGGACGCAGTACCTCCAGGAACATATAATCCTACAGAACTAATAGGACGCCATACAGAACCTAGGCTTACACCTAAGTCATCTTCAAAACTTATATCTTCAGGGGTTTGTTTTTCATGAAAAGTACGAATTCTATCAGCAGCAAACCTTAATGCATCAAAGGTACATTTATCACAACTTTTGCTTATAGAGAATCTCTCAGAATTTGTGATAATAAAACTAGAATCATCACTAATTTCAAACCCATCATACTTTGCTGTTAGCAACCTGAGGGAGGCATCACCTCCTGTGCGAACATCAGCAATAATATTTGAGACTTTTTTATCAACTTCTTTAGGAACAGATTTTCTTGCTCTAATTAGTGACCTAAAAGAAATATTAAAATCATTATCATTAAAATTTAATTTTTTAACCATTGACTACCTCCCTAAATTTTTGAATCCAGGAATTAATCTCATTAGCACGGGTTTTTAATGCAGCTCGATTAACTACTAATCGTGAGGTTACATCTGCTATATGTTCTATTTCAGCCAAACCATTAGCCTTAAGTGTTTCACCTGTGTGGGTTAAATCAACTATCCTTCTGCATAGTCCAAGCTTAGGAGCAAGCTCCATTGCACCATTGAGCTTTATACACTCTGCCTGAACTCCCCTGGCTTCAAAGTGCCTCTTAGTTAAACGGGGATATTTTGTTGCAACCCTTACGTGGCTCCAATGAGCAGGATCATCATCAGAATAAACTTTTGGCTCTGCCACAATTAACCTGCATCGGGCTATTCCTAAATCTAAAGGTTCATATAATTCATTATAATTGAATTCCATTAGGACATCTGCTCCAGCGACTCCCAAATGTGCAGCCCCAAAAGCTACAAAAGTAGCCACATCAAATGAACGTACGCGAATAACGCTAAGCCCTTGAATATTTGTAGAGAATTGTAATTGGCGTGCATCTTTATCTGAGAAACTTGGCTCAATAGAAATACCAACAGAATTAAGAACAGGTATAAGTTCTTTAAGAATACGTCCCTTCGGAATAGCCAAAACGATACCATCGTTATCTTTAATTATCATTATCATTTTTTTCAACCCGTTAAGTGAAGATAAGGCATATATTAATTAAATTGTTATTATTCATAAGACAACTTTGATTTGGCTATCAATTGCATCGCCCAAATCCTCCATTCTAACATCCAAATCTTCTACTTCTGCATAAATCTCACCTGAATCCGAAAAAATCAAATGTAGAAATATTTTTTCTTTTTTTATTCGGGCCGAAACAGTTACTAATTCAAGCAATTTATTTTCTTGCGTTAGGTCTATTCCTCGTAAACTTAACTTTTTAACACATTCTATTCGAAAAGCTGTTCGAATATGCTTCAATATCACATAGTTCCGATTTGTCTTACGGGTGGCTACATCTTCCCATGAATACCTGACCATAATTGCAGCAAAACGCTCATGTTCTTTATCAAATTCCATTTCACCATAACATGTGATAGACCCTTGTAGGCATGCACTTATGACATTCAGCTCTTCTTGTTCTCTAGCACGCAATCTAAGAAATGATTTTTTTTCTTTATGATTCTCCATTACTAAACAGCCTCGCGAGCTATTACTGCACCTAGTCCAGAGAGCCTTTCTTCAATCTTTTCATAACCACGGTCTATATGATGCAACTGGCTAACGGTTGTTTCACCCTTAGCCGCGAGGCCTGCAATAACAAGTGATGATGAAGCCCTTAGGTCTGTCGCCATTAAAGGTGCACCGTGCAGGTTTTTCACACCTCTGACCACGGCAGTCGGCCCTTTTATAGTTATATTAGCTCCAAGACGGATAAGCTCAGGAACATGCATGAATCGATTTTCAAAAATTGTCTCTCTAATTACTGAAGGTCCTTCGGCTATAGCCATTAAAGCCATTGCTTGTGCCTGCAAATCAGTTGGAAAACCAGGATAAACGCTGGTCGCAATATCACGTGCTAAGATTTGTTTGGTAGCTGAAATCATAACGCTATTTAATGTAGTTTGTATCTTAATACCCGCTTGATCTAGTATTGTTAATGTAGTTTCTAGGTGTTTTGGTATAACCCCCTGAAGTTCAACTTCACCATAAGTTATTGCTGCAGCAATGGCATAAGTACCTGCTTCTATTCTGTCTGGAATTACAGAGTGTTTAGTGCCATTTAATGATATCTCTCCTTCAATCTCCAGCTTATTAGTACCTATTCCTTGGATATTTGCTCCCATTTTAACTAAACATCTTGCTAAATCCTCAACCTCAGGCTCACAAGCAGCATTTTTGATAACTGTTGTTCCAGTTGCAAGGGTTGCTGCCATCATTAAATTTTCTGTAGCACCTACAGATGGGAAAGGAAGGGACAAAACTGACCCACGTAGCCTATTTGGTGCATTGGCTTCAACATACCCATCAACAAGGGTTATTTCTGCACCCAACTGAGATAAGCCAGACAAATGAATATCTACGGGACGTGTACCTATTGCACAACCACCTGGTAAAGATACTCTAGCATTGCCCTTTCGTGCTAAAAGTGGACCAAGAACAAGAATCGAAGCACGCATCTTTCTAACTAGGTCATGGTCTGCCGTTGTATTCGTAATATTTTCTGCATTTAATCTAACCAGATTACTAGAATCTAACCCGTTACGTTGCCATTCAACCTGAACTCCATGATTAATAAGTATTGCTTCCATTGTTGAAATATCTGCAAGTTGCGGTAGATTATCTAGAGTTAACTGATCTTCGGTCAGCAGAGAAGATACCATTAAAGGTAATGCTGAGTTCTTCGCTCCTCGTATTCCGACTTTCCCAGAAAGTTTTTGGCCACCCTGTATCCTGATAATTTCCATAACTTTTACCTGTAAGGCAGTTCATTTAGAACTACAGCACTCATAGGAGATTAGAGCTTTGGAAGCGTAACTCCAACCTGACCTTGATATTTTCCTGATCTATCGGCATAACTCACATCACACAATGAGTCCGCTTTCAAGAAAATAAACTGACATGCACCCTCATTTGCGTATATTTTTGCTGGTAATGGTGTTGTATTTGAAAACTCAAGAGTAACATGTCCTTCCCATTCCGGTTCTAAAGGGGTAACATTAACTATTATTCCGCAGCGTGCATAAGTTGATTTTCCTAGGCATATTACTAAAATATCTCTGGGCACTCGAAAATATTCAACTGTTCGAGCAAGAGCAAAGCTATTTGGAGGAATGACACAAACATCACCCGTGCGTTCCACAAAGCTCTCAGTTGCAAATTGCTTTGGATCGACTAGAGCGGAATCAACGTTTGTAAAAATCTTAAACTCCTCTGAAACACGTGCATCATAACCATAAGAGGATACCCCATAAGAAATACAATTCTGCCTCTTTTGACTCTCAATAAATGGCTCAATCATACCTTTAGAATGAGCCATTTCACGTATCCAGCTATCTGGCATAACAGCCATTATTAATTCCTCCGCAGTTTATTTTGGCAACATATTCTAACAAACATTGATCTTCAAGATAACTTATTAAAACGGTTGATAAACTTTTGGAATTAAGGTTACCAAAAAAATAGTGCCTAGAATCATATAACGAATATAGATTAACAGATTCGTATAAAAAAACTTATAACTAATAATACACTATTAAATTATAAATTTTATTTTTTGGGCTTAAGAGTTCCACCTTGAGCACGTTTCTGCTCTTTCCTTTTGTGTAAATTATCTCTTAAAGCTTTTGATAGGCGTGCTCTTTTATCAGCTTTCTTTAATTCTCGATCAAATTTTTGTTGATTTTTAATCGTCAAGGTTGCCCCGCGTTAGAATCTTAAAGTATGTTGTTATATCTAAGTGCCGCCGTAGCTCAGGGGTAGAGCGCGCCCTTGGTAAGGGCGAGGCCGTAAGTTCAATTCTTACCGGCGGCACCAAGTAGTCTATAATCTTTAATGCATTTTAAAATCAGCTAAAGAACTATTTTATTTTAATGAATTGTAAAACCTAATTCCTACAAAATATATAAAGCTAAAACTTATTTCTATCCGACTCCTGCAAGTTGATAAACAGCAGTAACTCCGACTGGCCCCCCAGAGAATTCATCCATTGCATCTAAAAGTGCTTGCCAAAAATAATCAGCAGAAGCGCAATCGGTCAGTATGTCATATGTAGTAGCAAGACCAACATCATGACGAGTTACAATACAGTTCAGACGAGCAATATTTGTTTGGGCGATAGCACCGTCTGGAAAGATTTGAGGTCTTAGGTCTACAGCACATACTTTTGCTAACATAGATGGTGCATTAACCCCCATAACCTTCAACCAACAATTAGTGTCTGAGCGTGGAACTATAAATACACCTTCATCTGTTTCAGGGTGTAAAGATGAATTTAGCTCAGTTATAAAATCACTATCATTTACAATTTTTCCAACTATTGCAAATTCGTTTGGAGACAAACGTAGTATACGTTCTCCCGTAGATTGTAGATAAGAGAAATTAGACTCCAAGCCGAATTTACAATTTTTCTTTTCAAGCCAGCTAGCAGCATGCCAACCTTTAAAGCCTGTTCTAGAAACATGACTAAGATCGGCGATGCCCATTTGATGTGCTAAAGTAATTTCTTCTCTAACACTTTGACCGTAATTAGATGGCACAGCAAACCCATTTTCTTCTATAAACACTCCGCCTGCTTTTTCGTGGATTCTATATAAGAAACTACGCTTAATTAGAGAAGAGGGCTTTAAAACGTCCGCCATAATCAAATCTCCTGCCTTAGCCCATCTGGATCATAAAATGGGAGTTCCACAACCCGTGCTTGAATTATCTCTCCTTCTTCAACACGTATTTCTACAATCGTTCCTGGGTTAGATTGATTAGGAGACACATATGCTAGAGCTACATATTTTTCTAAACTTGAAGAGTAACCAATAGACGTTATACGGCCAGTAATTTCTGAACCATCAATAACGAGGTGGCATTCTTTAGGAATTGACCCTTCTGTCTCTATTATCTCTAGACCAACAAGCTTTCGTGTAAGTATTTTCTTTTCCAGCATAGAGACTGATTTAAGACCAACGTAGAAAGGTTTTTTTCTTGCTATTGCCCAAGCCATATCGGCCTCTATCGGATGGGTTAGGCCATCAGTGTCCTGAGAAATAATTATATGACCCTTTTCCAGCCTAAGTAGACGTTGAGCTTCAACACCAAATGGTCTTATTTTTTCTTCTTTACCTTCCTCTATAATAACATCCCATAATGCTTCACCTAGATGAGCAGGTACATGTAATTCGTAGCCTAATTCACCGACAAACCCAACCCTCAGCATTCGTGCTGGGATGCCTGCTACATGTCCTTCCCTTACACCCATGTATGGAAATCCATCAGGTGTCAGATCTACATCATCACAGAGTCTCTCTAGCACCACACGGCTTTTTGGCCCAGCAATATTAACACCTGCATAGGACGCAGTAATATTGGTTATATCAACCTTCAACCTCCATTGAGCATTAAACCATAACATCTGTCTATATACTGACTCTACTCCTCCCGTTGTAGCAGTTACATAAAAGTGATTTTCTGAAAGACGGCACGCAACACCGTCATCAACAATTACTCCAGCAATATCTGTCATCAAAACATAACGTGCTTTTCCTACAGGCTGCTTTAAATAGGCGAATGTATACATTCGGTTTAAAAATTCCGCAGCATCTGGACCTTTTATATCAAGACCACCAAGGGTTGATACATCGATCAAGCCTACGTTGTTTCTTACGTTACTTGATTCCTCTTGTATCATTTGATTACGTCTATTATCGCTTCCATAGTATTCAGGACGTAACCACATACCGGCTGGCATCATTTTTGCACCTGCCTCAAGGTGTCTATGGTGCATAGCGGTATATCGAACCGGCTCAAAAATCCGTCCAGCTAGGTGTCCCAGAGTAACCTGTGCATTTGGTGGACGGGCGGTAGTCATTCCTGTGCCATCAAGCGATAAACCTGTATATCTTGAGGCTAAACGCATCGCAGATAATGACGAATGTCTGCCCTGTGAGGGACCCATGCCATTAGTGGTGAAGCGTTTCAGATGTTCGATGTGGGTATAACCCTCCTCTAATGCAGTTTCTAAATCATGAATCTGTAAATCTTCATCAAAGTCAACGAATTCCTTACCTTTTGGATGATCAAAAATTGGCCAAGGATGCATTTGTGATTCTTTAGTAATTTGTATTTGGGGGGGTTGAACCCTTTTATTATCTATACCTGCCGCTTTTGCAGCCACATTTCCAGCATAGCTGCCATCTGCCGCCGCAGCTTCCAATGAAGTATGTCCAGCAATACCTCCAGCAGCAATAACATTTTCTGGCAAGTCTGTTATCTTGGTGTGTCCCGAAAGTTCGTCATAAACTATCTTCCCACCAGCTTGTCTAACAATTGGTGCTGCTGGAAACCAGCCTGCACTCATAATAACAAGATCACATGCAAAGGAATCAATTTCTGGAGCACACTTTCCCTGAGCTACTATCTTTGCAACGCGTAATTTTGAAACTCTCGAACCCTGTCTATTCGGTATCGCCTCCCAAGGAGTTCTACCTAAAAGAATTGGTATTTGTTTTCTTCTTACTTCTAAACTCAGTTTACATTCATTGAATTCAGGTCGAAGGTCAACAACAGCAGCCACCTCTACACCAGCTTTCATAACGTCAAGAGCAACTCCGTAGCCACGGTCATCTGAGGTTGCAATAACGGCACGTTCTCCTGGTCTAACGCCCCATAAGTTAATTAGTTTCTGAGCTGCAGAACCTAACATTACACCAGGTAAATCATTATTACGAAACACAATTGGCTGTTCCCAGCACCCAGTTGCGACAACTATGGATTTGGCTCTAAGCTTTATTAATCTATTCTCTCTTACAACAGCTAACCAATTATCCGTATACCAGCCTATAACAGATGAAGAGCTTAACAAATGGATATTATTATTCTGTTGAATTTGATTGAGTAATTCATCTCGTTTTGTAATATCAGCATTTTCATCTGGTTCACTTCGACCCCAATTTAGGCTACCACCAACTCTTTGTTCATCATCGAGTAGTAAAACATCAGCACCTGAAAGAGCAGCTTCTAAGGCAGCAGATAATCCAGCAACCCCTGCTCCAACTACAACAACATCATAAAACAAATATTCCTTATCATAATATGAATGTTTTGAATTAGGATTTAAAACACCAAGTCCAGCTACCTTTCGAATAAAGTTTGCCCAAATAGGCCAAGCCCAACGAGGACTATAGAATGCCTTATAATAAAAACCCGCTGGCAAGAATTTGCTAAATTTTCCAATGAAACTCAATCGATCATTGGACAATGAACCCCAATAATTTTGACCACTGACGTTAAGTCCCTCTTGTATTTGTATTCGATCAGCAAAACGGTTTGGAGAATCGCCAACTTGCATGAGAGTATTAGCATCAAGTGAAGAGAGACTAATTACGCCCCGAGGACGATGATATTTAAAAGATCTTGAAAGTATTGTATGACCAGAGGCAAGCAAAGCACTAGCTATTGTATCGCCTTGATACCCAACAAGAGAGCGACCTTCAAATTTAAATTTGATCTGCTTATCGCGATCAATGAATCTTCCAGCTGGTGAAGGCAAGCGACTAGGCATTAGCTATTACCTTCAGTCGTATTCTTTTTAATACTATCAGTATTATGCATATTATTAACTGCACTCTCAGTTGTTTTTTTTGAGCTATCTTCAGGGGGTAAAAAATCTATTCTTTCTTTAAATATTTTTGAGGGATCATAAGTTTTAAAAATTTCGTCTAATTTAGTATCTCGTTCAGCAATAAACCAATATGCAGTGGGAACATGACACCACCACTCAAGAACTTTTCCAGACAAGTTTTTTTCAATAAACACATAAGAAGCCCATTCATCGTCCGAAACAAGGTGGGGATTAGGGTGAGGTTCTACTTCCCCTCCATAAACAAATTCCTGTGCATTACGTTGGCCATTAAGGGGACAATTAATGATTTTCATACTCTCTAAGCTCCAGTTTTAATGTCCCACAGAGGCGGCACCCTTTTCACCTACAAGGTCAAAAGTGCGAAACCTGTCGAGTGCAAAAGGTTCTAGAATTTTAGGTGTTACGCCGGTTGCTAAAGTCTCTGCCATTCTTTTCCCTGATACACAGGTAGCTTTAAAACCCCAAGTACCCCATCCAGCATCAATATAATAATTTTGAACTGGAGTCTCACCCATTACTGGTGAGAAATCTGGAGTCATATCAGCTAACCCTGCCCATTGTCTTAAAACAGGTAATTCACCCATAAATGGTAAAAGTTCAAGAATATGTCCCATTAAACCTTCCATAAAGTCTAAACTTGATGATGTTTGATATCTTGGATAAGGATCTGTAGATCCTCCCATAACAAATTCTCCTCGGTCAGACTGCGAGATATAAACATGCAATGAACCTGAAACGATGATCGGATCTAGTATTGGTTTAACAGGCAAAGAAACACATGCCTGTAGTGGTATTGTGCGAATTGGCAAATCAAAGCCTGCAAGGCGTGAAACTTCGGAGGACTGACCTGCAACAGCCTGTAATACTTTTCCGCAGGTAACAGTTCCCTTATTTGTTTCTAATGAAATCACCTTATCATTTTCAACATTTATACCAATGACTTCTGTATTTTGATGGATTTCAGCACCTAATTCAGCTGCTCGTCCAGCGTAACCCCAAGCAACAGCATCATGCCTAGCAATTGCCCCAGGTGGGTGATAAAGAGCACCTAATACAGGGTATCTAACATCCTCAGAGAGGTTTAATAATGGTACCATTTGTGCTAAATCATCTCGATAAACAACTTCCGAATTTACGCCTAGATGCTTATTAACTTCTGCTCGCCAACGTGATGTTCTTATTGCAGAATCTGTGTGTGCAAGCGTAAAGTGTCCCCGCTCTGAATATAAAATATTGTAGTCAAGTTCTTGGCTAAGGTTTTTATAAAGTTGTACACTCTCATCATAAAATTCTACCCCTTCAGGAGTAAGATAATTTGACCTGATAATCGCAGTATTACGACCTGTATTTCCACCACCAAGCCAACTTTTTTCAAGAACAGCAACATTAGTAATTCCCCAGTCTCTTGCGAGATAATAAGCAGCTGCCAACCCATGGCCGCCGCCACCGATTATTACAACATCATAACTAGGCTTAAGGTCCCTGCTTTCTTTGATAAATTCTTTTGGATGGAAGCGTGGATTGAGGCCATATTTCAAAAGGCCAAAGACCATATTGATACCTTAATGCAGTATTAAGCTGCTATTTGAGAAAAAATTTTTAAATTTAACAGTCAAGAGTATTATCACGCTCCCATTGAGAAAGGTGTCTTGCATAGTCTAACCACTCCTGCATTTTAAGCTTAGTATATGACTCAACAAATGTTTCTCCAAGACCGTCCCTCACTATTTTATCTTTTTCAGTTAGACGAATAGCATCAAGTAAATTTAAGGGCAATTTTTCAATACCTTTTATGTTGCTGCTCTCCGCAAACATATCTACGTCATAACGTTTTCCGGGACTTCTCTTAGATTTAATACCCTCTAAACCAGCCATTAAAATTGCTGCCTGCATTAAGTAGGGATTAGCAGACCCATCCATCATTCGAAGTTCAAAACGGCCTGGGCCAGGAATACGTGCCATCGTGGTTCTATTATTACCTCCAAAAGTAATAGAATTTGGAGACCATGTAGCACCAGAAACAGTAGTTCCAGCATTAAGTCTTTTATAACTATTTACAGTAGGGTTGAAAATAGAAGAGAGGGAAGCAGCAGATTTAATAACGCCCCCTAAGAAATTGTATGACAGCTTTGACATCCCAAGCTCATCTTTTGGATCCTCAAAAAGGTTTTTTTTCTTCGATTTATTCCAAACGGATACATGCGTATGGCAACCGTTTCCAGTTAAATGTTCAAAAGGTTTAGGCATAAAGGTTGCTCTTAAACCATGTTTTTCAGCAATAGATTTGACCATAAATTTGAAAAAAACATGTCGATCAGAGGATGTTAAAGCATCAGAATAATGAAAGTTCATTTCAAATTGACCGTTTGCATCCTCATGATCATTTTGGTATGGAGCCCAACCAAGCTTTTCCATAGAATCGCATATCTCAGCTACAACCTCATATCGGCGCATTAATGCAGTTTGATCATAGCAAGGTTTGGATTGAGTATCACGCAAATCAGAAATGTTAGAGCCATCTTCATTAATGATAAAATATTCAGCCTCAACACCAGTTTGCATGTGGTATCCTTGGTTAGCAGCCTTTTTAATTTGATTCTTCAGCACAAGCCTCGGAGTATCCATCATAGGATTTCCGTCCATCCAACAATCACCTGCTAACCATCCAACTTCCGGCTTCCATGGTAGTTGTATGAGACTATTTACATCAGGCATAACCAGCATGTCGGGGTGTGCCGGGGTAGAATCAAGCCAAGCTGCGAAAGCTGCAAATCCAGCACCATCCCTCTGCATTTGAGTTATTGCGGATGTCGGCACTAATTTTGCTCTCAACACGCCAAAATAATCTACAAAGCTTATTAAGAAATACTTTATTTTTTTTTGCTTTGCTACCTGCTCTAAATTCACGGTCATGGGTTTCTTAGCTCCCCCCAAAAACACTCCACCAGTTGGTTTAGTGTGATTTATTTACAAAAAGACCCACTAAGTTTATGTGTCATTTTTACGATATAATCTTAGTTATGGATCACTGATAACTAAATGAATAAATTTTACTATAAACATTAAAGACCCAGACACTTTACCATAGCCTTTATTATGGTCAATTCACATGAACAATTTTTTCCCCAGATGAAAGCAAACATATGTTTGTTATTTCAATAAGTTAATTTTAGTTAATTATAGGGTATTTAAGATTCATTTAATGTAAGGCTATTATGGATATAACTCCTCAATAACCCATTCAATCTCAGCTTTTGAACGTTTATAAATTCTCCTATTGTGGAGTCGATGTTCACCCGCTTGCCAAAATTCAATTGTATATGGTTCTACTATATAGCCAGACCAGAAGTCTGGCCTCGGTACATCCATAGATTCAAATTTTAAATTATAATGATCAAGGCGCACTTTTAGGTCATTACTTTGTTCTAAAGTTCTGGATTGTATTGAAGCCCAAGCTCCAAGTTTACTCTCCCTATCTCGAGATTGAAAATATTGGTCGGCTATTTCATCAGAGACGAGCCTTGCTATACCTTCAACACGCACTTGCCTTTTCAATGGCATCCAGTAAAAACACATAGCAACAGAGTTATTTGAAGAAATGTCCCTCCCTTTTCTACTTTTAAGATTTGTGTAAAAAACGAACCCTGACTCGTCAAAGGCTTTAAGGAGTACAATTCTCACTGATGGACTTCCGTCAGCATCAACAGTAGCTAAACAAACTGATGAAGGCTCCATTAGGCCAATATTTTGTGCCTCTTTATACCATTCAGTAAAAAGTTCGATAGGGTTATCACTAAGCCTTACTATCAATATATATCTCTTATCAGTTGCATAAAAGTTATTTAAGTAAAATCACAAAACAGTCTTTACCCATAAATACTTGTACTATAATTTAAGTCCTAATTGTCATATTTTGGCTATTTTTTTATAATTACAATAAATTTAGTTCAGGATCATCCATAGAGGAGCTTCTCATGAGGCGTACTAAATTTCTACGAGCAGGTCTAATTTCACTAGGATTTATTTCTCTAGTTCTGACTTCTGGCTGTCTTCAAAATAATGGTGCCGGAACTAAGGAACAGTTCGGTACCATAGGAGGTGCAGTTATAGGAGGACTGCTTGGTGCTCAGATAGGCGATGGAAGTGGACAACTGGCAGCTGTAGCTGCCGGTACGCTTCTTGGAGCATTTATTGGTAATGATATCGGTGCATCTCTGGATAAAGCAGATCAACTATACGCAGAAAGAACAGCTCAAACTTCATTAGAGAGTGCACCCACTGGCGAAACTTCATCGTGGGCTAATCCAGACAATGGCCATGAAGGAACTTTTACTCCAACGGACACATATTATATTGACGACTACACTCCATGTAGAGAATATCAGCAAACTGTGACCATTGGAGGCAGAACAGAAACTGCCTATGGGACTGCCTGTCGTGATGCTAATGGAGATTGGCGAATAAAATCATAATTTTAGCAATAAAATTTTATTATTAACCGTTCAATCATCTTAATTGCGAAAATGCTGGTTTTGTGTACGATGCGTCTGTAAATAAAATACGGTATACGAGTCGCAAAGAAAACTAGAATATTTTTTTATTAGAGGTGTTTTATGGCTCAACAGTCGGCCCTTCTTACCGGCAAACGGGGCCTTATTATGGGTGTGGCTAACGATCGATCAATTGCATGGGGCGCAGCAAATGCACTCCATGCTAATGGAGCAGAATTAGCTTTCACCTATCAAGGAACGGCATTAGAGAAAAGAGTAAGGCCCCTAGCTGAGAAAGTTGGGAGTGATATTGTACTTCCATGTGATGTTTCTGATAAAGTATCTCATCAAGAAGTCTTCAATACCTTATCAAATAGATGGGGTGAACTAGATTTTGTTATTCACGCAATAGCATTTTCTGACAAAGAAGAACTTAAAGGTCGTTATTTAGATACATCAAGAGAAAACTTCATTAATACATTGGAGATAAGCTGCTATTCATTCACAGAAATGTGTAAACATGCCGCCCCGCTTATGAGAAAAGGCGGTAGTCTTATTACGATGTCCTATTATGGTGCTGAGAAGTGGATGCCTCATTACAATGTTATGGGTGTAGCAAAAGCGGCCTTAGAAGCTAGTGTAACTTATTTAGCAGCTGACCTAGGATCTGATAGAATTAGAGTTAACGCAATATCTGCTGGCCCAATCAAAACTTTGGCCGCATCAGGAATTGGGGACTTTAGATATATTTTAAAATGGAATGAATTAAACTCACCGCTCAGGCGAAATGTAACAATTGATGAGGTGGGCGGTGCAACAGTTTATTTAATCTCAGATCTAAGCTCAGGTGTTACAGGTGAAATACATCATGTCGATTGTGGTTATAATATCGTCGGTATGAAGCATCCAGATGCCCCTGATATATCTATAGTATAAAAAATTTACGGATTTGTATGGGTTTAAGATTGTTCTATAACAGGATTTAGGAGATGGCATAAAAAATGTCCCGTAATACCTTTGGACATATATTTAGGTTTACAACGTGGGGCGAAAGCCATGGAACAGCACTTGGGTGTGTTATTGATGGATGCCCCCCCCAAATTCAACTTGATGAATCTGATATTCAGCCTTGGTTAGATAGACGAAAACCAGGTAGCTCAAAATTTGTAACTCAAAGGAAAGAATCAGATCTCGTTAAGATTTTATCTGGAACATTTGAAGGCCGAACTACTGGCACCCCAATATCACTAATTATTAATAATGAAGATGCCCGTTCAAAAGACTATGGTGCAATTGCTGACAAATATAGGCCAGGACATGCAGATATAGCTTATGACATGAAATACGGGATAAGAGACCATAGAGGTGGAGGAAGATCTTCAGCAAGAGAAACTGCAGTTCGAGTTGCTGCGGGGGCAATTGCTAGAAAAATTTTGGGTGATTCGATTTCAATTCAAGGAGCAGTTGTACAAATTGGCTCCAAAGCTATAAACCACTCCAACTGGGATTGGAGTTTTGTAGAACAAAACCCCTTTTTCTGCCCTGATGAAGAAATTGTTAGCGACTGGGAGAAATATTTAAACGAGGTTAGGAAACGTGGATCTTCTGTGGGTGCAATAGTTGAACTGCATATTGATGGAGCTCCTGCTGGATTGGGTGAACCCATATATGGAAAACTTGACGCAGAGATCGCTAGTGCAATCATGAGTATAAATGCCGTAAAGGCCATAGAAATTGGTGCCGGCTTTAAAGCTGGTACCATGGAAGGACCAGAAAACGCCGATGAAATACGAATTGGCAATGACGGACCAGAGTTTCTTTCAAATAATGCAGGAGGGATTCTTGGGGGCATTTCGACAGGACAAAGCATTTTTTGTCGTTTTTCGGTTAAACCAACAAGTTCGTTCCTAACAGCAACTAAAACCATCACTGCATCAGGTCAAGAAACTGAGATTAAAACTAAAGGGAGACATGATCCATGTGTGGGTATCCGTTCAGTACCAATTGCTGAAGCAATGATTGCTTGCGTTCTTGCAGACCACGTTTTGCGAGATAGAGCACAAATAGGGGTTAGAAAATGACTAGTAATCAAAGAAAATCTAAGTCAAGAGGTTATAAACCTAACAACATCTGCGGTCTTCCGTTACCAAAAGAGTCAAAGTTACCCAAAGAGATGAAGTCAATTTTTGTTAAATGCATAAGCAAACTAGGATTTGTACCAAACGTATTCCGAGCTTATGCTTTAAGGCCAACAAAATTTGAATATTTTAGAAGCTATAACAGTGAGCTAATGGCTGGTGATAGTGGACTTTCAAAGCTGGAAAGAGAAATAATAGCGGTTGTGGTTTCATCTGTAAATCATTGCCACTATTGCATAATAGCTCATGGTGCGGCTGTTAGGGTTTTATCAAAAAATCCTGAGCTAGGAGATACTATCGCGGTTAATTTCCGTGCAGCGAATCTTAATAAACGTCAGAAAGCGATGTGCCATTTTGCATGGAAGCTAACCAAAGAGCCACATCTAGTGAAAGAAGAAGATAGAAAAATGCTGACAAAAGCTGGTTTTTCTAATGAAGAAATTTTTGACATTGTTGAAGTAGTAGGTTTTTACAATATGAGCAATAGACTTGCATCTGGCCTTAGTATTAAGCCAAATAAAGAATATTACCTGCTTGGCCGATAAAAACCGAAAGTCTATATTCAATTATGGTCGTTCATCATTCCCAACAAGAAAATCTACTGGCTCTTTTCTAAGATACTGTGCAACATTACGTGCACCCCTTCGAGCCGCATACTCGTTTATACCAGGTATCTGTGCTGAATTATGTGGCGAACCTAAGACATTTTCTAGAGATAAAAAATCATACTCGGTCTCAAATCGACCATGTATAAAAGGTTCAGACCACCATGCATCAAGACATGCTTGGAAATTAGGATTACTTTTCAAATGATTATAAAGTGCTTCCTGATTGATAATGTCCCCACGTGCTAAATTAATTAAAATTGCATCTTTTTTCATTAATTTAAGCTCTTTTTCACCAATGATTCCGACAGTTGATTTGTTTAGTGAAATACTAAGAACTATAACGTCACACTTAGGTAATATTGTCCCCAGACTACTCAAATCTCCAATACCACTTACCATAAAATCACTTATATTTCCTGTACGATTAATAGCAAATATTTTACAACTAAATGGTTTTAAAAGTTGAGCAAAGGCCTGTCCAATCCCACCAAAACCAACTATACCGACTGATAAGCCATTCAAAGAACGAGTGGGACTCCATTGATCAAAATATCCTAACCTCATTCTAATTTCTCTTTCTCGTAAAGATTTGGCTGATGCTAATAGAAGTGCCAATCCATGCTCCGCCATCGGAAGAGCAAAGGCTCCACGATTAGATGCGACTGGTATATCATTTGGTATTTTTTCAAATGGGACAAAGTCTACACCTGCTGATAATGCCTGTATGAGGCTCATATGTCGTGTTGACTGCCACTCTTCATGTTTTATTTCATTATGAAGTTTTAACCCAATTAAAATTGAAGCAGATTTTATAAATTTTAACCTTGATGATTGATTTGCACATTGATCTAACCATAAAATTTCAGCAAGGGATTCTAATTCCTCTTTAATAGCTTGAGAAATCAACCTAGATGGCTTTTCTATTGAAACCAATATCTTTGGCTTTTTTGAATTCATTGATAAATACCATTTACTTTAAATAAAATAATTCTTATTTCAAATATTTGTGTTGTGCCCCAATAAGGTATTCAATATTACCATTTGCTCCAGTTATTGGGCTTTCAACAATCCCATTCACTTGCCATCTTGGTTTTTCTGATAGCCAGTAATGAATTTCTTCGCAAACTCTAGACCTTTCCTCTTCATTCCTAACTACCCCTCGTCTCCCAACGTTTTTGGGACCTACTTCAAATTGCGGTTTGATTAGTGCAATTAACCAACACGAATGATCCGCTAATTTAAGTGATGCTTCAAGAATAGTTTTTAAGCCGATAAAACTTGCATCACATACAATCCCTCCGATAGGATCAGCTATAAGATCCCTGTTAAGATATCTTCCATTAGTTCGTTCCATGACCACTACACGAGGATTGTTCCTTAACTTTTGTGCAATTTGACCATATCCTACATCCACCGAAAAAATTTTTTTTGCACCATGATGTAATAAAACATCTGTAAAACCACCCGTTGAAGCACCAAGATCTATACAGGTCTGTGATTTTGTAGAAAAACCAAAATATTCCAAACCGAACGCAAGCTTAATACCCCCTCGCCCAACCCAAGGATGATCTGGCTCACGAATTTCAAGCTCCTGTGATAAGCTTATTAGCTCTCCTGCCTTGTTAATACGCTTTTGTTTTGAATAGACCTTGCCGGCCATAATTAAAGCTGCGGCCCTAGTCCTATTTATAACTAATTTTTTTTCAACTAGAGCCACATCTGCACGGCATTTATCTCTAGGTCTTTTAGGACTTGAATTAGCCAACTTATTAATTTTCACGTTCGATAATATATTGAGCCACATCTCTCAGTAGATTTGATTTCCCGCCAAATATGTCAAGACTAGACACTGCATGTGAAACCATCATCTCAGCGTTCTGACGTGCTTCTTCTGCACCTAAAAGACTCACAAAGGTTGCTTTTCCTGCGGCAGCGTCCTTTCTGGTAGCTTTTCCTAGTGTTTTCTCATCACCTTCATAATCTAACAAATCGTCTGCAATTTGGAATGCTAGACCTATTTTTTCAGCATAATTCTCTAGAGCCCTTCTCTTTGTGCCTCTATCAGATGCTAAAATAGGGCCTGCTAAGCATGAAAATTTAATCAAAGCACCAGTTTTTCTCTTCTGCATTTCAACTATATTATCAAGGTTAAATGGCGTATGGTTGTTTTCAGCGACTATATCCATAGTTTGTCCCCCAACCATTCCTGCCCCCCCAGCAGCAAGAGCCATTTCATGAATTAATTCAGCCCTGACTTTGTCTCTAATATTCATGTCAGGGCTTGAGATTATCTGAAATGCAAGTGTCAAAAGGGCATCTCCAGCTAAAATTGCGATAGCTTCACCGAATATTTTATGACAAGTAGGTTTACCCCTTCTAAAATCATCATTATCCATAGCAGGTAAATCATCATGAATTAATGAATAGGTATGTATCATTTCTATTGCAGCGGCGACTGGTAAAACTTGAGACTTCGGTATATCAAATAATTCTGCAGAAGTTAGGACAAGAAATGGCCGCAAACGCTTGCCACCTGCCATTAAAGAATATTTCATAGCCTCATATAGCTGAGAGTCATGTGCTCCGCTTCTGGGGATATAAGATTCTAATGCAGCAACTGTTTCATTACCACATCGCTCAAGAGCTTTACTGAGGCAACTCAATGTATTATCTCCTGCAAAATAAATTAAGCTTGGTCATCTGGAACATATACTACTTAATTATCCTCTAAATCAGTAATAGTATGCTCGACTCCAGAAGTTTTAGACTCAATTTTCTGGACACGCATCTCTGCCTGCTTGAGTTTCTGCTCGCAATGCTGTTTTAATGCAATACCTCGCTCATATGCAGCGATGGAAGAATCTAGGTCTGTATCACCTGATTCAAGTCCTTCAACAATTTTTTCTAATTCACCAAGTGCATCCTCGAAACTTAATTTCGAAAAATCTTTATCATTTTCTGATTTACCCATTTTTTCAATCTCTCATCTGCCAGATATAATTTGGCGACTATTTAGCATTCATTAGTCCATCCAGATGCGCAGCTACTGATTGTCCCAATGCGTCTAGATTGTAACCGCCTTCTAAACTTGATACTACACGACCATTGCAGATATCTGATGATATTTTTGTAATTTCTTCTGTTACCCATAAATAATCTTTATCTAAGAGCTGTAATGCTCCAAGTGGATCTGCTTGATGTGCATCAAAACCAGCTGAAATGATTATTAACTCTGGATTATGAGCTCTTAAGGCAGGTAAAACGCGTTGCTGCATAACATCTCTAAAGTCTTGAGATCCTGACAGAGGTTTTAAAGGGGCATTCCATATATTCCCTACGCCCCTTTCTGAAATATCACCAGTGCCTGGATAATGTGGGAATTGATGTGTAGAAGCAAACATTACATCACCATCATTTTCAAATGCAACTTGAGTTCCATTCCCATGATGCACATCAAAATCAATGATAGCTATTCTAGTTAAGGAATACTTTACTCGAGCATAATTAGCTGCGATTGCAACATTATTGAACAAACAAAAACCCATGGATTGGTTTGGCTCAGCATGATGGCCTGGGGGACGAACTGCACAAAATGCATTGTTAACTTGCCCGCCAATAACTTTATCAACTGCCGCACATATAGCACCCACAGCACGCAAAGCTGCCTCACCAGAACCTTTTGATATTACTGTATCTTGGTCTATACTTTCATAACCAGAAATTGGTATTTTTTCTAATATGTTATCTACCAAATCAGAATTATGAACATTTTTGATGATCGAAATATCTGCAAGAGGGGCATCATATTTTAATAAATTAGTGAATCGCTCGTGCTCTAGAATCTTATTTATTGATCTCAGACGATCAGAGCATTCCGGATGACCGGGCCCTGTATTATGATCCATAAACACACTATCAGTATAAAGAGCTGTTTTTACCATCTACCAACATATACCTTTTAATAGATTCATCCCACCTAGGTTATAATTATAAAACATATGGTCAATCAGGCTATAGTCTTGAACGTAAAAATTCTAAAAATCAATTATTAGAGAATTTAGTATTGTCACAATTGGAATTAGCACCAAATAATATACTGTTCGTTGATAATAGAAAACTTCTTCTTCATTGAGTTAGTATAATGATGCTTTTATTTAAATTTTATGCAAAATGTTAGCCTCTGCACACGAAATGTAAGCAGCATTTTTTAAACAAGTTATTAAAAATATTTGGGGAATTATTTATGCTACGAATTTTCATTTTCTGCTCAGCTTTATCTTTATTTACTTTTTTCATACCTGTGCTGGAAAAGCCTCTAAATTTTAGTGGCGGTGATACGCATGCTCATGCTGGAACAATTCCCCCGCAAGAACTCCCATCATTGGCACCACTTGTAGAAAAAATTTCACCTGCAGTAGTAAATATTGCGACAAAAGGGATGGTTGAAGTCAAACAAAACCCTCTTTTAAGAGATCCCTTTTTTAGACGTTTTTTTGGAGATCGTATCCCCCAGCAACAAAAAGAAACCGCAAGTGTGGGTTCAGGTGTAATTGTTGACTCTAGGGAAGGTTATATCGTTACAAATTCTCATGTCGTTGCAAACGCAAACGAAATAGTTATTACATTAACCGATAAGAGAAAATTACCTGCAACAGTCATTGGGTCTGATCCCGAAACAGATATAGCTGTTTTAAAAGTAGAACCAAATGAACTTCAAGAAGTCACCTATGCTAATTCAGATAAACTGCTTGTAGGTGATTACGTTATTGCGATCGGAAATCCATTTGGTCTGGGTCAAACTGTAACTGCAGGTATAGTAAGTGCTTTGGGACGTAGTGGATTAGGTATTGAGAGCTATGAAGACTTTATACAAACTGATGCATCTATAAACCCAGGTAATTCTGGAGGTGCACTTGTTAACCTTAAAGGAGAATTAGTTGGAATAAACACTGCAATTATCGGCCCCTCAGGAGGCAATGTTGGAATAGGATTTGCTATTCCTATCAATATGGCTCGCCAAATAATGGATCAATTAATTGAACATGGTGAAATTCAAAGGGGAAGAATTGGAGTGCAAATTCAGGATTTGACAATAGAATTAGCAGAAGCCTTAGGGGTTAATAAAGAAGCAGGAGCAGTTGTAAGTCAGGTAGTCCCGAGTTCGCCTGCAGAAAAAGCAGGGGTTATTACAGGAGATGTTATTTATGAAATGAATGGCGAGCCCGTGACCGGCTCATCAGACCTTAGAAATAAAGTGGGCGTTCTCCGTGTTGGAGATAAAGTAGATATTAACGTCATAAGGGACGGAAAAGAATTAAATATCATAATGAGGGTGGGCACTCGAGAAAATCCCGTAAATATTTCAAGTAATGGGCAAATCCCTAGGCTGAAAGGAGCCACTTTTGGTGCTGTTCCTAAAAACCACCCATTCTATGGCGAGGTTGAAGGCGTAGCAGTACTCCAAATAGATAAAGGAAGCCCCGCTGCATCTGCAGGTTTAATACCCGGAGATATAATTCTATCGCTGAATAAAATAAGGGTTAAGAGTGCAGAAAGACTAATTGAGCTTACCAAAAAATCTAAAGATGGGCCTTTGTTATTTAATTTACGCAGAGGTAATGGGGCTTTCTTTTTGTTAATACGCTAAATACTAAAAAGAACTACAAAAGTAGTCTTGCAAAAATAAGAAGATTTTATTAATGGTTTAAATTTATTTCTCTTTTATCATCGATAAAATCTAATACAACTTTGCTATATAAAAGTTCCAAAGTGTGAGCTAATTAACAATCGTCTTGATTTATAATTTAAACTTCAAGAAAACTGCCCTTGAAGGAGAGATTAATTTTTTATAAAATTTATAGATTAAAAATAACTAAGTAAATGCTAGTGACGAAATATAGGGAGTAATTCTTGTGGTAAAATATCTTGTGGGAATTGACGTTGGAGGAACTTTTACTGACTTTGTAAGCTATAATAAAGACAGCAAAATCATTGAAGTGTGGAAGAATCCATCCACTCCCAAAGATCCAAATGATGGAATTTTAAATGGTCTTGGCAAATTTAATCAACCTAGTGATGTTGAAAATATTAGACTGGGCACAACAATAGCAACAAATGCTATACTTGAGAGAAAAGGTGCTTCAGTTGGATACATAACAACGAAAGGTTTCAAAGATGTTCCATTTATCCAAAGAGGTAATAGAAGAGGACATTATGATATTACTTGGGTAAAACCAAAACCTTTGGCAAAGAGAAGACATTGCTTTGAAGTTCAGGAAAGGATTCTGTCAGATGGCAGCATCGAAACTCCCTTGGACGAAATTGCCTTGAGAGAAATTGCCCAAGAAATCAAGAATAGTAATGAAATTGAAGCTGTTGCAGTAAATTTCCTTTTTTCATACGTTTCACCTGTTCATGAAAGACAAGCAAAACAGATTCTTGAATCTGAGTTACCTAACATACCAATTTCAATTTCCTATGATGTTCTACCAAAATGGAAAGAATATGAGAGGGCATCTACTACTATTGCTGACGCATACGTAAAACCCATTGTAAGTAAGCAAATGGAAACTATTAGGGAGCGATTTAGAGAAAATGGAATAACTGATCACGTAGCTATTATTAAATCTAATGGTGGCGAAATGACTATTGATTCTGCTGGCAATACACCCATACAGATGACTGTTTCTGGACCAACTGGGGGAGTAATTGCTGGAAAACAAATTGCAGCTCTCTGTGGTGTAGATCACCTCGTAACATTTGATATGGGTGGTACCTCAACAGATTGTTCAACAGTTGTAGAAGGACATGAAAGCTTCACAACCGACTTTGATATTGAATTTGGAATTCCAATACAAATCCCAATGATTGATATCCGAACTATTGGTGCTGGAGGAGGCTCTATAGCATGGATAGATAAAGGCGGAATGCTGAGGGTTGGTCCAGAAAGTGCTGGTGCAGAGCCTGGCCCTGCATGCTACGGTAATGGCGGGGTAAGACCTGCAGTAACTGATGCAAATGTTGTTCTTGGAAGAATAAGCCCAGAAAACTTTCTCGGTGGTGATATGAGTCTTGATAAAGAGGCTGCGTTTTCTGCCGTTAAGTCAGTTGCTGATCAATTGGGAAGAGGAGTTGAAGATACAGCATTAGCTATTGTACAAATTGCAAATAACAATATGGTTGGAGCCTTACGCTCTGTCCTAGTTGAGAGAGGTCTTGACCCACGTGACTTTACTTTACTAGCCTTTGGAGGAGCAGGTCCCTTACACGCAAATGACCTTATGACTGATGCTGGTATCCCATCAGGAATTATCCCAAACTATCCAGGTCAATTCTCTGCCTTTGGATTTATAATGACTGATGCTAGAGTAGATGTTCAACGAACAGTTCAAATGACCTCTAAGGCTTTTGACTCAAACAGAGCGACTGAAACTTTAGTTGAACTAATTGAAAGTGGAAAAACTGAGCTCGAAGCTCAAGGCTACAACAAAAACATTGAGATCTATCGTTCTGTAGAAGCTCGATATCTAGGCCAAAATTATGAACTTGAGGTTCCAATAAACTTCGATGTTTTTGATGAATCAACTACACAAGAGATGTGTCAATCATTCCATGCACAACACAAGGCACGTTTTGGCTTCAATATACCCGGTGAATCAATTGATGTAATTACTATCAAAGCCACTGTTGTTTCGGTTACGGAAAAACCAGAACTCGCAAAAATTACTAATGGTGAGGGAAGTTTTCCAAAAGAAAAAAATAGGCGCAGCGTTATATTTGAAGATGGAACCCATGAAACACCAGTATTTTCTCGCAAAGACCTTATGTCAGGTCACAGGATCATCGGTCCAGCCATTATCGAAGAAGCAGCATCTGTAACAGTTATAAGACCTAATTCTAATCTAAAAGTAGACCAATATGGCAACCTTTTAATTGGCAAAGTAGCTGAGGAGTAAATTAATATGGGCACTTCACCAGAATCTCATAAAAGCGATGTAGACATGGTCACTATGAGTATTATTGACTCCACCATGACCGCAATATGCCGAGAAATGGGCATAGTGCTAATGAAAACATCTTATTCAACTATTTTTAATGAAGCACTCGACTTCACTTGCGTTTTAGCAGGTGCAGATGGAGAGTTGATTGCACAAGCAGAATATTGCCCTTCAATGATCGGTGGAGTTCCTCTTTTACTTAGAAGCTGCGTGAAAGAAATCCCCATAGACGAGATAGAACCTGGAGATGTTTTAGTCCATAATGATCCCTATCGCGGTGGTCTACATTGCCCTGAACATACCCTTATAAAACCAGTTTTTGTTGATGATGAGCTAATGGGCTTTGCAATGACTATAGGGCATTTAGCAGAAATAGGTGGTATGGTTCCAGGGGCTTTTGCAGGTGAAGCAACTGAAATTTTCCATGAAGGGATAAGGGTTCCGCCAGTAAAAATAAAAAGTCGGGGTGAAGATGTAGAAGAAGTTTGGAAGCTATTGCTCGCAAACGTAAGAACACCTCGTTACAACTATGGTGACCTTCGTGCTCTGATTGCTGGAGTTGATGTTGGTGAAGCTCGATTACAAAATATGGTTAAAAAATATGGCAAGGAAGCATTTCAAAAGAATGTTTCAGACTTATTAGACTACTCTGAATCCCGAATGCGTGCAGAGATTAAATCTATCCCTGATGGTAAATATACCTTTGAAGATGTTATTGAGGATGATGGAATTGAGAAAAAACCTTTTACGATTCATACAAATGTATATGTTCAAGGGGATGAAGTCGTAGTTGATTATACAGGCTCAACAGAGCAGGCTAAAGGACCAATTAATGCAACTTTAGGTGTAGCTTACTCTGCGTCATATAATGGAATTCTTCACTGCACTGATGATACAATCCCAAAAAATTCAGGATGTTTTAGGCCCATAAAAGTTATTGCACCTCCTGGCACTATACTCAATGTAGACTTTCCTGCACCAGAAGTTGGGGGGAATACAGAGACCCATTGTAAAATTGCTGGAACAGTAATAGGGGCACTCTCTACTCCTCTTCCAGAAAAAACAATGGCAGCTGAAGGAGCCACACATACTAATTTTGTATTTGGAGGTTATGACTCTGCTGCAGATGAAGCTTTTGTTTGTTATGCAATTGAGCTATCTGGTTGGGGCGGTCGGTCTTTTGCAGATGGAAATGATGCTACGGATTCTATTAATGGGAATTGCCGAGTTATACCAGTAGAAGTTTTCGAAACTCGTTTCCCATTGCAATGTGAAAAATTTGAACTAGTTCAGGACTCAGGTGGTGCAGGTCTTCATAGAGGTGGTTTATCAACCACGCGAGTGATTAAAAGTACTTCTACGGAAATAACGGGTAGTCAGATGTCAGATCGCCATGCAAATCGTCCATGGGGTCTATACGGTGGCCAACCGGGAGGAACAGCAGGAACTTGGTTCAGCCCGGCTAACTCTGATGATTGGCAAGGAATAGATACCGCATTTAATAAAGTGAGCCCATCAAAATGGTCTAATGTTACTATAAGACCCGGCGACTCAATACGCTTTCAAACACCAGGTGGTGGAGGTTGGGGTGATCCAAAGAAGCGACCACGCGAACAGGTAAAAGAAGACCTTGCGGAAGGGTATATAAGTAAGGGAGCAGCTGAAGAAATTTATGGTTTGAACATTGTTAAAGAGTAAAATCGTTTAAACTTGTAAGTAATACGTTGTTTCCTCGTCTCTGGTTGAAGTCACTGTCTTAGGTGTTGCTTGGAGGAAAAGAGTATTGATAACTATCAATGCAACTGACTTAGAAAAGTCCCTAGATTACGTTGAACTTGCAGATAATCTTGCTAAAGCATTTCTATATCCACCCGATCAACCATCACGACATCACCATACAATCCATATACCTGATAGAGAGAATGGTACATTGTTGTTAATGCCTGCATGGAGGCAAGGAAAATATATGGGAGTTAAAATAGTTACAATTTTTCCTTCTAATGCTTTTGATGAGCCACCTTTACCATCAGTGGTCGGACAATATATTCTTATGGATGCTAATTCTGGAATTCCACTAGCATTGATTAATGGTACTGAACTTACGCTCCGGCGTACTGCAGCAACTTCTGCTTTAGCTGCGAGATATTTTGCATGCCAAAATGCTAGAAAATTACTAATGGTAGGTTCTGGTGCCCTAGCTAGACATTTAGTGCGTGCACATTTAGCAGTGCGACCTATTGAGTCTATCATAGTATGGTCAAGAAATAGTGCAAATGCATCTCAATTTGTTTCAGAAATTTTATCGGAAACTGGAATTCAAGTTTCAGTAACTGAAGACCTTAAGGATGCCTGCAAATGGGCCCAAATTATATCATGTGCAACTTTATCAGAAGATCCACTAGTAAGAGGTCGATGGTTAAATCCTGGCACTCATCTAGACTTAGTAGGAGCCTTCAAGCCAGAAATGCGGGAAACAGATGCAGAAGCTATAGCAAGGTCCTGCTTATATGTTGATACAATGTCGGGTGCATTAGCCGAAGCAGGTGATATTATACAGGCTTTACAAACTGGTGTAATTTCAAAAAATAATATTATAGGCGAACTTAGCGAGGTTATTTCAGGAAAAATATCAGGTCGTAAAAACGAAACGGATATTACTTGCTTTAAGTCAGTCGGAGCTTCTCTTGAAGACCTTGCGGCTGCAACTTTAGCCTTCAAAAAATATACTTGAAGATTATTTTAGATGGCAGACAAAAGTTTTACGTTTTCAGCTGAAAACCTTCTTGATACAGAACCTGAACCGTTCACGAAGCTAGACTCACTTAATTCAAGATCAGTCTGGTTTGTAACATGTGACCATGCATCAAATCTTGTCCCAAAACACATGAATAATCTTGGAATTACATCAACAGAAATGAACCGCCATATAGGTTGGGATATTGGTGCATTAGGTGTTGCAAAAGAATTATCAAAAATCCTAGACGCAAGATTAATTTCAGGGAACTATTCACGACTTATTGTTGATCTTAATCGTCCAACGTCATCACCAACATTTATTCCAAAAACTGCCGATGGAACACCCATCCCAGCAAATATCAATATTTCAGAAAAAGAGAAGAAAGAACGTACAATTTTTTTTCACAAAGAGTATCATTTAAATATTGAAAAATGGCTAGATAGACTAATTCTAGAAGGAGTAATACCTGTAATTATAGCGATTCATAGCTTCACTCCAGTATTCCAAAATTTTCGCCGACCATGGCATATTGGCCTACTCTATGAACATGATCAAAGATTTGTATTACCACTTCGCAATGAACTACTTTTAAGAAACAGTAATTTAATAATTGGAGATAATCAGCCTTATGCAATAAGAGGTCCCTCAGACTTTACCATACCAGTACATGGCCAAGCCCGGGGATTACCACATATTGAAATAGAGGTTAGGCAAGACCTGATAGAGATTCCTGAAAATCAAAAGATCTGGGCACATATTCTTGCTAGTGCACTATTATCAGTCATTGAAAATAATCAACCTTTTGGAATCATTAATAATGTTGATCGTAAATCACATATAATTAGTTAATTAGCCAAAACAATTAATATTTCAGAACAAGGTGAATATATTTGTTGAACTTAAAACCATACTCTCCTCTTACTGCAGGTGTCATAATTAATTTATCTATGGGTCTTTTATATGGATGGTCCGTATTATTAGCTCCTCTTGAAGTAAGCTTAGACTCTGATCGTGCATCTGTAAGCCTAGCATATTCTTTGGCTACGATCTTCTTCACAATTGGAATGTTTGTAATGTACAAACTTCTGAATTGGTTGTCCTTGGATAAATTAGCACTAGCAATGGGAGCACTTGGGGCTACAGGGCTTGCTCTAGCTGGATTAGAGGAGTCAATATTCACCCTTATTATTGGATTTGGAGCTGGTTATGGTTTTGCAGCAGGTGTATCTTACTTTATAGCAATCTCTGCTGCCAGCCATCCTAGTCCTATTCCAATAACAATTGCTATGAGTATTAATGTTTCTGCCTTTGCAGTTGGAGGTGTTTTATGGCCACCTATTTTTGAAGCTTTAATTAGAACTATAGGTCCCCATGGGACACTAATAATTGCTGCTATTATTTTACTAACTGCCAGTTTCATAGCTTTTTTACTCCTGAATTATTCAAAAGTAGAATCACCTGATAGTAAGGGAGATGGCCTTTTCCGGGATATCTTAACTAACAAACCACGAGTAGTAATAGCACTGTTCGTTGGAATGACACTTCTAGCAATCACTAGCTTGATGGTGATAGGTCATGCATCTGGAATGGCAGCTGAGCTTAATGCTTCAAATATTGTCTTAGCACCTATGATAACCAATTTTGCATACATAGCGGGAGCACTGCTAGTGGGTCAAATTTGTAGAGTTATTAATGGGCGCCTTGTTCTTATCGGGATTAGTTTTCTAACAGGTCTTGTTCTCATTATTTTATGGCTATTTCCTAATATAGATGTTCTATATTTAGCTCTCGCAGTTATTGGTGCTTGTTGGGGTGGTTGTGCTGCAAGTTATCCAGTGACTGTTTCGAGCTTTTATAGTCTAAGTGACCTGCCAAGAGTTTATGGAAGAATATGTATTGCTTTCGGGGTCGGTGGTCTGATAGGTCCTCTTGCTGCTGGAGCTCTATTTGATAACTACAATAGTTATTCCACTGTTACTATTATTGCTGCAGGCCTTGGATTCCTAGCAGCTATAACTCATCTATCACTTCCAAAGATCAAAGTTGGAAAATAAAAGACTCTAATGTTCATTATTATATGTGATCGTCTGAAACCTTTGGCTGATAATAATTATTACTTATATGAGATGTTTATAAATGTGAAAAAAATATTTTACTATGCAACCTAACAGTTTACGTATAGCCACAATTGCAGTAATTGTGGGAGCATTTTTTTTGGGCTCAGCACCAATATTATTCCGATTTGGAGAAGCAGGGCCAGCTGCTATAGCCTTCTGGCGAGTCACACTGTCTCTTCCATTAGCTTACATTTGGATGCGACTAGAATACTCTCAAACCAAATTACTTGAATCAGGGGGAAATAAAAACAAATTTTCTTCCATACTTTGTTTGCCTAATAATTTAATCCAATTAACTTTACTGTCATTGGCAGGTGTATTCTGGGTGGGTGATCTAATATCTTGGCACTGGTCATTATCAGAAACCAACGTTGCTAACTCAACCTTCTTCGCTACTTCCTCACCTGTCTTTGTAACAATTATGGCATGGTTTTTCCTAGGCGAGCGTTATCAACGGTTATTTTTTGTTGGCGCTTTATTTACTATTTTAGGATCAATTTCTCTAATGAGTGCTACTTTAACCTATAGTAATGGATCAATTCTTGGTGACGGATTAGGGCTAATAACTGCCTTATGTTTTGGTTCCTATGTGTTAATTGTAAGATCTCTCAGAACCCGCATGGGTGCAGGTGCTATAATGTTCTGGACCGCACTTATTAGTGCCCCCTTCTTTCTTATTATTAGTATTTTATCAAATGAAAAAATCTTTCCAGAGAGCGATCAGGGATGGTTTGCTTTACTTGCCCTCGCATTTATAACTCATTTAGCAGGCCAAGGTTTACTTGCCTACGGCCTTGGTAAAGTAAAAGCAGGGCCTGCATCTATTTTGGTTCTTTTAGAACCATTAATGGCAGCAACACTTGGGTGGTTAATACTCTCAGAATCTCTTAATATTTTACAGATAGTTGGTTGTTTATTAATATTAGGGGGAATAATTATCATTAGAAACAGGTATACCTAAAGGTTAAGTATATTTAGAGGTCTTCTATCTCTAAAGATCACGTCAACCATATATCAATAGTTGTCTCAAGCCACGCAAGAGCAGGAGGTATATATAAAGCAGATTCTTTGATTTGCTTTTCTACATCCTGAGCACCGTAATACTTCTCATCCTGCAAAGGACGTGGCTTATTTAGCCAGGATGATAGCAAACTATTGTTTATTTCTGGATGAAATTGAGTGGCAATAACAGAATTACCATATATAAATGCTTGGTTTTTACATGTGGTATTAGTAGCAGCAAGTTTTGCGCCTTCAGGAAGTTCAAAGATTTCTCCATGCCTTTGATAAAAGGTTGAAAACTCACTGATTGCAAGAGGATTTGCCTCTGACGGTTCGACAGGATACCAACCAAATTCATATAAACCTGATCGATTTTTTAATACCTTGGCACCTAGTGCCCTAGCCACCAATTGTGCACCCAAGCAAATTCCAAAAATAGGGAATTCTTTATTTACAGCATTATCTATCCAATTCAATTCTTTATAAATATAGTCTATATAATCATCGTTTGCACTTTGTATGCCTCCAAATAAAACTATACCTCGATAATTTGATATATCCCTGGGCAATTCATCATTTTTGTTTAATCGTAATGTTACATAGGGAATATTCTTCAAATCTAGAATCTCAGGTAGACCACCAGAATCTTTTGCAGTTAAATGTGTGGCCAATATAATTGGACGTTGATCAGTTATTCTAGTCATTTTATTACCTGTTAAATTATAAAAGTATATTTGACCCCTTGCATAAGCACTTTTTATTTATTTAACATTTAGAAACATACAAAAATAATCATTAGCGTATTGATTAAGTATAAATCTATCCAAAGAGTAAATATAAGTAACCACCTAAAATAACTATTGTTGATTATAATAATAAGCCACTCTGTATGATAGTTAACCTTAAAAAAAGATAATGTTAAAGGTAAGCACTAACTTACAATCTCATTAAAAGGAAAAAAACATGAGCATACCTATTGGGTTTATTGGTCTGGGTACAATGGGTAGCATAATTGCAAATCGCCTATTGCTATCTGGAAACTCACTATATGTATGGAATCGAACAAAAAACAAATGTGACCCTCTAGTTTCTGCTGGAGCAAAAATGACCAACACTCCTGCAGAACTTGCAGAATTAACTGATATAATATTTACAATGACAACCGATTCTGCTGCATCAGCTGATATAATTTTTGGAAAAAGTGGGATTATGTCTGCTGCAAAAAAAGAATTGATAATTATTGATTGTGCTTCTATCGCTCCAGATGCCAGTAGATTTCATGCAGCAAAAGCTGAAAAGGAAGGTGTTGCAATACTAGATGCACCAGTATCTGGCGGACCAAAAGTAGCAGAAAGCGGGTCTTTAGGAATTATGGTAGGTGGATCAAAGGTGGCTTTTGATAAAACAAAACACATCTTGGAAGAACTAGGGACTCTCGTTCTTTATACAGGTCCAAGTGGAAACGGAACTACCCTTAAACTTATCGCAAACCTCATTATGGGAGTTACCATTCAAGCATCAGCGGAGGCATTAACACTAGCATCTAAGGTTGGGATAGACCCTCAAATGGTAATTGATATTACTGCATTACCTGGAACAGGGCCTCAAACTGGTGCTATGGCAACACGTGGGCCAAGAATGATATCCAATGATTTTTTTCCTCCACATTTCTCGGCTAACAATATGCATAAAGACTTAACTGAGGCATTAAAACTTGGACATACATTTGGTGTGCCTTTACCTACTGCAATTTCATCTTTGGAGATACTTGATGATTTAATAAAGCGTGGTAATGGAATGATTGACTCATCTGCAATAATCACTGTCATGCATGAACTAGTGAATTCTTCGAAAAAGCCCAGCCAAGATTAACTTTTATTGCACTATGAAGAAAATATTTAATTGTATTTTAATAATTTTAAAATAAGGTGATATCACAACAAAGTTGCAAATTCTAATACATGTGAGTGGCAGAAATACTATGTATTTTACACTAATAAATTAAGTTAAGATTTAGCATTTTTCATACTTAAACATAGAATAACTTAGAGTTAAGAGTAATAATTGTTAAATGAGGGGTAATAGAAAAATTGACAAAAATGCGCGTAGCCGTTGATATCGGTGGAACTTTTACAGACATTGTAATTCTTGATGAGAAAAGTGGTAAAATCAAGAACGCTAAAACTTCTTCAACAAAAGATCCTATAATTGGAGCTTTGAAAGGGGTAAAAGATTCTGGGATTGATCTTACCAATGTATCTCTTTTTTCTCATGGAACAACAGTAGCAACTAATGCACTCATTACCCGCAAACTTCCAGCTACGGCAATGATATGTTCAAAAGGTTTTAGGGATGTAATTGAAATTCGACGAGGAAATAAAGAAGAGCTTTGGGATACATATAAAGACCTTGCTCCTCCATATGTAAGACGCCGTGATCGATTGACTATATCCGAACGTACTGACGGTTCAGGAAAAATTGTTGAAAAGCTTAGTGAAAAAGAAGCACTTAAAATTGTTAGAATTCTTAGAAAACGTGAAATACAAGCAGTTGCGATTTGTTTTATGAATGCTTTCATCAACCCTTCTAATGAATTAAGAATGCGTAAAATAATTGAACGTGAACTTCCAAATATAAGAGTTATAACAAGCAGTGAAACTCTTCCTGAGATCTTCGAACATGAGAGATTTTCAACAACAGTAGTAAATGCAGCACTTGCCCCAGTAGTTGGAGAATACACTCATCAGATGAGCAAAAAACTCAACTCTAGTGGGTATAAAAGAGATATGCTACTTCTCCATTCAGGCGGTGGTGTCATGACATCAAAAACTGCACAAAACTATGCTGGAAGATTAGCAGGTTCAGGTATAGCTGCAGGAGCAATTGCAAGCCGATATGTGGCAGGGTTATGTGGTTTTAAAAATGCTATTGGTTTGGATATGGGCGGCACTTCAACCGATGTATCTCTAGCCTATGAAGGGCAAAACCGTGTCACCAAAGATTGGTATATAGAATATGGATACCCTATAAGGTTTCCATCAATTGAAGTGTTAACAATTGGAGCTGGAGGAGGCTCACTTGCATCTATAGATGAGGGGGGATCTCTGCGGAATGGACCTCAATCAGCCGGCTCAAACCCGGGGCCTGCATGCTATAATCAGGGTAATAAAATTGCTACAAATACTGACGCAAACGTTACACTTGGGAGACTAGGCTCACAGCTTGCAGGTGGAGAAATTAGTCTTAGAGAAGATTTAGCTAAAGCCTCAATAAAAAATACTGTTTCAAAACCACTAGGAATAAGCATTCCGGACGCAGCAAAAGCAGTTCTATCAGTTGCTAATGCTAATATGGCAGATGCAGTAAGGCTTATATCCATTAGTCGTGGCTACGACCCGCGTGACTTTGCTCTTGTCGCATTTGGTGGTGCAGGGCCACTACATGGTGTTGCCCTCGCAAAAGAGCTTTCAATTCCAACTGTAATAATTCCCCCAAACCCCGGAACTACATCAGCTATGGGATGCCTATTAGTAGATATAAGGCACGACATAAGCCAGAGCTATATCAGTGCGGCAAATAAAGTGAGTGTTAAAGCCCTTGAAAATGATTTCAAGAAGATAGAACTTGAGGCAAAGAAAAGACTAAGGAATGAAGGAGTTGCCTTAAAAGATATGATATTCCAACGATCTATCGACATGATGTATCAAGGACAATGGAGAACGCTTTCAGTCTCAGCTCCCAAAAAAATTACTTCCATTGAAACTATAGTTCAACTTTTTCATAAAGAGCACGAAAGAGAATATAATTTCCGTAGAGATGAGACATCTGTTGATTTATTTAGGATCTCACTCTCAGCTGTTGGCGTTACACCCAAAGCACAACTTGCAAAACAACATGTACGAAAAAGATCAGATATTCCTGATAGTTATAGAACTGTTTGGTTCGATGAGAAAAAGGGGGGCATCAAAACACCTGTATACCTTCGAGATAATCTAATGGCTGGATCTATCATAAAAGGTCCAGCAATAATTTCTCAGCTTGATTCTACAACGGTAATTCCACCTGGTGAGATTGCAAAGGTAGATCAATACCTAAACATAGTGATCAAGATTACGGGGATTAAAAAATGAGTAAAATTATGTCAAAAAAACCAAACAAAAAGAGTGTAATGAAGCCATCTAGAGGAAAAAACTCCCGCAAAATGTCCCTAGATCCTGTGACCTTTGAGGTATTAAAAAATTCGTATATCACAACTGTAGACCAAATGGCAGAGCAGATTCTGAGAACTTGTTATAGTTTTGTAATTTATAATCGTGATTTCTCTTCTGCTCTTAACGATGCGAATGGAGATTCCATTGCACAAGGAAATCAAGATATAGCCGTCCACGTTGGTACACTGCATCACAGCTGTAAAGCAGTCATTGATCATTTTGGACAAGATATAAATGAAGGTGATGTATTTCTAGTAAATGATCCCTATCTCGGAGGAACTCACTTCAATGATGTACGCGTTATAAGACCAGTGTTTTCCAGAAATCAATTGATTTGTTTTGCCCAATCTAATGGGCATTGGGCCGACGTTGGAGGCTCAGTACCAGGGTCATTTGATGTCCAAGCACGAGATATGTTTCGTGAAGGCTTGAGAATTACTCCGGTTAGAGTCTGGCATAAAGGAGAGTATAGATCAGACGTTGCAAGGTTAATTGCATCGATGACACGAGATCCTGCAACCATTTACGGAGATCTGAACGCACAATCAGAGGCAACTAGAGTCGCAGAGCGTGAAATTTTAAGATTAGTAAGTAAATACGGAAAAGATACTGTAGTGACAGGGTTCCAAGAGGTTCAGGATTATGTAGAACGTGCGGCAAGAGCTCGCATTAAAAAACTGCCCAATGGAAGTTGGGAAGGTATTGATTATGTTGATCAAGATCCTGCGGGCTCAGAAGGATTAATTCCAATAAAAGTTAAATTAACCATAAGTGGTGATAAAGTAACATATGATTTTACAGGGTCTCACCCGACAATAGGTACACTCTATAATTCAGCTTTTGGATCAACTTTCTCAGCAGTTGTAGCGAGCATGAAAACGTATTTTCCTGACTTACCATTAAACTCTGGATTTTACCGCCCTATTAATATTATTGCACCGAAAAATACTATTGTTAGTGCAGAATGGCCTGTTGCCGTGACTGGGTTTTTAATGGTGTTTGAAAAAATTATGGCGATAATCTTTGAGCTATGGTCAGAAATTCTACCAGAACGAGCCATAGCGGCAGCTTATCAATTAGAATATCTTTTGACTGGAGGAAGAGATACAAGACAGCCTGGGAACCCATATTTTATGTATTATGACTGGATGCCAGGAGGTTGGGGTGGACGTAAAGGTTTAGATGGGCTGAATGTTACTAATTCCCCTTTTGGTGCTGGCCTCCAATCCCAACCTGTGGAGGGTCAAGAACGTTTATGCCCAATAATGGTTAACGGTTTTGAAATGGTTACTGACTCAGGAGGACCTGGACAATGGCGAGGGGGGATAGGAGCCAAGAAGACAAGCATTCTTCGAGAGGCTGAAGATACAATTATATCCTATATATGTGATAGAGAAAGATCTGTCGCATTTGGAATACAAGGAGGATTGCCCTCAACACCTCATGGCTTATGGCTTAAAAGAAAAAATAGCAGGGCTGCTGAGTGGCTTGGTGCTGTTTTTTCTGATGTTCCCATCGGCTCAGGCGATACCTTTGAAAGAGCTTCTGGTGGTGGGGGTGGACTAGGTGACCCGTTAGACCGTGATCCAGATGCAGTTATGATTGATGTAGAAGATGATTATGTATCAGTTGAACGTGCAGAAAAGGACTATGGTGTTATCTTACACCTAGTTGATCAGGATCGTGCAAAATATAAGATTGATGTAAAAGCAACAAAAATTGCTAGACAGAAAATAAAAAAAGAACGAATCAATCGCATAAAGCTAGACCCTAAAAAAGTTGCACAACTCTATAAAAAAGGTGAACTCGATGAAATGGACCTTGTGCGCCATTACGCAGTAATTGTTGACTGGGGAACTGGTGAATTACTTCCAGAAACCACAAAAGAATACAGAGAAATGTTTAAAAGGCGCATTGTACCATGGTGGTCTGGAGCAAAAAAACATAAAAACTCTAAATGACCAAATGCAACAATTTAGTTTTTAGTATATCTGGAAAATTACAGATAAAGGTCTTTTTGCAACCTAAATCTAAGGTTTTATCTGATTTTTTTAATCTGTTTATTAAGAAATTTCTGGAGAAAGTAGATCACAATGCATGGGTATATTAAAGATTTAGCTTTTATATCTCTCAAAATTTATTTCTTACTTTTTTTTTATTGTGGGGTCGTCCAAGCAAAAGAGAAAAATTATGAACCCCCAATTATTGAATTTACACAAGGTCAAGTTGCAATAGTTGCTTCTATCCTTGGACCTAAAGGTAATTTAACTACTGAGATGCACAAAGTTTTTTGGTCTGAAGTTTCAGAAAATGCAGTAAAGAAAGTAGGTGGACTAAAAATATATGAATCTATGCTTGAATTTGATTTGATTAGACGGGTGAATCTTTTGCATTCTATGTGGCAAAGTGCAAAGCTAAGCTGGAATTCTGGTGAGGACATTGAAACTCAAGAATTTAAAGATGCTTTATCAGAGCATCGGGAACTTGCTAACAAAAGTAATAGACTTGCAAAATTAGGTATGAGGCAAGATATAGCTACGATGATGGAAGTAATTCTCATCGCTGCATCAAGTGGGGCTATGTTTCGTGCCGGCGAAGAACCTATTTTAAGCCTTGAAGAGATTAAGCATAGCCTTAACTCACATAATAGAGGTATTTTAAGGGCAAAATCTTTAGCTTCCTCAAGGTGGAGCAATAATGAAGAATAATTACTTTTTCTCTTTATTTAGGAAAAGGTTTCCAATTACACGCCCAAACTCTCTTGCAGGGTCATCTGATGCAGCTATCTGACCAACACGTTCAGCAGCAGCATCTATTTTTTTATCAGTTTTATCTATGAACTCACTTGCTGGACTCGACCCTCCAATCTTCCTCACTGCTTTTTCTGCAGCTTGATCCATTTTTTTATCTACTGCTTTAACAGTATCAATAGCCTTTTGCTGCACCCGCGGATTTGATGCAGCTCTCTTAAGTGCCGTCCAAGCTAGTTGACGTAAAATGGGCATAGGTTAAATTACCTAAATATTAAAACTAGTGACAGTTGCAAATATATATTGCAGACAAATATTTATCATTGTTAATTATAACGTAAAATTAAAGCTTATATCTACATCGAAATCAATATTCGTGACTTTCTCTTTGTATACTCAATTCCATTCGACTTCTTTCTATTTCTGAACGTATTTCATTGAGATGCAATAATCTCATTTCTTCAGCGTTTGCTTTATTCAACCTTCTATGCCTTCTTTGCTCTTCTTTTGATCGTTTAAGTTCCTTTTTAAATTCATCTCTTGCCTTTTGTAACTCAGAAATATTCTCATTTTTATGGAGAATACGTGCAAGGTTTATCTCTTGCTTAATCAAGGTTTTCAGAGAATTTTCTATTTGATTGCCTTCACCAGTAATAATTTTTTGTGCTTTATGGCGATTCTTTTCAGTTAAGTCATTAGCCTTTTGCTGGTTCTGAAGGCGCATATTATTTATTTGAAAACTATGCTTACTACGTTCTGAACTAGCCTCTAGTTTTGCACGTCTACGGTTTTCTAAAAGTTCCGTTCGAGTTTTTGAGCGAATATTTTTTATCTCATTTCGATTTTGCTGTCTTATATTCTTAGCCTCAACTTTATTGCTCTGTCTTACAATCTCTACTTTATCTTGCAATGATTTGGCTATAATAATCTGAGAGTTCCTATTCTCAGAAAAAGCAATATTTATAGGTAATAAAACTATCAAAAAAGAACAGGTAAAAAAGAATATAAAGGTATATTTTAAACTTCTTAAGATAATCATAATTGTACTCCCTTATACTTCAATAGGTAGACTAAAACATCCACACAAAATGTATTTAGGAAAATTATCCGGCATTGGTTCATATCAATGACCTCAATATGGAAAATAGTTTGATATTTTATTTCAATATTAACATGAGAGCATAAAATAATAACCGTATACTAAAGGAGATATTTTAGTCATGGTTTTTGGGCTTCCATTATTCCCTGGACTTCAGCTTTTTGGTCGATCTCGAAAAATTGAAGAACTATGCGATGCATTAAGAGCATCTGGCATACATCCTAATATTGTTCCAGATGCGGTCTTAATAACAATAATAAAGTTACTCAAAAAACACTATGGTAACGATATAAATCCATCTCTCACCTCAACAGCCTCTTTTTTTGCTTACCTTTTAATTGGCAGAGAATCTCTTGATTATTCATCAGAGAATTCAAGTATTGCTAATCTTGAAAATCGATTAACAACTGCTCTAAATGACTCTAAAGGTCTAGATTACGAATTACTAGCACTGACTTATCATTCTGGTCTAATTAACCCCTTAGTAAGAAAAGAATTTAAAATTTCAGTAAAATGAGTCTCAATATAAAAAACAAAAATTCTAGTGATAGACCTAGTATAAACGAAGCCCCTGAAGGAATGACAGGTCCGGGTTATGAGCACTCCTCCCCCATTTATGCTAATATAAGAGTTGCTGCTGGCTTTTTACTCATGACCTTGGGGACAGCTGCTATGTATATTGGAATGGTGGGACTTAAACCAGTTGCTTTAGAATTCGGTATAACACGTTCTCTTGGGGCCTTACCTTATGCTCTCTTCATGGTTGGTTACGGAGCTGGTGGGATTATATTTGGTCGCTTTGCTGATAAATTTGGGATTATCATACCTCTATTAATAGGGAGTTTGTGTGCTCCTCTGGGAATATATCTTGCCGGTATTTCAGAATATTTCTGGCAATATGTATTATCTCTTTCTATCTTATCTGGCCTCTTGGGATCTTCTGTAACCTTTTCACCGATTGTGTCAGATATATCTCATTGGTTCACAGCGAGAAGAGGTTTAGCATTATCGATAGTGATTTCTGGAAGTTATTTTTCAGGAGCTATCTGGCCTCCTATTATTCAAACAATGTTTGATACTTATGAGTGGCGTATAGCTTTACAGTGGATAGCATTAATTTCTCTTTGCTCCATGATTCCGCTTTCATTAATGTTTTGGCGTAGACCAGTGCATCTGAATAAATTGAATTCTGATCATATGGAAAAACGCTTTAGTAAACCTCTGGGGTTTTCACCCCAAACGCTTCAATTTGGAGTCTGTTGTGCGGGTATAGGTTGCTGCATAGCAATGTCAATGCCGCAAGCACATATTGTATCTTATGCCACAGACTTAGGATTCATTGCCCAACGTGGTGCAGAGATGTTAAGCTTGATGTTTGGATTTGGCATCATTTCAAGACTAGCATCAGGATTTATCTGTGACAAAATTGGAGGCCTAAAAACAGTTTTATTTGGTTCAAGTCTTCAATGTTGTGCAATTGTCGCCTTTTTAGGCGTTGATAGTTTAACGGGATTATACATAATTTCTGCATGCTTTGGCCTTTCCCAGGGGGGAATAGTTCCATCTTATGCCGTGATCATTCGAACATACTTCCCGCCTCATGAAGCTGGCTGGAGAATAGGTTTAGCACTTTTTTCCACTATAATAGGTATGGCTATTGGAGCTTGGGTTGCTGGTAAACTTTTCGATATAACTGGTTCTTACACACTAAGTTTTGTTAACGCTTTGGTATTTAATATAATCAATCTGTTTATTGTTGGTATATTAGTTGGTCGTGCTAGAAGACTTGATAGTGGGGTCCAACAGTAGAATGACTTTTATAAATCTTCATATATCTAATTATAAATTTTTGTTTAAATCTAACTAAAATTTTCAGCAAGAATCTGATATGATTTAAGTCTTGCGTTATGGTCATATATCTGACTCGCTATCATGAGCTCATCTACGCCTGTGAATTTTATAAACTCTTCTATTTCTCCTTTTACTTTATCTGGCCCTCCGACAGCTGAACATGCCAGCAGGTTAGAAAGAAAAGCTTTTTCTGTTTCTGATATTTGGCTATCAAAATTCTCTAATGGCGGCTGTAACGGAATTGGTTTTCCCCGCCGTAAGTTTAAAAATGCTTGTTTGGCTGAACTCATTAGTAATCTTCCGGTTTCATCATTTTCAGCAGCAAAAACATTAAAGCCAGCTAATACATACGGCTTATCTAGATAATTCGATGGTTTAAATGTTTCTCTATAGATTTCAATAGCCTGGGTCAATAATGAAGGAGCAAAATGTGATGCAAAACCGTAAGGTAACCCTAAAGCAGCTGCTAATTGTGCACCATAAAGGCTTGAACCCAAAATCCACATAGGTAGATCCGAGCCTTGCCCTGGAACTATGCATGATGGAACAGCCTCTATACCATCTACCTGCCTCCCAACATATGCCTGTAATTCCAATACATCTTTTGGAAATTGGTTAACTTCTTCTTTAGATGACCTTCGCAAAGCTTGCATTGTTTGATTGTCAGTTCCTGGAGCACGTCCCAAGGCAAGTTCTATGCGGCCAGGGTAGAGAGTAGCAAGAGCACTAAATTGCTCTGCAATTATTAAAGGGGAATGATTAGGTAACATTATACCTCCGGCTCCCACCTTAATTTTAGTTGTTGCTCCTGCAACATGACCAACTAATACTGCAGTTGCGGCACAGGCAAGGCCTGGCATATTATGATGTTCAGCAAGCCAGTACCTACTATATCCCAAATTTTCTGCCCACTTTGCTAGATCAACCGTATTAGCAAAAGCCTGAGCTGCATCGCCACCTTTTATAATTGGTGAAAGGTCAAGAACAGAAAAAACGGTGTTTTCAAACATGATTGTTAATTAATTTAAGATCCACCAATTACGAAATTAATATAAAAAAGAAGTTTAGTATATCAATTACCTTACCAATATAATATTTGAAGTTAAACTGAGTATGAAATGCTATTATCTAATAAAAATAATTAATTTGGAGTAACTTAAATGCCCACATTTGATATAGTATCAAGAGTTCAACTTCCAGAAGTTGATAATGCTATCCAATCTGCTATGCGTGAAATCAATCAAAGATATGACTTTAAGGGCTCACAATGCAGCATTGAACGAACCGATAATACATTATTGGTTATAAAAGCCGATGACGACTACAAATTAAAACAAGTCCACGAATTGTTTCGTGGTCATTTAGCCAAGAGAAAAGTTTCAAGTGGTTTCTTTGAGTTTGGTAAAGCTGAAGATGCTACAGGAGGAACCTTAAGACAACAAGTAAAGATCGTTAGTGGGATAGAACGCGACTTGGCTCAAAAAATAATAAAACAAATCAAAAATTCAAAAATCAAGGTTCAATCATCTATTCAAGGTGACGAACTGAGAGTTGCTGGAAAAAAAAGAGACAATCTACAAGAAGCCATCCAAGTTGTAAAAGATATGAATATTGTACAACCACTGCAATATTTAAATTTCCGTGATTAAATCAGGCTTTGATATAAGAACATAAAATTATTTATGCCCCATATCAAAATTTAGTTTCTCTTCAGCCGCAAGCCAACGCACCTCAGCATCAGCAAGCTTTTTTCGGGCTTCAGCTAACTTCTCAGTTAATTGCAACATATCTGAAGTAGGACCAGTATAGACTTCAGGTTTTGCTAACAATTTTTCTAATGCAATAACTTCAGTATTTGCGTTTTCTAATATAATTTCCGCATCCTTTATATCTTTGCGCAAAGAGGCAGTAATTTTTCTCTCATAAGCACGATTTCTACGTTCAGTGACTTTGCTTTCCCTAAATTTGTTCTGTAGTTTTGAGTTAGAAACCCTGTTTTTAGTTCTTTCCCCGGTAGTTAACTTACGATAGTCATTTAAATCTCCATCAAAATCTCTACAACCTCCTCCATCTACAAGCCATAATCGATCGACCACCAGATCAAGTATATGAGAATCATGGCTAACAAGAACTATTGCTCCCTTATAATCATTAAGGGCAGTCACAAGGGCTTGCCGAGCATCAATATCGAGATGATTAGTTGGCTCATCCAGCAATAAAATATGGGGTTGTTGTTGACTTAAAAGACAAAAAAGCAAAGTGGCTTTTTCTCCCCCAGACAAGTGCCTAACACAAACATCACTCCGGGAGCCTTGGAAACCAAAACCTCCAAGAATAGAGCGGATACGCAACTCTGATTGATCTAATAAGTGTTTTTTTAAAATTTGGTACGCTGTTTCGTTTAAATTAAGCTCCTCTGTCTGGTGCTGAGAAAAATAACCAATTCTTAATTTTTTATTCTTATGTATAGCTCCAGATAAGGGATGTATTTTCCCCGCAACGAGTTTAATAAGAGTTGATTTGCCATTACCGTTTGCCCCTAAAAGAGCTACCCTGTCTTCTTTATCTAGACTAATATTGAGATCTCTTAGTACTGGGACGTCATTATAACCACAGTCTACAGATTCAATTGCTACCAGGGGAGATGACAGCTCATCTTTTATAGTAAAGTTAAATTTCTTTTCATTGTTAGAACAAATTTCTTCAATTGGCTCCATACGGGATAATTTTTTTATTCTACTTTGTGCCTGACGTGCCTTAGTGGCTTTTGCCCTGAAACGTTCAACAAAACTTTGTATGCGTTCTCTTTCATTAATTTGTTTTTTTCTTTTTGCCTGCAGTCTCAAATTATCAGCAGTTCTTATCTTTTCAAATGAGTCATAAGTTCCTGAAAACAGTTTGAGGTTTTGATTTTCTAATAACAGTATATTCTCAACTGAATTATTTAGTAATGCTCGGTCATGACTAATAATAAGTAAGGTGCCAACATATTTCTGGAGATAACCTTCCAACCACATACTAGCTTCTAAGTCTAAATGATTTGTTGGCTCATCTAGTAACAATAAATCTGGGCGGGAGAACAAAGTTGCTGCTATTGCCACACGCATCCTCCAACCACCGGAGAAAGAATCGCATGGTAGTTTCTGTAATTCATCCGAAAACCCTAAACCTGCAAGAATGGTCGCAGCTCGTGCCTTTGCAGAATGTGCCCCAATATCTGTCAGACGTAACTGAATTTCAGATATTTCAGCTGGGTTTGTTGCGACCAGTGCTTTGGCCTCAAGCCTAACCAATTCTTCATCTGCTTCCAGAACCTTGTCTATTAAATTTTTTGTTCCTGACGGAGCTTCTTGGGATACTAAACCAAGCCGATATTTACCAGTTATTTTTATATTACCTGAATCAGGGCTGATTTCCCGAGAAATGAGACGAAATAACGTACTTTTCCCAGTTCCATTAGAGCCTACAACCCCTACCTTATGCCCTTTTGGGATATAGGTAGATACTTTATTGAATATTAGTCTAGGACCAAAACCATGTGTAAGTTCATTAATGTGAAGCATTAAAATTAAATTACAACGTTAACAATCATAAGTTTAAAATATTTTATTTTGGTGGATGAGGGTACCACCTCAAAGGCTCTGGCCGAATCCATCCAGGATCGCGCCTGATAAGTTCATATTGGGGCTGTGCTGGGTCATCTCCCTCAAAATATACCCATTGGACACCCCTCCAGCCTCCCTCCTGGACTATTATGTGACCTCGACCTACAAAAGAATTTATAGTTTCAGACCATTCACTATCAAAATCTTCTGATAAAAACCCTATGTGATGCACCCCTCCCTTACCATCTGTTTTATCAAGAAATTCAGTATAAATATTTGGGCCAAAGAGCGGTTCAATAATTTCCCAGTTCATCTCACCAGTCCATGCCAATCCAATTTTCATCCCATATTCTACAGATTTACCCCTGAAGGTAGTTCCGTGTATTTCAGGTGGCCTATACTCATTAATCCACCATGGTCCAATACCCAAGGTGTCAACAAAAGATCTAACAGTACGATCAAAATCTGGAGTTACAACACAAATTTGTCTGGTAGCCCCAATAAAGCTATTTTCTAAAATCAAATCAGCATTAACGTTTAGTTTTTTCATTTTCTATTCGATTAATTGATTATGAAATCTATCCGCTCCATGGTGCTATAGGTGTTTCCCAATAATCTGTATGAGCAGGTCCATTAATTTTTAACTTGAGTTCCATATGAGTGACACGCCAAGCTCCGTCGTCACCTTTTACAAAATCGGTTTCATACCATCCAGCAACAAGGGTGTCTGTAGTTCGACCTGAATCATTTGCAAACTTTGCTACTTCCCACAAATAATACTCAGCACGAGCAATTTTCCCATTTTCCTCAATGTCTATCATGAAATTCATCATATAGTGAAATGCCCATGGAATCACAGCAGTACAGGTTTCGTGTAGACCCTGAACTACCTCATCATGACCTTGCCAGCCTCCAATACCCTCACAATTCCAACTACTATTATCTGCAAAGACATCATTTAGCATTTCCCGATTACCATTGTGGTCTACAGCTTTTGCATATGTTGCAACTATCCTTTTAATAGATTCAATATCTTCAAGCCTTTGTATTCTTGCCTCAATATCCATGTTACATACCTCCCATTTATATTGGATATTATAATAAATATATTTATCTCATGATAGTCTTCCTTAGGATTATAATACAAGAGGGATCCTCAAATCATATAAAATACTAATTATCTTTTTTTAAACTTTTAAGAAGATTTTCTAAATGATAACTAGCAGCTGCTGCCGCCTCAGCAGCTAAAGCTGCCTCTTCAGCAGCCTTCAAGGCTTTGTCTATAGCTAACTCAACCTCTAAATGCAGATCAGATATCTCTGCTGCGATATTTTCAGAAACAGTATCTGTCTCATCAGTGTGAGAAAGAACTGTTTCATTACAGTTTTTATTTTTGTTTAAATTCTTACAAGAATCACTCAGTGCACTCTCAGTTCCTAAACTAAGAAGCATAGTCAGCAGAACCAATAAAGAAAATTTAATAGTTTTTTCTCCTGTCACTATCTGAATTACCTAATAATTATTTCCATGGTCCACAGTGCTCAAAAGCTTGTGTATCTTCATAAGCATCCCAAAATTCTATAGAACCATCACGGATATAAAATACCCATGCCCACTTTGCACGATATTCCTTACCTGATATACGACTACGACCATGTTCTGTACCAGTAACACTAATACAATCTCCATCCACAATCCATTTTGTTATTTGATGATCTAACATTTCCAAAGCTGCAGGCATAACTGTGAAATATTCTTTGAGTTTTTCCTTACCTTGCCACCTCCCCATCCATGGGAAATCTTGTGTACCCGCCATATCTATAGCACCATCATCAGTAAAACAGTTGACTATTTCATCTTTTGTACCATTGGCTAAAAGACTTAAAAACTTCTCAACAACTACTCTTGGCTCTTTGTCAGTCATGTTTTTGTGCTCTCTTTAGTTGTGAATTGAGTGAGAATTTCCTATTCTTAATCTCAAACGGTTAATTTTTTGAGTTAGGTTAACAAAAAAAATATTCTACTGTAAGGAGTCATTTAATGACACATACTAGACCAGTTGGCATTTTTATCCTAGGTGACGTTCCTCCCGAAAACATAGTACCTCTTAGTCAAAAAGTTGAGTTATGCGGTTTTGACGAACTCTGGTTTGCAGAAGATTATTTTATGATTTCAGGATTTGCATCAGCTGCTTTAGCTCTTCAAGCTACAACAAAAATACGAGTAGGCGTTGGAGTAGTTTCCTCAGTTGTCAGGCATCCAGGGGTCACAGCTATGGAAACCTCTACATTGGCTCGTGCACATCCTGGTCGTTTTACTCTAGGCATTGGTCATGGGGTTCCAGCTTGGATAAAACAAATGGATCTCTATCCTCGCTCGGTGCTAAATTCAATGCACGAAAGTGTAACAAGTGTCAAACGGCTACTAGCAGGTGAAACAATTACCGCAAAAGGGGAATATTTTGGTTTTGATAAGGTAGCCCTGACACATCCTGCTCCTGAAGTGAAAGTATTAACAGGTGTGGTAGGACCAAAGTCTATTGACCTTTGTGCAGACATTGCGGACGGAATGGTTGTATCAGTTCTTGGGGGGCCTAAATATGTGGAAACTGCATACAAACGAATAGAAAAAAGAAGAGGTAATAATGACTTCGAGATGGTCACATACGTTCTTGCATCTGTAGGTAAAGATATCAAACAAAAAAGGAAGGATGTAAGGGCAGCAACTGCATTTTATTTAAATGCAATGGGACCAACCTATATATCAGATGTTTACGGTATCAGTGATAAAACAAAATCAATAATTAGTTCGGGTGGAGCTGATGCACTAGAAACTCAAATGCCTGATGAATGGTTGGATTTTCTGACAATAGTAGGAACCCCTGAAAATTGCATAACAAACATAAACAATTTTTTTGATTCTGGTTCTACATCAGTAATTCTATGCGTAGTCCCGTCTGAAGAGTTACCCGATCAACTGGAACTTATTGGCCGTGAAGTTTTACCAAAGATATAGCATATAATAACGGGAAATATTCAAACATGCAAAGCCCATGGCTTCAACAAGCCTTACTCTCTGAAAGTGCACATAATATCACTCCCCTAGATAGGGATCTTAAGGTTGATGTAGTGATTGTTGGTGGGGGATATACTGGCCTTTGGACAGCCATTGAATTAAAAAACCGAGATCCTTCAATGGATGTAGCCATTATAGAAAAAGACATTTGTGGTGCAGGAGCGAGTGCAGCAAATGCAGGCTTTGCACTGCCAATGTGGCTTCAACTCCCACTTCTTGAAAAAATTAGTAATACATCAAAAGCTATACATATTGGTCGTGCTTCAATAGCTGCTATTGATGATATTAGAGAAATCAGCCTTAGCAATGATATTGACACACAAATTAGCCACTCGAATACTATTTGGGGTGCAACTTGTGAAAAGCAATCGGGGCATTGGGATAAGATGCTATCTCTTATGGAGGCTTTTCAGGTTCATAGCTATCAAGTGCTAGACAAACACAAAATTCAACAAATGACAGGCTCTGACAGCTTAATAGCTGGTGTAATAGATACTGCTAGTATCATGATACATCCAGGTAACTTAGTCCGTGGCTTAAGGCGAGTAGCCTTAAATAAAGGTGTAAGAATTTTTGAGAAGACACCTATGACAAAACTTGGACGCACAACTCCCCCTACTGTTGAAACTACAAAAGGAAAGATAACAGCACGTAAAGTTGTTCTAGCTATGTATGGTTGGTCACTCTCAATACCTGAATTAAGACGTTCAGCCATGGTAATGTTCACGGATGCTGCAATGACTGTTCCTATTCCAGATAAACTCCGTGATATTGGTTTTTATGACGCTCCTGGATTTACTGACTCTAGAACTTTCATAGAATCTATCCGACCGACATCGGATGGACGAGTTATGGTCACTAAATCTGGTGGATGGCTCCCCTTTGGAGACAGACTAGATGCTTGCCCCGAATATACTTGTCGGTCAGAAAATGAACTACGTAGAGTTTTAGAAAGTTATCACCCCTCCCTAAAAGATGTTGAGATTGAAGGAACTTGGTGCGGTCCAATAGATAGAACAATGGATGGTCTACCTACATTTGGGAGGCTGCCTACTTGTCCCCATATTGTATTTGGATATGGGTATTCAGGAGCTGGAATAGTTCCATCGCGTGTAGGGAGTCATATTCTTGCATCTCTTGTTCAAGACCTCAAAGATGAGTGGACATCTTGCCCATTGGTTCGACCCTTAAAGAAAGACTTTCCTAATGAACCCTTTCGCTGGATTGGAGGGCATATAGTTAAAAGTGCGATTGAGCGTAAAGATCGCCTTGATCACGAGGGCCTTGCAGTTGGCCCAATTACAAAATTCTGGCTACAATTTACACCAAAAAGCTATAAACCTAGCTAAATAGCTAGCTTTGCCACAGTAAAATTTATAGCATGTTTATGTATCTGATTTTATAATTAAAAATATAGGGATAATATGAATCATTTTCTCTAATCCTTAATCAAAGGTAATTTAAACTCTAACAATATTTTGCGTAAAAAAACACACAACTTGGGAACTCATTATGTATTCAGAAAAAATAGAAATGTTAATTAATGGCCAATGGTGCCAAGGGAGTGAAGGAAAAAGCCAGCCTCTACTAAACCCTGCTACGGAAGAAATAATAGCTGAGGTACCTCATGCTTCCAAAACAGACCTTGATAATGCCCTGCAAGCTAGTGCAGAGGGCTTTAGCGTTTGGAGAAATATTCCACCATTGCAGCGACAATCTATTATGGAAAAAGCCGCACGTCTTATGGAAGACCGAATAGAGGAAATTGCAAAAAATCTTACTATGGAGATGGGCAAGCCTCTAGCAGAAGCAAAAGTTGAACTAGGGTTTGTTATTGATGCAACACGCTGGTATGCAGAGGAAGGTAAAAGAGCCTATGGACGTCTTGTGCCATCACGAATACCAGGTGTTAGGCAAATGGTAACCAAAGAGCCTGTGGGTCCTGCATGTGCTTTTGTTGCTTGGAATTTTCCTGGCACCAACTCAATAAGAAAGATAGCTGGAGCTCTTGGTGCTGGATGTTCTATGCTCATTAAACCCAGTGAAGAGACCCCTGGAACTGCAATTGCTTTAGCAAGATGTTTTCAGGATGCAGGCTTACCAGATGGAGTGCTAAACATTGTTTTTGGTGTACCTGATGATGTTTCAAAACATGTTCTTGGATCATGGATTCCGCGTAAAATGTCTTTCACAGGATCAATTCCTGTGGGCAAACACTTACAAAAACTCGCTGCAGATACTATGAAACGCTGCACAATGGAATTGGGTGGACATGCCCCTGTCATTGTCTTTGATGACGCGGATATAGAAAATGCTCTAAAAGTTACAAGTGGTTTTAAATTCAGAAATGCTGGACAAGTTTGCATATCTCCAACGAGATTTTATATCCATGACAATGTGTATAAAGATTTTATAGATGGGTTTACAGAAATTACTAAATCCATAAAAGTTGGTAACGGGCTTGATAATGATGTCCAAATGGGTCCATTAATTGATTCTCGGCGTTTACCAGTAATGGAAGATTTTGTATCAGATGCAAAAGATCATGGAGCCAAAATTCAGACTGGCGGCCATAGAATAGGGAATCAGGGATTCTTTTATGCACCAACTGTACTATCTGAAGTGCCAGATAAAGCTAAAATTATGGTAGAAGAACCATTTGGCCCCTTGGCTCCAATGACAAATTTTAAGACATTTGATGAAGTTGTTGAGCGTGCAAACTCTCTTCCTTTTGGTCTTGCAGCCTATGTATTTACTTCAGATGGAGAAAAGGCGTCTAAGATTGAACAAGCACTTGAAACTGGTTTAGTAGGCGTTAATCATCCTATGGTAGCCACACCTGAAACACCTTTCGGTGGAGTAAATGAATCAGGATATGGATCAGAAGGCGGAATTGAAGGTTTGGATGCTTTTTTACGTACTAAATTTGTGACAGAGGTTAGTGTATAAAATCTTAACATATATGTTCAAACTATATAGTGGGGGCGCATAGCTCAGTTGGCAGAGCGGGTGACTCTTAATCACTAGGTCCAAGGTTCGAATCCTTGTGCGCCCACCACTTTACCCTTTATAATCAATGCCTTAGACTCTTTCGAAATTAATGCAATCGTGCATGGGTGTTCAATAAAATGAAAGGGTGTACAATAAACGTCATTTCGACTCCCCACCATTCACATATTGTTCTACTTTTTTGACAGCTCGAAGACTCATTTCCAGTGTATTTTTCTCTCGAGAATAATGCTCGACCATGCTTTTTGATTGATGTCCAGAGAAGGCTTGCACTTCTTCGGGAGTTGAGTGTGCTTCGACTAGATTAGAAATTGCTGATTTACCCCCCTTCACCTTAACTCAAATCTCCGCTAACATTTATATACGGGATGGAAGCTGCGATGAAACTAATCTGCGCCACGTTATTAGTAATAGGTATTTTCTTTAGCACACTTGTAGAGAATACAAGGGAAGGCTGGAGTGGTGATTTGCAAAAGGGGGTAACTGCTGCACAAAAAGGTAACTTCGAAACCGGTTTGCGTGAATGGACACCCCTTGCCGAACAGGGGTATGCCAAAGCCCAGTACAATCTGGGTGTGATGTACGGATTAGGGAATGGAGTGATACAGGATAATGTCTATGCCCATATGTGGGGAAATATCGGTGCGTCTAATGGAAATGAGGACGGTGGGAAGGTGCGAGACACCGTTGCCAAAAAGATGACCCCTGCCCAAATCGCAGAAGCACAAACACTTGCCCGTGAATGCGTCGCTAAGAATTATAAAGGGTGCTGATTAATGACCCGTATATTTGCATCACTGATAGTCGCACTATTATCACTTGGGATTACCTTTGGAATTTTCAGTGCAAGTGCATCTAATTTGGACCTTTGTCCTGACTCCTACATGTCTAGCTTTGAAAATTGTTTTGGTTCTCAAGCCTATGAAGATGGGGCTAAATATATAGGTGAATTTAGTAATGGTATTAACCATGGTTGGGGTACGTTAGTCCATGCTGGAAGTTGGGCTGGAGACAAATATGTGGGTGAAGTAAGATATGGAAAATATAACGGACAAGGAGTCTATACCTTTGCAAATGGCAATGTATTTGTTGGAACCTTTAAAGATGATCAACCTGATGGCTGGGGTGTAGGTGTAGCTACTGATGAAATATATATGGGAGAATTTAAAGATTGGAGATTAAATGGTCAGGGCACATTTATCTTCAATGATGGTGACGTAGTAATTGGAACCTTTCAAGATCATGAACCGGTTGGTCAAGCAGTATATATATATCCTGATGGGAAGATTTTTATAGGTAAATATGAAGGTTGGGAGAATGCATATGGAACTATCACATATGTAAATGGTTTTACTGATAGAATAATGCTTAAAGACGGAGAAGTGAACGTACTAAATAAAGAAAAAAAATATACTCCTACATTAAGCAACATTTCAGCATGTACTGAATCTAATATTTCAGATTGGCATAACTGTTATGGCTTTTATGATTCTGGTTCAAGTAAATATTCTGGCGAATTTAGAAATGGCTCCCCCAATGGAATGGGCTTTGTGGTATACCCAACAGGTGATTATGCTGGAGATAAATATGTTGGTACATTTAGGAATGACTTTTTTGATGGAACAGGTGCATATATCTTCAACGATGGAGCTATATTAGTTGGAACATTTTTAAATGGATCATTGAATGGATTTGGCACCTTCATACCTAGTTCCTCTGGTGAATTTTCTGGAGATAGATATTTTGGGGAGTTTAGGGATGGAATATATAACGGCCAAGGCACTTATATCTACGCAGATGGTTCAATAGCAATTGGAGCATTTAAGAACAACTCACCAAGTTGGGTCAATCTTACTTGGAGCTCTGAAACAAAATGGAATGGAGATAAATATGTTGGTCAAATGAAGGAATGGGCTAGACACGGTCATGGAAAATATATCCATGGTCCCAAATCTGAACTGTATGGGATAGAAATTGAAGGATTCTGGGAGAATGACGAGTTTCAATATGTAAAGAAAAGTCCGAACGAACTAGAAAGGGAGCAAGCCAAGCCTGAATTAAAGTATGATGAACGGGAACGCCTACTTAAAGAAAGGGAGATCTTTTATACTGCTTCTGGTACTGGTTTTGCTGTTTCAAAGGATGGTTATTTAGTTACAAATAACCATGTGATTAACGGATGTCAGCAGGTAAAAGTTCATTATCAGGGCAAAGTTATACCTGCTATTAAAATTGGTTTTGATCCACAAAATGACCTTGCCATTTTAAAAGCCGATTTCATTCCTCCTGCTGTGCTTACCCTTAGTAGAGAAGACCCAGATCTTCTTGAGGATATTTTTGTTGGAGGATATCCCTTTGGGCAACAATTAAGCACTTCAATTAAAGTTACACGTGGAATTATAAGTTCCATAACAGGGATTGGGAATAACTACTCCAATATGCAAATTGATGCTGCCTTGCAACCAGGTAATAGTGGTGGGCCAATCCTTAACAGCAAGGGGCACGTTGTTGGGGTAGCTGTCGCAAAACTTGATTTTCAGAAAATTTTTGAAGAGTGGCAAACTATTCCAGAAAACACGAATTTTGGAATCAAGGCAAGTATTGTAAGAAATTTGCTAAAGGGTAATGGTATATCTATCCCAGCACCGAATGCTGATGAAATTTCAAAAAAACAACTAGGCAAAATAATCACAAGAGGAACTTTTTTCTTATCCTGTTGGATGACTCAAGCTCAGATTGAAAAGATGAGCGATCAAAAGGTTATGTTTAAGAGTTTTTAGTAGATTGAAGCCAAATTTATAAGTAAGGCCAAAACCACCATAATGGTGAGAAAAAAACGAGTTTGTTTATACCAATAATAAGACGATGCACTGAAAAACCAGACATCCACCAAGAAACTTATAATAAACCCTATTGCCAGAATAATTATGGTCCATGTTGTAGGTAAGGCTAAAGCTAACCAACCAATTAATGAGGGAACAACACCCCAATAAAGGTGCTTTTGGTGACTAGATCTCTCTCGAAGAATAGGTATACCCCAATGAATACCACCTAAGAATGAAAGTATTACAGCCCCATAAAAAACTTGAAGCTGCGTTGCAAAATTCGCATAATCATTATTACAGTGAGATACTATCGTTAAGCCCCAAAACGGGATTAAACCTGCCCATCCAAGTAAATATATCGGATTTATTTTTATAAGAATTCTTATACTGTCCATTTTAATTTAAACAAATAGTTTTATGTAAACTGAGCTAAAATACTCTATTTATTATCTTGAGATATAAGGTCCTATAAGAATATTAATTTTATTTTACTTTAGAATGTAAACTAAATACTCATTATATGTGTATAAAGAATCATAATGCTAAGGATTTTATTAATTTTTTTCTCTACATCCTTAATAGCTGGATGTTCCGTTGTTGGAATTAGATCTAGCTATGAGCAACCCTCTTTTGACCTTATTGATGAATTGAATAGTTATACATACATACGTCGAGTTCCTTCATTACTTGTAGCAGAGACAACTGTTGACATAGCTGACTATGACCAATCTCGTAACGTCGCATTTAAACGGCTATTTAAATACATCTCAGGGTCTAACCGAACTCAATCAGATATTGAGATGACTGTACCAGTTGAGTCTTCATATATATCAGAACAAATATCTATGACCGCACCAGTTGAATCTATTCGAACTGCTGAAGGTCAGATGAGAATGAGATTTTTTTTACCCGCTGAATATAGCTATCAAACTGCTCCAAAACCCACGGATCAGAACGTCAATCTGGTTAAAATCCCTGCACAATCTCAGGCAGTTTTAAGGTTTAATGGTCAAGCAAATGAATCCATTGTTGAGTCAAAAACTTTGGAACTTCTTAAAATTTTAGATAATTCAGGATGGGGTATTATTGGCGACCCAAGTGCTTATTTTTATGACCCACCTTGGACAATATCTATCTTTAGACGTAATGAAATAGTAATATCCGTAATTAAAAAATAAGTTTTTATAGCTAAATAGATAATTTATAAAAATTACAGGTAGATAATGTCTAACGATAAAACCTTAAATTTGCACCGTACGAAAGTAAATTCTGATTGGATAGATTATAATGGTCATATGAATGTGGCCTATTATGTTATGATCGGAGATCAAGCCACAGACAAATTTTTTAATTTTCTTGGAATGGGAAACCAATATATAAAAAAGGAAAGCAGATCTAATTTTGCTCTTGATATGAGGGTAGTTTTTCTTCGTGAACTTCTTGAAGGTGCACCTGTTATCGTGCGCACCCAATTACTAGACTACGATACTAAGAGACTTCACTTTCTCCACTATATTGAACATGAAGTTGAAAACTATACAGCGTGCTTAAATGAATCCGTTGGCATTCACATAGACATGAATCAACGTGAAGTTTCTTGTTTTTCACCTGACATATTAAGGAAAATTGAATCAATATCTAAGTCACATCTGGAGATTCCAAGACCCAAACAATTAATCAGAACAATTGGACTCCATGAAACTTAGGATAGGAGGTGCACATTAGTTTTAGCAGGGTTAATAAGCTAACTATTTTTTTTCTTCCTTGATCTTAAATCAATACAGCCATCTACCTTGCGAGGATCAACATTTTCGGGAAAAATTTTAACCTTAGTTACTTTCTGAGTATTGGTTATAGGTAAACTATCAACAAACAGAAAATATGCTGGTGCTTTAAAATAGGCCATATCAATTAAGCAATGATCTTGAATATCTATTGCTATTTTAGTATCTGCAGTAATACCTTCCATTAAAATAATACAAGCCATGACCTCTTCTTGTCTCAAGTCGTCTGGAACAGATATTACTGCTGCCTGAGCAATGCGCTCATCAGATTGAAGAAATGCTTCTATCTCTGCCGCAGCTATGTTCTCCCCGCTTCTTCTTATGATGTTTTTAGATCGATCAACAAATGTAAGCATTCCATCTGCTGATTGAACTACTGTGTCACCGGTATGGAACCAACCGCCACGCCATGCATGATTGGTAGCATCATCATCTTTTAAATAACCTGAAAACAAACCCTGACGAGGATTTTCACCAGTCATTCGTATTGTTAATTCGCCTGGCACTCCCGACGCCAGCTCTTTATCCTGATTATCTACTATACGCACTTCACAGCCTGAGAGAGGTCGCCCAAAAGCACGTGTATCTATTAAACGGGGCTCATGACTTGCCCAAGTCGGCATTGCAACTTCGGTCATACCCCAACCTTCTACCAAAGGGAAACCAAAGCGTTTTTCAAATAACTCATGGTGTTTAGGATCTATACCTGCACCAGCCCCAAACTTAACACTATGAGAGTTTTCAAAGTGGGTCTGTTTCTGATTGAGTAATAAAGGTGGCATTATTCCTAAATAATGTATAATAGTCGCTTGAGAATTTATGACATCCTCCCACCATGTTTTGGGGTGGAATCTATCAAGCATTGCAATACACCCTGCAGATGCAAGCATACCCATACTTCCTATAGCCATCGCATTTGCATGATACATAGGTAGTGGATTTAACAAACGTTCTTGGCCATATTCTAAGGCCATATATCCTCCAGCTTCCAAATACCACTTGGCAGAATTTAAAAAATATCTATTTGTTAAAATACACCCCTTAGGTTTACCAGTTGTCCCCGAGGTATAGAGCAGTGCTGCCTCAGAATCTAATTCTTCCTGCATTTTGGTAGCCTTTGTTCTTGGAGGCTGTAAAGTTTCATGAAAATTTGTTACATCAATAACTGGAAATTCAAACTCACATCTTTTTGTGATTTCTCCTAAGTCTGAGAATCTCTCTGGGATTGTGATCAATAGTGAAGACTCTGAATGATTGAGTAAGTAAATAATCTCATCTTCTCTATAATCTGGATTTATTGGGACAATACTGGCACCTAAACCGTTTAGAGCTAGCCAATGAAGATGAAACTCAGGTCTATTTTCAAGAAGAGCCGCCACACGGTGGTTATTTCCATAACCGTAATTAGTATAGGTTGCCTGAAGATCTTTAACAGTTGAATAAGCAGTTTTATAATTTATTTCAAAACCATCTGGGTAGTAGGCACGACCCTTCATAGGAGGTGCACAGAGGCACGCACTTAACGGAGATTTTAGTGTAGAATCCTCAAATAAAGAAAATACATTGGGAAACATGTAGTTTAATACTCCTGTTCAATAGGGTGTTGGACTATTTGTTTCTAGTCTTTTCAGTTTGTTCTGCTTCTAAACTTAAAAGTACCTGATTCTTTGCACCACTTATTATCCTCTCTGCAATGTCTCTATCTGGTGCCAATGCATACGTGGCGTGAAATACAGCATGTAACATCCCATTTAAAACATGTGGGATTTGTCCTTCATCATCCTTAATCTCAGGAATTATTTTATTTATGGTATCTACAAATGTTTGATGACCAAGACTAAACCCACTGCTACTTTCATTCATAATTAGTACTCCATACTTAACACGGTTTTTTATACTTTATACTTTAAGTTTAGTTTTCAATTCATCTGTCTTATATGATTCTTTAAAATATGAAACACCTGACTCAATTGCATCATTAATCGTCAATTGTTCCCACTGATGCATTAGACTCTTCTGAGCACGAATAGCCGAAGAACTTGCAGAACATATTGATTTTATCCATTCCTCTATAGCACTATCAAGCTCTGAAGGTCTTGCCAATTTCTCTACCAAACCAAATTTCATAGCCTCTTCAGCAGCAAATGTTTTTCCTGTAAACAAAATCTCTGATGCTTTACCCCAACCTACTAGACGCGGTAGTAGGGCAGCCTCAATCACTGACGGGATGCCAACTTGAACTTCTGGCATAGAAAATGTTGATGTATAAGAGGCACACCTTAGATCACAGCTAACTGCTAATTCGAGTCCAGCACCTATACATGGCCCATGAACTTTCGCTATAACTGGAACTGGACAGTCTCGAACTGCCTGACAAGCTCCGTGTAAATGACGAATAAATATCTCAGCATTTTTATAATTAAGGTTTCTTAATTCATCAATATCAGCTCCGGATGAGAATCCCTTTCCAGCACCCGATACAATAACGCATCGTAATTTATCTGAGCTAGAAATGTCTCTTATAACTTTCGTAAGGTTAGTAATTAAAAGTTCTGATAGAGCATTATGCTTCTCGGGACGATTAAGTATAACTTCAACAACACCATGATTTGATGCTGTCTTTATATATTCTAGCATACATAGCCCCCGCCCTTAATAATCCTAATAAATTAAATGACAAAAAAATATAAAAGACTTAATCGCTCATTCTTTGCGGTCTACTTTATATAGTTTTCTTTGGCTCTTAGCTGTTATAAACCTGTCGGCTAGATCGTTTTCTATTAATTGTTTTTTACGTTTCTTTGGATTTCCATAGCCCCCACCACCAGGTGCGAGAAGTAATAGTTGATCGCCTTGGTTTAAGGTGATGTTGATGAACTTTGTTGGACTTACAGTGTTAAATTCATCAACAAAAGAACGAAATTTTGAACTTTTTTGTGTTTTAATTAGAATGGCTGCTGGAGCTCCGGATAAGCCTCCAAGAAGTCCCCATGGTCCTTCCTCTGTCCTATCTAGTAATGCACTTAAGGTAATACTCGGAGCTGTTACCTCGAATAATCTTCTCACACCCAATCCACCTCTAAATTTTCCTGCACCACCTGAGTCATTTCTTAGAGAATATTCCAAAACTCGCAAAGGGTATCTAGTTTCAAAAACCTCTGAAGGAGTACTTCTGATCGTCGAGCCGTGTGGGATACATTGTGCGTTGTTACCATCTCTGTCAGGACGTCCACCCCATCCACCTCCATCAAGTTGATAATGAGCCCAGAAATCACCAGTATCTGGATGTATCCCACCCATTAAAAGATTACAAGCTGTTCCACCTTCAGCAGCACCCACTTCTCCTGGTAAAGCTTTAGCCATAGCCATTTGAACACAGGAAATAATTCGTGGCTGACCTTCTGTATTACCAGCAACGCTTGGAGCTGGAAAAATTGGATTTACGATTGTTCCAGGTGGAGCAATAACTTTTATGGGCTTAAATACACCTGAGTTTAATGGAACACCCTTAGTTTTGATACTCTGCAATACTGCTGTACAACCTGCTGCCGCAGTAGCGACATACGTAACGTTAATTGGACCAAGCGCCTGCTTGTCTGACTTCGACAAATCAATCACTATATCCTTATCTGATACATGCACTTCTGAGCGAAAATAATATCTTTTTCTCACTACACCATCATCTTCAAAATAATCTTGTCCAGTATAAGTTCCATTTGGTATGCGTTTGATCTGGTCGCGCATCCACTTATCTGCATGGTCTATTACAGCATCACAAATTTTTTCAAATTGTTGTAACCCATATTTTTTTATAAGACCTTGAAGTCGACTTTCAGCAGTATTTAAAGAACCAAGAATAGCATGAAAATCACCCCAAGTTGCATCAGGAGTCCGATGATTAGCCATCATAATACGCCAAACTTCTTTGACGTATTCACCCTCAGACATTAATTTTACGGGCGGGATACGAAGCCCTTCTTGGAAAACCTCAGTAGCTGTAGAGGCAAAAGATCCAATAGCCATACCACCTATTTCACCAATATGTGCTATATTACCTGCGAATCCAACTAGTTCTTTTTCTATAAAAACGGGTTTAAGTAACAGATGTTCGGGCATGTGACATTGTCCACGATAGGGGTCATTATGAACAACTACATCCCCAGGAAAAAAATTATCCCTTCCTACTTCCTCAATACAATGAGGGACAGTATGTAAACCTGCGCACATTATCGCTGGATTCATTTCAGCTTGTCCTATCATTCGGCCAAAACGATCAAACAAAAGACAGGAAAAATCCCTGGACTCGCTGAATATAGGAGAATAAGCCGTACGGATCATCGCACTACCCATCTCATCACAAATATTTCTTAATGCATTATCAACCACTGTTAGGGTTACTGGATCTTTATCACTAAAAATATCTTTTCTACGTATTTTATTGCCAACAAAAACTTGTGAGTGGTTTATTAATAGAGATCCATCTGCTCCAACCTGGAGTGTACAACCGGGATGGACAAGAGTTGTAGAATCCATTTCCTCAATAATAGCTGGTCCTTTTATTTTTTTACCTAAACCGATAGTTTCTCTTCTATATACAGGTGTATCTATAAAACCTTCAGATTCAAAATATACTTTCCTATTAGAAAACTTTATTAAAGGTTTCTTTTTTGGAGCTGATAATGTGGCCACCACAGATTTTCCTCCAAGTAATATGACTCTTAACTCAGTTACCTCAACTACTCGATCCTGCATTGAGTAACCATACAGTTCCATATGTTTTGAATTCATATCATGGATAGCTTTTTTCACAGTACGTTCGTTTATTTTTACGCCCGCAATAGGGATAAGCTCTCCAAAGTTTTGACCCAGATAACGCATGTTCAAATAGGCGATAGAATCTACATTACCTCTATTGCCATCACGTTTAATTTCATCCTTTGCCTCTTCTACCAATGACGTTAATTGGGATGAAATTTTTTCTAGATTTAAATTATCAGTCCTATGATAAACCGTTCTAGCTCTATCAACCCTAAGGTCTGTCAAAACAGTACCAAGTGCTGAGCATAAACCAGGATGTGGAGGGATAATCACTTTGCTGATATCAAGTACCTTAGCAACTTCTGAGGCGTGCAAAGGGCCTGCACCTCCAAAAGAGATCAGAGAAAAATTCCTTGCATCCAAACCTCTATCAACTGTCAGCAACCTGATCGCATCTGCCATGTTTGCTGCAGCAGTGCTAAGAATAGCTAATGCGGTATCATAAACGTTAAGCCCTATTTTACGTCCTAATTTTTCAATAGCACGCATAGATAATTCTGGTTCTAGATTAACCTCTCCTCCTAGGAAAAAATTTGGATCTAGTCTTCCAAGAACTACATTAGCATCAGTTACAGTTGGTTCTCTTCCGCCATGTCCGTAGCAAGCTGGACCTGGGTAAGCACCTGCACTTTCTGGACCAACTTTAAGTAAACCACCGCTATCAATACTTGCTATTGAACCTCCACCAGCTCCTATAGTTTTATAATCAATAAATAAAGCATTTACTGGCACACCCCATTCAATTTCGTACTCACTAGTTGAACTATAATCACCATTCTCTATAAGCCCAACGTCAGCACTTGTCCCACCCATGTCAAGTGTGATGGAGTTTCCGTTTGAATGATCAACTGAAAACCTTTTTCCTGCTATGACTCCGCCAGCTAACCCAGATAGAAGCATCTGCACTGGAACCTCTGAAATTTTATCCGTAGCGGCATGCCCACCATTAGATTTCATTAATGAAAGTGGAGACTGAAAACCTATCTGTCTTACTTCTTCTTCGATTTCTTTACTAAACTCCCCAATTACCCTTTTGATGAAAGCATCAGTAATAACTGTCGTTGCCCTATCATATTCACGCCAAATTGGAGCCACAACATGTGAAATCGATATTGGTATATGAGGAAATCTTTTAGATAAATATTTACCTATTCTCTTTTCATGAACAGGATTAAGATAAGAAAAAAGAAAATTTATTGCTAAAGCCCAGTCTTGAGATTTGTCAGAAAGTATAATTTTTTCTACCCAATCACCTACGCGGATTAATTCATCTCTAGTTAGTTTTTTTAATACATTACCCTTGTGATCTATTCTTTCCTCTACACCCTTTGTATGTCTACGTAGTACACCAGCATCTGGCTTGAGCCAAGCAGGGTTAAAGGCTTCTTTCCTGTCAGTTCTTGCAATTAAAGGTACATCTTGATGTCCAGATGTACCTAGATAAATTACAGTCGAACCATGTTTCTGTAACCGAGCATTCGTCGCAATAGTTGTCCCTATAACAATACGCTCAACGTTCTTTGGTTTTACTTTTGATTTCTTGAGTGCCACTAAGGGAGCTTCGGATGGACGGTCGGGAGTTGATGGCACTTTAATAACTGACAAATTACCGCTCTGAGTATCCAAAGATACCAAATCTGTAAAAGTCCCCCCAGTATCAATCCCTATTAATCCCATAATTTAATCCTTTTATTTTTTAAGAACATTTTTTTTCTTTCGTGATATCAGATTTTTTTTAGTATTAGCACAGCTTTGCTCACAAAATTTTTGATCAGAGAATCGGCTATCTTGCCAATATTGATTGGCTAGAACTTTGCCACAAAACGTGCAGTTTAAGATTTTAGTCTCATACCAAGGAGTATTAATCTTACAGTATCCACTTCTCATGACATTTTTTTTAACCTCTTACTCAATTAAATATGACTTACTTTATACCTGATATCACTTCGTTCAAAAATTCCTGGGTTTAACTCCGTTCCGAGTCCATAACCTTCGGGTAAAAAAACATAACCATTATCAATACGAGGAAGATCAGTTACTAAGTCCTGATACCAACCACTGATATATGCTCTTACAACTTCTTGAATAAGTGCATTTGGCAAATTCATAGAGAGGTGAACACCTGAAATATAAGTTAATGGCCCTACACAATCGTGTGGAGCTACGGGAAGATTATAACACTCAGCCATTGAAGCAATTTTCTTCGCCTCACTTATCCCCCCAGTCCATGTTATGTCTGGCATCACAATATCTACAGCTTTCTTTTCAAACATTTCGCGAAACCCCCAACGAGTTCCAACGGTTTCACTTGCACATATAGGAATCGAACATTGTTGTCGCATATCAACAAGAGAATCAATGTTATCCATTGGAATAGGGTCCTCACACCAAATAGCACCATAATCAGAAACGGCTTTAGCTATTTTTATTGCAGAAGGTAAATTCCAGAGATTGTGTAATTCGAGCGCAATATCAATGTCGTCTCCGACACTTTTCCTTATCTTACTAAACGGCTCAAGACCCTCTTTCAGTTCTTCAAGAGATATAAAATTCCCATTATTAGTCTCTGCATAACGATCAAAAGGCCATATTTTCATTTGGCGATAACCCTCTGATAATAAGCTCTCTGCTAACTTATCAGCGTGATTCAAAAATGCGTGTAAGTCCTCGTATGGGCGATTAGCATCTATACCTTGGCCAGTAGCATGGTAGCCAAATCCAGAGTCTCCAACATAATCATATCCTGCACAAGTATTATATACTCGTATTTTCTCTCTGCATGCACCTCCTAGGAGTTGGTATATAGGTTGTTCCAAATATTTTCCTAATATATCCCAAAGGGCCATATCAATTGCTGATAAGGCCCTAATCTCGAGGCTTTTACCAAGAGCCAACCTAGGAGTTTTGTAAAAGTAAGTCCAATGCTTATCAATATCCAAAGCAGACTTACCAATCAAATATTTTGCAACTTCATTATGCATATAACCTTCAAAAGCTGCTGGCATCTCGTAGGTCTCACCTATTCCGCATATACCGTTATCTGTATGAATGCGGAGGAAAACAAGTTTAGGCTTATCCGTAAACCAGATTGTCTCTATTTTGCTAATTTTCATCTCGTACCTATACCTAAATATTACGAATTTTGAATTTTATTCTTTCTTTTTATTTTGATTAAGTTCTTCTACCAGGGGTAAAACTTGCAATATTATTTGACTAGTCTGGTCAAAAATCTCTTCATCACTATTGCCTATAGGGTTCAGTATAAATTTAGAAGTACCAGCCGCTATAAATTCTCGTATTCTCTGTATTATTTCTTTTGCTCCTCCAACAACAACCCTTGTATCCGGGTCAATACCCAATTTTTTACTAAAAGTGGAATAGATTTGTTGCACAGCTTTATTATCTTTTGATCCAAAGTGAAAAGGGAAAAATGCTCCATAATGATCTTCTGGTATTTGACGATTTTTTTCTCGTAAAGCTAATTTTATGGCTTTAATAACAGGCGTCACTTCTTCTGGTGTCTCAAGACCTGCCTGCCAGCCCGTTCCATAATTAGCAGTCCGTTCAATTGCAGCCTTACTTGACCCTCCAATCCACATTGGTAATTGGTTTTGGACAGGCTTTGGCATTATAGTAGCACCTGTATAGTTAAAATAGTCACCCTCAAAGTTTATAGCGGTTTCATTCCATAGCCTTGATATAATCTCAAGGGCCTCATTAGTGCGCTTGCCACGTCCCTTTGTGTCAGTATTCGAGGCTTTCCAATCAGCTGCTTTTATGTTTCCAATTCCAAAACCCGGTAACAGCCTTCCATTACTCAGCATATCAATTGTTGCACATTGTTTTGCTAAAAGTAGAGGATCTCTTAAACCGACCGACACTACATTCATACCAAACTTTATCCTTTTAGTGGCACCAGCTATTGCAGCCATAGTACTAACAGACTCAAGAAATGGTTTTTCTGACACTAACCTGTCTGTTTGCCACAAAGAGTCAATATGGCCATCCTCACACATCATCACCCATTTCCAATATGAGTCGGCTGAAGAAAATGGAAATTCCATAAAACCTAATCCCACAGCAATTGTCATAATAAAACCTCACTATTTTGAAAGCCAAAGGGACAAGACTGTTTGATAATGACCCAATATTTGGGCTGATAATGCATTAAGTTTTACCTCTAACTGTTTTTATCTAAGACAATATAGAATTCAGTATTACTGCATTATAAATAACGGATTAGCTTAACAAATTAATTATTTTATTAAACTCAAAAAAATATTTGTATCAAGTGATCTAAAATAAATACCTAAACGTAAAAGGAATGTAGTTCGAAACACTACGACAATACTTGTGACCTCTAAGCCGTAGGAGATTATGCAGTCAATTCCTTGCCAAACTGCTTAAACCTCCCTAACCTCTCTCCTGCGGCTTTTCTCCCTGCCTGTATCTAATATTCTAGCCACTTATAACTGTCAGGCTGATATTTGAGGTGTCTTCTGTCTTTAACAATGGATAATTATAGAATAGATTCTTCACTTAAAGTATCTTCTAAAATATCATTATTTGATTGAAGCCTGTGAGATGAATTTATGGAAAACAAGGTAAAGCCATTACGATTTGGTGATGCAACACAAAGATTTGAAGACGATCGCTTTTTGACTGGCAATGGGCAATATGTAACTGATAGTGAAATTGAAAATGTTGCCTATGCTAAAATTGTTCGTTCAAATCATGCCTCTGGACGTATTATTGGTATCGATTTAGCTGCTGCCAAAAAACTTACAGGTGTGATTGACATACTTACATACGAAGCAGCAAAAAAAGATAATATAGGAAACATCAAGTCCTTTATGAAAAGATTAAAGGCTGATGGAAGCCCAAATTTTGAGCCAAATTATTCACTACTGGCAGAATCTTCCATACATCATATCGGAGAAGCTATTGCTATGGTAATAGCCGAAGATGAATCAATAGCTCAACAAGCATCCGAAATGATCAATGTTGAAGTAGAAGTCACTCCAGCAGTAACTCAAATTAGACAGGCAATAGCACATGACGCCCCACAGGTTTGGGATGAAGAGCCTACAAATATATGTTTTGTTGAAAGTTTAGGGGACTCGCTATCAACAAATAAAGCCTTTGAAACAGCTGATTATATAATTGAAGATGAGTTTACCATCTCTAGGGTTATAGCATCCCCAATGGAGACCAGGTCAGCAATTGGCTTTTTTGATAAAAAAACTGGTAAATATCAATTAAGAACTGGCACTCAGGTTCCTCACCTTATCCGTAACGAACTTGCTGTAAATGTGTTAGGAGTTCGGGCAGATGACTTGAGGATCATATCACCAGATATAGGAGGGGGGTTTGGATTAAAGGCCTCAGTTCAGAGAGAACTCGGCCTCGTTCTTTGGGCGTCAAAACGTCTGAATCGACCCGTACGATGGGTTGCAGACAGGAGTGATTCTTTTTTAGGGGATCATCATGCTCGCGACAATATAGCACAGGTATCTTTAGCTTTAGACTCAACTGGTCATTTTCTTGGTTTACGAGTCAATATGTATTGTGCAATAGGAGCTTTCATCGACAGTTTTGCCCTACATATAATGGTTAATAATGTAGGAGGGCTTTCAGGACCATATAATATTGGAAATTATGACGTAAATATCAATGGTGTTTTTACAAATACCCAGCCAATTGCACCTTATCGTGGGGCGGGCCGACCAGAAGCAACATATTGTATAGAACGCATAATTGATATTGCATCAAGAACAGTTGGAATAAGTCCTATAGAACTTAGGCACAGAAATATGGTCGGTTCTGATGCAATGCCTTTCAATACTGGGCTTACATTTGTTTATGATAGTGGAGATTTTAAAAAAGTAATGGATTCCGCATTATCCTTGGCAAATACAAAAACGTTCCATCTTCGTAAAGAAGAAGCAAAAAAACGGGGGCGATTACTCGGCCAAGGTATTTCTTATGCTGTTGAGATTGCAAATGGCCCACAGGAAACCCCTGGTCACGAAGTGGCTAAAATTAATTTTACTTCCAATGGTAATGCTAAAATCACTGTAGGCTCGCATAACCATGGACAAGGCCATGAAACCGCTTTTAGACAGCTAGCAGGTGAGTTCCTCGGCCTTGATCCTGAACGTACAACCATTGAATTTGGAGACACAGATCTGATCCATGATGCAATTGGCACCTTTGGATCCCGGTCGGCTGCGACCTGCGGAGCAGCTATCCAAACTGCTTCATTAGAAATCATCAAAAAAGGAAAAATAATAGCATCAGATGAATTTGAAACTACCATTGATGATATTAACTTCTCTGATGGTAATTTTTTAGTATCGGGTACTGACCTAAGCATAAATATTCATAATCTGGCCAAAAAAATGGAAAATCAAGAAATTGAAAAAAAACAATTGAATTTGAATGCATTTGCTAAATCATCACCCATTGACTGCACCTTTCCAAACGCCTGCCACGTATGTGAGGTTGAAATTGATCCAGAAACAGGATTTGTAGAAATTAAAGCTTACTATCTAGCTGATGACGTGGGTCATGTACTTAATCCTCTTATTCTGGAAGGTCAATTTCATGGAGGAATAGCTCAAGGTATTGGGCAAGCACTTTACGAGGAAATAATATTTGATGGTTCTACCGGTCAACTCTTAACTGGCTCGTTTATGGACTATTGTTTTCCTCGTGCCGATGATTTTCCACCAATACAAATGATAAATTGCAACATACCAAGCCCCAACACAATATTTGGTTTAAAGGGGGCTGGCGAAGCAGGTACAGTTGGAAGTATAGTAGCTGTTATGAATGCCATATCTGATGCTTTGAAAGAGGCTGGAGCAAGTCTTCCTGCAATGCCCGTTACCTCAGAGCGTATATGGAAAACTTTAAGAGATACTGGAAATGGGGGTTTAAGTGGTGAGCAAAAATAAACATATCGAAGGTGATACAGAACCTTATCGTGATGTACCAATCTTTAACAATAACCGCTTTAAACTCGGAGTATTTGGTAGTAACTGTTCAAATGGTTGTACTATAACTCATGCCCAAACGACCTTTGAACCTACCTATGATCACAATGTCAAAATTGCCAAACTTGCAGACTCTCTTGGTTTTGAGATGCTTGTACCAGTAGGCAGATGGCGCCATTTCGGTGGGACTACTAAATTTAACGGAACAAATATGGAGGTTTATACTTGGGCAACTGCTATGGCTTGTAATACAGATAAAATTATGTGTTTTGCAACATCACATGTTCCAACAGTTCACCCAATCCTAGCCGCCAAGCAAGCTGCCACCATTGACCAAATATCTAACGGAAGATTTGGACTTAATGTTGTTTGTGGTTGGTTTAAACCTGAGATGGAAATGTTTGGAGTCGAGCAGTTACCACACGATGATCGATATAAAATGGCTAATGAATGGATGGAGGTTGTTGACAGGCTCTGGGTTGAAGATGACTTCGATTATAACGGAGAATTTTATCGAATCAATCAAGGTTTTCTCTCACCTAAACCTATTCAAAAACCACGCCCTGTAGTTATCAATGCGGGATCATCTCCTGCAGGCCGCGATTTCTCAGCACGGCATGCTGATTTTAACTTTTTATCAATAAATACCTTTGAACAGGCAGCAGAGGCGGCAAATGATATTATTAAAAGAGCGGCAGAATATAACCGTAAATGTGGCACGATGAGCTATGGACTTATATGTTGTCGTGATACAGAGAAAGAAGCTAAACAACTTTATCAAAATATCGTAGATAAAGGTGACTGGGGAGCTACAAATACAATAATAGAACTCATGTTGGGCGAAAATTATTCGTATGGAGACAATAAGGCTGCTATTCAAGCAATGGGTGAACGTTTTATAGCAGGATGGGGCTCATACCCTCTAGTTGGAACACCAGAGCAGATTGTAGATGAAATGATAAAAATATCAAACCTCGGGATAGAGGGATATATTGTTTCTTGGCTCGACTATTTAGAAGAAATGGAGTATTTCGGCAAAAAGGTTTTACCTTTAATGCGAGAAGCAGGTCTTCGTAATTAGAACAAAAATGGTTTTTCTATCTTTTTCTCTGAGTAAAATAACATCCAAAAGAGGAACGTCCATAAAATGGATGATAGGCGTTATCAAAGATTAAAAAAAGCACTTGAGAAAGGAACCATTTCCATTGGTTTCTATGATAAAGTACTTTTAAAACCAGGGTCTCCGGTATTCAGTTGGCCAGATATTGTAGTTCCAAGCGGATTAATATTATTAGCTCTTATACTAAACTTTGCGTTTACACCAATTATCATAGCACTTCTTAGCTTAGGTGCGGCTGTCGCTATAATTCTTTGGGGATATATTAGATGGATCCGTAGACGTGCTAGAAAAAGAGCATGGAAATTAGCTCTTTCTAGTCTTGATAATTGGGAAAAACTTTGGGCTACTGGTGGCGTGTCCATATGGCTTGCACGTCGGATTGGAATTGGTTGTGATTCCCCAGATGGGGATTGGAAAGAATTTGTCCGATATCAAATTGATAGAGGAAATCCTTCAATGGGAGCATCACCTTCTCCGGCAGATTTTCGCCGAGCATTGGAAACCAATCAAACTCTTAATTCTGATCAAATTCAACCAAACGAGAAAACAGATCAAAGGAAAGTTCAAGATGAGTTAGACAGAGCAGCACGTCAGAGACGCAGCCGCTAAAATCATTATTAAAATTACCCAATAAAGAGTTTTTATAAATAATTTGTTAGGACAAGCTTGGATGAAATGGATACGTGAATATAAAATGCCACAACCCAATCTATGTGACCAGCTTATTGAGGGTTTTAATGATGCTAAAAAACTTGGTTTTGCTAGCCCTGGGCGAAGTGCAAGGGGTGTAGATAAAGATTGGAAGGATTCAGAGGACGTTACCTTCGCATGTTTACCCGTCAGTTCATATGCAAATACTGTTCAAGCCTATCGTGAGCATCTAATGAATTGCCTTCAAGAATACATAAAAGAGTTCCCTATACTTCAGAGTGCGACAGGCAAACTAGGATTTCTTGAACCACCACAAATTCAACGTTATTCCGCCGGTGCTGCTTTCTTTGGTGAACATTATGAAAGTAGTAGTAGGGATATTTCTCATAGGGCACTAGCTTTTATGACTTATTTAAATACGATAAAAAAAGGGGGCGGTACCAGATTTGTTTTTCAAGAATTTACCTGCAAACCAAGGAAGGGGAAAACTGTAATTTGGCCAGGCGGTTTCACTCACACCCACAGAGGGATTGTCGCACCAGATGATGCAAAATTTATAATTACAGGCTGGATAAATCACCTAGGTGATTAGGTATAAAAAGACAAAATTAGGAATAAATTAACACTCTATTTTTTATTCTTCATCAATGCACAGACAAGCTTTAATGCAAGAGGTAGGAGTGGCCTAATTACTAATGTCATGCAAATCATTGTAACAAAATATATGAATCCTACACCTACGCCACTCTGAAACCCTTCGACTGGTAGCAACTCTACCATCCAAATAAGGGAAATCAGGCATATAAGTAAGGAAACAGCCAAACTCATACGTTCATTTGTTGCAGTTACAAAATTGATCGCATTTCTAGGAAATTCTGGCAACCCTTTTCCATCCATGATTCTTTTCTTTCCCTTTAAAGTCTACTGCCTGAAGTAGGGTCGAAGTAATGGAGTGCACTAGTATCTATTGCTACGGAAATGGGTGTACCATCTTGATAGTCTCTCACACCCTCCACTGTAAACACTAAACTCTCGCCTCCGACTTCAATTCCTACAGTTGTATGCATTCCTAATGGCTCTAAATCATTTACAACTCCACTCACTTTTGCATACCCAGCGGCAACACTATCGTCACCTTCGAGCAGAGTAATTGCAGTAGGACGCAAGCCTATTTCTACATCTTTTGTAGAAGGAACCTTTGTTTTATCAGAGTCAGTTAAATCTATTGAAGAACCTCCAATAATAAGTTTTGGGTCACCTGACTCACCAGAAATTTGGGCTGCAACAACATTCATGGCCGGGTTTCCTACAAACCTGGCAACTTCCTTAGAAGCTGGTTTGTCATACAACTCCTGTGCTGGTGCCATCTGTGCCACCTTACCATCCATTAGAACAACAACTTGGTCAGCAAGTGCCAAAGCTTCTGTGTAGTCTGGTGTAGCAAAGATGAATGTTCGCCCAAGCTCTTTCTGCAATCTTTTTAACTCTGTCCTAAGATCTATGCGTAACATAAAGTCAAGACTACTAAGGGGTTCATCAAGTAGGTAAAAATGTGGTTCTCTAACCATTGCTCTACCTAAAGCAACACGCTGCTTTTCTCCTCCACTGAATGTTCCCGGAAGACGGTCAAGGATATGCTCAATTTTGAGTAACCCCGCTACCTCGTCAACCTTACTTTTAATCTGATCCTTAGGAGCCTTAGCAATCCGAAGTGGAGATGCAATATTTTCATATCCGTTCTTATTTGGGTACAAAGCAAGATTATCAAAAATCATTGCTATATCCCGTTGGTTAGGTTGCCATTTTGTAACTTCGTCTCCATTGATCAGCACATCACCTGCATCAGGGTTTTCAAGGCCTGCTATACAACGTAACAATGTTGTTTTGCCAGCACCAGCTGGTCCAAGAAGCACAATAAGAGAACCTTTATCAACTTTGAGATCTATTGAATCCAGAGCCTGGAGATTACCAAATGCCTTAGATATTGAGCGAATTTCTAATAGTGGGTCGGTCACCATTAACCTCCATGTTTCATAAGGCGCATCCCAGAATCAGGGTCAAACAGCGCCAAGAGATCAAAATTGGGCATTAGATTTAATTTATTACCATCAGTAGCACTCTCAGATTCTGAGGGAACGACAACTTTAACCTGTGTATCACCAAACTTTGCAGTAACTACAGACTCTGGCCCTTGAGGCTCTACCGCCAAGACCTCTGCAGAAAAGGAAAAATCTTCTTCATTAGATGTAACTGTTAGAGTTTCCGGTCTGAATCCAGCAATGAGTCCAGAATTGTTTTCAATTTTTGAGCCAATGTCTGTGGGCACAGGCAAACTAGAATCTCCATTCTGGATAAAGATTCTATCTCCCTCTTTTCGTAGTACACCCTTCACAAAATTCATTGGGGGATTTCCGAGAAAACTACCTACGAATTTGTTTTGAGGATGCTGATATACATTTTCCGCTGTATCATACTGCATAAGGTGCCCAAAGTTCATTACGGCTATCCTATGAGCCAGAGACAGAGCTTCTATCTGGTCATGAGTCACATATATGACTGTCTGCCCAGTTTCTGCTTGGATACTCCTTAATTCCCGTCTCATACGATTTCGGTCATCTGCCTCTAAGTTACTCAAAGGCTCGTCAAGCAACAAAATATCTGGGTTTGTTACTAGAGTACGACCAATTGCCACTCTCTGAAGTTCACTAGCACTCAATTCACTAGGTTTACGGTCAATTTTATCACTTAAACACATAAAATCTGCCACTCTAAGAACTTCACTAGCGATCTTATCTTTAGGCTCTTTTCTCACCCTTAAACCATAGGCAAGATTTTTCTCTACCGTCATATTTGTAAAAACCGCGTAGTCCTGAAAAACTAATCCGACATTACGCTTGCCCGATGGAGTATTGATAACTGATTTACCGTCTATCAAAATATCTCCACTTGTTGGTTGTTCAAGTCCCACAATCATATTAAGTGTTGTAGACTTGCCGCATCCTGAAGGTCCCAGAAGAGCCATAGTCTCTCCTTGTTCAACACTTAAAGACAGGTCATCAACCGCCACAAGATCTCCATATTCCTTACGAAGATTAATGATTTCTAGCTTGATGTTAGACATTCGTCACTTACCTCTTGATAGCGCCCAACGTTAGACCTCTGACTAAATGTTTCTGAATCAAGAAACCAATAATCACTAATGGTATAATTGATACAGTAGCGAGTGCTGCTTGCGCACCATACAGCAAGCCCTCTGTTGCAGAGAAATATTTTGCCATCTGAACTGGTATTGATGATACCTTGTTGTAAGTTAGCACTAATGCAAACAAGAACTCACTCCAGTTTAAAATAAAGATGAAAAGTGTGGTTGCTACCAATCCCCCCTTAATGAGCGGGATAGTAACAAATAAATGGGCTTTCCACCTCGACATACCATCCATCATTGCCGCCTCTTCAATTTCCTGCGGCAGATCGTCTATAAAACTTTTTAACATCCAAGTTGCAAATGGAACTGTGACAGCAGCATATACCAGAATCAGCCCCCAATATGTATCACTCGCACCCACATCACTAAACATTATGACAAAAGGTACAGCTATAGCTGCGGGGGGGAACATTCTAGCAGACAATATGAAAAATGGCGTAAAGTTTCCACCAAACCTATACCGTGCTATCGCAAGTGCTGCCATCAAACTTACTATTATTGAAAGGGCAGTTCCACCAGAAGCAAGAATAAGTGATCCGTATATAGATTGCCAAGCTGATTTAGTTAAAAAGTCAGCAATAGCTCCTTGTGCACCACCACCGCTGGACTCGTCTGACCTTTGCTTAAGATTTCCATCTTCATCGTATTGGTCCAATCCCCCACGATCCTCAAGAAGCACTTCCGGAGCTAGAACCGTAAGATAATTATCAATTGTAGGTTTTCCAGACACCCACACGGCTGGCACTTTTACCCACTCGTCAGATGGTTTGAAAGATGTTGACAACATCCACAAGACAGGAAAAAGGGCAAAGATAAGGGCCAAAAGAAGCCCGATACCATTGTACCAAGTAAATTTTTGACCAGGCATCTAACGGGCCTCCAATAGCTGATAACGTATAGGCTTGAGCATCAAGTTTATTAATACAACAGTAATTATCAAAACTATAAATGCCGCTGCACCCGCATAAGCGATGCGGAAATCAAGAAAAGCTAGTTTATATAAATATACACTAATAGTTTCCGTTGATGTACCAGGTCCGCCTTTTGTGAGCAAAACAACTTCATCAAATAACTTGATAACTTCCATACCCCTAATAACAAAAGCTATAATTATAACACCCTTCATATTCGGAAGCATAATTGTCCAAAATATCTTAGCATTACTAGCACCAAGTACAGTCGCAGCTCTCAAAGGGTTTGCTGGTATAGAATTAAGTCCCGACAGAAGTATCAAAAAGAACAACGGTGTCCAATGCCAAACCTCTGTTACAACAACAGCAAAGAAAGCAGGGGTCGCTGAATTCAGCCATTCAACACCGCCACTACCAGCAGCATCACCTGAGATCCAACCGATGACCTGATTGATTGGACCATTGTATTGGAAAAGCATATACCAAGTATATCCTACGACTACTGGCATAATCATCATGGGGGTTAGCAGTGCTGTAAAAAATATTCTTTTTCCATAAAATGACTTAAGGAAGATTGTAGCCATTCCTAAGCCAATTAAAAATTCCAAGCATAGAGAAAGCACTGAAATGGACAGAGTCCTACCCAGTGCACTGAGATATCTAGGCTCATCAGTAACCAAATAGTTATAATTGATGCCCTGGTAAATAGGTTCAGTAAATACTTGGCCGAGAGCCGTCCAGATATCCCCATATATTGGCTGCCATTCCGTCAAACTGACGAAGAACTCCAACATAAAAGGAAAAACTAAAAGAACCAGTAACAAAATTTGAATCGGAGTTATTAACAGTGGCCCAATTAAAACTTTGCTGTTTGGATCAAAACGACGGTACCTCCCCGGCTTTGAAGCCGGGGAAGTCCCGTTTGTTGTTTGGTAGGAAGACATATTAATCCATAACCTTTATCAAAATGTATAGATATTAACTACTTTATCTCGGTTAGGATTAAGACCAATTCGCTACACCAGCAGCCTTTTGCATAGGCTCTGAGTACATCTTGGCCAAGTTATGCCATGCTTCCTTCTGCTTATCTTTGCCTAAGCGACGAGTGATCTTATTACACTCTTTAGCAGCGTCCTTCATGGCTTTTTCTGGTGTCTTTTGTCCTGTGTATGCTGCCGACAAATTTACATCAATAGCATTGTGATACTCAAAACCACCTCTTAAGATGATTTCTGGGCACACGTCTGTCACTGCCTCGTATGAAGTTTTGAGGAAGTCGCCAGGATAAGCAGAGAAGAACTCAGCATTAGGCTCTAAGAAATGGTTATTACGCCATGGATCAAAGTAGCCACCCTCGTTTGGTATTGAACGCTGTGACATAGTTGGTCCACATAGCCACTGGGCATAGAGATAAGATGCTTCAGGAATTTCTGAGTGTGCACTCACTACAAAGTCCCATGCAAATGGCATAATATCAGCTCGGACTAATTCTCCGTTAACAACGGTTCCAGGAACCTTGGATATACCCATAGCTGTTGGATTTCCTGTTGAATCACGCTCACCAATTACAGAAGCGGCACCAGCAACGTCTGCTGAGTAGCGCCATAGTGATGGCCAACCAAATTCCATGAAACCACGACCCTGCTTATAGTATTGGGCGTAATTATCTGTAAATCCATAGTTGAAGTTTTCTATAGGAATATAATCTTGAAGAGCAACTAGTTCAGCTACAGTTTCAATACTTTCTGGACTATCTGCCATAGAGTTCATATCTTCATCAAAGTAAAGAACACCCTTTGATTGGAAACGAGTCATCCAATGGAATTTGTTCCAGAAAGGTGAGCGATACTCTAAAGCACCCCAGAAATCGTTAGCTTTATCAGTGTATTTTGCTGCTAACTCATCATATTTACCCCAAGTGTCAGCAAGAGATCTTGGTGAATCTATCTTGTCGCCCGCGGCAGCTAATTTATCTGCACGGTAGTTAAGAAGCCACCAGTCACCATCACAGTAAAGACCATATATCTTTCCGTTATACTTCTGACCAAAGTCAGAAACTGGATAAGATAGTCTATTTGGACCGTCCATAATTTCTGGGTTATGTTTTTCAAAATAATCGTCTAGTGGTAAGGCTAGACCAGATTCAGCATAATCTGGAAGACTTAAAGGAGCTGGCAACATAAGGTCATATCGACCAGTCTTCGCGACAGCCTCCTGCATGCCTTTTTGATGAGTCTCGGTCACAGGGACCTGGATTAACTCAACATCAAAACCTGTAAGAGCTTTCCACTCCTCAGTAAATGGAGCCATGTTACCACCTGATCCAGATGGGTGCATGATACTGATTGTTTTCTTAGATGCACTAGAGTAAAGGGCTTTAGCAGCTTTTACAGCTCTATCTTCAGCACTATGTCCATCTGCCCAAGCACGTTTTACTCCAAGAGGAGCATTTTTCATTATCATGCCTATTGCAGTAGCACTTAGTCCAAGCCCAAACATTCCTTTAATTAAATCACGTCTAGACACGTTATGTGTCTTTGACATATGCATGCCCCATAAGCGATAGAGCTCATTTAGTACACGCTTTCTCTCGTTTTCAACTGACATATTCGATCTGCCTCCCTAATATTGTGGCAATACGATAAATTATTCCCATCCGGCTGAAAATGTTAGCAATAAATTTCGTTTGCTAACAAAAGCAACCGGAAACACGAAACGCAACACTATGACGATAGGAAAAATGAATCAAGTATCTTATTTAAATAGTAGTGTTTTTTTTTATAAAAATGAGAATTTTATGGAAATTAAATTAAAAAAACTGGATAAAAAACTATGGAAAAACAAAAAAACGCATACATAATAGGAACATTTGACACTAAATCCGAAGAATTATTATATATCACAGATTTATTGATCAAATGTGGAATAGAAACTACTCTCGTTGATGTTTCTACTTCTTCAGATTATCAACCAGAAACAAATATTACTGTAAAACCCTCAGATATACTGCAATTTCACCCAAAAAAAGAAAATCTTGATGAGAATTCAAATGACAGAGGTGCTGCAATTGCAATTATGAAAGAATCTTTGGTTAACTTTATTAGACAAACAGAAAATATTGATGGTGCCATTGGTGCAGGGGGAAGTGGCAACACAGATCTTGTTAGTGCGGCATTAAGAGAGCTACCGATTGGGATACCTAAAGTTATTGTTTCTACTGTTGGGTCAGGGAATATTTCTCCGTATGTTGGCCCTAATGATATTTCAATGGTTTATTCAGTAACTGATGTAGCTGGCCTAAATTCTATTTCCCGCAAAGTACTTGGGAATGCCGCACATTCATTAGCAGGCATGATAGCTAATGATATTGTTATAAAAAAAGATAATACCCCCGCCTTAGGTTTGACTATGTTTGGTGTGACAACACCATGCGTAGATACCTTAAGGGAAAAACTTTCTAAGACTTATGATTGTCTAGTATTTCATGCAACAGGCGTTGGCGGCCAGTCCATGGAGAAACTGGCAGAATCTAATCTTCTAGTCGGTGCAATTGATGTAACTACTACCGAAGTTTGTGACTTAATAGCTGGTGGTGTATTCGCTGCTAATGAAGATAGATTCGAACGGCTAGCTAAATCGGGGCTTCCTTATGTAGGGTCTTGTGGTGCTCTAGACATGGTCAATTTTGGTGCAATAGAAACTGTTCCTGAACAATATATGAATCGAAACCTTTACGTTCATAATGCTAATGTCACCCTAATGAGAACCAATAACTCTGAATGTCAGAAAATTGGTGAATTCATTGCGAGAAAATTAAATCTTTTTCATGAACCGTTTAGTTTTCTATTTCCAGAGAAGGGCTTTTCACTTCTTGATGCTGAAGGGCAAAAATTCTACGACCCTGAAGCTAATAATACCCTACTTGAATCTCTATACGCTAATATCTTACCGACTCACCGACATAGAATAATTTCGTTACCTTTACACATAAACGATCCAGATTTTGCAGAAGCATTAATTGAATCATGGAAAAATATTGTTGGAGAAAAAAATGACTAAACTTTCAAGAATAGAGATTTTGGCTCAATTTAGAAAAATGATAAATGAACGACAACCAATAATTGGTGGAGGAGCTGGAACTGGGCTATCAGCTAAGTGTGAAGAAGAGGGCGGAATTGACCTAATAGTTATTTATAACTCTGGAAGGTATAGAATGGCCGGAAGGGGTTCACTTGCTGGGCTATTAGCATATGGAAACGCAAATGAGATAGTTAAAGAAATGGCATCTGAAGTTATTCCAGTTATTAAATCCACCCCTGTTCTTGCTGGAGTAAATGGAACTGATCCATTTATGATACCCAAATTGTTGATTCAAGAATTAAAAGAACTTGGATTCGCAGGGGTTCAAAACTTCCCAACCGTTGGACTTATTGATGGTACTTTTAGAACTAATCTTGAAGAAACAGGAATGGGTTATGACCTTGAAGTTGATTTCATTGCATTGGCTCACGATGAAGGAATGTTAACTACCCCATATGTTTTCAACACTAACGATGCCATAAAGATGACTAAAGCTGGCGCTGACATTATTGTTGCGCACATGGGGTTAACAACAAGTGGAAAAATTGGAGCACAAACATCTAGGTCATTAAAAGAATGTGTTAAACTCATTAATGAGTGGTCAAGTGCAGCTAAATCTATCAGAGATAACGTGATTGTACTTTGCCATGGCGGCCCAATAGCAACGCCAGAAGACGCAAATTTTATCTTAAAGAATTGTAAAAATGTTCACGGATTTTATGGAGCGTCAAGTATGGAACGTCTGCCAACTGAAATTGCACTTACAAACCAAACTAGAGAATTTAAGAAAATTAAATTTTAGTCTCATAATGCTAATTATGAAAAAAATTTTTGTCAGAGAGTAAAGCTATAAAGAATTAAACTTTTTCTTCTGTTAACTCGGATTTGTCACGAACTTTTAATAGGCTTCGACAAACTGATCCCGTGAATTCCATATTTAATCTTGTAGCCCTCAATTTCTCCATTCTGATCTTGAAATTTTCTAGTTTTATTTGTTCTTCATTTTCATCGATAAATGCAGCACTATTACTAGCAGTTACATTCCCATGTGCTTCTATGTAACGATGCCGATTATTATCTGCCTCATCATTACTATAGTTAAAACTTCTCAAATCATTTAGATTCATTGATAAAAGCTCAGAGACTTTAATTCCTTCTTTTAATAAGTCTTTTATCACAAGCTCCTGTCTACGCTGGAAAGCCTTGATAATAAATTTTTTCTTAACCTCTTCTATATCGCCATTAGCTTCCCCAGCAAAAACTTCTCCAAATGAATTACCTGCAGTGAGGCCTTCATTAATTTTATCACCAAAAATATGGTCTCTGAGTATTGGCTGAACATTTTTTACCCAAGGTAAATTACTAATTTCATTCTGTATGCCTGAGGCCATTAACCAAGCAAAATTGGGAGAACACCAAGCTGTAGGCAGACGAAACTTAACTTTCACAGACCCTGATTCTGATATAATTACTTCTTCTATAAAATTTAGGTCAGTAATAGGTTCATCTAATTCTGGATCACATACACGTGATAGAACCTGCCAAACCTCAGTTGTTTTGGTGCTCTTCATATTAGACAACTTGATGTATTTTACTAATTAAGCAGCAAATTTCTTTTTTGAATTCGCCACATCTATATCATAAAGACGAGCCGCATTAAGCCCAAGAATTTTTGCCTTAACTTCAGGTGTCAATTTAATGCCTCTTTCCTTCTCCACTTCTTCAGGGAGTTCAAGAGATACAAATTTTTCGACTAGCCAGTCCGGCGTCCAGATAGCATAATCACTTCCAAAAAGAAGTCTGTCCTCTCCCAACCAGAATAGGAGTTCACCCAAAACTTCTGCGAAATAACCAGGACGGGCATGCATAAATGGCATCACAACAGCAAGACCACCATAAACATTTGGTTCCTGAACGGCTATCCAACAAAATTCGTCAAGCCTTGGTAACCCACAATGTTCTATTATGAAATTTAAATTTGGAAAATCTGTTGCAGCATGATCAACATCAGCAACATCAAATGAGTCCTTATCAAGCGGGGTAATAGTTGGACCTTTATGAACATGCATGTTCTTTATGCCCAATTTCTCACATAGTTCGAAACATTTATAAGCTGCTGGGTCAGAGAGTTTCCAGCCTCGGGAAGCACCATTCCATTCTGCTGTGTATAGTTTGACACCTTTACAATTATATTTTTCTGCAAGGAAAGAAATATAGTCCAGAGCGGCCTCACCGTCCCTAGGGTCAAATGCACCATTTACAATAAAGCGATCCGGATAAGCCTCAGCTAATTGATAATTTCTTTCAATAGGATTGAAACCATTTACATAAAAATCCCTAAGATAGGTTGATTGACATATAGCTACATCCACAGGCCCATCAACAAATAAATCATTATAAGTAGTCTCCACCTCACAAAGGTCGAATCGATCTCTAGTCCAAATTTTCTCTGAGGGGCTGAGGGCAGAGTGGTAGGCGTAAAAACAGTCTATAAATTGTTTTCCATGAATATTTTTGTGATTTTCAGCTGTACCGTCCCACATATGCATGTGACTATCGATTACAAAATATTCGTCTCCTGATGCAGATTTATACATTGTAATTATCCCCCGTTGTGTATGTGTAAACAAATATTAAATGCTGCTATTTGTAACTGCCATAAACATCACTATTCAAATGAATTCTATGCTTAAAAATCATTTGTTATTAGACTGCCCGAACATCCCAATATATACAACTCTTATACTTAATACTTTGGTTTTTGGATCTCACATCTTCCCGACAAAAACCATAAGTTAAATAATAAACCTCAATATAATAACAAATTAAAGTTTTTTTTCTATTTCTAGAAGCCGTTTTATTACTGGGTGATAATGCGTTCCCCAACCTTGAGATATTGCTTGCTCAAACAAATCAAGGATTCTCTCTGCCCCATCTGCTCTAGATCCATTTTCTGAAGCTATATCTAAAGCATATAACAAATCTTTCTTAGCATAATTTACTGAGAAAGCCCCCTCTGGAAAACTGTTGGGAATGACTGCCTTTACTCCGTGATTTCTTAAGGCAAAGCTATCTCCAGAACTCTTGGAGATAGCTTCAACTAGTGAATTCACGGAAACCCCTGCTTTTTCCCCAATTACCAAAGCTTCAGAAAAAGCAGCAATATTCTGAAACAAAACCATGTTGTTTAATATCTTACAAACCTCACCAGCACCAACTTCCCCACAGTGGATTATATCAGTCGCTATGTATTGTAATATGGGTTTTATTCTTTTCATCACGGACAAATCTGCACCAACCATAATTGATAATTTACCATCAATTGCGGCTTGTCTGGTTCTTGCCACAGGTGTGTCGGCAAATAAAACTCCTTTTTTTGTAAATGTTCTATAAATCTCCCTTGAAAGGGATGGAGGTGTAGTAGATGAGTCGAGAACAATCTGGCCTGATCGTATTATTTCAACTAGGCCTGACTTCCCTAAACATAGATCTCTAACTTCTTTCCCGCTTGGTAAAGATAGTATAATAAGATCTGAGATAGAAACTATTTCATCAAGAGATTCTACAATTTTTACTCCGCAATCAATGAGCTTTGCGTAATCATTCTTTTTAATATCAAACCCTATTACTTTACCCCTATGCTTCAGAGCAATATTTTGGCACATAGGTTCACCCATTACACCAAGACCTATAAATCCAATTGTATTAATATTTTGCACGGACACTGCCTCCAAAAATCCCTAGATAGAAATAGAAATTGTTTTCTTCGCTTGATAAAGCTCTATCCCTTGACGGCCCTTTTCTTGCCCTAAACCGCTATCTTTCATACCACCAAAAGGGTTTGCTATGGAAAGCACTTTATATGAGTTTATCCAAACTGTTCCTGCATCAATATTTTTTGCAATGCGCCATGCACGTTTAAAATCATTTGTCCAAATACCACACGCGAGGCCATAAACAGAATTGTTTGCAAGTTCAATTAACTCTTCTTCATTATCAAATGAAGCCACTATCAAAACTGGGCCAAAAATTTCTTCCTTATATGCTCGGGCATTAGGACTTAAATCCTTTATAATTGTGGGAAGATAATAGGCACCTTGATCTAAACCTTCAGGCCTATTGCCACCTATGAGAATCTCGCCGCCATCAGAGATAGCACTTCTTATATAGTTTTCAACTACGTCGCGATGACTAAACGAAGATAAAGGGCCAAGCTCTGTTGATTCATCTGCTGGATTTCCTACCGAATAACTTTTAACTATGTTTATCAACTCATGAATTAATGATTCATAAATATCTTTCTGAACCAGCAGCCTTGATCCAGCCACACACGATTGACCCATAGACCCAAAAATACCATCTGCTATTGCTCTTGATGCTTGTTCAATATTCGCATCAGCAAAAACAATATGTGGTGATTTACCACCTAATTCTAAAGCAACGGGCATTAATTTTTCTGAAGCTGCACGAGCAATAGCTCTACCAGTATTAGTTCCTCCAGTAAAAGAGACCATACGAACACTTGGGTGAGAAACAATAGGCGATCCTACATCCGTCCCAGAACCATTTAATACATTTATTAGTTCTGGTGGAAAACCTGCTTCTACGCAAAGCTTACCAAGTGCAATACCTATTCCTGGTGTAACTTCAGAAGGCTTTAAAATAACACTATTACCCGCCGCAAGAGCAGGGGCAAGTTTCTGTGCCTCCATAGTCAGTGGAGAATTCCATGGCGTAATTAACCCCACAATACCAAAAGGCTCATTTAATGTCATAGATAAATTATTTGAACGGGGAGTTGTAACAACAGTTTCTTGGGTTTCACAAACAGATGCATAATAAAAAAATATTTCTGCACAAGCTTTTGCTTGAGATCTACATTCCTTTATTGTTTTACCATTCTGAATCATCTGTAGTTTAGCAAGCTCTTCCTTATCACGCTCAATTAGTTTGCCAACATTTCTCAATAAAACTGCGCGCTTGTGAGGCAAAACTTCTCGCCATGAAGAGTTTGCTTCAGTTGCAGCATTAATAGCATCATCAAGATCCAAATATGACGCAGTTGAATACTTTACTTTAGACTCTCCATTTGCTGGATTTTGAGAAAAAAGAGTTGGTCCTCTACCTAAGACCTCTTTTCCTCCGATTAAGATTGGTTCTATCATAATGCTATGGTCCTAGATCTAATACCCATAACTATGCACTCTTTAAAGATCCGGCATTTGAGCCTGCAATTTTTCCAAAAACAGCTCCAGAAGTAAGACCAGTACCACCTGGGTAATTAAAATAAAAAAGTCCACCTAATAACTCACCAGCAGCAAACAGTCCCTCTATAGGGTCACCTGAAACATTCAAAACCCTGCCCTGACCATCAACTTTGAGTCCCCCAAAAGTAAACGTGATTCCGCAGGTTACCTGAAAAGCTTCAAATGGTGGCTTATCGATAGTATTTGCCCAGTTAGATTTTGGTATTCTGAGACTATTAGTACTCTTTCCATCCTTGATATTTGGATCAAACTTTATATTTCTCTGAACAGCAGAATTAAATTCATTTATTGTTTTTATAAAAGCACCGGCTTCAACCCCATCCATCTTTTCTGCTAATTCATTTAAGCTTTGAGCTTGGATCTTCGTAACCTGCTTTATACGATATTCATCCCTTTGTAAGTGTTTAACTTTTGAGTCAAATACTTGCCATGCAAATTGTCCTGGCTGTTCTAGAATTATCCTTCCATACTTGGCATAAGTATAATTTCTGAAATCTGCCCCCTCGTCTAAGAAACGTTTTCCGTTGGCATTTATCATTACAGAAAAAGGATAGCTGTGCTTTTGAAAACCATCCCCAACAGATAAATCACCAAACTCTGGAGCATTTTGATCCCAAGCTACTGAATGACAACCAGACCAATTACCATAAGGCATAGCACCAACATCAAGAGCCATCTTGATACCATCACCCATATTGTGTCTTGTGCCTCGCACTTTTGCTAAATCCCAGCCTGGGCCTAGATAACGTGTTCGCCATTCTGCATTGGACTCAAAACCTCCACATGCAAGAATAACTGCCTTGGCATAAAAATCCTCATAAATTCCATTGTTATTACATCTTACCCCAATAACGGCAGCAGTTTTATCATCTCTCAAGAGCGTGACAGCTCTAACCCCATATTTTACATTTATACCTTCTTTCAATGCAGCCTGATGTAACCCATCAACAAGTCCTGGTCCACCACCCCATGCCTCTACTGCTAGGCCTCCCCAAAACTTAAATTTTTCTTGAACCTTAAAAGCCTGTCGGCCATAACTTGGTTGAAATCGAACTCCCTTTTGTCTCATCCATACAAGAGTCTCATGACTTTTTGACACCAAAGTCTCAACCATATCTGGGTCAGCTTTGAATTGCGTCACTCTAGACATGTCATCAAAATAATTTTCAAAAGTGTATGTTCCAAAGTCAGTTGATAATATTTCTTCTTCTGATAGATCCATTATCTTCTTAAGATCATCAATACTATTAAAAACAACTCTCATGGCTCCAGCAGTGTAAGTTGAGTTGCCGCCTCTGTCTTCTATAGAAGCAGCCTCTAAAACTTTAACATCCGCTCCATTTTCTCTGGCAGCTAAAGCTGAGCACATTGCTGCATTTCCGGCACCTATTACCAAAACATCCGTATTCTTTAATAATTTAGTTTTCTTTCTTTCCAATACTCGACCTCCATAAGAAAATTAACCTAGTTGGATATTTATAGAAATATTAGTCTATGCTTCAAACAACTTAGAGATACTTTAGAAAGATGTGTCATGGTTATATTAGGTATTTATTTTTCAAACTTTTCATACTTTCTCATATTTTCCAGACTGATTATTCAAAACCAACAGCTCTCCCATAGAAACATCAAAATATGCACCCTCTAATTTTAATTTTTTTCTTTCAAATTGATCTTTGATAAAAGGGTAAGTATTAAGATTTTTTATACTTTGCTTTATGGACTGTAACTCTAACGCTCTACAAAGTTTTTCCTTATTAACCTCATTTTCAGTGCATGAAAGTTCATTTTTTGCACTAACTAACAATGAAATCCAAGGACGGATAAATTGGTTATCGGGTATATTTTGATCATTATTAGCCAGAAAACTAGCCACTCCTCCACATAAAGCATGGCCTAGAACAACAATTAATTTTACCCCTATGACCTCAACCCCAAATTGGAGAGCTGCAGCCATACTATCTCTATTATTATGTTCCTCCAAAGGGGGAACAATATTGGCAACGTTTCTCACAATTAAAAGTTCTCCAGGACGTGCATTAAAGATTGTTGTAGGGTCAACACGGCTATCTATACATCCAATAATCATTACTTTTGGCGACTGACCATATTTAGCCAGTTTTTTATATGTATCATCATGTTTTAGGTAAATTGATGACCGAAATTGATGATACCCACCTATAAGCTGTTTTAAATTCTCCATAAAATCGGGCCTTATTAAGATAGGTTTAGTGTTTTATCTATCAACGGACGAATAGAGTTTTTAAATGCGTCTATTGTTCTATGTGCCTGTTCTAAAGTTGAATCACCAGTTCGAATATTCAACATAACATGACTAGCATTGGACGATCGGATATCAGCTATAAGTTTTTCTGCTACTGTTTCAGGCCTTCCTACAGCGAGATTGTCTGCCATTTCATCTAAGGTTGGCTCATTTAAAATAGGTTGTTCTATCATTAAAGCACCATCCATAACTTCTGCCCTTGCCCTCAGTGAGGCTGCTAATCTAAGCTGATATCGTGCATTTTCTAAATATTTTATTGTTTCCTCATCGCTTTCAGTAACACACGCGAACCTCAAAATACCGATATTATAACTTTCATGACTCTTACCTTCGGCGGCAAATGATACGTTAATCCTTTCTCTTTGTTCTGCAAGATATTCAGAACCTCCCCATCTTCCTGTAATAATTGGGGTAAAACCCTTACGAGCAGCTATTCTGTGCGTTTCTTCTGAGTCTCCAGCTATCCATATTGGTGGGTTTATTTCAGGACGCGTAATTATTGCCGTTTCTGGGATATCTGTAAATTTACCTTGAAAATTGAAAGTTTCATTTCCAAAAGCTTTTTCCAAAAGATCTATAAACTCAGAAAGCCTATCCTTGGAATCATTTAATGAAGCTCCGAATCTATCAAATTCATATGGCTGGTAACCAGAACCAATCCCTAAATTAAGCCTACCCCCACATAATCCCGATACCATCCCAATTTCAGATAGAAGTCGAATAGGATGATAGAGTGGGACTACAACTACAGCTGGCCCTAGACGAATTTTTTTAGTTTGTGCAGCTATATGGCTTACCATTAGTAATGGAGAGGGGCAAATGCAGTAATTAGAAAAATGGTGCTCGGCAAACCAAGCACAATCAAAATTAGCCCTCTCTGCGTGTTGTACTAGTTTGACTGTCTCAGAAAGGGTTGAAGCGATTGAATTTTCGCGTTTTCGCTGACCCATTAAATTAAAAATACTAAACTCAACCATATTTTATATATACCCCTCTAATGGCTGCACTCCTAGACCCTGATACAATATAAATTCTAGTATTTATTATTTCAAAATAATAAATAATTGAGAAATATAAAAAACCTCAAAACAATATCAGAGATTAAAAATAATTGCTTAACCCATTTTTTTTAATTGCCAAATTAGAGAATCGTTGGATTAAAATTATTTGTATGGCAACCTGATAATATCAAACTAATTATTTAATAAGATTTAATAAGAGGGGGATTTAAGTGAAATTCGGATTATTATTTGCCTATCAAACTCCACCAGAAAGTGGAATTAAGTGGTCTGAACCTTACCAAGATATGATTAAATGCCTCCCAATGGCTGAAAAACTTGGTTTTTCATCTGCTTTGCAAGCTTCACATCACTCTCAACCTGATGGCTTTTGCCCTTCTCCATTAATTGCAATGGCAGGGGCTGCAGCGGTAACTGAAAAAATGCGAATTGGCACAGCAGTACTTTTAGTACCCCTATACTCACCATTAAAACTTGCAGAAGATGTCGCTGTCTTAGATAACTTATCTAATGGACGTTTTGTTCTAGGAGTGGCACCTGGCTATGTTACAGAAGAATTTGTTGCACATAATATCCCTCGCGAAGAGAGGGTAACTAGATTTGAAGAAACCTTAGATATCCTTCAACTTGCTTGGAAGGGAAATATATTTAAATTCTCGGGCAAGCATTTCAAAATACCAGAAGCACGTGTCACACCAGTTCCAGTTCAATCTCCGCATCCTCCTATATGGTATGGAGTGTCTGCAAAATCAGCACTTAAAAGAGCCGTTCATCGCCGTTGTGTTCAAATTATGTCCCCACGTCATGGTATCAATGAGCTAATTGAACACTATGAACCTTATGACAATGAAGCAAAAAAAATTAATTGGAAGCCCCCAGAACGACCAATAATACGTCAAGTTTTCATCGCAGAAACTACTGAAAAAGCAGAAAATATTGCTAGTCCAGCAGTTGATTATCTATATAGGGTTCTTTACGGTGCTGCTTCTGCAGCAGGTGATAGGGTTTTACGTAATGACTCTGGAGCTGTTATACATGACACAAGCGATGTTGCTTATCGCACATTTAAAGAAAGGTATATTATCGGCTCACCAGAGCTTGCCATAAAAAAAATAAAACAATATCAGCAAGCACTTAATCCCACAGAAATGATATGCTGGATGCATATGCCAGGTATTAGTGGAGCTGATGTTATTAATTCAATGCGGTTATTTGCAAAAGAAGTTATGCCAGCTTTTTCATAAAGGAAACTGTCATGCAACCTAAAGCCCTAGACCATTTTACAATTAGACCAAAGAACATTGAAGTAACAAGAGATTTCTATGAGAAAATAGTTAAGCTTAAAGTCGGCTACAGACCACCTTTTGATTTTCCCGGCTATTGGCTTTACATCGGAGAATCTCCGGTAGTACATTTAGTAGGGGAAGGAGCTCCTTTAAATGCATATTTTAGTGATCATATGGATTTAGATACAAAATCCGTTTTAGGTGGTGGTGCTGTTGATCACATTGCATTTTTGTGCCCATCAGAAGAATTTGAACCAATGAAAAATTTCCTTGAGAAAGATAATATAGATCACCTTCACACATTGGTTCCTGATCTTGGATTAAGGCAAATATTTTTAAAAGATCCTGATGGAGTTCGTATTGAGCTAAATTACCCGGCCAGCTAATTTTCTTAATCTTGATGTTAATTAGATTACATTCTCTAAGCCTCAGAGTCTGGCGGAATAATCTCCTGCACACAAATGTCTGATATCAAATGCTCACGTCCTATATCATTAAGATGTGAGCGTTTTTGGTCTGCAGACAAAGGGGTTCCAACACCCTGTGTCATAGCTAACGTAAGATTACGGTCACTCATATCTAACCAAAAACTTAATCTTACTAACTTTCCTTTATCATCCCTTGCAAAAGGGTTGTCTGGATCTGATCCAAGATCAGGCTGATAAAAATCTACCATAATTTTGACCTCTGAGACTTTTTTAAGGGTAAACTATAAATTATTTAATAAAATATCTTATGGAGAAAATGTATGAAAGCACAAATAATAAACAAATACGGAGATCCCAATGTATTTGAGACTGCTACAGTTGCTAAACCAGAACCTCGTGCGGGGGAAGTACTAGTCCAAATAAATGCGACAAGTATAAATCCCGTAGATTGGAAAATACGAAGAAAAGGTCTTCCAATTTCTCCTGACTTACCAGCAATTTTAGGCTGTGATATCGCAGGTACAGTAGTCGCTCTTGGTTCAAATGTAAAAAAATTTAATATTGGGGATGAGGTCTTTGGTTGCGGAGGTGGCGTAAAAGGTATGGGCGGAACCTATGCAGAGTTCATATCCACAGATGAACGTTTACTTGCAAAGAAACCTTCATGCTTAAGTATGCGAGAAGCTGCTGCTCTACCTCTGGTATCGATAACAGCCTGGGATGGTCTAAAAAGAGCCGGATTAAAGGTGAATGAAAATATTTTAGTTCATGGAGGTGCAGGCGGGGTTGGACACGTAGCAATCCAGCTGGCGAGATCATTTGGAGCCAATGTGTTTACAACAGTTTCAAATAATGAAAAATCTGAAATTGCCATTTCATTAGGGGCTAAAGAAACAATAGATTATAATACAATTGAGGTTGAGGAATATGTACAATCTATAACTAATGGGAAAGGTTTTGATGTTGTTTTTGATGCTACTGGAGGTTCAAATATCTCAAATTCTTTTGCAGCATCAAAGCTTAATGGGAATGTAGTTTCTATTGTTTCTCAATTTGATGCAGACCTTACACTTATGCAAACAAAGGGACTCTCTCTACATATCGTATTTATGCTAATACCTATGCTTCACAACATAAACCGTGATTCCCATGGCAAAATAATGGAGCAAATAGCTTCGTTGGCCGAAGCAAAGAAATTAAAGCCAATTATTAATCAAAATATATACACCCTAAATGATATACACTTAGCACATCAGAAACTGGAAAGTGACTCTGTGTCAGGAAAAATTGTAATTGATATTTCATAATTTATATTATTTCTCAATTCTATGTATATTAACCTACATTGTTTGAAAAATTTAATTAAATATTTGAGTGCGGCAAAATGCTATTAGGGCGTCTGCCAATTCTAAATTCTCTGTTTACCCAGACATTTAAAACTAGCCCAAAGCCTAACATTAATGTCAACATAGCCGAACCACCGTATGAAATTAGTGGTAAGGGGACACCAACTACAGGAAGTATACCCATAACCATTGAGATATTTACAAAGACGTATAAAAAAAATGTTACCATAATACCCATGGCTAATAACTTCCCAAACTGAGTGGAGGATTTTAACCCAATAAACATCCCATAACTAATGATTAACATATAAAGGAAAATCACACCCAGTGCTCCCACAAGTCCGAGCTCTTCTGCAAGCATTGTAAATATGAAATCAGTCTGCTTTTCTGGCAAAAAATTTAGATGCGTCTGACTTCCTTGCATTAACCCTTTTCCAAAAATACCCCCTGACCCTAAAGCTATTTTAGATTGTAAAATATGATATCCTGCTCCAAGTGCATCACTCTCAGGATCAAGGAAATTTAAGACACGAACTTTCTGATAATCTCTTAAAAACTGCCATATAACGGGGACAATCCCTATAACTAAGCATAAAGCAATAGCCATTTTCCATATTCTTATACCAGCCAAGAAAAAAATTGAAGACCCCGCTAGGATAAGTAGAATTGCTGTTCCAAGGTCTGGCTGTTTTAGAACTAACCCGGCTGGCAGCAAGATAAGAAAAAAGGGAATTATATAAACTCTAAGTCTTCCAATATCTTCAAAGTTTATTCCATGAAAATATTTAGCTAATCCAAGTATTAAGCCAATCTTCATTAATTCTGAGGGTTGCAATTGAACTTGCCCTATAGAAATCCAGCGAGTAGCCCCCATAGCAGTGTCACCTAAAAGCTCTACTGCAATCAAAAGAATTATCGAAGCACCATAAAACCAATAAGCTAACTTAAGCAAAATCCGAAAGTCTAAAATTGCTATACCAAGCATTAAAAAGAATCCGATTCCAAACCGAATCATTTGTGCCTTAGCCCAAGGTTCAATATTTCCGTCAGCAGCAGAGTATAACATCAAAAAGCCAAGGCTGGCAGGACAACAAATCAAGAAAATAAAAACCCAGTTAATTTTAAAGACACGCTCAATAAAATTTAAATCTCGCTGGATATGTTTGCCTGCCAAGCTCATGATTTTTTTGCTACTGGATAACCGTAACTCTTTTTGATTTCATCTGGCAGAGTTGCAAAAGGCTTTCTGACAGATTCTTTACGAGCTGGATCACGACGCTGAACTTCAGTTAGGATATCGCGTGCCATAGGAGCAGCTACAGAAGAACCTGCTCCACCATGCTCTACTACAACAGCGACAGCATAACGAGGAGAATCAATGGGTGCATATCCAACAAACAACGCATGATCTCGATCTCTCCAAGGACGATCTTCATTTTTATATCCCCCCTGTTCACGTTCAAGTTCTGAAATTCTCTTCACCTGAGAACTTCCTGTCTTACCCGCCATAAGATATTTAGAGTTTTGAATCCTAGCCTTGTATGCTGTTCCACCAGGACTATTTGTAACCTGACGCATCCCCCTTTGAATTATGGCTAAATCTGCTGGAGATATATTCATTGTTTGTGCAGGTTTCTTAGTATGTTCAATAATTTTTCCTGCCCTGTACACTGATTGAATTAACCTTGGTGAAATAGCTACACCACCATTTGCTATTCTTGCAACCATTACAGCTAACTGAAGAGGAGTAGCAAGTAAATACCCCTGGCCAATACCTGCTATAAGTGTCTCTCCAAGCTGCCATGGTGTACCGTGTACACTTTGCTTCCATTCCTTAGAAGGAACCAATCCGCCTTTCTCACCTGGCAGTTCAATTCCAACTGAATTACCTAGCCCAAAACGACGAGCCATTTCACCTATTCTCTCTATACCAATAAGCTTAGCAACTTCATAAAAATATACATCACAAGATTTTTGAATTGCAGACTCCATTGTTACAGTCCCATGCCCTCCACGCCGCCAACAATGAAATTTTGTATCTCCTAATGTGATATGCCCTTGACAGAAAAATGATGTATTAGGATTAATAGATTTTGCTTCTAGTGCCGCTAATGCAACCATCATTTTAAATGTTGAACCGGGTGGATATAGTCCTGAGATTGCTTTATTTGTTAAAGGAAATCTTGGGTGATTTAAAAGTAAATCCCACTGACCTTGGCTAATACCAGTGGTAAACATATTGGGATCATAAGATGGTGAAGAAATTAAAGTTAAAATATCACCAGTATGAATATCTAATACTACACAACCTGCACTTTCATCGCCTAAAGTAGACATCGCATATGACTGGAGACCCATATCAATGGTTAGGACATGGTCGTCTCCTGGCAAGCCATCATCCCTTGCGAGTTCACGTATGACTCTACCAAAAGCATTTATTTCAACCTGTCTACTACCTGCTTTTCCACGAAGTTTTGTCTCAAAATGTTTCTCAATTCCATTTTTACCAACCCTAACACTGGGTAGTGATATAATAGGATCTTTTTCTTTATTTATATCTTGCTTTGTTGCTAAACCAACATACCCCACCAAATGTACAGCTTGCGAACCAAATTGATAATATCTACTATCTCCGACTTCTATATTTATCCCTGGAAGCTCGGGTGAACTAACTTCAATTCGGCTTACTTCACGCCATGACAAATTTTCTCGGACAGTTATAGGTAAAAAATTCTTGCTTAACAAAGCTTCTTTCTTAATTTTTTGTTGTTCATATTCACTCAGCAATAACAGCCTACTTAGAGCTTTCAATGCGACTTTGATATTTCCAGCTTGTTCAGGAATAATAATCAAACGATAATTTTGTTTATTTTCAGCTAAAGGTAGACCAAAACGATCAAAAATCCTTCCTCTTAAAGGAGCTACAAGTTGTAAATTTATCCGATTCTCATCTGCTAACATTTTGTATCGATCAGCATCTAAAACTTGAAGTTGATACAATCTTCCTACAGCACCTGCCAATAAAGCAAATTGAAAGCCACCCACAATAAAGGCACGGCGCGTAACTATTTTATTAATACTTGTTGCCTTGGACTTAGATTTCATTCCAAGAATTCCCATTTCTTAAGCCCTAGCTAACATAGTATTATGAATTTTTGTCATCACAAAACCGATGAAAGGATATAATAAAATAGTTAAAACAACATGCACAATTAATGGTATAGGAGGTACTAATAAACCATAATATATACTGGCAGCGGACCAACCAACCGCAGCTGCAACAGGAGCTACAATTGAAAAGCCCCACCAAATAACAAGAAATGGTTTCCCATGGAAGAAACTCCGCTGGCTACGAACAACACCATGGACTAAGACCAAGACAAGAGCACTCATGCCAATAGGGCCACCAGACAAAATATCCTGTAATAATCCTGCTGTAAACGTAGCAATATAAGGAAGTTTCTCTGGCCGATATATTGCCCAATAATATACCGCCATTAGAGAAAAAGCAGGTGTCACAGGAGCAAGGCCTGGAATATGCCATGGAAGCACACTAGCAATTACAAGGATAAGAATTGTCATAAAAGGCATCAAGTTACGTAAATAAATACTACCCCGTTCTACCCATCCTGTTTCCATATCAGCCGTCCTTATTTTCTCAATCAATCATGTAAGCACGCCCGGCCCGACTGGTAGAAGGCAAGATCCCCGGAATCGCGTAATCTAAAACAGTCACAAACTCTAGTTTGTCCAATTTAACCCATGGCTCAACTATAACCATCTCTTCTCTAATCTCCTTAACATAACCAATAGGTATTCCAGGTGGGAATGCTCCTCCCTCACCTGAAGTAACTACCTGATCTCCAATACTGAGACTCGAGTCTATTTTTAAGAAATCTATTACAAGGTTATCTGTATTGTTACCCGCAAGAATTCCTTTGAGCCTACTTGCCTCTAAAACAATGGGGATACGAGAATTTAAGTCAGTGATAAGCAATACTCTTGCACTGCTACGTCCTGCCTCAACCACCCTACCAACAAGCCCATAAGATGCCACAACAGCCTGCCCCTTCTCAACTCCCTGACTATTTCCAGCAGCAACCAAAAGCGTTCTAACAAATGGGCCACCTGCATCACCTACAACTCTTGCCGTAACATAATCTGAATCAGGGTCTGGGGCGGTATTTAGCATCTCACGAAGATATTCGTTTTCTTTTTTTAAGCGAGAAAACAATAGTCTATTTTGCAATAAGCGCTCGTTTTCTTTTCTGAGACGAGCATTTTCTTCTCGAACTAAAATAACACTATCAATACTATCAGCTACATCTGATACACTTGCCGCTGGGCGAGAAAAAAAACCCAGAACTGGCGTTGCTAAGTCAGTTACATTGGTCCGACTCTTTTCAAGGAAAACTGGTTCGACCTGAGATATAATCATTAGTGCAACAGCTAGACCAATAAAAAAAATAAAACCTGAACGCTTCATCAGTCTTCTAAATGATACGACCTGAAGAATTGCTCGACCTCTATTAGGCCTCAACGAAAATTACCCCCCAATAAGAGATTTATAATGCTATTAGTAAACTTATTTAATAACCTAGAAGGCTTCTTGAAGAACATTTTGAAGGGTTTTCATTTCCTCTAAACAACGACCTGTGCCAAGTGCTACACAGGAAAGAGCTTCATCAGCAATTGATACTGGCAAACCAGTTGCATGTCTTAGAACAAAATCAAGATTGCCTAAAAGAGCTCCTCCTCCAGTTAGCACAATTCCTTTATCTACAATGTCCGCCGCAAGTTCTGGAGCTGTGTTTTCAAGTGCTACTTTCACTGCATCAATAATGGATCCCACGGGCTCAGCTAAACTTTCTGCTATCTGCCTTTGAGTTATTGTAATCTCCTTAGGAACACCATTCATTAGGTCTCGACCTTTTATATTTAATGATTCGCCATCACCATCTTCTGGAGGGCATGCTGTCCCAATTGATTGCTTGATTCTTTCAGCAGAACTTTCACCTAAAAGTAAGTTATGAGTACGACGTACATAGGCAATAATACTTTCATCCATCTTATCACCACCAACACGTACACTCCGTGCATAGACTATTCCTCCTAATGAAAGTACAGCCACTTCAGTCGTACCTCCACCAATATCAACTACCATTGATCCAGTTGGTTCTGTTACAGGCAAGTGAGCTCCAATAGCTGCAGCCATTGGTTCCTCAATCAAAAAGACTCTCCTAGCTCCAGCACTCTCAGCAGATTCTTGGATTGCTCTTCTCTCAACGGCTGTTGACCCAGAAGGAACACAAATAACGACCTGTGGACTCGCAAAAGAGCGACGATTATGAACCTTCCTTATAAAGTGCTTGATCATTTCCTCTGCAATTTCAAAATCAGCTATAACACCATCTCTTAAAGGGCGAATTGCCTCAATGTTACCTGGGGTGCGGCCAAGCATTTGTTTGGCTTCTTCACCAACAGCTAAAACACGCTTCCGACCCTTATAATTTGATATTGCTACAACAGATGGTTCGTTCAAAACAATTCCCTGTTGACGAACATAAACTAGAGTGTTGGCCGTACCCAGATCTATCGCCATGTCAGCGGAGAGAAATCCTGTTAACTTAGAAAACATATTTGCCTGCCTTTTCACAAAAATTTAACAAACTATCCACTACCCGACATTAAACTCTGTTAAACGAACCCACATAGAATTCATGCTACTGCAGCTGGTGCAGATTTTTCACGCTTTGTTAATAATTTATTAAGTGCATGAACATACGCTCTTGCAGAAGATACCATTGTATCAATATCTGACCCTTTTCCGTTTGAGCTACGTCCACTCTCTTCCAATCTCACAGTAACAGTTGCCTGAGCATCCGTACCTTCTGTTACAGCATGAACTTGATAAAGTTGCAATGTAGCATCATGTGGAAAAATTTGTTTTATTGCATTAAAAGTTGCATCCACAGGGCCATTACCCGTTGAAATTGCTGTCTCCTCTTTACCGTCAACCTCTAGAACTAATGTTGCTTTCTGCGGGCCACTTGAACCACAAGCTATATCAAGTGAACAAAATCTAATTCTTTCACTTTCAGCTGACATTTCATCTGTGACTAAGGCTATAATATCTTCGTCATAAACATCTTTCTTCTTATCCGCCATATCTTTAAAACGCTCAAAAGCTTCCTGAAAAGCATTATCACCAATTTCATCGTAGCCTAACTCTCTAAGTTTTTCCCTAAATGCGTGTCGCCCCGAATGTTTTCCCATAACTAAAGTAGATTTTACCAACCCTACTGACTCTGGAGTCATAATTTCATATGTTTGAGCGTCTTTTAAAACCCCGTCCTGATGAATACCACTCTCGTGAGCAAAAGCATTGGCACCGACTATTGCCTTATTTGGCTGGATTGCAAAACCTGTAATTTGAGACACTAGTCTTGAAGCTTTTGTTATAACTTTTGAATTAATTACCGTACCTATATTATATCTGTCAGAGCGGGTACGTAGTGCCATGACAATTTCCTCCATTGCAGCATTACCGGCACGCTCACCAAGTCCATTTATGGTACATTCTATTTGGCGAGCCCCAGCACCAACTGCAGCAAGGGAGTTTGCCACAGCAAGTCCAAGATCATTATGACAATGTACGGAAAGTACTGCCCTATCAATATTTGGAACACGATTAAAGAGCATTGCTATTAAAGATGCAAATTCCTCGGGTTCTGCATAACCAACAGTATCTGGGATATTAATTGTATTAGCGCCTGCCTTTATTGCACTCTCTACACATCTACATAAAAAATCATGTTCTGTTCGCGAACCATCCTCACAAGACCATTCAACATCGTCAGTAAACCTACGTGCATGACTCACGCTTTCCAAAACAGCTTGGTGCACATCTTCTGGTTTCATTTGTAGTTTAACACTCATGTGTAGAGGGCTAGTTGATATAAACGTATGTATTCTTCCTCTTTTGGCAGGTTTAAGAGCTTCTGCAGCCCTTTCAATATCCTTTTTTCCTGCTCGAGCTAGCCCACAAACTATGCTTTCTTTAACTATCTGAGCAACACCATAAACAGCCTCGAAATCTCCATTAGAGGCAATGGGGAAGCCTGCTTCTATTACATCTACTTTTAGCTCTTCCAAAACTTCTGCAATACGTATCTTTTCCTCTAAATTCATAGAAGCACCTGGAGATTGTTCTCCATCACGTAAAGTAGTATCAAAAATAACTATTTCTTCTTTTTTGGTATCAACGGTCATTGTTACGACCCCTCATGTTTTTACGGTTTCTATCAACTTTAGTGCACCCAGTTACCATGCATATAATTATGGCCTGGGGGTAATAAGTCGCAGATCCCAAATACAGAGATTATGGTTAGCAAATAGAGAGTCAATCTTATAGAAAAAGAAAATTTTCTTTTTAATCTTGATTGCCTTATTAGGCTTTACTCTAAACATCCGGCCAACCTCATTCTATATAACAAAAACACTAAACATATATCTTTTAGCCCAAAATAAAGGCATAAATAGAGCAAATATATAAACTGCTTTTAAATACTATCCAATGTAATATTGGTTGATAAAGTTTAGATACGCCTTTTATTGGCTCAAAACAAGTTAAACAAATACAATATGTTAATTGATTTGCTTAAATTTACCATATTTTTCTATAAATTCCCTAAAACAGATTTCTTCCTGAACTCTTTTGAAATACCCCTCCAGAAGCGATAACTACACCCAAAGTAACAAATATAATAGCTATTATTTCTATTATTCCTAAAGGTTCTCCTATAGCAAAAAAACCACCTATAGCTGCTATTGCAGGAACCAAAGACGTAAAACCAGCAGCACGAGTGGGACCCAGTCGTTTTACAGCTATTGAGAATGTGATGAAAGCAATCACTCCAGAAAGCAGGCCTTGAACAAGAATTTGCCACAAGAGTAAATCAGTCTCAATACTTGGCAAAGAGGATCCAAAAGATAGAGCCAGTATAGCATGCACAATAGCTGACCATACACTTGATACTGCTACAGCTTGTATAGCACTTAATCCCGAACGCACAAATGCATGTGCATAACATGCCCACATAAATGCAGAAAAAAGAAAAAGTAAGTGACCCCTCCAAGCACCTTCAGTAATAGAATCAAATATTGCTGAAGCACCCCCCAGAAGTAGAGCACCAAAAAACATAACCAACAGGCCAAGCAAACGAACACGGTTAAAATGTTCCTTAAATATGAAAAAACCAATGGCTGCTGCCCATAATGGGATTGTTCCAGGAACCAAAGCACCAGTATGTGCAGCAGGTGCAAAGGTCATACCGTTTGAAATTGATAACGAAAAAAAAGCTCCAGACCCCGCAAGTAATGGAAATAAAACACGCTTTGGTACTCCTGATGGAATTAGACCTGATTTGATCCATATAGGGGCTAAGAGTACTGCTGGAGTTCCAAATCTTAATAAACCAACGTCTAATGGGGATAGATAACTTAACACTGAGTGGCGTGTGTAAACAATCCAACCACCCCAGATGACTACTGCTATTAGTGCACAGCTTATACCAAAAATTACTGAGACAGAGTGCCCTCTTCGCATACATTTAAAAGCCATCAAGTTATCCCTGATGTTTAAAAAACTTATAAATTACCTACCCCTAAAAATATCAATTTTTTGATTTATCTACCAAGCGGTTTTCTCCAATCCAAGGCATCATCCCCCTAAGCTTCTCACCCACTGCCTCTATAGGATGCTCAGCTCCACGACGCCTCATAGCTTTAAAGCTCGGTTGACCAGCTCCGTTTTCAGACATCCATTCTGTTACAAATTGACCAGACTGAATTTCACTTAAAATTTCACGCATACGTTTTTTTGTACGAGAATCTATGATTCTACTACCTCTTGTGTAATCACCATACTCAGCAGTATTTGAAATTGAATAGCGCATATTTGCAATGCCCCCTTCATAAATAAGGTCTACTATTAATTTTACTTCATGAAGAGTTTCAAAATATGCCATTTCAGGAGCGTATCCCGCTTCGACCAATGTCTCCCATGCCTCTGTTATAAGTGAAGTAAGGCCTCCACACAGAACCACCTGCTCCCCAAACAAGTCCGTTTCGACTTCTTCTCGGAATGTTGTTTCTATAATTCCAGAACGACCACCACCTATTGCTGCAGCGTATGAAAGGCCAATCTCAGATGCATTGCTTGAAGCATCTTGTGCAACAGCTAGCAAACATGGAACGCCAGCACCTCGTTCATACTCAGAACGAACAGTATGACCAGGACCTTTAGGTGCAACCATAAAAACATCTAAATCTGATCTTGGCTCAATAAGGTTGTAATGCACATTTAAACCATGGGCAAATGCTAAGGCAGCACCTTGCTTCATATTTTCCCGCAAATTTATATTCCAAATGTCACGTTGAAGTTCATCTGGTGTTAACATCATTACTACATCAGCCCATTTTGCAGCATCATCCATGCTTAGAACTTTCAGACCTGCACTTTCGGCCTTAGCAACCGAATTAGAGTCTGACCGGAGGCCGACAGCAACTTCTGACACCCCACTATCTTTTAGATTGTTAGCGTGAGCAAAGCCTTGGCTACCATATCCTAAAATTACTACCTTTTTACTTTTTATCAGGTTTAAGTCTGCATCACGATCATAGTAAACACGCATAATAAATCCTTTTCATTTAATTTTATCTTATCTAAACATTAAGACCTTCTAATGGGTTGTTCTAATAAATTATCAGAGCGAACGCTTACCCCGTAACATGGCAGAAACACCTGTACGTGAAATTTCTGTGAGCCCTAAAGGCTCCATTAATCTAACGAATGCATCAATTTTTGATGGCTTTCCAGTCATTTCAAATACAAAACTATCATTTTCACTGTCAACCACATGTGCACGAAATATATCAGCTATCCGAAGTGACTCGACTCTTTTTTCGCCTATAGAAACCACCTTTATCAACGCTAATTCTCGCTCCACATAAGAACCTTCGGCAGTAAGGTCAGATACTGTACGAACTGGAACCAAACGATCTAATTGATTTTTTATTTGCTCTATTATCATAGGTGACCCAGTTGTTACGAGATTAACACGGCTGAGATTTTCCACAACATCAACCTCTGCCACAGTAAGGCTTTCAATATTGTATCCTCTGCCTGCAAAAAGGCCTATTACTCGTGCGAGAACACCAGGCTCATTTTCAACTAAAACTGACATTGTGTGTCGTTCAATTTTTTCTGACATCACACCACCTATTGCTAAAACAAAATCAAAAAACAATAATTAAATCTTGGGATCATGCTTGTTCAAACTGATGCCATTCCACCATCTGCAGATTCTTCCGATTCACCATGATCTGGTCCCAGTTTCATTTCATAATGAGCTGCACCTGATGGTATCATAGGATAAACATTAGTTTCCTTATCCACCAAAATATCAGCAATCACAGGTCCATCCGTGTCTATCATCTCCAGTATTACTTTATCAACATCAGCAGGCTTTGATGCTCGCAGTCCTCTCGCTCCAAAACTTTCAGCTAATTTGACAAAATCTGGGAGCGAATCCATATAGCTCTCAGAGTACCTGCCTCCATGAAACAACTCTTGCCACTGTCGAACCATTCCCATGTATTCATTGTTGAGAAGAAAAACCTTTACTGGCAATCGATGCTGCATGAGCGTTGACAGCTCTTGAATTACCATCAGTAGTGATGCTTCTCCTGCCACATCAATCACCAAAGAATTAGGATGTGCTACCTGAACTCCCATTGCTGCAGGGAACCCATAGCCCATAGTTCCAAGGCCGCCTGACGTCATCCAGCGGTTAGGTTCATCAAAACGTAGATACTGAGCAGCCCACATCTGATGTTGGCCAACCTCAGTGGTAAAATATACATCCTTATTCTTTGTCAATTCATGAAGTCTCTGGATGGCATATTGCGGCTTAATAACCTCATCACTTTGCTTATAATATAAACATTCCCTTGAGCGCCATTTTTCTATTTTCTTCCACCAAGGACTACTTCTACTCATATTTGGTTTGTTACCTTGTGTCTTCCAAGCTTCAAGCATAGCACTTATTATCCTGACAGAATCTCCTATTATTGGCACATCAACAGAAACATTTTTATTAATTGAAGACGGATCAATATCCGCATGTATCTTATATGACCCTGTTGAAAAGTCAGAAAGTTTACCTGTAACACGATCATCAAAACGAGCTCCAATGCATACCATCACATCGCACTCCGCCATTGCCATGTTTGCTTCATATGTGCCGTGCATACCTAACATACCAAGGAATTGAGAATCTGATGCCGGAAAACTACCAAGTCCCATTAGTGTGTTTGTTATAGGAAAACCTGTTTTGTGTGCTAATTCACGAAGCAAAACTGAAGCTTCTGGTCCTGAATTTATAATACCTCCCCCTGTATAGAGTATTGGGCGTTCAGCCTTTTGCATTGCTTCTATAGCTCGTGAGATAGCTGAAGGATCAGGCTCGATTTGGGGGTTATAGCTGAGATGTTTGCTATTATTAAAGGAACTGCCAGCTTTATCATATTTACCCTCGGACATAACAATATCTTTTGGCAGATCAACTACTACAGGACCGGGACGCCCCGCCTTAGCAATATAAAAGGCATCTTGAATAGTTTTACACAATACATCGACTGACCTGACAAGATAGTTATGTTTAGTACAGGGTCGTGTAATTCCAACAGTATCAGCCTCCTGAAAAGCATCGTTACCAATCATATGAGTTGGAACCTGTCCTGTTAGACAAACTATTGGCACACTATCCATCATTGCATCTGTAAGTCCTGTGACACTGTTTGTAGCACCGGGGCCAGAAGTAACTAAGACCACACCTACTTTTCCAGTTGATCGTGCATACCCTTCAGCTGCATGAACAGCACCTTGTTCATGCCTGACTAATATATGTCTTACTTGGTTTTGCTTAAATATAGCATCATATATTGGAAGTACAGCCCCTCCTGGATATCCAAACACTGTATCCACACCTAAATCTGCGAGACATTGGACTAACATCTCAGCACCTGTCATATTAGATGATTTTGAATTATATTTTGCCTTCCTACTCACAACTATATCCTCATACTATTTGGTGCTCTATAAAAATTTCTATTCAATAGATAGTCTTAATGTAATTTTAACAGGTAATGTTACTCTATAAGGCGATGCAAACTAATCCTTTGACTAAATCTGGTCAACCTGATTGCACTTGTTAATATAATTCAAAGCACTTTCAATGACATCATTTCCAAAGCCATTAAGCCATAAAGCTGAGGGCATTTGATTACGAAACCATGTAAGTTGCCTTTTTGCAAAATGACGTGTCCTTAGTTGTGATGAAGTAATCGCAGTACACAATTCTATTTTACCATCAAGATAATCGCTAAATTCTTTTACCCCCAGTGCTTTTTGTGCCTGACTATAGTTATAAACTTTATCTTCCAAAAAAATTTTTAATTCCTCTAATAAACCAATTTCTATCATTTTCTCTAAACGATTATTGATAGCATCATATAATTCATTTCTCTCAGGTGATAAAATTAATTTGATTATTTTACCTAGACTATTTTGTTTTTTGTTCGGCTCAAGATTTTGCCACTCCTGCAAGGTTTTTCCAGTACTAATAACAACTTCGTATAATCTCAGCAACCGTTGGGTATCAGCTATATTAATTCTTTTTATTCCAACTGGGTCAAGTTCTGCTAGGTGTGCACAGAAAGCTTCTCTACCCAAGGTTTCGAAAAGAATTCTTGTATCAGAACGTGTTATGTCATCTATTTTTGGTATGGTGGCAAGCCCGTTTAACAAAGCTCGAAAATATAAACCGGTACCACCAACAAAAATTGGTACTTTACCTAAGTTCCTTGCTTCTTGAGCAACTTCTATAGCCTCAGACAACCAAATGCCAACGGAAAAGTGATGATTGGGGTCAACAAAGTTATAAAGTTTGTGAGGAACTATATTTTTATCGTTTTTACTAGGACATGAAGTAAGAATTTCTAGACCTCGAAATACCTGCATGCTGTCAGCATTTATAATTGTCCCATTTATTTCTTGGGCAATTCTAATTGCCAAAGAAGATTTACCACTACCTGTCGGGCCACAAATAAATAGTGTTTGATAAGTTCCAAAATTCTTAGATGAATAATGTTTCGGCATAGCCTAAAAAAATTCTGAATTAGTTAGTAAAATCTAAAGGAAGCGAAATCAGGCCATCAGCAAGCTTTGGCTCAAACCACGTAGATTTTGGAGGCATGATTTCCCCTGTATCAGCAATATTCATTAGTTCATCAACTGAAGTTGGGTATAATGCAAATGCAGCTGCCCAATGATTTTCATCTACAAAACTTTTAAGTCCTTCCAAACCTCGTGCACCACCTATGAATTCCACTCTTGGATTAGTTCTGAGGTTTTCAATACCAAGTAAAGGCTCAAGTATTTTATAATTTAATAAGGACACATCTAAATTATCCGGATGCTCGCCTTTGATTCTAGACTTGTCTCGATAAGATAAAGAATACCAATAACCATCCATGTAAAGCGTAAAGTTGCCTCGCAAAAGAGGTTTTGCCGGGGTTTCTAGAACTGATACATTAAAACTTGTGCTTAATTTGCTCAGAAATTCTCGGGATGATAATCCATTGAGATCCCTCACAACACGATTATAATCTAGAACAAGCAGCTGGTCACTTGGGAAAAGAGCAGCAAGAAACCTGCCGTCAGTCATTTTTTTATCTCTTGCTAAACGATAACTCGCAGCAGTTCGATGATGACCGTCAGCGATGTAAGATTTTTTTATTTGATTTAAAGCTAAACCTAATTCATCAACGTAATTTTCAGAACAAATCCTCCATATTGTATGGCGAACTTTATAAATATCATGAACGTCTATTATTGGTATTCCAAGGGAGAGTTTGGTAACTAAGTCAGATAAAATAGGGTCCCGTCTGTAAGTAAGAAGTGTTGGCCCCGTTGCGGCAGATAAAGACTCTAGATGTTTCACCCGATCATCTTCTTTTTCAGGACGAGTATGTTCGTGCCTTATTACTTCGCCTGACTCATAAGCTAATACTGAACATGCAGAAATCACACCCGTTTGAAAATGATCATCCTTTTGAAGCTTCAATATATAAAAAGCCGCCTTTTCGTCTTCAATAATTGATCTATTATTTATCAATTTTTTGAAATTTTCGGCCGCACGTTCATATACAATTTTTTCACTGGCACTCACAGAATCAGGAAAATCAATTTCTGCACGACTAATACGCAAAAAAGAATAAGGATTGTCCTTTGCAAGAATTTTTGCTTCTTCTCGACTTAGAACATCGTAGGGAGGAGAAATTATTTTGCCAGCAAAATCATGATTTGCTACCAGACCATTAAATGGTGCATAGACATTAAAAAAAATTTTTTTAGCCATTTTATTTTATTCTTTGATACGGGCTTAAATGAAAAAGGCAGTAAATATTAGCAAGTGTAAAATGTATTAAGTATTACATTTAGCCAGAAGAACTATTATAAATATATAAATATTTGTCTAATTTATTTAGCGTCTTGAGCGTTAGCACTTGCGTCACGTTTTAGCTCTTCTAAATCTAAGTCCAATTCGGTAGCTTTAATTCCAATTTCACCGATCATTCGCATTATATCGTCAGCATCAAGACCACTAACAGCTTGAGAGTCTGCTGTCTCATCAACACCAATCTCCCCTACTGTGCCAAAATATGCAAATAGCTCACTATCAGGAGATAAAACCATTGTTGTGTCAGATTCACCCAAGGCTTCAGTCAATGCCTGCATTGATCTGTAAAACGCATAAAACTCTGGATCCCTTCCAACCGCTTGTGCAAATATCCTTGCCGCCAAAGCATCTCCCTGTCCACGAATAATTTCTGAATTACGATTAGCCTCAGCTAAGATTATAGCTGCTTCACGATCTGCTTGAGATACGATTCGTTTTTTTTCTGCTTCACCCGTCGACCGGAATTCTTGGGCTTGTTGTGCACGTTCGGCACTCATACGAGCATAAACCGCTTGACTATTTTCATCTGGAAGATCGGCTCGCCTAATTCTTACATCAATAACGTCCATTCCAAATTTAGCTGATTGCCGATTTACTTGATCCCGTATTTGAGTCATCAGAGATGCTCTTTCTCCTGATAAGACTGTTACAAGGTCAACTCTTCCCATAACCTCTCTTGTCGCGGCATTTAATATTGCACCTAGACGACTACGAGCTACACCTTCTGAGCCTACAGTTTGAAAATATTTAAGAGGATCAATTATTCTATATCTAATAAAAGCATCTACTACTAATCTCTTCTTATCTCCTAAGATTATCTCCTCGGGTGGTGCGTCATAATCTACAATCCTTTTCTCAAAATACTCAACATTTTGTACAAAGGGTGTTTTTAGCCTTAATCCAGGCTCATCTTCTCCCCACTGATTTACTACTTTTAGGGGGTCACCAAACTGAAGTAAGATTGTCTGTTCGGTCTCTGATGTTTTATAGGTTGAAGACAACACAACGATTAGTGCCACAACACAAATTATTCCTACTATAATTAGTTTTGCACGACCACTCATATTCTAGCGATTCCCCTGCTCAAGAGATTGCTGTTTGTTACTTCTTTGAAGTTCTGGAAGAGGAAGATATGGGATAACTCCTTGCCCACCTGCACCATTTCCAATAACGACTTTATTCATTCCTGATAACAAACTTTCCATTGTTTCCAAATATATTCGTCTCTTAGTTACATCTTTTGCTTGTCGATATTCATTATATACAGCTACAAACCTTCTGGCTTGACCGATGGCTTGGTTTACTACTTGTGCACGATAAGTTCGGGCTTCCTCCAAGATCGCAGCAGCACGGCCTTGTGCTTCAGGGACTACAGTATTTCTGTGACGTTCAGCCTCTTCTTTAAGTCTTTCTTGATCAGCTCGAGCTGCCTGAACATCTCTAAATGAGGCAATTACTGCATCAGGTGGGTCGATACTTTGTGGTTCAACTTGAGTTATTAATATTCCAGAATCGTACTCATTCAAAATTTGCTGGGTCAATTCATGAGTTGCCTGTGCTAACGGCTGTCTACCCTCAGCTAGAGCTGATTGAAGGTTAGTCTTACCAATAACCTCTCGCATTGCACTTTCTGCAATATCTTTTACGGTTCTGTCTGGAGAACGAATATTAAAAAGATATTTTCCAGCATCGTCTATTTTCCAAAAAACGGTGAATTTAACATCAATAATATTCTCATCACCAGTAAGCATAAGGCTTTCATTTGCCACACTTCTTGGGAAAGCAGAACCACGTGAATCTGATATTGTTCGATATCCTATTTCAGCTCGATTTACACGGGTAACTTTTGGTGTAAAGGCAGTTTCAAACGGAGCAGGTAGATGATAATTTAAACCTGGTTGAATAGTTTTTATCCATTCACCGAAACGTAAGACTATTCCTTGTTCATCAGGCTGCACTCGATAGAAACCTGTAGCTAGCCAAATTCCTATAGCAATTATTACTATGAGAATTATACCACGTGCACCACGGAACTTTGGAGACCAAGATTTAAACTTATCCTGACCACGTCTAATTATTTCTTCTAATTCTGGTTGAGATCCATTTGAAGATCCGCCACCCTGAGATCCATTAGAATTACCCCGATTACGACCCCAAGGTCCCTGATCTCTTCCATTGTCATCAGACCAAGGCATTAAAAATTCCTTTTAGTAATTTATAAATCAATAAGCTAGGGTTTATTTTCATTTTAAACTTTTATGGATTTTATTATTCATCATATATGCCTTATATGTCACCATAGTAGGTAAAGTAAATGTTGTTTTAAAAAATCCTGATTTAGATATGGCATCTACATAACAAGTCTTCAAGAGATTAAAGGTATAAATTACTATGACCAATATAACCAAGAACAGTATATTAACTGCCTTAACAAAAATAATTGACCCAGAATTGGGTCAAAACGTTGTCGATTTGGGAATGGTAAAAGGATTAGTCATAAAAGATGGAAATGTTGGCTTTACAATTGAAGTAGGCTCAAATCAGGGTTCTGAGAAAGAACCTATACGTAAAGCGTGTGAAAAAGCAGTAAATGAAATACCAGGTGTACTTTCTGTAACAGCAGTTCTTACCGCAGAAATCAAAAATAATACCTCACAACGTAATTCTGAGCAAATGAAGCAAAATGGAGAACCCGAAAATCAAGGCCAAACAAATTCAAACCAAAAAAAACCTAGGGAAATTCCAGGAATAGAGTCAATAATTGCCGTTGCCTCAGCAAAAGGCGGGGTTGGTAAATCCACAACTGCTGTAAATCTCGCAATTGCACTTGCCAAGGAAGGTAACAAAGTAGGAATCTTAGATTGTGATATTTATGGACCCTCTGCCCCAAAATTACTTGGTCTTAATGGCAAGCCAGAAATCATACCACCCAATCGCCTGAAACCTATGGAGGCTTTCGGAATAAAATGCATGTCTATAGGTTTTCTGATTGACGAAGAATCACCTATGATATGGCGTGGTCCAATGGTAATGGGTGCGATTGAGCAAATGCTTAAAGATGTTGAATGGGGTAACCTTGACATTTTAGTCTGCGACCTTCCTCCAGGAACAGGTGATGCTCAGTTAACTCTCTCACAGCGAGTTGCTCTCACTGGTGCTGTCATTGTTTCAACTCCTCAAGACATTGCTCTTCTTGATGCACGAAGAGGTATAAACATGTTCCATAAAGTAGATGTTCCAGTATTTGGAATAATTGAAAATATGAGTTATTTTACATGCCCCAAGTGTAATACTAGGTCAAATATTTTCAATCATGGAGGAGCAAAATCAACCGCCGATGAAATGGGGGTTGAATTTCTCGGTGAAATACCTCTTGATATATTAATAAGAAAGACCTCTGACGAAGGGATACCAATAACGTATGGCCAACCAGATAGTGAACATTCATTAACATATAGAAGAATTGCAAGTAAAGTTGCCCAGATTGTTGCATCCGCGACAGCATCTGGGCATCATCAACCACCGCCAATAAAAATTATGTAAATAGACATAAATATTTAAAACTGATTAACATATTTATATAAATAGATACTCAAGATTACATGGCAAATAATTCTTCTTAAGTTCTAATCACTTTTATCTTGGTCTAAACCCTCCATTAATTCGCTCCACTCCCTAGCTGAAAGACCACTGCTGGATTGATCAACTTCTATTCCTTTCAACATTTTTCTGACTATCTCCAAGCCAGCTGCTGATAGATTCATCCCACCAATACGATAGTCAGAAAATGCCTCCGCAGCTGTTGGAACCCAACGTTTAACGGTATCAAACATGGCATCCGCATAGACACGAATTTCATATTGAGCATGCGAATCTGCACGTAATGATAAAAAGTTAAATAGATTGTGCAGGTCTGTTTTCCAATACCATTGTGTGTAATAATTTAGTGTAAGGTTCATTCTTGCAAGTTCTCGTGCCAAACCTGAGTTAGACTGATCTATAATTTTTCCATCTTGTCCCTCATTTAACATTTCTTCATAGTGGTCGTATACGTTTGATGCATCGGTTGTAAGAATATTTAGAACTTTTTGAGCCTCAGATCCTGACAAAACCGTTCCGCGCCCCTGTCGATTATCAAAAGATTGAGCAGCTAAATGCTCTGGATCAGGAATATAAAATTCCTTATCAAGTATGGAATACCTAGCAGAATATTCATTTACATTTGCTGTCCTATGACGAATCCATTGACGTGCTACAAAAATTGGTAATTTGATATGATATTTAATTTCACACATTTCAAAAGGAGTTGTGTGGTGGTGACGCATCAAATATCTAATTAACCCACGATCTTCAGAAACCTGCCTTGTACCTTTACCATATGACACCCTTGCAGCCTGTACAATTGCAGAATCATCACCCATATAATCCACTACTCTTATGAATCCATGATCTAGCAATGGATAGGGTTTATACAATATTTCTTCAACCGCACTGACCGATACACGACGAGTTTCTGACGCTTTTGAGCGAAGATTATCTATAGCTTGTTGCTGTTTCGAATCAAGTTTCATAAAATATAGTGTAACGTGCAGTTGCTCTTACTACCAACATTAGTAAAAAAAAATTCATAAATAAACACACTGATGCTTTATTGAATGTTAATTCAGAAGTATATTGGGTCTGTCGGATTTCCGACTATGGCGATAAACACTCCGTGAAATAGGCGTAGCGGACCCGGGGGCAGTGCCCGGCGCCTCCACCAAAAGAACCCTTTAGGGACTGTAAATTATGGGGGCGAACCAGGATCGACGTGCGTAGTAAAGACGTAGTTTTTGCCCGGCATGGCACCACTGTTATCGGGCCACATTCGTAGTTGCGAACGATAATGAAATCGCAATCGCTGCCTAAATAATTTAGGTAAGCGCGGTTTGGGGGGCACCGGGCAACAGAAGCCCCTCGCTTGATGAATTTAGAGAACTTTCTATGAATAGGATTTAAAATCGTGATTGAAGATCATATAGGTTATGACAAATTAATGGATGAAGCATTACGTGAAGTAGTAATCAGAACACTTAAAAAAGTTCAGACAGAAGGACTTATTAGCCATCATCATTTGTATATAACTTTTCTAACCAAGTTTAAGGGCGTAGAAATTCCAGAAAATCTAGCCCAGAGTTATCCAGAGGAACTGACTATAGTTATTCAACACCAATTCTGGGGTTTAGAAGTTCATAAAGATTATTTCTCGATAATTTTAAGTTTTAATAAAAAGCGTGAAAAACTAACGGTACCTTTTTCTGCCCTTACACGATTTGCTGATCCTGGAGTTAAATTTGGTCTTCAGTTTACTAATCATGAATTAGAAAAAACATCAAAAGACATACCAGACCACAATGAAATAAACAAAAAAATTGATGAGGACACTAATACTAAGAAAGACGAGGACATAAATGAAGAGAAAATTCAAGAAGAAGAAAATGAAACACCTTCAGATATAAATCGTGTTGTAAGCTTGGATTCTTTTAGAAAAAAGTAACCCTTATGCCAATTGAAATTGGGCTTTATTTTAGTTTCATTATCTTAGCCACCATTGCTATTTTATCACCTGGGCCAGATACTCTTATAATTGTCAGGTATACTCTCGGATCCGGTTATAAAGTTGGACTTGCCGCTACAATTGGTGTTCAACTAGGACTAGTTCTCCACGGTATATTTGCAGTTCTTGGTCTATCTATAATTATTGAGAAAATTCCTATTGCCCTTCAAATAATTACTGTTTTAGGTGCACTCTACCTATTAATCTTAGCGGCCCAAGAAGTAAAAAATATCTTCAATAAAAAATCTACCAATAATTTGTCTCCTAGCAACTCGGGAATTTATTATAGAAATGCTGCTGTTAGTGCAATTTTAACAAATATACTAAATCCTAAGGTCATTTTGCTCTTCATTGCAATAATGCCTGGATTCATAGCTCTAGACAAAGGCCCAATTTATTCACAATTTGCGATTTTTGCTGCAACAATGATTTTCATAAATTCTGTTTTTCAGGTTTCAATAATATTTTTAGCTGACTACTTCCGTAAATTTCTAATTCAGCCTCAGGTACAAAAATTTTTATCTATAATAACTGCATTAATTTTTGTCATTTTTGCTGTAATAATAACTCTAGATCATTTCTAAACATTGATGCATATAGAAACAAGTAAATAGAAAAACCATTTTTTATAGCAAGCAGGGTTAACTAAAAGTTAAAACTTAAAAACTTTCCAAAACTTTGGGTCTAAAATATTATATTGGTGGGCGTGAAAAAATCTTAAGGGTATATAAAATGACAAAAAATATTAAAAACAATAAATCTCCTAAAGCTACAAGAAAGAACATGCCTTTAAAGCGAGTTGAAACAGACTCTTTGGGAAAAATAAATGTTTTAGCAGACCGTTATTGGGGGGCTCAAACACAACGAAGTATCAAAAATTTTAAAATTGGCGATGAGAGAATGCCTGAGCAGATGATTCGTGCTCTTGGAATAGTAAAAAGGGCAGCAGCTAAGGTAAATATAGATAATGGTTATTTAGATCCAAAAATTGGAAAAGCTATTTTAAAAGCAGCTGATGAGGTAATCTCTGGAAAGTTGAGTGATCACTTCCCTTTAGTAGTTTGGCAAACAGGTTCTGGAACTCAATCAAACATGAACGCAAATGAAGTCATTGCAAATAGAGCCTGTGAGATATTGGGACACCCCTTAGGCAGCAAAGAAATCGTTCACCCAAATGATCACGTTAATAGAGGTCAATCTTCCAATGACACCTTTCCAACTGCAATGCATATTGCTGCTGCTAATCAAATAGTTAATGAACTAATTCCATCACTAGAAAATATGAAAACAATACTTGAAATGAAAAGTAAGGAATGGAAGACAATTATTAAAATTGGGAGAACGCATTTACAGGACGCAACCCCCTTAAGTTTAGGACAGGAGTTCTCAGCATATGCCACCCAAATAAAATATGGCATCCAGCGTATAAAAAATGCCTTACCACGTTTACTTCAGTTGGCTCAGGGGGGCACGGCAGTTGGAACCGGATTAAATACAAAGATAGGTTTTGATAAAGATTTTACTAACGAAGTAAAAAATATTACAAAAATTAACTTTAAAACTGCTGAAAATAAATTTGAAGCTTTGGCTGCACATGATGCCCTTGTAGAAACATCTGGGGCTCTAAATGTTCTAGCTACTAGTCTTATGAAAATTGCAAATGATATCCGCTTGTTAGGATCAGGCCCCCGATGTGGTATTGGAGAGTTAAACCTACCAATAAATGAACCCGGCTCATCAATAATGCCGGGGAAAGTTAACCCTACTCAATCCGAGGCACTTACCATGGTTTGCACTCAGGTATTTGGAAATCATACGGCAATAACTATTGCTGGTGCTAGCGGACATTTTGAACTGAATGTATTTAAGCCAGTGATGATATTTAATTTACTCCAATCAATAACATTACTTACTGATGGTTCTAGAAGCTTTACTGAGAACTGTATTAATGGAATAGAACCAAATTATGATAGGATTGATGATTTATTATATGGATCTTTAATGCTTGTGACTGCTTTAAATCCACGTATTGGCTATGATAATGCAGCACAAGTTGCAAAAAAGGCTTTTAAAGATGGGACTACTTTGAAAGAAGCAGCATCAATTTTAGGTTATCTCTCAGAGGATGAATTTGACCAATTAGTAAATCCTAAGAAAATGGTTGGTCCCTCTAATAGTTAGATATATTAAAATGATTAATGGAATAAAGAAATTTTCGGTTTTAATTGATGGTCATAAAACTTCAGTCTCTTTAGAGCCAATATTCTGGTATAAATTGAAGGAAATAGCTGAAAAAGAGAATACAAAAGTAAGCAATTTAATCTCTAATATAGATCAAAACTCTCGTGGCAACTTGTCGTCAGCAATCCGTGTTTTTGTTGTTCGCCAACTTTGTGACTAATTTATACTAAATTGCAACTAATACTGCTATACCATAGGCAAATGTTAATGCTGTAAGACCATGGTGATAAAATGGATTTGAAGTTTTCAGAAATAACCTATTACCTACGAGCAGAAAAATAGCACCTGCTGCTAACGCAATTGGCAAATTATTTAGCAACTCTTCTCCTTGTTCAAACAAAATAACAAGCAGTAATATCTGGATGATGACAAAAGCTAGGTAATAATGGGCGACCGTTCGTCGAACATCCTCTTTATCTTTGTGCACATTACTTGCTAAAATGGTTAATAATGCACCTCCAAGGTTAGTGAGCCCGTGGACCATCCCCATAACGAAATGGTAAGCTGGCGAATATGTTTGTAAAAAAGAAGATAAAGCCATTGGCGGACTCCCTTTTAACCTTAAGGTTGCTGCAATTATTAGTGTCACTCCTATCAAATAATGTAACCATGAACCCATATCCGTCCCCTGAACAATCCACAAACCAATTCCTATAGCAGGCAGACAAATTGCATATAGATGCCACGATATTTTCTTTTGACTGGAACGATTATTGATCACCTGAAGCAAAGAAATAACGAAAGAAGCAGGGACTAAATATCCTATAGCACTGATAAAATCATAACCTGCTAATAAGAGCGTTGGAGTACCAAAAACAAGTATTCCCAATCCAAAGATAGATTGAATAACCGACAAGAAGCACACTAGTGCGAGTACAAAAATATAATCAGGTCCCATAAGTTTTAATATCTTTCACTAACGAGGTTTTGGAAACTATGAAAAAACCTAAATTAGTTAAACAATGAATATTTTAGTTTTATTTCTATTACTAAATTTCTCAAACAATTAGATTTATATAAAAATTTTACAAATTGTTTATTATTTTGGTTTTAGATGAATTTCTTGAAATATACCCCGAAGCATAATTTTAAATAACATTTAGTTAATCTATAACTACAGTTATAAAACCCCAATTTTTCTGGAATTTGGATTTTTTATATTACAAAAACGAACGAATCGCATCTAATGTATTAAAAATAATACAATTACCATGAGCTATAATTTACTTGAGTTAATTTAGTAGCTTATTGTTGAAAATGAATCATATAGAAAATGAAAAACTTTTTTGGTTATTTATATGTCAGACCCTCTAAAAGTATCAAAAACAGTTTCTACAGAAAGCAAAACTGTCTCAATGTTGGCCAAACGGCAACAACCTTATTTACAAAACTTAAACTCTGAACAACTTAGTGCAGTTGAAGAGACTGAAGGCCCGTTACTAGTTCTTGCTGGAGCAGGAACAGGTAAAACTAGAGTTCTTACTACTAGGCTTTCGCATATAATTCATACTAACCGCGCAAGACCCTCAGAAGTTCTTGCTGTTACTTTTACTAACAAAGCAGCCCGTCAAATGGTTGAACGCGTTGCCGAACTTTTAGGAAGACCTGCAGATGGTTTATGGTTGGGAACTTTTCATTCAATAGCTGCTCGTATTCTACGTCAAAATGCCGAGCTAGTTGGCCTTAGATCTGACTTTACAATTCTGGATACCGACGATCAAACAAGATTATTGAAGCAACTTTTAAAATCTCGAAATATCGATGATAAACGCTGGCCAGCACGCACTTTATGCACAATGATTCAACGCTGGAAAGATCAAGGTCTATCATCAAATAACATTGAAAGAATTGAGATTCTTGATAAAGGTGAATTTGCAAACGGTGAAGCACCTTCAATATTTTTAGATTATCAAAAACGGCTTGAGATTCTTAATGCTGCAGATTTTGGTGATTTACTAGCCCACTGCATTACAATATTTAAAAGTAATCCCGATCTTTTGTCTTCCTATCAGAAACGTTTCAAATATATATTGGTTGACGAATATCAGGATACAAATGTAGCCCAATATCTATGGTTACGACTTTTGGCTGCTACAGAAGATCAAAATATATGCTGTGTAGGAGATGACGATCAATCTATATATGGTTGGCGAGGTGCAGAAGTTGGAAATATACTAAGGTTTGAAAAAGATTTCTCAGGAGCAAAAGTAATTCGCCTTGAACGTAATTATCGTTCCAGCGGAAACATTCTTGAAGCTGCCTCAGGACTAATTGGAAAAAACTCAGGTAGACTCGGGAAAACCCTATGGACAAAGGGAGATCAAGGTTTGCCTATTAGCATAACTGGTACGTGGGATGGAGAGGAAGAAGCAAGATTGATTGGAAATGAAATAGAAATTCTCCAAGAGGAAGGCCAATGTCTTGAAGAAATTGCAATCCTTGTAAGAGCATCATTTCAAACTCGAGCTTTTGAAGAACGTTTTCTAAGTATTGGAATACCCTATCGAGTAATCGGTGGACCACGTTTTTATGAACGCCAAGAAATCAGAGATGCAATTGCTTATATCAGAATGCTTGTTCAACCAGACGATGATTTAGCATTCGAAAGAATAATAAACGTTCCAAAGCGAGGCCTAGGAGATGCTAGTCTACAAATTATTCATCAGATTTCGCGAGCTAAAAATATTTCACTTAATGCTTCAGCACAACTTTTAGTCCAGACAGATGACCTAAGTAAAAAAGCAAGAAATTCACTTGCTAAATTATTAGAAGATTTTAATCGCTGGCGATCTCTTATTAAGTCCCATACTCATTGGGAACTTCTAAAAATTATACTTGATGAATCTGGTTATACGGATATGTGGTTACATGATAAATCACCACAATCACCTGGAAGACTAGAGAATCTTAAAGAGCTTGTTTCTGCTATAGAAGAATTTGAGGGTTTCTCTACATTTCTTGAACATATAAGCCTTGTGATGGATAATGAAGAGGGGCGAACTTCTCAGAATAATGCTATAATAGTTGCAAATGATGCCAATATTCCTACCAAAATGCTTAGCATTATGACTCTTAATTCAGCTAAAGGTCTAGAATTTAACAATGTTTTCTTGCCTGGCTGGGAAGAAGGTCTTTTTCCTCATCAACTTGCCTTAGACGAGAATGGGTCTACTGGTCTAGAAGAAGAAAGACGACTAGCATATGTTGGTTTAACAAGAGCCAGAAAACAGGTTCAAATATTTTTTTCAGCAAACCGGCGTATTTATAATCAATGGGTTTCTTCAATTCCATCACGTTTTATAGATGAAATACCAAGTGACAATGTGATTGCAAAACCTGTAAATCAAACAACCCATTTAGATAATGTTAACAAGGCTCATCTCAATGTAGATGAAAAATGGATTTCCCCAGCAGGCTATCTGGGAACTAAATTAAGGCCTAGAAAAGAACTAAACAGCAATGATGTTCGAGCAGAATGGGAGGAGGAGCCCGCTAAAACTAGACATTCAGGGTCAAAATTTAACAGCGGTGATCGTGTTATTCATCGCAAATTCGGCCTAGGAGTTGTTAAGCACGCAGACGGAGATAAGCTGGAAATACTTTTCGATAAAGTAGGAAGAAAGAAAGTTATCGATCGATTCATAGAATCAGAATAAGGACGTGTTAATGGGGTATACGCTTCAGACAAAAATACCTATACACAGTATAGAAAAGTTTGAAACAGCCCTTGAGCATGTTGCTCAAGCAATCGATATAAACTTCATACAAGACGATGATTATACTTCAACAGATATAAATCTTAAAATTTTCCTATCTGGTAAACTTGCAATTAAACAGGCTCTTATCATTTTTCAAGATACAGCATCTAAATTAGGAATTGAAATCGGGGACATACAAGAAGAAATTATACAAAATAAAGACTGGGTTGCCGAGTCACAAAGTAGTTTCTCTCCTTTTTACGTGGGTGGTTTTTATATACATCCATCATATGTTAAATGCCCTAACAACCTAATAAGAGCAATTAAAATAAATGCTGGCCCCGCATTCGGCTCAGGAACCCATCCCACTACTCAAACCTGTATTTTATCCTTGGAATACTTGCAAAATACGGGTTTTACACCAAATCAAATATTAGACATGGGTACTGGCTCTGGAATACTAGCCATTGCATCAGCTAAACTCTGGAGGGCACATATATTTGCAGTTGATAACGACCCTGTTGCTTTAAAAACTGCAAAAGATAATAGTAAAATGAACAACTGCAGTAGAAGAATAACTCTACTTCATGCAGATGATTTTAATAAGTATGAATTAAAAAATATAGGAAATTTTAATTTAATTGTTATAAATATTTTAGCTAATGAAGTTTTACGAATGTCCAAAAGTATTTTAAATATATTAGATGATCAGGGATATGTAGTACTCTCTGGATTTCTTGATAATCAGACCAAATTAATTCTAAAAACTTATTCTAATCTAGAAATGACACTCATACAAAAATTTACTGTCAACAATTGGACAACTGTTATTCTAAAACTAAATAGAGGTATAGCTGATGCAAAAGATGGCTATAACTAGTAAAACTGATGAAATATCTAAGCTCCTGACTGTTAACGGATGCGACCTTAGTAAAATTCAGATTGAAGAACTAATTTGTGGTTTGGCCGCTGCGCCAAAACCATTTAAACAACAAGAATTACTGCCTCTATTTTTTAAAGATACATCAAAAATTCCTAATGTTCTTGATGGTATATTAGAAAGTTACCTTTCAGAGCTTAATTATATAGAAACCGTTGAATTAAATACTGCAGAAAAGAAAAACCGTTTGAATAAATTGAGTCTCTATTTGACTCACCAGGGCTTATCAGGATTTATAATTCCTCGTGGAGATGAGCATCTTAACGAATACATTCCAGCACATGCAGAACGTCTGAAATGGCTAACTGGCTTCACGGGCTCTGCGGGGATTGCAATTGTCTTGGAAAAATCGGCCGCACTTTTTGTTGATGGCCGTTATACAATACAAGCAGAAAATGAAGTGCCGAACTCTCTTTATCAGAAAATAGATACATCTTCGCAAAGTCACTTCAGTTGGCTTGAAAATAATTTATGCCATGGAAATGTTATTGGTATAGACCCTAAATTGCATAGCATTAGGGAATTCAAAAAACTGACAAATATATGTATACGCAAAGGTGCAGAATTAAAAACTCTAAACATAAATCCAATTGATCACCTATGGCACAATCAACCACCACCACCAATTTCAGCAGTAGTAGTCCATGAAACACAATACGCAGGTGAAACTGCTAATAAAAAATTATTACAGATAGGAAACTCTATCAAAAATATAGGTGCCCATGCTTCCATACTTACAGCACCAGACTCTATTGCATGGCTACTAAATATCAGGGGAAATGATGTTCCCAATTGCCCGCTTACACTCTGTTTTGCAATAATAGATGAGGATGGAAAAATAAAATTGTTTATAGACTCCAGAAAATTATCTACTGACTGTATAGAGTATCTAAATAATATCTCACAATTACATGAACCAGAATTTTTAGAATCATCTTTATGCGGTTATGGAAAGGATGGAAAAATAATATTAGTTGATGAAGCGATTACACCTCAATGGTTCGAGACAGTTTTAAAAAATGCAGGGGGAAAAATAATATATGGAGATGACCCTTGTTTGCTTCCAAAATCAATTAAAAATTCAGCTGAACTGCATGGATCAAGAGCCGCCCATCTCAGGGATGGCGCAGCTGTTACACGCTTCCTATCTTGGATTAATGTTGCCAATAAGAAAAATATGATTGATGAACTCAAAGCAGCCGAAAAATTAAGCCAATATAGATCTAAAAATGATCTATATAAGGGACCTTCTTTTGACATTATTTCTAGTACAGGTTCGAATGCTGCAATAGTACACTATCGGGCTAACAAAATAAGTAATCGGCTTCTTCAAGATGGAAATCTTTACTTGGTAGACTCAGGTGGACAGTATTTAGATGGAACAACTGATGTTACCAGAACAATAGCCATTGGCAAACCAACAGAAGAAATGCGAGATAGATTTACAAGGGTGTTAAAAGGTCATATTGCACTTGCGAAAGTTCGTTTCCCCTACGGTACATCTGGATATCAATTAGATGTTCTTGCACGACAAAATCTATGGGAGATTGGTCTAGATTATAATCATGGTACAGGGCATGGTGTTGGCAGTTACCTTAATGTTCATGAAGGACCACAAAGAATTGGAAAATTTTCAGCTAATTGCGTCTTAGAACCCGGAATGATCATTTCTAATGAACCGGGGTATTATAAGGAGGGTTCTTTTGGTATCAGAATTGAGAATTTAGTGGCTGTAATCCGTTGTCCAAAATCTATATCTGATGGAAAAGATATACTCACTTTTGAAACTCTTACATTAGTTCCTATTGATAAAACTCTCATCAACATACAAGTATTAACCAATATAGAAATAGGTTGGATTAATGCATATCATGCGAGAGTACGTGATGAATTAGGAAGAATATTAGAAGATGACAAAAATACCTTAAGATGGCTACAAAACGCAACTGAACCATTATGATGTCTCAGTGAGTAGATAAATCAATGCTCTGAATAACTAAAATAGAATTTTACAAACTATAATTAAGCACAAAAATTTATATTAAAAATTTTATTGTTATTTTAGCTTGCGTAATTATCTTAGCGGAAGCATGTTTAGCATATAGGGCCCGTAGTTCAGTTGGTCAGAACTGGCCGCTCATAACGGTCGTGTCGCAGGTTCGAGTCCTGCCGGGCCCACCATTGTCAATAAATTAAGGCAGTGGCCCTGGAGAGAGAAAACCATCAATCACATTAGCCGTTAATGTGGAAATATTATTATCATAATTATTATGAGATAAACTGCCACAATAAGCTATGGATCCAACAGAGAATACTGCTCCTTCTCTAGGAGTTTTAAAATAAACCATGTCCGCACGAATGAGTGGATTTTGATCCCCTCCACCTCCAGAACCATAATATCCTCGGAAATTAAATGACACCTCTTCAGTAACGCACATATACATATCCGTATGGCCTTCTGAAGATGCAAGCAAAAAGGTATTTTCGGGTGTCCCGAGAGAAGGATCATACCTATCCATCTCAAACCCTGCAGCTACTCCTCCTACTAATCCAAAATCTCCAAGAATATCTTCTTTTATACCTTTAAAGATCCAAGCACATGATTCATTTTCACTATCGGGAGCTTTTTTATAATAAGAGCAAACATCAAGGCCAAAGGCTGTGAAGGAAACACCAACTAATTTTGCCATGCTACGTCCACGTACACGCCATATTCCTCCATGTTTTCCATCAAACATATTACAATATTCGCCAGGTGCTATTGTCCAAGCTCTAGTACCATTATCACCTCTACGAACCTCTATAATATTTTTACTATTTGGGTGATAATTTGTTACCCAATAGAAACCATTCCCGCCTAGATACAACATTCTACCACCCTGATCTTGATAATCATGATATGCATTTAATGTTTTTTCTGTTTGGTATTCAGGATGGCTACCTGTTAAAATAATCTTATACTTATTAAGCAAGTTACTTCCCTCTGTGTCGACATCTGCATCAGTATGAACATCAAAGCTGTAACCTTTCTCTGTCAACCAATCAACAAGATGTAAGTCAGCGTTATATTGTCTTACAGATGGAGAGAGAAAATGTTTATATTTTGGACGCATGTTCAAAATGGGTCTTAAACGTGTTGAAATAGAAATCCCTGAGCCATCATTATGGGTTCCATAAAGGCCATATCCTATTTTATGTATCTCATTAAAAAGTAGGTCTGAAGGCTGCAAAGAAGTTACGCGTCCAGTTATCAACTGTGCAATTGGTGACTCCATATTTAGATTATCATTTGCATAAGCCATGTAGCTTGCAGTTGGGATTATAAGTGCAATTGGTGCAGGTTTAGCACCTGCAGCTGGTCTAACAAAAAAAGGTATATAATCTTCATGTTCTGAGTCAGATTTTCCTGATACCCTCAAGCGGGCTGCATAGCAACCACTTTTCAAGTCTTCAGGAATCTTTAATGAAAAATCAACCTCCCATCTGGAATCATCAATGTCGTCATCATGAAAGTGGATTGCACCATACTGATCTGGAGAAGAAACATAACTCATTGAATCAGACCAGTGCTGACCAGTTACTCCTCTATAGGGTAGGTTCACTAATATTCCTACATTTTCATTTGGCCCAATATCAACTATTTTACAACTAGACGCATCAGGTGAAATGTTTGCAGAAAAATCCCATAAACCGAGTAAAAAATCCTCATTGGATATAGCAGAACTATTGATACACAGTTCCTCAGCTCTATTAAAATCTAATGTAGTAAGAGAAACTAAGGGTCTTTCAATTTTCCCATTAAAGTTGTTAATTTGCTCAGGGAGAGAGATGTTTTCTTCCAAATTAACGTAATCTGAACTACAGAATTTACGGTTAGAATTAGCAGTTTGTGTTGAAGCGCCAATTAATAGTGGAGCATTACAATCTATAGAGAGATTTTTTGGTGTATCAGAGTTTCTACTACCCACCGAATGTTGATCAGGTGGTATTATTCTAGGACCATTTCCACCATTACTAGGAGTAATACATGGTTTCTGAATTATAGATAACTGACCATTTATTATATCAAAGGATGCTGCAACAAAATACCATACTCTAGGTAAGATCTTCTTTCCCGAAGAAACTGCATATAACTTATTACCAACTCCTATTCTTAATTCCGATTCACTGTCATTATTAATAAATAATCCAATACCAGAAGAATGTTCTTGGAGAAACTTGGTAACAATTCCTTGTTCACCTTTGTCTGGAGTAGTGGAATATATCAAGGCTGCAATAGTTATACTAACGTCACCAAAATAATCTACTGACGGCACTATGGCGTAGGATCCACTATATGTTTTCTGCTCTCTGCCTTTATAGAGGCCGTTAATGGGTGTATTTACTAATTCTTCTTTAAACCCCGGACCAACAGGATTAGTATCTCCATGAATTAGCCTTACAATATCTGTTTGATATTCTTTTCCATTTAGACAATGAACATAAAAATCGAGATCATCTCCAGGGCGAACTGAAAAACTACTTGAATATCATGTTATTTTTAACATTCTTCCAATAATCCTCTATAACCATAGGATATCAAAAGAGTATTTAATCTTCGTTTGAAGATTTCATGTTCAGCTGAAGCACGATCACTAAATTTAATTCCTAAATACTTCACTTCTCTACCCTTTACACCAGGCAATTCAATAAGTTCAAAGGGTTCCTCTGCTTCTAATTGATAAAGGGCAAGTTTACCAACCGTTGGCTGGACACGTAATTTGTCTATGACACGGGATAATTCAGAAGAATAAATCTTAGTTTCTTTTGATGAGGTTCCAGACATTCCAAAAGGATTATCTTTATGCTCTGACAGAATTTCTTTAAGTTTTCTCTCATCCAAAAGAATAGGCAAAATGTGTGTACGGGTATTATAATCATCAAGTTTTGCAAATACATAATCGTTTCGAGGTAATGTCTTGGTATCTTCTGGCTTATTTTTTCCCATGATTCTTTTTTATACCCCTGTAAACATTATTAAAAAAAACCTTTATATTTAAGTTTTAGACTATGTTAATGCTTTAATCAGCAATACAATCTACCTTAATAGAAAAAGTTGTGGCACTATAAACTTTACAGTTTAGTATCAATAGTTAAAGGTGTTTTTGTATTTGTCTTAAAAAAATATCTTGTTAACAATACACTATCACCGCTACCAATATTTTTTTGCTAATGTCAAAGGTAAATTTTGTAATGGGAGAAAAAAATGTCATTAGAAACTTCACGTAATATCTCTTTAGAAGAGCTAGATAAACAAGTTCTCTTACACCCGGTAACCTCTATTGCTGAACATCAAGCAAATGGGCCACTGATATTTAATCGGGCTGGTGGAGTAAGAATGTATGATAATACGGGCAAAAGTTACATTGATGGTGCGGCTGCTCTTTGGTGTGTGAATGTTGGTTACGGGAGGAAGAGACTATCCGAGGTAGCCAAAGAAGAGATGGACAAAATTGGTTTTTATCACACTTTTGGTGCTGCTTCTAATGAACCTGCAATTCTCCTTGCTGATAAATTAGTACAACTCCTTCACGATCATGCAGGATGCGATCATATCGGAAAAATTTTCTTTGGGTTATCTGGTTCTGATGCCAATGATACACAATTCAAACTTGCCAGATACTATAATAATTTACGCGGGAAACCAAATAAGAAAAAAATTATTTCAAGAATTGGGGGATACCATGGAACCTCCGCTGCAGCAGGAAGTCTCACAGGTATACCCGTTTACCACAAGGCATTTGATCTGCCGTTTGATGGAGTTCTTCATACATCATGCCCTAATTATTGGAAATTTGGTGAACTAAATGAATCAGAAGAAGAGTTCACTTCTAGAATGTTAAAGGACCTTGAAGATTTAATTCTAAAAGAAGGCCCCGATACTATAGCTGGCTTTATAGCTGAACCAATCATGGGTACAGGAGGTGTTATCGTACCCACTAGAGAATATTATCATAGGGTTCAATCACTTCTGAAAAAACATGATATACTCTTCATGGTAGACGAGGTTATTAATGGATTTGGACGTCTAGGAAGCTGGTTTGGTTCAGGGTTTTACGGGATTAAACCAGATCTTATGTCTTTTGCAAAAGGTCTGACTAGTGCATATTTCCCAATGTCTGCTGTTGGAGTTGCTGACCATATTTGGCAAGTATTAGCTGATGGCACTCCTGAAGTAGGGATGTTTGCTCATGGGTTCACCTATTCTGGTCACCCAGTTGGAGCTGCAGTTGGTCTGGCAAATATTGAAATTATGGAGGAAGAGAACTTAATTAAAAATGCTGCTGAGGTCGGTGCTTATTTAAAACAATCTCTTATTGAACGTCTCGGTGATCATCCAAATATAGGCGAAATTCGTGGAGAAGGACTAATGATTGGTATCGAGTATGCAGCAGAAAAAGGCAGTAAGGAAGCACCAAATATGAGTCCACCCGCGCACAAACAAGTTGCAATAGCTGCACAAGAAAGAGGGTTATTGACTCGTGCGTTACCCTTCTTACAGGTCAATAACTTTTCTCCTCCACTTACATTTACTAAATCCGATGCCGACGAATCCATTGATATTTTTGCTGAATCTGTAGAAAAAGTTTTTGGTAAAGGATAAAATATATTTTGGCAATCAGGCTTAAGATGTTTAGTCATACATGAGAGAACATCTAAAAGTTTGATTGCCATAAATTTGCAATTTCAGCCATTAATCTCTGTTTTCCTAGAAAATATTTTACAAGAATTTCTTAGGTTCTAATTCTTGACCAAACGAGAGAAGTTGGATGTATAATTTATCTGTGCAAAAACATAAGATAGTAATCAAGTAGATTACAAATCTCAAAATCTCAAAATTACATGAACATAAATTCTAGATAAAAATTGAATTATCAGAATTAAATTAATCTAAAGGTCTTTTCAGTAAGGAAAATTAAAGACATGGGACTAGATAAATACTTTCAACATAAACCAGGTGGAGAAACAGCATTCACTATTGAAGCACCTAACCTTAAATTTGGGTTAGGTGTTTTGTCAGAATTGGGAGAAGAATCCCAATCATTAGGGATAACAAGAGCAGCTTTGTTCGTCGACCCACATGTAGAAAAAATTGATCACTTTAGCAAAGCAATTCTCTCTCTTAAAAATGCAGGGATTGACTTTGAGATTTATAACGGAATCGAAATTGAACCTACTGATCGATCATTCAAAGAGGCATCAAAATTTGCACAGAATGGAAAATTTGATGGATATATTTCGATTGGGGGCGGGTCAACTATGGATACTGCTAAAGCCGCTAATTTATACGCAACTTACCCTGCAGAGCTCTTTGCATACGTAAATGCCCCTGTGGGTGATGCAAGACAAATACCTGGTTCTTTGATGCCACATATTGCATGTCCCACTACGTTTGGGACAGCAAGCGAAACAACCGGCATAGCAATTTTTGATATATTAGATCAAGACATGAAAACTGGAATCGCCCATAGAGCACTTCGTCCCACTTTGGGTTTAATTGACCCAGAAGGGTTAACAACACTACCAGCAGCAGTCATTGCTTCTAACGGTTTTGATGTATTTAGCCATGCTATAGAATCCTATACCGCCAAACCATTTACTCATCGTCCCGCACCAGAAAAACCAAGTCAAAGACCACTCTTGCAAGGAGCTAATCCATACAGCGATATGGCTTGTTTGGAAGCAATAAAGATAGTAGGTGAAAATATTGAAAAAGCTGTAAATCAAAACGGATCACTTGAAGAGCTTGAAGCACTCTCTCTAGCTGGGATGTTAGCAGGAATTGGTTTTGGTAATGCTGGCTGTCATCTGCCTCATGCCATGTCTTATGCTGTTGCTGGCTTAGTAAAAAATTATAAACCCAAAGACTGGCCAAGTGATCACCCCATGGTTCCTCATGGTATCTCTGTAATTGTCAATTCACCTGCAGCATTTAGATTCACTTCTGAAGCGTGTCCTGATAGACATCTGAAGGCCGCCGAGGCACTTGGAGTTGATGTGCGAAATCTCCCCACAAATAAAGCTGGGAAAGTTTTAGGAGATAAGGTAATCGATTTAATGAAAAAAACTGGTTTGCCAAATGGGCTTAAAGGAGTTGGATATAATGAGGCAGATATTGACTCACTTGCTGAAAACACTCTACCCACAAAAAGATTATTAGACATTAGCCCACGAGCAGTTGATAGTAAAATTCTTAAAACAATTTTTCGTGATGCGATGTCATATTGGTAGATATTAAAAGTTTCAAATTAAGAGTCTAAAATGTCAGTTTCTAACATTGGGAATAACGAAAAATTAATTGGAGTACCTGGATCGAGGTATCAGTTAAATACACCTGCACTAATCCTTGACCTCGACCTATTAGAACAAAATATCCTAAAGATGGCTGATAATTGCCATCATAGAAACATTAATTTACGCCCAGTTGCTAAAATTCACAAATCCATAGAAATAGCAAAACTTCAAATAAAGGCCGGAGCATTAGGTGTATGTTGTGCAACACTTACTGAAGCCGAAATAATGGCTAAAAATAGCATTCCAGGTATTTTACTTTTTACATCCGTAGTTACCACCTCAAAAATTGATAGATTGGTGGAAGCTAATAAACAAACTAAAAATCTTATGGTTGCTGTAGATGATTTCAGCAATGTAGAGGCTTTAGGTGCGGCAGCTTGCAAAGCTGGGAAACAACTTGATCTTTTAATTGATTTCGAGATTGGTGGGAATAGAACCGGCTTAAATGATGAAGAAATGGTTGTTAATCTTGCAAAAACAATATCTAGAACTAATGGATTAACGTATAAAGGTATTCAGGGTTACAACGGTGCCACACAAAGAATTCCAAAATTTGATAAAAGAAAAACTGCACAAAAACTATCTACGAAGCCTTTGAGTAATTTAATAAAAAGGCTCACTAAGGAAAAATTAAAACCAATAATTGTAACAGGTGGAGGCACAGGTACAGTAGACATAGACTCAGAGCAAGGAATTTTTACTGAAAGTCAAGCTGGCTCATATGTATTCATGGATGTAAATTACAAAGATATTCCTTTAAATACAACTGACCCTTTCCCGTTCAAACCATCTTTATATGTGCAAACAACCGTTGTCAGCAATTCCAAGAAAGGATTTGTAATCACAGATGCGGGAATAAAAGAGTTTGCTCGTGAACAATTTGCACCAGAAATTTCTTACGGTGCACCAATGGATGCAACTTATGAGCTTGTAGGGGATGACCTTGGTAGAATAAATTTACCTAGAGGTACCCAGAATCTACCGCTTGGATCAAAGGTAGAGTGTATACCCCCACACTGTTATGCCACTTTAAATCTTTATAATGTATTTCATTGTGTTCAAGGGGATAAACTAGTTGACATTTGGTCAATAGACTCTCGGAAAAATTACTGACACTAAACGCTTAACTTAAAATATATGTGTAATAAAAATGCAAAGTGAATCAATAAAAGCAGCAAAAAATGTAGATCAGGATCGTCTGTGGAAAAGATTAATGTCAATGGCAGAAATTGGTGCTTTACCTAATGGTGGAGTAAATCGCCAAGCATTAAGCAATGAAGACATTTTGGCAAGGCAACGAATTATTAAATGGGCAAAGGATCTAGATTTTCAGATAGAAACGGATGAAATAGCCAATCTTTTCATCCGTCTTGTTGGCTCTAATACCTCTGCACCACCTGTTAGCACAGGCAGCCATTTAGACAGCCAGCCCCGTGGTGGTAAGTTTGATGGAGCTTTTGGAGTAATAGGAGGATTTGAAGCACTAGAAGCCATACGTTGTGCTGGAATAAAACCAGAATCTTCAATAGAACTTATTGCTTGGACAAACGAAGAAGGTGGAAGATTTCAACCCGGCGTAATGGGCTCCTCATTATTTGCAGGTGATATATCAATTTCTGATCAACTGGATGTAAAAGATGCAGATGGAGTAAAACTGAAAGATGCTCTATCTGATACACTTGCATCTACACCCGATCTTTTATTACGCCCCTTTAAATCACCCATGAAAGCATATATAGAGGCACATATCGAACAGGGCCCCATTCTTGAAGAGACCAAAAATAAAATTGGCGTAGTAACTGGCATTCAGGGACTTTATTGGTATGGGGTTGAAATAATAGGTCAAGAAGCACATGCAGGAACAACACCAGAATCAAACAGACATGATGCACTCCAAACGGCAATATCTATAATCCAAGACCTCAAACAGCTAATGCATGATGAAACTGACACAGTTAGGTTCACAATTGGAAAATTTGACTGCGAACCTGGCTCTCCTAGTACTATTCCTGGTCGCGTCTACTTTACTATAGATTTCCGTCACCCTGAGCAAAAAGTGATAGACAATATTCATAGAAAAATCACACCTATTTGCAATAAACATGCTGGGGTATGTAAAGTAAATGTAAGCCAAATAATTGACTGCCCACCAGTTCACTTCGACGAAGATATAATGGAACTTATAAAAACTGCGGCATCTACTATAGGACATAACCATCTTTTAATGCCATCTGGTGCTGGTCATGACGCAGGACATATTTCAAAGCTATGTCCCACTGGAATGATATTTGTTCCATGCAAGGGCGGTGTTAGCCATAACGAATTAGAAAGCTCTGAGCCGGAAGATTTAGTTTCTGGCATCCAAACACTTACAGCATGTTTGGTTGAGCTGGCTAACAAATAAAATTTATACTTGGGCAGAAATCATTCAAACTATTTAGTATGTTGATTCAGGGGCTAACTAAATTTAGTCTTTCTTTAGGCTTCGCAAATATAATTATACACTGCCGTTTCTCCAACTGCCAGATGACTTGCACCTTTTACAGATCCGTTCACCTGCCCATTGACTAGGAAAAACTTCTCTGCACTTGAGGCATTTCCGCTCCCTTATTTCTGGTTGAGTTTCTTCTTCAAAAGAAACATCACCAGAATCGGTATAATTTTCAAACTTTTCAATCATAAGTGCCTAGATAATCGAATTGGAAAATAAAATCAACAACTTATAAGAGATTCGTAAATCTTAATTTCCAGAATTTATATTAGATTAGCAATATAAGCTAAATATTTTCAGAATATAGGTTTTCAAAAACACTAAATTAACAGATATTCATAATATTCTAGTTTCTGATATATGGAACATTAATCTGGGTTTTTGTTGGCACTACAAAATTAAACTTTGTATATGACTTTATTTCTTTTCATATAACATTTCTATAATTGCAGTAACTAATTAACTGATACAACACATTGGTAGGAGATAAAAATGGAGATGGTAATCAGAAATTATCCTAACGATTGGGTAAAAAACTCTGTCATGTATAGAAATGGTGTATCAAATGGATCCTCCGGAAAAAGTCACAATCTAACGAAAAAAGAACAAGGAGATTACCACTATACTATTGGGCCATACTCAAACCCAGTACTTGAAATTGACCCTGGTGACCAAGTAGTTGTTGAAACTGCGGATGCATTTGAAGGCAAAATTAAATCTGAGTCTGATAAACCCACAGAGAAACTAAAAATGCCTTGGTTAAACCCTCAATGCGGACCTATTGTTATTAAAGGTGCAGAAAAGGGCGATACATTAGCTGTGCATATTGAAAAAATGATACCCAGAGGTGAACAACCTCGTGGAACATGTTGTATGATACCTGAATTTGGCGCACTGACAGGAACTAACTACACAGCCACACTCAATGATCCTCTTCCTGAAAAAGTTAGAAAAATTAATATAGATGAAACCAATGTCTATTGGTCTAGTAGGGTTACTCTACCCTATAAACCACATATTGGAACTCTCTCATGTTCACCTGAGATTGATAGTATTAACTCACTTACACCTGATAATCATGGTGGAAATATGGATTTACCAGATATGGGACCTGGTACAATAACATATTTACCAGTTCGATCCCCCGGTGCCCGCTTGTTTATTGGAGATGCTCACGCATGCCAAGGCGATGGAGAAGTATGTGGCGTCGCTGTAGAGTATGCGACTAATACTACAATTACTGTTGATCTAATTAAGGGTTGGACAATAGAGTGGCCAAGATTAGAAGCAGACGATTTTATAATGGCTATAGGTAGTACCCGCCCCTTAGAAGATGCAACACGCATTGCCTACCGTGAATTGATTCGTTGGATGGTAAAAGACTACGGATTTGAACAGTGGGATGCATATATGATGCTTAGTCAATGTGGAAAGGTAAGATTAGGCAACTTTGTAGATCCGAAATATACGGTAGGCGCCGCAGTTGCAAAAAAATACCTTACATCCTAAAACAATCTTAGAAATTAAATTCTTATAATTTTATTTTGTGAGTTGCATAACTAAATTTGTAGCAAGGTTACGAATTTTACCTTCAATATCTCTATCAATACAATTGCCGTGGATATCAAATGCACTTCGAACACTGCCAATTGAGGTAGGATGGTGAATAGGTAAAGCACCGACATGTGTAAGTATAACACTCAATTGCTCGAGGGCCTTTACAGCCCCAGACCTTCCAGCGGCACAACCTAACAAAGCGATAGGTTTATCTTTCAAAACTGAAGGGAAACCAAGATTTTCTATAATTAATTTTGCCATGGCTGCGATACTTCCATGATATTCAGGAGTTGCAAAAATCAAACCATCAGCCTTTATAATATTTTTTTTAATCTTTTCTGCATCGCTATCACCTGAAATAATATCAGGAAAATCTAAACTAACGTGATTTGGTCTTAAAATCTCAACAGATTTTATATTTTGGAATCTATCAGACAATAACTCATCAACAACCAAATCTAGAGCATATCCTGTATAACTCTTTGGCCTTGATGTGCCTAATATTGCATATATGTAAAGATTTTTTTTGTTCATAATTTTTGTTTTCTACATATGAGATATTCTTACAATTTTTATGTTTTCAAGCTATTTGTATTAAATGAAAACCTAACCCAAAAATAGAGATATGGGTTTTTTTTATAAAAATTTCTCTAATTTCATATAAAATGCTTAAAATATAGAAGAAAAATTAAATATATTTAATTTTTTTTTTATTTTTAATTATTTAATTAAAACAATAACTTAGAAAAATAATTTTTCTTTATACAACCTACAAGTGAATTAAGTTTAATAAGCATGATTGCCAGTTACGTTGATGCAATCTAACATGGAGCGTCTTGGTGTGCTTCTTTATAAGCCTTCAAAGGTTGTGCCTATGAAAAGTATACTAGGGTTTCCTAGTTTGTGGTGTCGAATTTGATACTACAATAAGGATTTTTTTTTAGACTATTAGAGAGTAAAAATAAAATGGCCACAGGTACTGTTAAGTGGTTCAACGCCACAAAGGGTTACGGCTTTGTCACTCCAGATGAAGGTGATAAAGACGCGTTTGTTCATATTTCTGCTGTTCAAGCTGCTGGGCTTGATGGTCTTCTTGAAGGCCAGCGTGTTTCGTACGAGCTACAACCAGGTCGTAATGGCAAAGAGGCTGCGGAAAATATTTCATTAATTGAATAATTATTAATGAAATAGACAAACTTAAATTTTCTCACAAATCTCAATTGTTGCCTAAAATTGCACACAAATAGGGATTGAGTGAAAACTATATAAACCAGAAGGCAAATTTCTTTTGTGTTTAATAGAGTCATATAATTAACACGCTGGCAGTGTGAGATTTTCCTCTACCAGCGTGTTTTTTTATTTAAGTTGAAATAGTTTTTTTAAGAAAAACGTATATTAAAAAATATGATCTACATAAGTCAGCTGTCAATGTCACTAATTGGAGTATTGACCCTGTCTTTGAGCATTTTTAAAAATCCATCAAAACCCTTACGGTTTATAACTGATGCAAATTCCACGCGGTGAGTATGCAACATCGATATACCCTCAACATTTACATCAACAACTTTATAACTATCAGAAATCTTTCTAACCCTATAATCAACTCCGATAGGTGCTCCACCTGAAGGACGTTTTATTTGGGTGCGAACTATTGTATCATTACTTTCTTGCTCTTCAAGAACTTGGACTACTTCAAAAACCTCACCCTTATAAGAATTAAATCTGGCAGCATAAACACGTGTGATAAAATCAACAAAAATTTCTTTATAATCGTTTCTTTGTTTCTCGTTTGCAGAACGCCAATACCTACCAACTACAAAACGACTTATGGTAGGCATATGAAAACCATCAACTAATAATTTTCTAAAGGCTTCTTCCCTTTTACTAAAATCAACATTTTCTTTAGCACTCAATACATCTACAGCTCTTTGTCCAAGGATTTCAATGAATTTTCCAGGACTATTGCCACCTGCATTTGCTGATGTGCTTTCAATTGCAAATAATGCAATTACAAAAAGTAAGGCAGCGCCATATACTTTGGTATTAATTTTAAGTCGTTCTGACCAAACACCAAAGAACGACATAATGAATATTTGGCCAGTATTCAATCTATGCATGAAAAACTCATAATATTTTAGTCAAAAATTAATTATTAATATTTGCGTTTGCCAGATTATCTGACTTGTCTGCTGTTTTTGGTAATTTTTTGTGTTCTTCAATAGTAATTGTGGGTATTGGCATCATCCGAGGAAGATCACTATTTGATATTTCTGCGTTTCTATATTGTCTATAGGACTCGCGCATAGTTGCATAAAAATCTACTGAGGTGCTCTCCATAGTATCTAACTCTTCTGAATAAGCAGTTCTTTGATCAACTGCATTCCCGACAAAACGGTAAGTACTTTGATCATTAGTCAAAACGTATCCCATAGGGTCTATTATAAAATCAGTTACTAGCCCAAGTGCATCACGTGGATTTGAGGGGCCAAAAAGTGGTAAGACGATATATGGGCCCTCATCCATACCCCATACTGCTGCTGTTTGACCAAAATCTTCTGGTGCGTATTCAATCCCCCAATCTTCTGCAACATCAAATAATCCTACAACACCAAACGTTGAGTTTATTGCAAAACGCATAAATGTATTTCCCGCTCGTTCGGGATTGCCCTGTAAGACACTATTTGTAAAATTTATAGGTTCCCCGAGATTATCAAGAGCATTTGTAACCCTATCTCTTCCCCATTGGGGAACAATTTTATAAACACTCACGATATGCTTAAATAATCCCTTGTCCAATGCTCTATTAAAAGCAAAAACTTTACGATTTATACCCTCATATGGATCATTGACTTCATAGCTAATACTTTTGTTTTCAGAATCTATTGAGCTACTGTCTAAAGAGGCACTGCATGCACCGAGAGCAAACAATGCAACTATGCAAATTAAAGGGGTAAACCTTCTCATTAGGATCTTGTGTCCTCCAGATAAGTTTCTCAGCAGCTTTATCACTAGCATCTCCTGGCGAATGAGCACTGAAACATTCAATTAATTAAAATTATTCAGACTGCTCAAAAAGAAAAACGAATATCCTCTGTAAACTTAAAGTAAAAAAATAGGTGAATAATCAAATACAGGCAAGGATTAGCATGTATACAATTGTTTCAAGAAAACGGTTATCACACTGACAGCAAACAGGCTAGCTTATGAAGCCTTGAGAACTGCCATATACTAATAGTTATGTTGCATATATAACACACTTTTAGGACGTCTGATAATTTTGGAAAATTTTTAGTTCTAAAAACAACTTTGAACTCTTGTTCTAGCACGACTCGAGAAAGATAAAAAATATTATTAATTACCCAATCCAAGATTTAAGGTAAAATCTAAACAGCTAACTCTTTTGACCAAAACCTCCACCACCAGGGGTTAGAATAGTAAAAATATCTCCTGCAGACATTTCAATTTGATCTGCTCCATCTAATTCCACAATACTCCCATCACAACGTTCAACATATGATTTTCCAACGCTACCTGAATTACCCCCTTCTAGACCAAATGGGGCAACTACTCTGTGTCCAGCTAGAATTGCTGCCAACATTGGCTGAAGAAAACGTATCCTCCGTATAGTGCCATCACCACCTTTAAACCTGCCAGACCCACCCGACCCTCGTCGTATTTGAAATGACTCAACTCTAACTGGAAAGCGCCATTCTAAAATTTCTGGATCTGTGAGGCGGGAATTTGTCATATGAGTCTGCACAGCATCTATACCTTTAAAATCTGGACCAGCACCCGATCCCCCACAAACAGTCTCATAATATTGAGTAATCTCATTGCCAAAAGTAAAATTGTTCATGGTTCCTTGTGAGGCAGCAAGTAAGCCAAGTGCTCCATATATAGCATCAGTGATATGCGAGGAAGTCTCAACATTGCCTGCAACAACGGCTGCTGGAAATTGTGGATTCAACATGCAACCTTCTGGGATTATAATTTTTATTGGTTTGAGACAACCTTCATTCATTGGGATTATATCATTTATTAATGTTCTAAAAACATACAATACACTGGCTCTACAAACAGAAGCCGGGGCATTAAAGTTATCACTTTTTTGTGGGCTTGTTCCTGTAAAATCAACAACAGCACTTTGATCAATCTTATTAATTTTTATTGAAACACAGATTTCACTTCCATCATCAAGGGGATAATTAAATTTTCCGTTATCTAAATTGACAATGACTTTTCGCATAGATTTCTCAGCATTATCTTGGACATGAGACATATATGCATGAACGGTCTCAAGACCAAAATGAGATACAATATCGTTTAACTCGAATTCACCACGTTTATTGGCAGCAATTTTAGCTCGTATATCTGCAATATTTTGTTTTGGGTTTCTAACTGGGTATTCTCCACCCGATAGTAACTTAAGTAATTCTTTTTCTCGAAACTTTCCCTCTGAAACAACCTTAAAAGAATCGATTAATATACCTTCCTCTTTTACAGATTTAGAAAATGGTGGCATTGATCCTGGAGTAATTCCTCCAATATCTGCATGGTGCCCACGTGAAGCCACAAAAAATATTATATTTTTACCATCATCATCAAACACAGGGGTTATAATAGTAATATCAGGTAAGTGAGTGCCTCCATTATATGGAGCATTAAGTGCATAGACATCACCCGGCTTAAAGTTTTTGCCATGAGAATTTATTATTGTCTTAACAGAATCACCCATCGAACCAAGATGGACTGGCATATGTGGAGCATTAGCCACTAGCCCCCCTAATCTATCAAAAACAGCACAGCTAAAATCAAGACGTTCCTTTATATTTACTGAATGAGCAGTATTTTTAAGAGTCGAACCCATTTGTTCCGCAATAGACATAAAAAGGTTATTAAAAACTTCTAACATTACGGGATCTGCTCCAGTTCCAATAAACTCTCGACCAGGTAGAGGTTCTAATCTAGTTATTATTAGAGATGCATTATTTGTAACCTTGGCTTCCCATGACGACTCAATCATTGTTGTTGCTCCAGATTGAATTATCAAAGCTGGTCCCTCTATAACATCACTAGGTTCAAGAAGGTCACGTTGAAAAACTGGAATCCTTTGTTCTTGTCCGTTTATCCATACAGGCAAATTGTCATCGGAGTCTGGAAGACTGTTGATTGGTCGTTGCCTGTAAATTTTTTCTTCAGGAATTAAATCATTCGTTCCTATAGACTCAACTAGAGCAGACTCAACTATCAGTTCTCTACTAGAATGAACAAAACCAAATCTTTTTAAATGAGCAGACTCAAATGAATCGATCATTTTTGCGATCGAAGAAAATGCTATTGTCAAAGCAGTGTCAGTTCCGAGATATCTTATACGTAAACTTTTTTCAACATTAATTTTATTTTCTTCTATGCCTTGTTTTTTTAACTCTAGAATACCTTTTGATACTAGTGATTTCAATTTCAATGAAATAGAATCAAATGATTTTGTACTTAAAGTTTTTTCAATTGTCTCTTGCTTAAGATCCCTCACTTCTGCCTGCCCAATTCCATAAGCAGACAAAACACCTGCATAAGGATGGATTAAAATCGTATCTATTGCTAAGGCATCGGCAACAAGGCATGCATGCTGCCCGCCAGCAGCTCCAAAACACGTTAGAGTATAATCTGAAAGATCATACCCTTTCTGAACAGAGATTTTTTTTATTGCGTTGGCCATATTTTGCACTGCAACTTTCAAAAAACCTTCAGCAACAATTTTAGCATCAATAGAACTTCCCTTCACTAGGGCTATTTCACATGCCAAATCCTCAAATTTTCTTTTCACAACCAATTCATCAATAGGTTCACATCCACTTTTCCCGAAAACCTGTGGAAAATACCTTGGTGATATTTTTCCAAGCATTACATTACAGTCTGTAACAGTTAGAGGTCCACCGCGCCTATAACATGCTGGGCCTGGTTCTGCGCCAGCTGACTCTGGACCAACACGATATCTAGCACCGTCGAAATGCAGAATAGATCCTCCTCCAGCAGCAACAGTATGTATATTCATCATGGGAGAACGGATTCTTATTCCCGCTACTTCGGAATCATATTGTCTCTCATACTGGCCATCAAAGCGAGATACATCCGTTGAAGTACCACCCATGTCAAAACCTATTATTTTGTCAAATCCAGAAAGAGAAGAAGTTTTGGCTGCACCCACTACTCCTCCTGATGGGCCAGAGAGTATAGCATCCTTTCCACAAAATGCTTTTGCTTCTACTAAACCTCCCGATGACTGCATAAATTGCAGTTCAACACCAATTAATTCTGATGATAAATTATCAATATATCTTCTCAAAAGTGGTGAAAGATAAGCATCAACCACAGTCGTATCACCACGGCTTACCAATTTAATTAAAGGGCTTAATTCGTGACTTACTGAGATTTGCGTGAAGCCGACCTCTGAAGCTATCCGTTTAGCAATCAACTCATGCTCTGGATAACGAAAGGAAAACATAAAAACTATAGCAAGAGAATTAATACCCTTGCTTTTAATTCTGATTAAATCGTGCATTAACCCCTTAGTATCAAGTGGAAGTATTTCTGAGCCATCGGCTGCAACTCGCCCGTTTATCTCTACTACTTCCTCATAGAGCATTTCAGGTAGTATTATTTTTCTTGCAAAAATGTCTGGTCTATTTTGGTAACCGATTTTTAAAGCATCAGCAAAACCAGAATTTATTACCAATGCTGTTCTCTCGCCTTTTCGCTCGAGTAATGCATTTGTTGCAATTGTTGTACCAATTTTAACAGCATCAATAGTTTTAACTGGTATAGGCTCATCCTTATTAATTTCCAATACATCTCTGATACCTTGTAAAGGTGCATCATTATAAAAATCTGGGTTTTCCGAAAGAAGTTTATGGGTAATCAACTTACCCGAAGGTGATTGGGCCACAACATCAGTAAATGTACCACCTCTATCAATCCAAAATCTCCAACCAACCATAAAAATAAATTATCCTTATATGATATATTCTTAAAAGAATTGAAGTTGCGGCATGTATTATAACAATATGAAACTAAAAGATTTAGAAATTTAAACTACTCTTAATTTTTTATTTAATTTATTTTTTAATCAAATATTACCAATTATATCTTAAAGGTGTATCAATAATTGCAATATTTATTGAGAGATAATTCACTTTTCGGGTTACTCTCACATATAATCACAGCAATGTTATAAACAAAAATTGGGCTAGAAAAAACGAAAGTGTAAAATTGCATGAGTATCTGGGGAAAACTAATTGGAGGAGCAGCCGGCTTTGCTATTGGGGGACCAATAGGCCTTCTGATAGGTGTTGCAGCTGGTCATTTAGCTGACAATGTAAGAACAAAAAAAAATAGCAAAGGTAAATTACAAAGTTTTGACTCAAACACTCGCCAACAAGTGTTCGCTGTTGCCTTGATAGCATTATCAGCAAAAATGGCTAAAGCTGATGGTAAAGTAACACGAGATGAAGTAGACGCTTTTAAATCAGTTTTCAGGGTATCACAAAAAGACATGAAAGCTGTTGGAAAAATTTTTAACCAAGCCCGGCAAGACGCAAGTGATTACAGACAATATGCAGAGCAAGTCGCAAAAGTTTTCACCTCACAGCCTGAGGTACTAGAACAATTCTTAGGTGCTTTAATTCACATTGCAATGGCAGATGGAAATATACACCCAAAAGAACACCTTTTCCTTGTAGATGTAGCTAAGATATTTGGATTTAGTAAAGAACAATTTGAAAAGATTGGGGCTAGGCATGGGTTAACCAATGGTGAAGATCCCTATGAGGTTTTAGGAATATCACCCAAATCTACAAATCAAGAAATCAAAAATACCTACCGTATTTTAGTTAAAGAAAATCATCCTGATCAACTAATTGCAAAAGGGGTGCCTAAAGAAGTATTAGATGCCGCAAATGATAAACTTGCCAGGATTAATGACGCATATGCTAAAATAGAGAAACAACGTGATCTATGATAACAAACTCCAGTCTGCTAATATTTATATTTACTAGCTAAATGTCTCCTATACACATCTTTCTGGCAGTAATGGTTGCAATTATCTTTGGGTTTGGTTTTGTACCATCTAAAATAGGTGTTGCTAGTTACCCACCCTTATGGTTTCTCGCATCTCGGTTTGCAATTGTAAGCTTATTTTTATTATTTTTTATAAGGATACCCAGAGGTCAATGGCGAGCAGTAATGGTATTTGCCTTTGTAATGGGAATAGGTCATTTTTCACTATCCTATCTTGGGATGAAAGCCGGTGCTGATGCCTCACTTGCCGCTTTGCTTTGGGTAATGCAAGCCCCGATATCAGCAGCCTTAGCTATATTTATACTAGATGAAAAAATTCGTCCGGTTGGTATATTAGGATTAATAATTGCGATAGGTGGAGCCATACTATTGGTCGGAGAACCTAGGCATACAGGCAATTACCTTGGAATTAGTTTAGTGGGTGGTTCAGCTATTTTAGGTGCTATAGCAAATATTCTAGGTAAACGTCTTGGTGCTGTTGAACCACTTGCCCTTCAGGGTTGGAGTGCTTTGGTAGCTTTACCTGTTTTAATAATACTATCACTACTGTTCGAAAAGAACCAAGTATCACAGATGATAAGTGCATCATGGGAGGCACATGGATCACTATTATATCTTGCTGTTGTTTCATCTATAATAGGCTATGGTACTTATTGGTGGCTTCTTAAGAGATATAATGTTGGAACTACAATTTCTATATTTCTTATGGTGCCAGCTTTTGGAGCAGCCAGTGGGGTTGCTGTAATGGGAGATGCATTTACATGGCAAACTGGAACTGGAGCAGCAGCAATGCTTATCGGTGTAAGCATACTAATGCTAAAAAACAACAAACCAAAATCTCTTAAAAAAGATAGCACGTAAAAATGTCTCTAAATATTGTTTCATATCCAACATCCAACCAAGATGAACGATCAGGTAAAGATATAAAGATTGATACTTTAATTTTTCATTATACTGGTATGATTAGTAATCAAGCTGCACTAGAAAGAATGACAGATCCTAAAGCAAAGGTCAGTGCACACTGGTGCATTGATGAAAATGGAACAGCTTATAAAATTGTTCCAGAACATTTACGTGCTTGGCATGCAGGAAAAAGTTGGTGGAGAGGCAGAAGTAATCTGAATAATATATCTATAGGAATTGAAGTTGTTAATCCTGGCCATGAGTTTGGTTATAGACCTTTCACACTACAACAAATGAATTCAATTGTTATTCTATGCCACCAGATCTTGAAAAGACATCCGATAAACCCACGTAATATTGTCGGTCATTCTGATGTTGCACCAGATAGAAAAAAAGATCCTGGCGAACTATTTGACTGGCGCAGATTATCTAATGAAGGAATTGGTATTTGGCCCCGTTCGATAATAGAGCCTAGAAATAGCAGAATATTAAAAATCAAAGACTATGGTCCAGAAGTTAAACTTTGCCAAAAAAAATTGGCTAAATTTGGATACGGCCTATATCAAGATGGTATATACGGTGAAAAAACTCAAATGGTAGTAATGGCTTTCCAGAGACATTATAGACAGGCTAGAGTTGATGGGGTTCTCGACCATGGCACTACTGCTATTTTGGATCATTTAGTTAACTATACTAAAGATAAATAATAAAATTGCTTTTAGTTGACCACTATCTATCATGATATTAGTTTCATATTGCCAGATCGCTGGGCGACTGCTCCAAAATAATTTTGGGGAGGAAAGTCCGGGCTCCACGGAAACACGGTGCCGGGTAATACCCGGCGGGGGTGACCCTAGGGAAAGTGCCACAGAAAGTAAACCGCCTGATTCAAGTTGTTTATTTTATTCAGGTAAGGGTGAAAGGGTGTGGTAAGAGCACACCGCGTAAACGGTAACGTCTACGGCATGGTAAACCCCACCGGGAGAAAGATCAAATAGGAGTGAGAAGATAAGGTTGTCCTATTAAAGACTTTATCAGGTGTGTTTTCGCACTTATCGCTCGGGTCGATCGCGTGAGGTTTCTGGTAACAGGAATCCTAGATGAATAGTCGCCAGTTTTCGTAACTGAAACTACAGAACCCGGCTTACAGGCGATCTGGTTATTTGGTTAAATATATTAAAATGATTTATAATTCACTAAGAATGAGAACATAACAAAAACATCATATGTTTGTAATATCCTATACTAATTTCCTTTAATTAAATGACATAACCTTAAAAATCAAATTAAGGTGGTTTCATATATTTCATGACTGAAAATAGTGTTCAATGTATTGCAAATACTTGCTTTATAACATTGACGACCATAGTTTCCCATGCTATCCCATATTGTCCCATTAATAAAGATTCGGTAGCTAGTCTACCAAACCAGAGTTTCGAATTTTTTAAAAACTGGGACAGCGTGTCGGTGGATGGGAGAAGCATCTGTGGCGTTGTTTACAGGTCATATAATAAATAAGTTAGATAGTAAGGGTCGTATTTCTGTACCAGCTAGCTTCCGTTCGGCTTTGAAAGGACAGAGTTTTAATGGTATAGCTGCCTATCCATCTCCTGACGGAGCAAAAGCAATTGAATGTGCAGGTATCGAGCTTTTAACCAAGCTCTCTGAGCGCTTTTCAAATGCTAACCCTTTCTCACCTGAATTTAGAAACGCAAAATTGGCTCTTTTCTCTAATATTGATCAACTTCCGTTTGATCGTGAAGGAAGAATATTATTGCCAGAAAGGTTGGTAGAATTGGCAGGCCTTCACACACAAGCTTCATTTGTTGGTCTTGGAGATACATTCCAAATATGGAAACCAGAAGCTTTTGCCTCAGCAAAAAAATTGGCAATGAAACAGGCATACAAAGAATTAGCAAAACTAGAATTACCACCAAATTCTAGAAGCGGAGAATAAATTAATGTTGTGTAATTATAATGCATCAGAGCATATTCCGGTAATGCTCCCAGAAGTTCTAACCTCTCTAGCCTTAAGAGATGGAGGGACTTATTTTGACGGAACTTTTGGTAATGGTGGATATTCGCGTGCAATTCTAAAAAGTGCAAAGTGCAAAACAATATGTATTGATGCAGATCCAGATGCCCTAGAAAATGGCAAAGATCTGTTGATTGAATATCCTGAGCAAATCAAATTAGTTAATAGTAACTTTGCAGAAATGGAGTCAATTGCAAAATCGATTGGTGAAAATTTCATAGATGGCATAACTCTTGACCTTGGAGTTTCATCTGCACAACTAAAGGATGCCAAACGAGGCTTTTCATTCATGAGGGATGGCCCTTTAGATATGCGGATGGGGCAAACAAGTAAGACTGCAGCAGATATTATAAATCAAGCCTCAGAAGAAGAGTTGCGATTAATAATCCATAAATATGGGGAAGAAAAACAAGCAAAAAGGATTGCACGTGCAATATGTTTAAAAAGGAAAAATAAACCCATATCTTCTACGCTCCAATTGGCAAATTTAATTAAGAGTTCAATTGGTCAACCTCGAAATTCAATTGACTCAGCAACAAGAACCTTTCAGGCCTTAAGGATTGTTGTAAACGATGAAATTGAGCAATTGAGAAAAGGTCTTATATCAGCCGAACGAATTCTAAAAAGTGGGGGAAGACTAGTTGTAGTTTCATTTCACTCACTTGAAGACAGAGAGGTAAAAAAATTTTTTAATTCGAGAAGTGGCAATGAGCCAACTCAGAACAGACACATTCCTGATACTGCCATAAAAAAGCCTCAACCAAGTCTTAGGCTTTTGTTTAAAGGTGCTCAAAGTCCATCTGAAGCAGAAATAAAAAATAACCCTAGGGCACGTAGTGCCCGGTTAAGAGCAGCGGAAAGAACTGAGACACCCCTTATGGAAAAGAGGTTATAAAATGATTCGTCCTGTAGCTCTTGTTTGGATTGGACTTGCCGCTGTAGTGGCGGTATCACTTTTTCTTGTTAAATATAAAGTTCAAGACCTCGACGAGCAATTAGCTAAGCTAGAGGCAAAAAAAATCACAACACAAGAATCAATACATGTACTTGAAGCTGAATGGACATATCTGAACAAACCAGATCGCCTTGAGAGTCTTGCTAATAAATACCTAGAGCTAAGCCCAACAGAAGCAAAACAATTAATAGTTTACGACCCTAGGATAACATTATCACATGATAATCTAGGGGATGAATAATGACCGACCTATCGGTAAAATCCTGGAAAAAACAAAGGAATGAAGAAGAATCTCTTAATTCTCAGGAAGGTTTAAAACTAGGCAAAAACAATGCAAAAAAACCATTGGAGCTTGCTAGAACCCGGTTGATTGTTGCAGGATTTATTTTTACTGCATGTTTTCTTGTGCTTGGCACACGGCTATTAGATCTTTCTCTAATTGGTACTGACACAGAGTCAGTTACGTCTAGAAATTATACAGCTGCCGAGATGACTCTTGCAAGAAGGGACATTGTTGATCGAAACAACATTGTTTTGGCAACTAACTTACCCACTGACTCGCTCTTCGTTGAACCCAAAGAGGTTTTAGAGCCTGAAAAATCCTTAGCTAAGATAAAGACTGTTCTGCCGAGAATAAACATAAACTCGCTTCTAAGTGTTATAAATAGCGGCGGCTCATTTCATTGGATTGCTCGAAACCTAACACCTGAACAGGTTTGGCAAATTAACAATCTGGGGCTTCCAGGGTTTAAATTTATAAAAGAAGAAAAACGTGTTTATCCACACGGATCATTGTTCGCTCATGCACTAGGTTTTGCTGGTGTTGATAATCGTGGTCTTACCGGTATTGAGGCATCCCTAGATAATAGACTTACTGGTGTAGCTAATGTTAATGCTGAACCCTTAAAAACATCGCTTGATGTTAGAGTTCAGCATGCACTCACTCTGGAACTGAGTGAAGCTATGGCATCTTTCAAGGCAAAAGGGGCATCTGGGTTGGTCATAGATGTCCATACTGGCGAATTAATTGCGATGGCTAGTTTGCCATCATTTGATCTAAACCTTTATAAAGAAAGCTCCGCAAATGAGAGATTTAACAGAGCAACACTAGGAGTTTATGAACTAGGGTCAGTCTTTAAAGCATTTAATACCGCCTTAGCTTTAGACTCTGGACTAGTTAAAATAGAAGATAGTTATGATGCGACAAAACCACTGAAAGTTTCAAGGTATTTTATCCGTGATGACCACCCAGAGAACAGATGGTTAACAGTCCCAGAAATTTTCATACACTCATCAAATATTGGCTCTGCACAAATAGCCATGGATATTGGCTCAGAAAGGCAGAGGAAATTCTTATCACAGCTAGGCATGTTAGAGCCTATCAAATTGGAAATACCTGAATCAGGTCGTCCATTATCTCCTAGCAAGTGGCGCGATATTAATACCATGACCGTGGCATATGGTCATGGTATAGCTGTAACTCCACTTCACGCGATAAATGGCTTTGCAGCTATGGTGAACGGAGGCATAAAGCGGCAACCAACACTCCTTTATCAGGATGAAATTCATAATAGAAATATTAGTGGCAAAAGGGTAATTGGTGCAGATACGTCTCTGACAATGCGAAAACTCATGTATCGTGCAGTAACTGAGGGAACAGGCAGTAACGCCCAAGTGGAAGGTTACTTGGTGGGAGGAAAAACTGGAACAGCCGAAAAAGCAAAAGCTGGTGGTTATGAACGAAAAGCAGTCATTTCAACATTTATTGCTGCATTCCCAATCGAAAACCCTCTCTATGCTGTTCTTGTTTCTTTAGATGAACCTAGAGGTAATAAGCACACCCATAATTATGCTGGTGCTGGCTGGACAGCTGCTCCCGCAACTGGGCGAATAATAAGTAAAATAGGTCCCCTTCTGGGTGTACCACCATCCACCGCCAACATTGCGTTTCCTGCAGAACAAAAAATTACAAGACCAATAAAAAATATAATAAGGACCGAATTTCGGAGGAGTGAGAGTGCTACTTTCTGAGTTGGTTACTAATATAAGCCCACCACTGAACGAATTCCGTGATGTAGAGATAAAGGGACTTACAGCGGATAGCAGAAACGTGCAACCAGGATTCTTGTTTGCTGCTCTTGACGGAAGTTGTTTTAGAGGAAGGAATTTTATACCAGATGCTCTTCGGCAAGGGGCAGTTGCAATTTTACTATCAGATCAAATTGAAGACATTAATCTAAGCGACTCCATAACACTGATCACAGATCAGAATCCTCGAAAAAGCCTTGCTATCATGGCAGCACGTTTTTATCAAAATCAACCCCAATTTATCGCTGCAGTTACAGGTACTAATGGGAAAAGTAGTGTTGCAGATTTTACTAGGCAAATATGGATCAACTCAAATTACAAAGCTGCAAGTATTGGAACATTGGGTCTAATTCAAACTGATCAAATTAGGGATTTGCAACATACCACTCCAGACCCAATTGAGCTCCACAAAACTCTAGCTGAGCTTTCAAAGCAAGATACTAATCGAGTAATCATTGAAGCTTCAAGTCACGGTCTAGATCAATATAGGCTTGATGGTGCTGATATTATAGCTGCCGCACATCTAAACATAACACACGATCATCTTGATTATCATTTAGATATTTCAAAATATTTGGATGCAAAGGCGGGATTATTCAGCAGAGTTTTATCAAAAAATGGAACTGCAGTTCTAAATGCTGATGACTCAGCTTACGATTACTTTCAAAAAATTTGTTCTAAACGTGCATTAAGAATTATTACCTATGGTAGTGATGAAGCTGATCTTTCATTAAAATCGAGTAAGGCCCTAGGATTTAGTCAAGAGCTAAAACTTCGATGTTTTGGCAGTGAATACGAAGTCTGCATAAATTTACCCGGTAAATTTCAAATTTATAATGCTCTGGCATCTGTTGCATTGGCAATCTCCACAGGTGTTTCCTTAGAAGATGCAATCTACTGCTTACCAAAACTTGAAGGAGTAAGAGGAAGACTAGAATTAATAGATCATCATCCCAATGGTGCACCTATTATTATTGATTATGCACACAGCCCTGCGGCAATAAACAGTACCTTATTGGAACTGCGTAAGCTTACAAAAGGACGCTTAATATTAGTTTTTGGTTGTGGAGGTGATAGAGATAAGAAAAAACGCTCGCAGATGGGTTCTATTGCTGAAAGTATAGCTGATATAGTTTTTATCACTGATGATAATCCTCGCAATGAAAATCCAGCCAAAATTAGAAAAGATATACTTTCCGGATGTCCAGGCGCTTTTGAGGTGGGAGATAGAAAAGAAGCGATAAAGAGAGCTATTTCAAGTTTAAAATCAAATGATATGTTACTAGTTGCTGGAAAAGGCCACGAAACAACCCAAATTTTAGATGCTAATACACTTCCATTTGATGATGCATTGGTCATTCGCTCTTCCATGGGAGAACTAAAAAAATGAGTCTTGTGGATAGGACAGAGCCCAACATTAATAACAAGCCAATTATATGGAACGCTTTAGATGCTGCAGCGGCCACAGGTGGAAGATCAAGAGGTGGCATTTGGGAAGCTACTGGGGTATCGATTGACACACGATCACTAAAATCTGGTGACTTATTCATAGCTCTTCGTGGGACCAGACAAGATGGCCATGATTTCATTGAAAAGGCATTTTCCAAGGGGGCTAGTGCCGCATTAGTTGATAAACTGCCTAGCCAAACCATGAGCAGCAGCCCAATATTAGTTGTTGAAGATACAATGTTGGCACTATACGCCTTGGCTAAAGTGGCACGTAAGAGAACTCGGGCTAAGATTATTGCCGTTACTGGTAGCGTTGGCAAAACTGGCACAAAAGAAATGCTTGCAGCAGCTTTATCAAACTATGGATTAGTGAGCTCTTCGATAGGAAACGAGAATAATCAAATAGGCGTACCTTTAAACCTTTCTAGATTACCTGAGAATTGTGACTTTGGGGTATTTGAAGCTGGCATGAATGCCCCGGGAGAAATTGGGAAATTAAGTGAAATAATTCAGCCAGATGTCGGTTTAATTACAACAATAGAATCAGCACATACAGAATTTTTCAAAAGCATTGAGGATATTGCAATCGCTAAAGGGGAGCTTTTTAACGGCTTAAATAAATCCGGTACTGCACTGATTAATAGAGATAACCAGTTTCATTCAATCCTATATGAATTAGCAAAAAAAGCTGGAATATCAGAAATAAAAACCTTTGGTAAAAATAATGAATCAGATTTACAGCTAATAAGTTCAAAAACAAATGAACATGGCACTGATATTGTAGCTAAAATTGAGGGTTCTCACCATAAATATTCAATCATGCTTCATGGAGCACACTGGGCAATAAATAGTCTTGCAGCATTGGGAGCCGCAACATCAATTGGGCTACCATTGAGAGGTCTTCTAAGAGGTTTATCTTCTCTAGAACCTATCAAAGGACGGGGTCAAGTTTTAACAATTTCATGTAATAATGGTTATATCAAGGTTATAGATGACAGTTATAACGCTAACCCAGCATCTGTAAGAGCTGCCCTGCACAACCTAGGTGATAAAACCTGTGAGAAAAAAGGTCGTCGTGTTGCATTTCTTGGTGACATGCTTGAACTAGGAATAAACTCTAATCAAGAGCATGCAGCACTTGCCTCTATATGTCATAATTCAGGTAAAGATTTTGTATGCACAGTCGGTCCCTTTATGTTCCATCTGCATTCTGCATTACCTCTAGGAATTCGGGGAAATCACTATTCTACAGTTGATCAATTGTGTGATTGCATCGAAGAAATCATTAAACCAAGCGATACAATCCTTGTGAAAGGTTCACAAGGTGCACGAATGGGACAAATCATTAATACACTTATGTCCAAACACATAAAACAAACGAATGGGGTTGGAGGGAAAACAAATGCTTTATAACCTTCTATACCCACTAGCAGAAGAGGCAGGTTTCTTAAATCTATTTCAATATCTGACATTTCGTTCAGGGGGTGCGGTTATAACCGCACTAATTGTTAGTTTTGTTTTTGGACCTGTTCTAATTAGAATTTTAAAAATTAAACAAGGAAAAGGTCAACCTATACGTAAAGATGGCCCAGAAGGACATCTACTAAGCAAACAAGGTACTCCAACTATGGGAGGAGTAATAATATTACTTGCTCTACTCTCAGGAACCTTACTATGGGCAGATTTAACTAATTCATATGTTTGGGCGATAATTGTAATTACTTTAGGGTTTGGAGTAATTGGATTTGCAGATGACTATCTGAAAGTTCGTCACCAAACATCAAATGGTGTACCAGCACGTGTAAAGATTCTTTTGGAAATAGCAATAGCAGTAGGTGCAGTGTTATGGATAATGAGTCTCTCAACGAGCTCTGAACAAGAGTATGGGCTTGCTCTACCCTTCGTGAAAGAATTACTAATAAATTTGGGGTGGTTTTTTATACCATTCGCAATTCTAGTCATAGTAGGTGCATCAAATGCTGTAAATTTAACAGATGGTTTGGACGGTCTTGCAATAGTACCAATCATGATCGCCGCAGCTTGCTTTGGAGTTATTTCCTATTTTGTTGGCAATGCAGTTTTTAGTAATTATCTACAACTGCACTATGTCCCCGGCACTGGTGAACTCTCTGTCTTCTGCGGAGCCCTAGTTGGCGCAGGTCTTGGGTTTCTTTGGTTTAATGCCCCACCAGCAATGGTATTTATGGGTGATACAGGCTCTCTGGCAGCTGGTGCCGCTCTAGGTGCAATTGCCATAATGACCAAGCATGAGTTAGTTCTGGCAATAGTTGGCGGACTTTTTGTTTTGGAAACAGCCTCGGTAATTGTTCAAGTTGGAAGTTACAAATTATTTGGGCGCCGTGTATTCCAAATGGCACCATTACATCATCATTTTGAAAAAAAGGGGCTGGCAGAACCAACTATAGTTATTAGGTTTTGGATCATTTCAGTAATCCTTGCACTGATTGGGTTAGCAACCCTGAAGCTAAGGTGAACCGATGATACCTCTTGAAAAATATTCAGATAAAGGTGTAGCTATCCTTGGACTCGGAAAAACAGGAAGAGCCGCAGTAAATGCTTTTGACCAAGCAGGGGCTAATCCTCTTCTAGCCTGGGATGATAACCCAACCCAGATGATGGATTTACCACCTCACATTAGAACTTATAGCTATGATCAAATAGAGTGGGAGAAGTATGATCTTCTGTTGTCTTCCCCTGGCATACCTAGATGTCATCCTATGACTCAAGCTGCTGAAGCTGCTGGATGTATTATTAAAAGTGACATAGAAATATTATGGGAAAGCATACCTCATGCAAAATATGTCGGCATAACGGGCACTAATGGAAAATCGACAACTACTGAACTTATTAGTCATATACTTAGCTTAAGTAATTTTGAATTTGCTGCCGGTGGTAATCTTGGTCAACCTGCTCTCAGTCTTCCAAACCTTAATGCCAATGCAACATATCTTTTAGAAGTTTCATCTTATCAATTAGCATTAACTCAGGACTTAACATTTGATATAGCCGTTCTCTTAAATATTTCTGAAGATCACCTGGAAATGCACGGTTCATTTCAATCTTACATTAAACTTAAGAAGAAAATTTTTAATCAAGGACGTTTAGCAACCGCAATAATTTGTACAGATGATGAAAACAGCAAATCCATTTATGAAGAGATTTGTGGGTATGAAAACATTAATTGCGTAGAAGTTACTACCTCCAAAATTGTAAATGATGGAATCTCGATAATTGATGGTTTACTTCATGAAAATGGTAAGGCTGTTTTTGATTTAACTAAAGTAACAAGATTGAAAGGTGCGCACAACTGGCAAAATGCAGGTGCTTCGTGGGCAGTGGCTCGTAACATGAAGGTCCCTATTGAAAAAATCTATAGAGCATTTTCTTCATTTCCAGGTCTTGCACATCGTATGGAATTCGTCGCAACTATAGATGGAATCTCGTTTATTAATGATAGTAAAGCCACTAATTTTGCTGCAACCGCCAGAGCATTATCAAGCTTTGAAAACATATTTTGGGTAGCAGGTGGAAGATCTAAACTTGGCAGTTCAGATATAATTCATGATCATCTAAATAATATTAAAGCTGCTTTTATATATGGAGAATGTGCTGACAAAATTTGTAACGATATAAACAAAAAGGTAAAAGTCACAAAATTCAGCACATTAAAAGAAGCTGTTTCAGCTGCAATGGATTGTGCAAAAAATGAAACAATTGAGGATAAGGTAGTACTTTTTTCTCCTGCCTGCTCATCTTTTGACCAATTTGTAAATTTTGAAGCTCGAGGAGATGAGTTTAAGAAATTAGTCAACTTTCTTGACCACCAATATACAAAATCTGCAAGGAGAGGGAAATTTGAGCAGCTTTAGTCGTGCGGATCGAAGTGTTATTGGTCGATGGTGGTGGACTATTGACCGATGGACATTAGTGGCTCTTCTTCTTTTAGTAGCCATCGGGGCTGTCCTTACGATGGCTGCATCACCTGGTGCTGCTGAGAGAATAGGGTTAGATCCATTTCATTTTGTTAGAAATCAATTTGTATTTTTTGCACCATCTATTGTCTTGCTGGTAATTGTTTCGCTATTGAGTCATCAAGGTGTTCGAAGACTTGCTACTATAGGACTAATTATAACTCTTCTATTAATGTTAGTAACTTTATTTGCTGGTCATGAGGCAAAAGGTGCCAGTCGGTGGCTGAGTCTAGGAGGCTTTACAATTCAACCTTCAGAATTTCTAAAGCCTTTTTTTGCAGTGGTTGTGGCTTGGATGTTTTCGGCTCAAAAACAAGACTCTAAATTTCCAGGAAAATTTATAGCGTGCTGTTTATTTTTCTGTGTGGCAACTCTTCTAATTTTACAACCAGATTTTGGGATGACCATTACAGTTACAGCAGTCTGGTTTATTCAATTTTTTCTTGCAGGACTACCCATGTTCTGGGTTGCAGCCGCATTATTTGGAGGACTTGGACTCGTAGTTGCAGCATATACTGCTTTACCACATGTAGCAGATCGTATTGATAGATTTACCAACCCTGCCGCGGGTGACCAATATCAAGTTAACACCTCTCTACGTGCTTTTGAGAACGGTGGATTATTTGGTCTTGGGCCAGGCGAGGGGCGAATAAAAGAAGATCTCCCTGACAGCCATACAGATTTTATATTTGCAGTTGCTGGTGAAGAATTCGGTGCACTAGCATGTCTTTTGGTAGTCTCTCTCTTTGCTTTCGTTGTTTTGCGTGGTTTTTCTAGAGTCCTTAGAGACGCAAATCTTTTTGTACTACTTGCTGTTGCAGGTCTCCTAACTCAATTTGGGTTACAAGCTCTGATCAATATGGGTGTCGCTGTCAGATTATTGCCAGCTAAGGGAATGACTTTACCTTTCGTAAGTTACGGAGGTTCATCTTTAATCGCCACTGCAATTGGAATGGGTATGGTACTAGCACTTACCCGCCTTGATTATCTCAAACGTGAGCAAATAACATGAACTCGCAAATTGATAAAAAAAATCTAATTGTTTTAGCAGCTGGTGGAACTGGCGGACACCTTTTCCCAGCTGAAGCTGTCGCCAGAATACTCATTGACCGAGGGTATAAGCTTGCCTTATTAACCGACATGAGAACCCATGCATATGGTGGAACACTCGGCTCCATTGATACCCACTTCATCTATTCTAGCCATTCGTGGAGTATCAAGTTTATCTCGATTCTTTCTGGGGCTCTATTAACCCTATTTAGAGTAATCCATGCATATAAAATTCTTAAGAGTCTATCACCTTCAGTAGTTATTGGATTTGGAGGATACCCCTCACTACCTACTTTATTAGCTGCAAAAGTTGGACGAATTAAAACTGTTATTCACGAACAAAATGCAGTTGCCGGACGAGCTAATAAATTATTAGCACCCATAAGTAATATTGTTGCAACCTCATATCTTGAAACACAAGGATTAAATAAAAACAAAGGAAATATAATTCATACAGGAAATCCAGTTAGAGCTGATATTAATAAGTTTAGAAAAATAAAATACAAAGCTCCACAAAATGGCGATAAAATAAAAATTTTAGTAATTGGGGGGAGCCAAGGGTCAAAATACCTAGATAATATTATCCCAAAAGTATTATTAAAATTACCTAGTAACCTTATCTCACGTATCCAGCTAACAATCCAATGCCGACCTGAAAATATTGACCAGATTCGCCGTAAAATTGTTGGTAGTCCTGTTGATGCAAAGGTTGCTGAATTCTATGATAATATTGCAGAACTTTTAGCTGATGCACATTTAGTAATTTCTCGTGCAGGTGCGTCCACAATTTCTGAACTTGCCATAATTGGGCGTCCTGCCTTATTAGTACCCTATCCTCATGCTACGAATAAGCACCAGCACAAAAATGCATACCAATTTTCAAAATCAGGTGGTGCTGAAGTAATAATAGAAGAAAATCATAACTACGAAATTATAGCATCAAAAATCACAAACTTATTACTCAATACCAACAAACTAGCATATATGGCACAAGCTTCTCATAAGTCTGGCATTCCAAATGCAGCCATAAACTTAGCAAATCTTATCGAAACACTAACGTCTAGTTCTGAATGTAATATCAATACTAAGACTCTCAAAAAAAGGGAGGCTTAAATGAAATCGTTACCACTGAACATAGGACGCATACACTTTGTTGGAATAGGTGGGATAGGAATGAGCGGTATTGCAGAGGTGATGCACAACCTCGGTTATATAGTTCAAGGGTCTGATTTATTCGCTAGTAATAGTGTTGATAGACTAAAGACTATGGGCATTAAAGTGAAAATTGGACATGACGAAAAGAATATAAATGATGCAGAAGTGATTGTAGTTTCTTCTGCAATCTCAAAAGATAACCCTGAAATTGTGGCAGCTAGAGCTAATTTTATTCCTATTGTTCAACGTGCGGAAATGCTAGCAGAGCTTATGCGATTAAAATGGTCTATTGCCGTTGCAGGAACTCACGGAAAAACCACAACTACCTCAATAATTGCTCAAGTTCTAGATGGAGTTGGATTGGATCCTACTGTGATCAATGGAGGAATTATCAATGCTTATGGAACAAATGCTAGGTTAGGTGATGGAGAGTGGATGGTTGTTGAATCTGATGAGTCAGATGGTAGTTTTGTAAAATTACCGGCAACTGTAGCTGTCGTAACAAATATTGATCCGGAACACATGGAATTTTATGGTGATTTTGACTCAGTAAGATCAGCATACCGTAATTTTGTCGAGAGTATTCCATTCTATGGTTTTGCTGCATTATGTATCGATCACCCAGAAGTTCAGTCACTAATAGGTAAAATATGGGATAGGCGAATTATAACTTATGGACTAAGTCCACAGGCAGATATTTGTGCATCATCTATATCCAGTGATGCATTTGGATCAGTTTTTGACGTCTCAATAACTGATAGACATAAAAAAACAGTTATAACTCTAGAAAAGATCAGATTTCCCATGCTAGGGACACATAATGTTCTTAATTCCCTTGCAGCCATTGCAATAGCCCGAGAAATGGGCATAGACCATAATATAATACAAAAATCTCTTAGAGAATTTAAAGGTGTTAAACGCAGATTCACACTTACAGGTAATATTGATGGAATAGTAATTATTGATGACTATGGCCATCATCCTGTTGAAATAAGTGCCGTACTTGAGTCTGCAAGAGAAGCATATAAAGGAAAGATTGTAGCTGTTGTCCAACCACACAGATTTAGCAGACTAAAAGATTTATTCGAAGATTTTTGTGTTTGTTTTAATAATGCAGATATAGTTGTAGTAAGCGATGTTTATGCAGCTGGAGAAGCACCTATACCGGGTGTAAATAGAGATTCTTTAGTTGAAGGATTACGTGCAAGAGGACATCGAAATGTAATGATTCTCAAACAACCCGAAGATCTTGCAGAACTAATTAATCCTTTTCTTAATTCTGGAGATATAGTGGTCTGTCTTGGGGCAGGAACTATAACACATTGGGCTAATGCACTCCCAAAAGCTCTGGGGAAACTAAGAAATACAAAAGATATGATTACAAATAAACCCTCTACTGGATCTGTAAGATGAACAGTATAACTGCACATAGTTTTATGGATTACGGTTTCCAACATAAAGGCCGACTAACTAAAAATGCAAAAATTGCCAATAACACTTGGTTCCAAACAGGAGGGTGTGCAGAATATTTGTTCAAACCAAAATGCACTGAAGATCTAGAAAACTTTTTAACTCAAAAACCAAACGGTTTAAACCATACTGTAATTGGTGTTGGTTCAAATATTTTGATCCGTGATGGGGGAATATCTGGTGTTACTATTCGACTGCTAAAAGACTTTTCCGAAATTTCTATTTGTAAAGATGATTTGGGTATATCTATTAATGCCGGTGCCGCAGCTCTAGATAGTAATGTCTCAAAAATTGCGTCAAGTAATGGACTAGAAGGATTAGAGTTTTTATCGGGTGTACCTGGTACTATCGGTGGTGCTTTAAGGATGAATGCAGGAGCATTTGGCAGGGAGATGTCTGATGTAGTTATTTCTGCAACAGCTATTTCTTCTGATGGGACAAAGAAATATCTGACTAACAGCGAAATGGGATTTAGTTACAGGAAATGTTCAATACCTGAGGATTGGATTTTTATTGAAACAAGCCTCAGGGTAATTAATGGCGATCCTATACTTATTAAAAAGCGGATGACTGAGATTGCAAATTATCGTGACCAATCGCAACCAATTCGAACGCGAACTGGTGGAAGCACATTTAAAAATCCTGCAGGAGCAAAAGCATGGAAACTTATCGAAGAAGCTGGTTGTAGGGGATTACAAGTTGGTGATGCAGAAATTTCTAAGAAACATTGCAATTTTATAATAAATAAAAAAAATGCAACAGCTTCAGATATTGAAAACCTTGGGGAGGAAGTGCGTTCAAGAGTTGAAAAAAATTCTGGTATTAAACTTGAATGGGAAATCAAACGAATTGGTAGTCGAACCAGATCTTTTGGAGAGGTGAATATAAAGTGACCGTGAAATTAACTCACATAGCAGTATTAATGGGAGGATGGTCCGCAGAAAGAGAAGTTTCTTTGGTTTCTGGCGGTGCTGTTAAAAATGCTTTAATAGCAGAAGGTTATAAAGTAACTACAATAGATGTTAACCGTGATTTTCCAAAAGAAATACAACAAATTAAACCAGATATAGTTTTTAATGCCTTGCACGGCCGTTGGGGTGAAGATGGTTGTGTCCAAGGAGTTCTTGAACTTTTAAAAATCCCATATACTCATTCAGGAGTCCTTGCATCAGCAATTGCAATGAACAAACCATTAGCTAATAGAATTTTTACTCAAGCAGGAATTGTATGTCCTAAGAATTTAATAATAAACAGGAAAAGTTTAACCATAAGCAAAACAATGAAGCCCCCCTTTGTAGTAAAACCTATTAATGAAGGGTCAAGTGTCGGGGTAATAGTAGTAATAGATGAGAATGATTTAGCCCCGCTTAAGACAAATGAATGGAAATGGGGTAATCAGGTTTTAGTAGAAAATTACATTCCTGGGCGTGACATACAAGTTGTGGTTATGGGCGATAAAGCAATTGGTGCAATCGAAATTCAACCAATCGGTCGATTCTATGATTACGAGTCAAAATATACTGCAGGCAAAGCACAACATATAGTACCTGCACCTATTCATTCGGATGCATATCAAGAAGCACTTGAGTTAGCAACTTTAGCTCACATGTCTATTGGATGTCGTGGAGTTACTAGAACAGACCTTCGGTATGATGACAGTGAAGGGGAACCGGGAAAACTCTATGTCTTAGAAATTAATACTCAACCGGGAATGACACCCCTATCGCTAGTACCAGAAGTCGCAGCCAATTATGGAATAGGCTTTAATGATCTAGTCTGCTGGATGGTAAAGGAGGCGAGATGCGACAATTAAGTTTCGACGATCGCCTACGATCAAATACACAACAACTTCGAACCAAACGGAGAAATCTTGTTTGGCCTGCTATTAGGAAAAGACTTAAAACCCATCGTCGTTTTATATGTTTTTTCCTATCTTTTGCCTCTATAGCATTAGCTGCAGGTATCTGGCTCAGTCAACCAGGCACCATCAGCAAGGTAAATAATGAGTTTAATTCTAATGTAAAAACATTATCAATAAATTTTGGTCTTAAAGTTAATAATGTTTACTCAGAGGGCAGATCAAAAACTAGTATACCAGATTTATTGGAAGCAATTGGAATACAACGTGGAGACCCTATCCTTAACTTTGATGCAGAATCTGCAAAAGATAGGGTGGAGTCTTTAGGTTGGGTAAAAAGTGCCCAGATTACTAGAAAACTTCCAGATAACATTCATATTAAAATTATTGAAAGACGACCATTTGCGTTATGGCAAAATGAGGGAAAAATCGTTTTAATAGACCGCGAGGGTTCAGTAATCAATGACGCATTAACAGACGTGTATAGTCACCTGCCAATCATTGTAGGAAAAAACGCACGCGAAACAGCACCTATACTCTTTCAAACTATAGCTGAAGAACCCTATTTATATGAGCGTGTGGTAGCAGCAGTTCGGATTGGTAACCGACGGTGGGACATAATATTCGAAGGTGGAATAAGAGTTTATCTTCCAGAAATAAATATGAGCAAGGCTTGGTCTAGACTTGCGTCTGCAAATCTTGAAAACAATTTTTTTGACAGTGATGTAAAAGTCATTGACTTGAGGTTTCCAGACAGAATGATTCTTCGAATTAATACAAATAAGATTGATAACGAAAAAACGACATAATGAGCAAACAATGAGTCAAACAATCGCAGCACTTGATGCCGGCACTACCAGAATAAACTGTTTTATAGCTGAACTTGATGTGGCTGGAGAAATACAAATTACTGGTATTGGGCACGAGGTTTCGTCAGGAATTAGTAAAGGCACCGTCATAGATATGGATTCAGCAGCAAACGCTATTCGTAGATCGGTTCATAGAGCTGAGACCATGGCAGGTACTAGAGTTGATTCTGTATTTGCTGGATTGTCTGGAAATGCTGTCAATTCCTCATATGCTGAAGCATCTATTCAAGTGAAGGGACGCACAATTGAAGATGAAGATATCCAAAATGCATTTGATGCAGCTGGTCTGGATCAAGGCACTATCGATTATGCACTTCTTCACGCCATCCCTATAAGTTTCAAATTAGATCATGCTGTAGGAATACGGGATCCAAGAGGAATGCAAGGTAATCAACTATCTGTTCATTTGCACCTTGTGAGTGTTGCAGATAGCGGACTAAGAAACTTAATTTCTTGCGTTAATCGTTGCGATTTAACAGTTACGGCGCCAGTAAATAATGCGTATGCAGCAGGTCTGGCTTGCCTTGTTCAAGATGAAATGGATCTCGGTGTAACCTTAATTGACCTAGGTGGTGGGACAACAAACATAGCAACATTCTCTGAGGGTGAACTTAGTTGGGCAACAACTATACCAATTGGTGCACAACATATTACAAACGATATTGCAAAGGGCCTCTCAACACCTGTTGCAAGTGCAGAAAGGATGAAACGTTTTTTTGCAGATGCCATGGGTGGAAATCCCGTTGATAGAGAAATGGTAGAAATTCCAATGCTAGGTGAAACGGATAATTCAGCAGTCAAACAAGTTCCAAAAGCTCTCCTTGCAGGTATTGTTCGGCCACGTCTTGAGGAAACATTTGAGATGATCAGAGACACATTAGATCGATCTTCAGCTACCCAACTCACAGATCGAAGAGTTGTATTAACAGGAGGTGGCAGCGAATTATCTGGAATTGCTGACTTAGCAAGCCAAATCCTAGACAAACAAGTAAGGCTAGCAAGACCACTACCTATACAGGGATTAGCTGAAGCAGCTGCAGGACCAGACTGCGCTAGTGCGGCTGGTATATTAATTTATGCAGCTACCAAACACAGTAAAGCCAGAAACCGTCCATCTCAAGGGCGGCCTCCTCCATGGATAGCTGAAACAGCATTAGGAAGGATAAGCCAATGGCTGAAAGAAAACTTTTGAAACCCACTCACATGTTGCCGTTGCAGGTGAAGATGGGAAAAACCTATGGGAGATAATGGCAATCACGCTTTTAAAAATAGTTTCTGGAGGTTCTTATGACTATTGATTTTAAACCACAGTCTCTTGATGAGGCAAAGCCACGAATAACCGTATTTGGTGTAGGTGGTGCTGGCGGAAACGCTGTCAACAATATGATTAATGGAAAATTAGAGGGAGTTGATTTTGTAGTAGCCAATACTGACTCACAATCTCTTGTGCAATCCCTTGCAGAACATCGGATTCAGCTTGGAATAAATATAACTAATGGTTTAGGTGCAGGCGCTAGACCTGATATAGGTAAAGTTGCCGCAGAGGAAGCATTGGAAAATATCCAGCGGTATCTTGATGGAAACAATATGGTCTTTATCGCCTCAGGCATGGGAGGCGGAACTGGTACTGGTGCCGCTCCTGTGATTGCCAGAGCAGCCCGAGAGCAAGGTATTTTGACCGTTGGAGTAGTAACAAAACCCTTCCAGTTTGAGGGACTCCAAAGAATGACGTTAGCTGACGCGGGCATACAAGAATTACAAAACTATGTAGACACTCTCATTGTGATTCCAAATCAAAATCTCTTTAGAATTGCTAATGAACATACTGGATTTGCTGAAGCATTTAAATTAGCAGATGATGTTCTACATGCTGGTGTAAGGGGAGTGACAGACTTAATGATTAATCCTGGGCTTATAAACCTTGACTTTGCAGACATAAGAACCGTGATGGGTGAAATGGGCAAAGCGATGATGGGAACAGGTGAATCAGAAGGTGCAACACGTGCTGTTGAAGCCGCCGAAGCAGCTATAAATAACCCTCTGTTGGATAATGCATCCATTGAAGGAGCTCAAGGCGTACTCATTAATATTACAGGGTCTACCGATATGACACTGCACGAAGTTGACGAAGCTGCCAGTCGCATATGCCGTGAGGTTGATGAAAATGCCAATATAATATTCGGTACAAGTATTGATGAAAAACTAGAGGGATCTATGCGCGTCGCAGTTATTGCCACAGGTATTGATGCAGATAGTGCACGTGCCCCTGTTCCAGATGTGCCAAATAACGTTCATGTACTTGGAATGCCAACTAGTAATATAGCTGGATCAGGACCTACTGCCGAACAGATGTCTGAGGAAACAAAGGCAGAAATGATACACGAAGAAATAGACTCTAACCAAATGGTAGAAAGCACTAATGAGGTAGAGTTATCTTTACCTGAAGAGGAGAAAATTAGTCCAAAAAATGAAGAAGTATCAGCACCAGAAAAAACAACACTTATAAAATCTAAAACAGTTTCTGCCTCAACAAGTGGTGGAGTAGCTGCAAGAGTAACTATTTCTAATAAACCCCAAACATTTAAACAAAAAACGCTAATTAATGAATCATCTGATTCAAATTTAGAAACTGAAAAAGCTTTTATTCCAGCTGCTCCAATAGATCCAAATATGCCAACTCCTGAAATATCTAACACAAAAAGTGTGGATATTATTTCAGAAGCAGACTTATTAAATGTAGGAAAGGTTGGCAAAAAGCGTACACCATCCCTTTTTGAAAGAATGACTGGTACTGGACGTGCAAGACAAGAAACTACTGATGCAAATAAAAATATCACTGTCAAAGAAGATATATCTGATAAAAAAACAGATCTTTTAGAAGGTACCAAATTCCAAAATACGGAACCAAAGTTAGATATTTCTAAAACGTCAACAGGCTCCATAACTTCGGAGCAAACATCAGAAGAAGATGATCCGCTTGAAATACCTGCATTCCTTAGGAGACAAGCCAATTAAAGTTAATTGATGACCTCAAAAACGTAACATTTTGTTACAAAGCGTGATTTGTGCATTCCAGAGTGTCCTGCTAACAACACTCTGGAATGCCAAACATAGATTCGGGCGTTTCGAACTATATTTTAAAGATGTTAAAAATCAAAATTTATTTAACAACTAGTTAGATAATATTGCTAATGTAAAAAAGGCTACTCAGTAAGTGAATCATTTAAATAATTCTAGAAATCTATCTACTCAATTCCAAACAACTTTAAAAAAGCCAGTAAGTTGTTCAGGAGTAGGTGTACACACAAATGCCAAAGTATCCCTTACTATTGCTCCAGCTGAACCAAATTCTGGCATTATATTTAAAAGAATTGACTTAGGCTTTGACGCCGAAATCCCGGCTTTAGTTGATAATGTTATAGATACTAAGCTCTGCACAGTTTTAGGTTCGAATGGATATGGTGGGAATCTACGAGTAGCAACAGTAGAACATCTAATGGCAGCTTTATTTGGTGCAGGCATTGATAATGCAATCGTGCAAATAGACGGGCCTGAAGTCCCAGTTATGGATGGTAGTGCTGAACCTTTCTTGTTTCTCCTAGAGTGTGCAGGTAAACGCACACTAAATGCTCCAAGAAAAGTAATAAAAATCACAGAAGAAATTTTGGTTAAGGAAGGCAATAGTATAGCTCGAATAACTCCATCTGAAACCTTCGAAATAACTTGTTCAATCAATTTTGATCATAAATTAATTGGTAAACAAGTCATACATTATACAGCTAAAGAAAACTTCAAAGATAAATTAAGCAGTGCTAGAACCTTTTGCCTTGAATCTGAAATACTAAAGATGAGAGCAGCAGGTTTAGCACTTGGTGGATCCCTTAGTAATGCAGTAGTTTTCTCTGAAAGCAGGGTTTTAAATGAGGGAGGACTGAGGTTCCCCGATGAGCCAGCCCGTCATAAAGCTCTTGATTTGATTGGTGATCTCTATCTTCTAGGAACTCCCATCATTGGACACATAGAAACGCTCCGAGCTGGCCACTCAATAAATCATAAACTATCAAGCTTTATAATTAAAAATAGAAGTTTTTGGAGCTTAATTGACTGTCCTAAACAGATAGTTCAACCCGATGCCCCACTTGTAGCTGCTGCCAGCGTAGCTTAATAATTTGATTTAAAGATATAATTCAAAAATTGAAAAATTTATATGTGGATGGCTAAAAGTAAGCTATCCTAATGCTATAATTCGGTTTAAATTATCGTTTGCATTAGAACTGGTAATTATATCAACTAATCAACTAGATTTGTAAATTATGACCCAACCCAAAATAAAAAAAACACCATGTATTATAACCAAACAAGTTTTTATCAGCATCATGGTTCTGATAATACTTCTATCAGTAGTTTCATGTAGCTCTAAACAGACCATAGATTATGTGGAAAGACCTGTTAATGAAATTTATAATAACGCAATGGATTTAATGTATCAGAGTAATTATGAGCTTGCAGCTGAGCAGTTTGATGAAGTTGAACGCCAACACCCCTACTCTTTATGGGCTACAAAAGCACAAATAATGGCTGCTTATAACCACTACCAATCAAGTTCATATGACGAAGCAATAATCGCGGCTCAACGCTTTATAGAACTACACCCAGGACATAAAGATGTAGGTTACGCACATTACCTTATAGCCGTATGCTACTATGAGCAGATATCTGATGTTGGTCGAGACCAAAGCATTACCCAACTTGCATTAGCCTCTCTTGATGAGGTGGTCAGACGTTTCCCTGAAACTACTTATGCTCGGGATGCCAAACTAAAAACAGACTTAGCCCGTGATCATTTAGCAGGTAAAGAAATGTCTATAGGTCGTTACTACCTCAATAAAGGACATTTTGTAGCCGCCCTTAACCGCTTTAGAAGCGTAATAGAACAATATCAAACTACAAGTCACGTTCCTGAAGCTTTACACAGGCTTGTAGAAACTTATCTTTCTCTGGGAGTGGCCTTGGAGGCTAAAGCTGCAGGTGCAGTACTAGGCTACAACTATCCAGGCAGCAGATGGTATCAAGACTCATATCAATTATTAGTCGAAAAAAATTTAAGCCCTGAGAAAAATAAAAATTCTTGGATCCAGAAAACTTTTGAGTCAGTTTTTTAGGGGCTCTCTGTTTACTAAGGAATTATAATGCTACGCAATTTAAATATTCGTAACATGATTTTAATTGACTCACTTGACCTTAGCTTTGACAGGGGTCTTTGTGTTTTAACTGGAGAAACTGGAACAGGAAAATCTATTTTACTTGATGCTCTAGGTTGTGCGTTAGGTTGGAGAACAAATGTTGGGATGTTAAAAGATCAATCCATACCGACAAGTGTCACAGCTGAATTTGAAATATCGAATGAGCATGTATCCCAAAAAATGTTGTCTGAAAATGGTGTTTCTTTAGATGATAAAAGTTTACTTTTAAGACGAACTATAGATAAAACAGGTAAATCTCGATCATATATCAATGATCAACGAGTAACAGTTTCTTTTTTGCGTCAAATTGCTGAAACTCTTATAGAAATAGAAAGTCAATCAGGAAACAATGGCGTTCTTAATGCTGCAACACATATGGATTTTCTCGATAAGTATGGAAATTATAAAAAACACTTATCTTCAGTTAAACAAAATTTTCATAACTGGAAACATCAAACAACAGAACTCAACAATATTCAAATTCAACTTGATGAGATAAAGAAAAATGAGGAATACTTAAAACATGTCATCAATGAACTTGACATTCTTAAACCAGAAAAAAATGAAGAATCTCAGATTGACTCAGAACGTTCTCTATTGAAAAACGGCCATAAGATATTAGATGCGCTCCAAGAGGCTTCAATACAAATTTCAGGTGAAGCAGGAGTAATAGCAAAACTTAATAGGGCAATTAAGGTTTTAAATCGTGTGTCTGATCTTTCAACCGATATGACCAAAAACTATCTCTCAGGCCTCAACCAAGCATTGATTGAAGCTACTGAAGCTGGAGACCAACTGAACTCACAAATACAAGATATTGACCTAAACCCAGAAAAACTTAATCAACTTGAAGATAGATTGTTTGCTCTTCGTGGGGCCTCCAGAAAACACAATGTAAATCCAGATCAACTTCCAAAATTTCACGAAAATTTAATTAAAGAATTAAAAAGCATTACAATTAATGAAGAGAATCTTCTCAATCTCAAAAGAGAAATTGATATTTCCAAATCTGATTGGGACAAAGCAGCAGAAGGGTTAAGTAAAAAGCGTGAAATAGCAGCAAAAAAACTAGATAATATAATTGCGGCTGAACTACCGTCTTTAAAATTATCACAAGCACTTTTTAAAACTGTTATTCAAAGTTTTAAAGATGATATCCCCCGTATTAATGGTAAAGAGCAAATTCGTTTCACAATTAAAACCAATACTGGTGGACAATCTGGCCCCCTCGATCAACTGGCATCAGGGGGTGAACGATCAAGATTTCTTCTTGCCCTAAAAGTCTGCCTTGCTGACAAAGGTGATATGAGGTCATTAATATTTGATGAAATTGATAATGGTGTTGGTGGTGCAGTAGCAGATGCTATTGGCAAGCGACTAGCTGAGTTAGGAAAGTTTCAACAAGTCATAGTCGTAACTCACTCGCCTCAAGTAGCTGCACGTGCTAGAAAACATTTTGTTGTATCTAAAATAAGCAATAAAGTATCAACAAAAACTCTGGTAAATGTTGTTCAGGGAAAAACAAGACGAGAAGAAATTGCAAGAATGTTATCAGGGGCTAGTGTAACTGAAGAAGCTCGCACTGCTGCTGAAAGTTTAATAAACGGTGCATCAAAGTGATTGAAAAGAATATTCGCAAAATTCCTGTTAATTTTTTGGATACTACACAGGCAGAACAAGAACTTACTCTTTTAGCTAAAGAAATAGAGCTTCATGATAAACTATATTATAACGAAAATAGTCCAATAATCAGTGATGCTGATTATGATATGCTCAGAATAAGAAACTCTAAATTAGAGGAAAAATTCAGTAACTTAAAGTTGGATAACAGCCCATCTTCAAAGATAGGTGCCCCTCCTTCAAAAGGTTTTGAGAGAATATCCCATGCTCAACCAATGCTATCGTTGGCAAATGCGTTTTCATTGCAAGATGTTAATAACTTCATTTCACGAATTCGAAGATTCTTGGGTATATATGAAGACATACCTGTACCTATCATAGGAGAACCTAAGATAGACGGCCTTTCTGCCTCTATAACATATAAAAATGGCGATCTAGTAGTTGGTGCAACTCGTGGTGATGGAAATATTGGAGAGAATGTTACTCAGAATATTATGACCATAAGCGATATACCTAAAAGACTTTTGGGTTCTAATATTCCTCAGATGGTTGAAATTAGAGGTGAGGTTTTTATGAAGATCTCTGAATTTCATAAGTTAAACCAAAACAGAGAAACCGATGGTAGTAAGGTTTTTGTTAATACCCGTAATGCTGCATCTGGTGCTCTAAGACAAATTGATCCTGAAATGACCGCTAAAAGACAACTAAATTTCTTTGCATACGGATATGGAAAAACTACTAGCCCATTACCAACTTACTACAATGAATTCTTAGATAATTTAAAGGACTGGGGATTTCAGACAAATCCTCTCTCAAAACGTTGTGAAAATATTCAAGATACCAAAAAGTTATATGATAAGATTTGCGAAACTAGAAATACTCTTGATTATGATATTGATGGTGTAGTCTACAAAGTTAATAATGTTAGGTGGCAGGAACGTCTGGGAGCAGCAGGTCGTGAACCACGTTGGGCTATTGCTTGGAAATTCCCAGCTATACAAGCCACAACAATTGTAAAAAAAATTATTATTCAAGTTGGACGCACGGGGACACTAACACCTGTTGCAATACTAAAACCAGTTCATGTAGGTGGAGCCACTGTTACCCGAGCTAACCTACATAATGAAGATGAAATCTTACGAAAAGACATTCGTGAGGGAGATACAGTTTTAATTCAGCGAGCCGGAGATGTCATTCCACAAATTGTCAGCGTGGTAAAAGAGCATAGATCAAATACTAGCAATAAATATTCTTTTCCTACTACCTGTCCAGAATGTGGAAATGCTGCAATTAAATTAGAAACAGAAGCCGCAAGAAGATGTATAGGTGACCTAGTTTGTCCGGCTCAAGTTATTGAACATTTGAAGCACTTTGTAAGCCGTGGAGCTTTGGACATTGATGGCCTAGGAGATAAACAAATTAGAGCATTCTGGGAAAATGGCAGACTAAAGAAACCAAGCGATATATTTAAGTTAGAAAAATTAGATAAAGATGCTAAAATACCACTTTTCCAACAAAATGGCTGGGGTCAGAAATCAGCATCTAACTTGTTTGAAACAATAAATCAGAGTAGAAATGTCACCCTAGAAAAGTTTATTTTCTCACTAGGTATCAGACATATTGGTCAAGCTACAGCAAGGCTCCTTTCCCGCAAATACCAAACCTTACAAACCCTTACGCAAGCAATGGTTTTATCTAGGCCTTATAAAGGCGAATACTGGGATGAACTTGAAAACATCGACGGTATTGGTCCTATAGTAGCTCGTTCTATAGTAGATTTCTTTGCTCAATCAGACAATTATAATGAAATTCAATCGCTAGCTTTAGAACTTAATATTGAGCCATTAGTTGTCATTAACAATGAATCACCTCTTTCAGGAAAAACAATTGTATTCACAGGAGTTTTAAAACAAATGACAAGAGTTGAAGCTAAGGCACGAGCAGAATCTCTTGATGCTAGAGTCTCTGGTTCAATTTCAAAAAAAACAGATTATCTAATCACAGGTAATAATGCAGGTTCAAAAATACAAAAAGCTAGATCACTTGGGATTACTATTTTAGATGAGAATGAATGGATGAACCTCATATTATAAAAATTCATATTTTAAGAATTACTTATATTAGACTCTGAATCTATAAATATTAATTTATTTTAAAATAAATTACTCCATGAACTGCAACCCAATGAATACCAAGGCTCCAAAACTAACTCCGATTAAAAGCCTACGTCTCGTAAGATAAAATATTATAATTGCAACAATTCCAGCAAATAGTCGATGCCATAATAATGTATCTTCCAATGGGCCACTCGGGAACACAACCATCCGAGCAACTAAGGCCGCCAGGAGTGCGTAAGCAACTGATTGAATCCATAGAAATATTGGTTCTTGAGGGTTAATTTTATCCGACACATAAACTCCCGCAACCCTCCAAGCAAAACTAACTAGAATACCCAGAATTAATGCTACCCACGCCATCCATTCTGACATTAGTTTATTCCCAATTTTTTATATTTGTTTATAATAAAAAAAGAGACAGTGCCTCCAACAAGGCCTGCTAATAGTATTCCCCAGTCAGCACTAACAAAATGGAAAACTGGGCAAGCAATTGCACCACATATAACCGAAACTAATGCTCTTGAATTCCTAATATCAGCAAGCATTACAATAAAATAAACTACAACTAAATATACTAAACCTAACATTAGACTAGGTGGCAAAAATTGGGAGATAAAATAGCCAAGTGCTGTTCCTATTAGACCGCTTATATAACAAATACATCCAAACGCAAGAAAATACCAAACTCTCTGTGTCTCTTCAAATTCTGGGAAACGCCTTACAACCCATAACCAGCTATTAAAAGTGATAAAATGAGAAAGTGGGTAAAGCCAACGCTTTTTTTCTACCCCCTTTATAAAAAGAGGAACCATTGTTGCTGTCATTGGGAAAAATCGTGCATTAGCCATAGCTATAGCAAAAACTGCGGCTAACAATGTTGCACCTGCTGTATGTAGTTCAACTAATGCAATTTGACCTGGTAATGCCCACATCAATGCTGTGGATATTATAGCAAAACCAAAATCGAGACCACTTTCTCTCACTAGGGATCCGTATGACATCATGCTCGTGATCAATGCAACGGATGGAATTTTACTTGCATCAATAAAACCAAGTTTTATTGCGTCTATATGAAAAGTTTTGTGAATTCTAAAAACTCTCACGGTCTAGCACGCTAGATCTAGCCAATAAACTACTCATAGTTTATGTGTCTAAAAAACTCCTCAATTTCCTTGAACGGCTTGGATGCTTTAGCTTTCGTAAAGCCTTAGCCTCAATCTGTCTAATTCTTTCCCTTGTTACTGAAAATTGCTGGCCAACTTCTTCAAGTGTATGATCAGTGTTCATTCCTATTCCAAATCTCATTCGAAGTACACGCTCTTCTCTTGGAGTCAAAGAAGCCAAAACACGAGTTGTCGTTTCACGCAAATTTGTCTGAATTGCTGCATCAACAGGTAATATAGCATTTTTATCTTCAATAAAATCGCCAAGATGGCTGTCTTCTTCATCACCTATTGGAGTTTCAAGACTTATTGGTTCTTTAGCAATTTTAAGAACTTTCCTTACCTTGTCTAAAGGCATCGAAAGTCGCTTAGCAACTTCTTCTGGCGTCGGCTCTCGTCCAATCTCATGCAGCATTTGTCGAGAAGTACGAACTAATTTGTTAATTGTTTCAATCATATGAACAGGTATACGAATTGTTCGTGCTTGATCGGCGATAGATCTAGTTATTGCCTGCCTTATCCACCAAGTTGCATATGTAGAAAATTTGTATCCTCTACGGTATTCAAACTTATCTACGGCCTTCATAAGGCCTATATTGCCCTCTTGAATAAGGTCTAGAAATTGTAAACCTCTATTGGTGTATTTTTTGGCAATAGAAATTACTAATCGTAAATTTGCCTCAACCATCTCTTTTTTGGCTTGGCCTGCTTCTCTTTCACCTTTCTGAACTCTTGCCACAATCTTTTTAAACTCCCCAGGAAGCAAACCTGTCATTTCAGTAACTTCCGCGATGCTGGATCTTATTTCGTTAATACGTTGTTTATCCGCTTTTGCAAACTCTTTCCACCCATTAGCAGTCAAACGCCCCACTCTACTCCCCCAACGTGGTTCTAATTCATGGCCTATGTATTGTTTAAGAAAATCCTCTCGTTTAACACCTCGCTTTACTGCTAAGCGAAGTAATTTACCTTCTAGCCCAATCACACGCCTATTGAGTCCGTATAGTTCGTCAACAAGAGACTCTATTCGTGCATTGTTTAGATTAATTTCACGCATTGCAGAGCTTGACTCAGTTCGCAGTTCATCAAAGCGTTTTAACCTTGATTTAGATAATTCATTCCCTTCGAGGGTAAGTTCTATTCTTTCGTCCTGTAGCTTTTTGAATTTTTTATAAATAGTTTCTACAGACTTAAATTTAGACAAAACTTCATCATATACCGCCTCTTCCATTGCAACTAAGGAAATATTTCCTTCTTCAAAACCATCATCAGAATCATCGGGATTATCCAAGTTACCTTCTAAATCTTCATCCTCATCAGATTTTTCTTGGTTGTTTTCATCCTCATCAGATTTTTCTTGGTTGTTTTCATTAATACTACTAAGTGGATTAAAAGGTAATACTTCCCCACTGATATCATTATTTGATGAATTATTGGCACCATAGGTTGTATCAAGATCGATAATCTCTCTTAAAAGAGACTCTCCATCTTTAAGTGAAATATACCAATCGGCTACCGCTGCTAATGTTAAGGGACTCTCACACATCCCACCAATCATTTTAAGACGCCCAGCTTCAATTCTTTTTGCAATTGCTATTTCACCCTCACGGGAAAGAAGCTCAACACTACCCATTTCTCTTAAATACATTCTGACCGGGTCATCTGTTCGACCAAGGTCTTCATCTGCCGCACTGGATACACGTGCTGCCTTCTCATCATTTTCAGCTGATGAATTCACCTCTATTGATTCATCAACTTCGTCATTATCAATAAGATTTATTCCCATTTCTGAGAACATAGCTTGGATATCATCAATTTGCTCTGAAGTTACTTCGTCAGGGGGGAAAGATTTGTTGAATTCGTCAAAAGTGATATAGCCTCGTTCTTTTCCTGCAGCGATAAGTTTCTTTACAGATGCTGTGAGAGAGTCAAGAAGCGGACTATCCGCTTGGTCATCCCCTGACTCATTATTCTCTGCTTTTGCATTTTTTATAGCCATTAATTGATCCCTCTCCCTGCAACACCTTCAATTATAATCAAATTAAGAATTCAAATATTCATACTCACAACAAAACAAAACCTAACAGGTAGATAAATATTTATTAAGTCACTAGCACATCCAAATAGACTATTTTTATTTCAAATGGCATCAAAATTGCTCGGGTTCAAGACCATACTCATGTGATTAAGTATTTTTAGTGTAACAGACAATAAAACAAGGGTTATGAATTTTTAGTGTTCTTTTTATCCAACTGAACTCCTGACACCAATTCTTCAATACCTGGGGCCTCCTCTAAAGACCGTAAAGCACCTATCAACTTATCCCAATTTTCCTCAGACATATTTGCAGCAAAGGCCTCTGTTGCCTCATGTTTAAAGGCTTCTAAACTGACTAATCTATGATGTAAATCTAAAAGATGCCTAATTTGAACACGAGCTTTTTTAAATAATTCATCATCTGGATTTTCTTTGTCTATTTTATTCTGTTTCAATTCAATTAAATTGTCTTTTTCCAACTCTATAAATACATCTTCTAAATTGTTTTTAGCTACTTCATTTCTTAGTTCTATCATAGCCTGCTCACTGTATTTGCAACTTTCTGAGTCATTAATAGTATTTGCTAGATGCTGGGTAACATTAATCAGAACATCACGCATCTTCTGGTATTTCAGATTATTAAATGGGAATCGCTCCAATTCTTCATGAAATTCTTCCGCCAAAATAGGAAAAGATATAAAAACTCTCAATAAAGATTTTTGTCTTCCCATAGCGGAGTCAGAGCTTTTGCTTAATGAAGTCGTTGGCTTTTTAGATCTCAAATTATTATTTTTATAATATCTTTCTGAATCATATAAACCGTAATCTCGACCTTCTTCCTTATTCCTCGAGAAATTCTTTACAGGGTGATTCATAGTTTTAAAAGAAAATAGCTTTTCCCTATAATATTGCCTAAAGAATTTACGCGTATCACTATCCTTTAACTTACTAAGAAGTGCGTTAATTCTTGTTGAAACTGCTAAACGACTTTCAGGTGTATCAAGCCTTTCCTCTCCACCAGCCATACGCCATAACATTGTTGACAATGGCTCAGATCCAGATATCAAAGATCTAAATGCTTGAGGCCCAGCCGACTGCACTAAACTATCTGGATCTTCACCATTGGCCAATGTTACAAACCTTAAACTTTTACCAGGCTTCAGCTGACCTAAGGCTTTTTCAAGAACTCTATTTGCTGCTCTTTTCCCTGCTTCATCTCCGTCAAAACACAAAATAGGTTCATCAACAATTCTCCATAATTCCTCAAGCTGAATCTCAGATAAGGCTGTTCCTAGAGGAGCAACAACTTCTTTAATTCCTGCCTGATGAAGAGACAATACATCAGTATACCCCTCTACTACTACGATCTGATTATTATTTCTTGCTAACTTTCTAGCCGCATAAAGACCGTATAATAATGTACTCTTATGAAAAACTTTTGTTTCCGGAGAATTTAAATATTTTGGTTGGGCATCGCCAAGCGCTCTACCTCCAAAACCCACTAAATGTCGCCTATTATTGTATATTGGGAACATGATACGTCTTCGAAATCTGTCAAATAATTTTCCATCTTTTGAAGATTCGCTAAGTAAACCTGCAGATAGAGAAAGAGTATCATTAATACCCTTTCTTTCTAGTTCCTTCTTCAAGGTTTCCTTGCCATCTGGAGCAAAACCTAATTTGAAGTTATTTATGACATCGCTGTTTAAACCTCTATTTGCAAGATACAGACGAGCTGATGAACCTGATTCACCGTCAAGTTGCAATTTGAACCAATTACATGCAACTTCTAAAGCCATATAAAGCGAATCATATTCTTTTTGTTTTTCCCTATCAATAGAGTTAGCAACAGGTAACTTAATACCCCCTTCTGCGGCCAATTTTTTGACTGCATCCTGAAAGGCTAACCCTTCATCCTGCATCACAAATGATATTACATCTCCATGTACACCACATCCAAAACAATGGAAAAAACCTTTTTCCTCATTTACAGTAAAAGAGGGGGTTTTTTCATTGTGGAAGGGACAAAGCCCAACAAATTCTTGGCCTCTCTTTACAAGTTGCACACGCCTCCCGATGACCTTAACTAAAGGTACGTGTGTTCGAATATCATCCAAAAATTCAGGTGCAAACTGCATATGCTGTTCCCACTTTTAACAATGAATGTTCATTTAAATATGACTACCTTTACAGATAAGATGTTATTATTGCAGGCAATTAAGAAAAGTTAAATATTTCTGCAATATAAAAAATATAATAATTTAGAGGGTATTTAAAATTATTCAGTTTTTAAAGAGTCACGAACAACACCTGATGCCTTAGAAAAATCCATCTGGCCGACATATTGTTCCTTAAGAGCATTCATCGTCCTACCCATATCTTTAATACTTTTAGCATCTATCTCAATAATTACTGATTTAACAGCTTGAACCATATCATCCCCTTCAATTTGAGGAGGTAAAAATCTTTCTATAACAGTAATCTCTTTTTTTTCTCTATCTGCCAAGTCTTGGCGCCCACCTGTTTCATATAACTTAATACTGTCTCGTCTTTGACGAATCATAGTATTAAGTAGCTGATATATGTCAGAGTCCAATATTCCGTCATCTTTACCCTTAGAGCGAGCTGCAATATCTCGATCTTTAAGTGCTGCTAGAATCAGGCGTATGGTTGAAACAGCTAGTTCTTCCCGAGCTTTCAAAGCTGTCTTTAAAGAGTCATTTAATTGCTGTCTAAGGTTTGACATTTTTCCACAAATTTGTTCCTAAGGCGGCGCACTATACCTTGCTTAGGAGTGCAATCAAGAGGGTTACTTAACATTTACAATCTTTAACTAGATTCTTTAGTGGTCTTGACGGAAATCAAAAGGCAACCTAACTTCCGCTAAACTCTTAATTTTATAAGATTTTCGGCTGAAAACACTATGCAAAGATTATACTGCCATTTAAATTATAGAAAAATGGCGGATATTTTTGGGAAATTTTGAAAGATGCCTTGAAAGATGCCCATGTCAAATACAGCATCAGTTTCCAAGAATGCGGCACTTGCACTTGCCGATGGGACTATATTCTATGGAACAGGCGTAGGAGCAAAAGGTACAACCTGCGGAGAAGTTTGCTTTAACACCTCAATGACGGGATACCAGGAAATTATCTCTGACCCATCATACTCAGGACAAATTATAACCTTTACCTTTCCTCATGTTGGAAATGTTGGAACAAATAACAACGATATGGAAGCAGATATACCTGTAGCTAATGGTATAATTCTTAATACAAAAATTACTGGTCCATCAAGCTGGCGTTCAACTGAGCATTTAGACAAATGGTTAAAAAAACATAATTTAGTGGGTATTTCAGGAATTGACACACGAAGATTAACTAAACATATACGTAGTCATTCAGCACAGAATGGTGCCATTCAATATGGAGGTAAACTCGATCAAAAAACTCTCAAGGAATTGGTTAATAGAGCAAAAGAATGGCCTAAATTAGATGGTATGGATCTAGCAAACCAAATAACCTGCAAGAAAAACTTTACATGGGATATTAGTGAATGGAGTATTAATAATTATGAAGACAAATATACCTCCCCTCCCGATAAAAAATTTAGAGTTGTTGCTATTGATTACGGTACTAAACAAAACATCTTACGCTCATTAGTAGCACGTGGATGTGAAATTTTAGTTTTACCAGCAACTGCAAATATCAAAGATATACTTGCATACGCTCCAGATGGAATATTTCTTTCAAATGGGCCTGGAGATCCTGCAGCAACAATTAAAAATGTCGAACCAACTATAAAAGGCCTTATAAATAGTGGTAAACCAGTATTTGGAATATGTCTTGGTCACCAATTGTTGAGTCTAGCTTTGGGTGCAAAAACTAAAAAAATGCCCTTTGGTCATAGAGGGGCAAATCATCCTGTAAAAGATTTGGAAACAGGAAAAGTTGAGATTACTAGTCAAAATCATGGATTTGAAGTTAACGGAAATACTTTGCCTGAAGGAGTTATAGCTACACATATCTCTCTCTTTGACGGTTCACTCGAAGGGCTTAAAGTTATTGGCAAACCTGTTTTTTCTGTTCAATACCACCCAGAAGCTTCACCTGGTCCAATGGATTCAGCATACTTGTTTGATAATTTTGTCGACCTTATGGAGTCCCAAAAATAAAATATGCCGAAAAACAAGAAAATAGAAAGTATTCTTATAATTGGTGCCGGACCAATTATAATAGGCCAAGCTTGTGAATTTGACTATTCAGGCACACAAGCATGTAAGGCTCTTAAAGAGGAAGGTTATAGGGTAATACTTGTAAATTCAAATCCTGCAACCATCATGACTGATCCTGAGTTTGCCGACTCAACATATATTGAACCTATAACAACAGAAGTAGTTGAAAAAATTATAGCCGCAGAAAAGCCGGATGCTGTTCTGCCCACAATGGGTGGGCAAACAGCACTAAATACAGCTCTGGCTTTAAGTGAAAAAGGTGTCTTAGATCGTTATGGCGTTAAACTTATAGGTGCCTCCCCAGAAGCAATTAAAGTTGCAGAAGATCGTCAACTTTTTAGAGAGGCTATGGATGAAATTGGGTTAGAGTCCCCCAAAAGCCACATTGCCAAATCAATTGATGATGCATGGATTGCTTTAGATAAAATAGGCCTACCAGCTATTATCCGTCCATCTTTTACACTTGGAGGTACAGGGGGGGGAATAGCATATAATCGAGAGGAATTTCAATCTATAGTCGTTGGGGGACTAGATGCCTCCCCAGCAAATGAAGTGCTTGTAGAAGAGTCAGTACTTGGCTGGAAAGAATTTGAGATGGAGGTGGTTCGTGATACTGCTGATAACTGTATAATTGTATGCTCAATTGAAAATATCGACCCAATGGGCATTCATACAGGCGATTCTATTACTGTAGCTCCTGCACTAACTTTAACAGATAAGGAATATCAGCAATTAAGGAATGCATCAATCAATGTTCTTAAAAAGGTTGGGGTTGAAACTGGCGGATCAAACGTTCAATTTGCCATAAATCCATTAAATGGTCGTTTAGTAATAATTGAAATGAATCCCAGAGTTTCTCGATCCTCTGCTTTAGCATCAAAAGCGACAGGTTTTCCAATTGCAAAGGTAGCTGCAAAATTAGCGGTAGGATTCACTCTAGATGAAATACAAAACGACATAACTGGATCAACACCAGCATCATTTGAGCCAACTATTGATTATGTGGTTACTAAAATCCCTCGGTTCACTTTTGAAAAATTTCCAGGCACAGCCCCCCTCCTAACAACCTCCATGAAGTCTGTAGGGGAAGCAATGGCTGTTGGAAGGACATTTCAAGAATCTCTTCAAAAAGCCCTTAGGTCTATGGAAACAGAACTAACCGGATTGGATGAGATAGAAATTCCAGGATGGTCAGATGGCAATAACAGGCAAGCTATAATTGCGGCCTTAGGACAACCAAGGCCTGACAGACTTTTAGTTGTTGCGGAAGCATTTCGAGCAGGATTACCTATAGATTCTATTCAAAATGCATGTAAAATTGATAAATGGTTTTTAGAGCAAATTAACGAAGTAGTTCTAATTGAACAAATTATAAAGAGTGATGGACTTCCAAAATGTAAGGAGGAATTTGAAAACTTAAAACGTATGGGCTTTGGAGATGAGCGCCTTGGAAAACTTTCAAAGATGGATAGTTCTGATGTAACAAAATTACGCCAAGAACTTGGTGTATTTCCTGTCTTTAAAAGAATTGACACCTGTGCAGCAGAATTTGATGCTAGGACCCCATATATGTATTCTTGTTATGAATTTGGAACTCATTCATTACCTCCAGAGTGCGAATCCAGCCCTACAGAAAAGAAAAAAATAATTATCTTAGGAGGCGGGCCAAACCGTATTGGGCAAGGTATTGAGTTTGATTATTGTTGTGTTCATGCAGCCTTCTCACTTTCAAACGCTGGTTTTGAAACAATCATGGTTAATTGCAACCCAGAGACTGTATCAACTGATTATGATACATCTGATCGATTATATTTTGAACCACTTACCATTGAAACAGTTCTTGATATTGTCCGAGTAGAATCGACTCGCGGAGAACTTATTGGTGTAAATGTTCAATTTGGTGGACAAACACCACTAAAATTAGCAAAAGAATTAGGCCGTTCAGGAGTCCCAATTTTGGGAACTGACCCAGATGCTATTGATTTAGCCGAAGATCGCGATCGATTTCGCACCCTCTTACAAGAATTGAATCTAAAACAACCAGCTAATGCCACCTGCCTCTCCACAAATGAAGCAAAAGATATAGCTAAAAAGATCGGATATCCTATAGTTGTAAGGCCTTCTTATGTACTTGGCGGCAGAGCTATGGAGATTATCTCTGACGAAGAGAATCTCTCACGTTATATGTCTGAGGCTGTAAAAGTTTCTGGCGATAGTCCAGTATTAATTGATAGTTTCCTCCAAGAGGCTATTGAAGTAGATGTTGACGCTATCTCTGATGGTGAATCTGTATACGTTGCTGGTATCATGGAGCATATAGAGGAAGCTGGAATACATTCCGGGGATAGTGCATGCTCACTTCCACCATATTCACTAAATAAGAGTACAATAAGGGAAATTTGCAATCAGACTGAAGCACTTGCAAAAGCTCTGAATGTAAAAGGATTAATGAATGTTCAATTTGCAGTAAAAGATGAAGAAGTATTCATTATTGAAGTAAACCCCAGGGCAAGCCGAACTGTTCCATTTGTTGCAAAGGCAACAGGTATGCCTGTTGCAAGAGTCGCTTCTTTAGTCATGGCAGGAAAAAAACTTGGAGAATTTGATTTAGTTCCACAACCAACTAAACATATAGCTGTAAAGGAGGCTGTGTTTCCATTTGCCAGATTTCCCGGTGTTGATTCACTCCTAGGGCCAGAAATGAAATCAACTGGGGAAGTAATGGGAATTGATAGCGATTTTGGTTTAGCTTATGCAAAAGCTCAGTTAGGTGCAGGTATGGATCTTCCTGTAAGTGGAACAGCTTTTATTTCTGTTCGTGATAGGGATAAAAAGGATATTATCAAAGTTACAAAACAGCTCAATTCCCTTGGTTTTAATTTACTCGCCACAAAAGGGACTGCAGAGGCTCTAAAGTCTGCAGGTCTTAGAGTCGAGACTGTTAACAAAGTATATGAAGGACGGCCACATTGTGTAGATGCTATAAAAAATGGTGATATACAAATTGTAGTTAACACAGTTGAAGGATCTCAGGCAATTTCCGACAGCTATACACTGCGTCGTGCAACTTTAGAATATAAACTTCCTTATTTTACAACAGTCGCTGCTTCACGGGCAATGGCTGAAGCTCTGACAGCATTAAACCGTCATGAGTTAAGTGTTAGACCTTTACAACTTTACTGAAACACGTTGAAACCTTATTAAAGCATCACTATTCTAGCAGAATAAAAAGTAAATATTAAAATTCTCTCGTAACATTGCTATAGCAGAGTGCTGTGATATTGTTTTTAATAAGTTGGCATTACTTAAATAAGCTATCAAATTAGAGAAACCTAAATTAAAACTGTTGGAAGATTAATATGCAACGACTACCAATGACACCAGAAGGACACGCTAGGCTAAAAGAAGAGCTTTTGCGATTAAAAGAGGAGCGTCCTCGTGTAATTCAAGAAATAGCAGAAGCTCGAGAGCATGGAGATATATCAGAAAATGCAGAATATCATGCAGCAAAAGAACGACAGGGTATGATAGAAGCTAGGGTAAGTGAATTAGAAACTAAAATTGCACTTGCCGAAGTGATAGATATATCAAATCTTAAGGGAGAAAGAGTTCAGTTTGGTGCAACGGTGACGCTGTTAGATGAAGAAACTGATAAACAGAGCATCTACCAGATAGTTGGTGCAGATGAGGCCGAAGTAAATGAAGGTCGTCTGTCCATAGCATCACCACTTGCACGATCACTTATTGGCAAAGAAGTTGGTGACGCAGTAGAGATAACTACCCCGAATGGTATACATGGTTACGAAATTTTGAAAATTAAATTTGGGTAATTAGCTTAAGTAACTCTGCACCTACTAAATCCAAAACACTTACAAATATTAAAGCACCAAATAAATCTTGATGCAGGGGAGAAAAAATATGACTGAAAATTATCCTTTAATGGTGCCAGGAGTAAAGTCTAATGCTCAATCTGTTGAAGTAGTTTCCCCCTTTAACAGAAGAAAAATCGGAACTGCAGCTAGAGCTGACATGCAAACAGTTATGCATGCATTAGATAATGCTCAAGGTCTATATAAAAATAAAGAAAAATGGATTCCAGCATGGAAAAGAATTGATATCCTGGAACGAGTTGTCAAAATTATGGAAAAAAAATTTGATTACCTTGCTAGAGAAAGTGCCCGAGAAGGAGGCAAACCATTAGTTGATTCTCACCATGAGGTTTCACGTGCAATCGATGGTGTTAAACTCTGCATTGAAACACTCCGCACACAAGCCGGAACAGAAATCCCTATGGGAATTTCTCGTTCCTCTACTAACCGAATGGCTTTTACCAGCCATGAACCGATTGGAGTAGTAGTGGCAGTAAGTGCATTTAACCACCCACTTAATCTAATTGTTCACCAAGTGGGACCAGCAATAGCCGCAGGTTGCCCCGTAATAGTTAAACCAAGTGAAGATACTCCATTATCATGCCTAAGATTCGTAAAAATTTTAAGGTCTGCGGGTCTTCCTGACGAATGGTGTCAACCCGTAGTTACTGCTGGTCGGGATGTATCAACAGCTTTGGTAACAGACAAAAGAGTCGACTTTTTTAGTTTTATTGGCAGTGCACCGGTAGGATGGTATCTACGCTCAAAATTGTCATCAGGGACAAGGTGTGCTCTAGAGCATGGAGGTGTTGCACCTGTAATTGTAACTAAGGATGCAGATTTGTCTATGGCTATACCCTTACTTACAAAAGGTGGATTTTATCATGCTGGGCAGGTTTGCGTATCGGTACAAAGAATTTTTGTCCATTATTCAATTGCTGATAAGCTTGCCAAGGGACTATCAAAAGAAGCGAAGTCTATGAAAGTTGGCGATCCCACGAAAGCTTCAACTGATATAGGCCCATTAATTAGACCTCGTGAAGTTGATAGAGTGGATGAATGGGTCAAAGATGCTGTAAATGGTGGTGCAAAAGTTTTAACTGGAGGCTATCGTTTGTCTAAAACGTGCTATGCACCCACGGTGCTATTTAACCCTCCTTCTAAGGCAAAAGTTAGTTCTCAAGAAATTTTTGGTCCAGTAATTTGCATTTATCCATACAGAAGTATTGACCAAGCTATTAAACGTTCAAACTCTCTAGAGTTTGCATTTCAGGCGGCAGTATTTACAGGTAATATAGACACTGCCACTTACTGTTATAAACAACTTGATGCTTCAGCTGTGATGATTAATGATCATACCGCATTTAGAGTTGACTGGATGCCCTTTGCAGGCCTAAAACAATCAGGACAAGGGATTGGGGGCATACACCATACAATGCAGGAAATGCAGATAGAAAAAATGATGGTGATAAATTCTAAGTCGTTATAAAATTTTCATTGGTTGAAAAATAATCACATCATGAATTAACATCGATGACCACCCGACCCTGAATCTGCCCATTCAAAATTTTTTGAGCAAGGTCAGGTAATGCTTTCATTGGCTCTACAACAGTAATTGATTCTAGCTTATTTTTAGGCATGTCAGTTGCAAGTCTTGCCCATGCATTCCTCCTTAATGAGCTTGGGCACATTACGGAATCAACCCCTAAAAGACTTACTCCTCTCAAAATAAACGGTAAGACTGTAGTATTAATTTTAGATCCACCTGCTAATCCGCATGCGGCAACAGCTGACCCATACTTCAACTCACTCAAAATATGGCTTAGGATGTCACCACCTACAGGATCAATCGCTCCTGCCCACCTCTCAGACATCAATGGTTTTCTATTATTGGAGCATAACTCTTCTCTGGAAATTATATTACTAGCACCTAAACTTTTAAGAAAAGTGTAAGCCGAATGCCTTCCAGTAACTGCTGTAACCTCATAACCAAGATTACTAAGAATTGCGACAGCAATACTTCCAACACCGCCTGCAGCTCCCGTAACGAGAACTGGCCCTTTTTCAGGTTTTATTCCTGCACTTTCAAGTGCAAGAACACATAGCATCGATGTAAATCCAGCAGTCCCTAATGCCATTGCCGTTTTTGCGTCAAGGCCATCAGGAATTCTTTCTAACCATCCGCTATTTACTCTTGCTTGTTGGGAAAAGCCACCCGGATGTCGCTCGCCAAGCCCCCATCCTGTCAATATAACGTGTTCCCCAACGGAGAAATCTGAGGTATCTGAAGACTCAACTATACCAGCAAAATCAATACCAGCTGTCATGGGAAGATTACGAATGATTGGTGCAAAACCAGTGATAGCCAAACCATCTTTATAGTTAAGGCTAGACCATAAAATACGAACTGTAACATTACCTTCAGGCAAATCAGAGTGATTAAGTTCTTTAACTGCTCCAGCTGTACCAGAATCACTAGAATCGACAACAAAGGCTTTATACATTTTACCTGAATTCATAATTACAACCTAATAAGTGAGTTTAATCATCAAGATTGAACAATAAACTAATGAAGAGATAAAATACAAATTTATACAAAATAAATCCGTATTTACATAAGAAAACATCAAAATAAATTTAATTACTACCCTAAATGTTGATACTTTTTAATACTTGCTGTTGACGATCGAAAAATGTCAGCGATACTCTAATATAACATTTTTATTAGGGAGATATGCAATGAAAGCTTCAGACCTTTTTGTCAAATGTCTAGAAAATGAAGGGGTGACCCATATCTTTGGTATTCCCGGAGAAGAGAATGCAGACGTAATGATCTCTTTGATGAATTCAAAAATTAAGTTTGTTCTCTGCAGACACGAACAGGCTGCCGCATTCATGGCGGATGTGTATGGACGTCTTACTGGAAAGGCTGGAGTTTGTTTAGGAACCTTAGGACCAGGAGCCACAAATCTGGTAACTGGTGTTGCTGATGCAAATATGGATAGAGCACCTCTTGTCTGTTTGATTGGCCAAGCGGATACTGAACGTTTACACAAAGAAAGCCATCAAAATATGGACTCTATAGCCATGTTTAAGCCAATCACTAAATGGGCACAATCAGTCTATCACCCTGACAATATTCCAGAAATAGTTCGAAAAGCCTTTAAGGTAGCAGAAACAGAAAAACCTGGTGCTGTTCTAATTGAACTACCGGAAGATATCGCTGAGCACAAGACCATTGAAAAACCAATTAAGCCCTATGTAACCCGCAGACCCGGTGCAGATCACAAAGCTGTGGCAAAGGCTGTAGACATAATAATGAGAGCAAAAAATCCTTTGATTTTGGCTGGCAATGGAGCAGTAAGAAAAAGAGCTTCTGAACAACTTCGTCGTTTTGCCGAACTTACGGGTATAGGGGTCGTAAATACATTTATGGGGAAAGGTGCAATTCCACGCTCTGATCAACATTCTCTTTTCACAGTTGGACTTCAAGGCAAAGACCATATAATTGCAGCTATGCGTGAAGCAGATGTAATTATATCTGCTGGTTATGATTTGGTGGAATACGCTCCAGCTTTCTGGAATGCTGGATCAAAAAAGAAAATTATCCATATAGATTTTTGGCCTGCAGAAGTTGATGATCATTACCAACCAGCTGTTGATGTTGCAGGAGATATTGCAGACGCCCTTTGGCAAATGAATGAAGAATTAACTAAACGAACAGAGAAAAGAAATATTCCTCTGCCGCTATTTGATATTAAGAAAAGGGCCGCCTTAAGAAAAACAATAAGTTCTGACCTTCAAAAAGAAAAACGTTCTAAGGCCTTTCCTATGAAGCCACAAAAGGTTTTATATGATGTTCGGGAATTTTTGGGTCCTGATGATATCTTATTGTCAGATGTTGGAGCACATAAAATGTGGATTTCCCGCTACTACCAGTGCGACAAACCTAATACTTGTCTAATTTCAAATGGTTTCTGTACGATGGGTTTTGCATTCCCAGGATCTATAGGTGCTAAAATTGCTTGCCCCGATAAAAAAGTTTTATCTATAAATGGATATGCAGGGTTTCATATGAATGCTCAGGATATTGAAACTGCGGTAAGATATAAATTAAATGTTGTTGCCTTAGTTTGGATGGATGGCGAATATGGGTTAATCAAATGGAAGCAACAGAATTCTTTCAACGGGCGACATAGTGATCTAAAGTTCACGAATCCAAATATTGAGTTGTGGGCCAAATCTTTCGGTGCGTGGGGAAAAACCCTTAAAAGTTCTGATGAACTTTTACCAGCTCTAAAAACTGCATATAAGCAAGATGGCCCAGCTGTTATTGCAATACCAATTGATTATAGAGAAAATATGAAACTTTCAGCTAGATTAGGTAAAATCGAATTCCCAATTTAGTAAACTTTTGATTTGGCCACTGAAATAAGCAAAATATCCTAGTTTTAGATTGAAAATAAGGAATTATGTTAATTTTGAACCTATAATTTAGGTTTTTTAAGTTAAAATAAATAGATTTAATAGGATTTAATATGTAGAAATATTGAATAAACTTGATTTTTAAACATTTATTGGGGTTGATGGACAGCCAAGAATCACGCATCATAAGCAACAATTATGGGGAATCGTTAGTTGGGGAAGGCAAAGATGTTCTCATTGCAAAATAAAATAATAGTCGCAGCAATAGCTGGTATGTTTTTAATACTTGGTGGAGCTGTAATTTTATCTGGACAATCTATGGCAGAGCCATTTAACCAAGGACCCAAAAAGTGTGCTGAATGCCACAAAGCTGAGTTTCAGATTTGGGAAGAAACCAAACACGCAAAATCCTTTAAAAAAGTCCATAAAAGTAAGTTAGCAAAAGCACTCGCAAAGGCTACTGGTAATAAAAGCATGAAAAAGAATGAAACATGTGTTCAATGCCACTATACCTTGGTAGCCAAAGACGCAGCATCCGCCGCAAAAGCAAAACCAAAAGCTGGCCCGTCCTGCGAAAGCTGTCACGGGGCATCGTCTGATTGGTTTACAATTCATAATAATAGAGCAGAGCCGAAGGATGAAAGAATTGTTGCAGCAACGGCTGCTGGAATGCGATGGTCTTTTGACCGCTATGGAATAGCAGAAAACTGTAATGAGTGTCATGGACTTGCAAATGCAAACATAGATCCAGAAAAATTAGCTATAATGCTAGAAAATGGTCATCCCGCTAAACCTGACTGGGAATACGTCAAATATAGCCAAGGTAGTATAAGACATCGTTTTTATCCGCCAGATATGACAAAAAATGCCGAAATGACACCTGCCGAAATGAGCCGTGCATTTGTAGTAGGACAAGCTGCTAAGCTTGTATCGGCTACAATAGCAATAAGTAGGTCTGGTTCTCCTAAATTTATTGAATTCCAACAAGCCCGTGCCGAAGCCGCTCGAGCAGCTCTTTCTGGAGTTGATGCAGCGAAAACATTAATAGAAAACCCAAACAGAGAAAATGCAGTAGCATTAACTGCAGCTATAAAAGATCAGGATCTATCTGGAACTGTCGGAGGCTTACTTCCTACCGAGTTTAAATAATTAAATGCTTAATGGACTAAATAGCTAAAGTCTAAGGTTTATTGGACCTAATGCTAGGAAAAGATATTCATTAGTTTTTACTCTATTTATTCAGGCTAGAAGATTTGTGTTTTATTAGTGGTTAATACCAGTTAAATGAATTTGGCTTTATGAAGTTTTAGTCAAGGGGGAAATAAGTTGTCTACAGTTGCAATGATGGCACGCCCGCAGCGATGGGAAGCACCTTTTGGCCCCGAAATGACTGAAACAGAAGTTGAAAAACTTCTAAATTTACCAGAATTTAGAGCGATAGACTCTGAAAGTTTTCCAAAGCATACCCCACTTTCTGGTATCTTAGAAAACGATACCAGAATTATGAAATACAAATCAGGAGATATAGTAGTTCGAGAAGGAGACTATGGGAACTCAGCGTTCCTTGTAATTAGCGGGAAAGTGAGGGTGGTTATAAACCCAAGTCTACCTCGCTCAATGATAGGCAGAGAGTCTACTAAAAAACGTAATTTTATTGAGGCACTAAGCCAGCTCTGGACAAATTCATCAGAACCAGAATTACGAGATACTTCACGTTATGGATCACAAGCACTCCGTGATCCAGACTCTGGGGATCTGACATCATCGCATGTTTTTATTCAAGATATTCCCGCTGTTCTAAATAGCCATCAAACAGCAGAACTTGAATCTGGTGCACTTTTTGGAGAATTAGCAGCTCTAGGACGTGTGCCAAGAACTGCCAGTATTTTTGCTGAAAATGACGCTGAACTTCTAGAGATTAGGTGGCAAGGTCTGAGAGAGATCAGAAAATATGACACTGAATGGCGCCGTAAAATTGATGAACGCTACAGAGAAAATGCATTAAAAGTTCACTTGAAGGAAACACCTTTATTTTCTGATCTAGAACCAGAAGAATTGGAGGAAGTAGCTAACTCAACACTTTTTGAAACTTTTGGTAGTTTTGATTGGAACGTTTCATATAAACGTATGCGTGAACAAGGAAAATCTGCTGAAGAACCAATTATAGCTAAACAAGGTAATTATCCGGATGGTCTACTAATGGTTCGAGCTGGTTTTGCAAGAGTATCAATAAAAATGGGGACGGGACAACGCACACTAACGTATCTAGGAGCAGGAGATTATTTTGGCTTTGATGAATTATGGGCCAATAAAACTACTGGGGAACAATCACTTCAAACTTCTCTTTCTGCTCTTGGTTACGTAGATATACTCAGAGTTCCCGCACCTATTATAGAAAAATATGTTTTCCCAAAAATTAAGGATAACCCTAAACCACTGTTAACACCATCTTTATCAAAATCAATGGAAGCAGATGCCCCAATGGAATGGGCACTGGATCAACGCTTTATTAATGGTACTATGGCAATGCTTATTGACCTTGAGCGTTGTGTTCGCTGCGACGATTGTGTTAGAGCCTGTGCCTCTACACATGGTGGAAATCCAAGGTTTATAAGGCATGGTAGAACATTTGATAATTGGATGGTTACAAACGCATGCATGCATTGCGAAGATCCAGTTTGCATGATTGGATGCCCGACAGGGGCAATCCATCGTTCTCTAGATTCTGGGGCAGTAGTAATTAATGATGATACATGTATAGGCTGTGGGACATGCGCAAATTCTTGTCCATACAATAATATAAGATTAGTTGAAATTCGAGATTTAAAGGGTCAACCACTCAGGGATCCAGGCACACAAAAGCCTATCAGCAAGGCTACAAAATGTGACCTGTGTTCAAACAACCCAGGTGGACCAGCATGTGTAAGAGCATGCCCGCATGATGCACTTAGGCGTGTTAACTTTCAGGGTGAGGAGACCTTTACAGGGGTTAAGGTATGAATGCTGTAACCACACGTTATATTATTCTGTGGGTATTTAGTGCAGCTTTTATTGCTGCCTTTGCTACATACTCTTCAATTTCAAATATTAATCTTGGTCAGCCAGAATTTATAACAGGATATGTGCTTTTTGGTTTAATGCTAGGGCTAGCTACTTTTAATGCACGAAAAAAACTATCTATGGTTCCCTTTGGAAGATCTGCTTATTGGCTTGCAGTTCACGTGGTTGGCGGTATAGCAGCTCTGGGTCTGTTTTTCATTCACACAGGAAATGTATGGCCAACTGGTGCATATGAACAAGCACTTGCGATAGTATTTTATCTAGTTACCATCAGTGGAATTTTTGGATACATTATACAAAAAATATACCCTAAACGCCTTGTTCAGACTGAATTAGAAATTATTTATGAACGTATACCAGCAGAACTTTCAGAGTTAAGAGAAAAATCAGAATCTATAACAATTGCCTGTACAGAAAATACAGGTAGTGACACTCTTGCTCGGCATTATATGGAATCACTACGCTGGTATTTTCAGCGTCCAAGGTTTTTCCTTAGCCATGCTCTTGGCGGTGCAGCAGCAGAACATTGGATAAACCAAAGTTACCAGACAGTGTCACGTTATTTAAGCGAAGCTGAGCGTGAATATCTAAATAATCTCAACGACCTTGCTAAATATAAATCGAAAATTGATTTTCATTTTGCCTGTCAATCGATGATGAAATATTGGCTTCTAGCTCATGTGCCATTAGCAGCTGCAGTATTAGCACTGATTTTTTGGCACGTAATAGTCGTAAATGTGTATGCATTATGATGGATCCAAATAAATTCAGGCATGACATCAGCCGCTACGAACGACCCAATCGTAAATTTCGTTGTGGGAGAGCAGCTGAATGGGGGAAGCCTTGTGAATTTGGCCCTGATAATAGTGGCAAATGTGGTGGTATCTATGAATGCCAACCAGCACAAGTTGGTGATCGCTTTGAATGTAGGCGATCTACACTATTTGGAGGCCCATGTGACAATGGCCCTGGATCAGATGGTAAATGCTCTCAACATCAGCCACCGTGTCGCCCACGCAGAAGTATTAGAAGCCTAAGAGGTTTAATGGCTATAAGTGCATTTGCAATTGTAATATCTGTTATTGCCCTGATGTTAACCCTTGGAAGTGATGGATCTGGACATAATGTAATTTCATCTGCTGGCCCATTAACAGACGGCCACGCAAATTTTACCTCCTCTAGCGGTTGTGTTGCCTGCCACGAACCCCATGCAAAGGATGCTGGAGAATGGTTTCTTGCTGCATTCGAAGAGAACAATATTTCAAAAAATTGTTTAAATTGCCACACATTTGTAGGTGAACCATTTCTGGCCCACAATATTTCTTCCAATGCAAATAAGACCAACACCCATAGCAATAATTTTAGTTGTATTGCATGCCATTCTGAACACAAAGGAGAAGATTTTGATATAACTGCTATTTCTGATGCAAAATGTAATACTTGCCATGAAAGAGAAATTTCTTCTTTTGCAAATAATCATCCAAACTTTGCGGATGATTTTCCACATGATCAACGTACGGCAATACGCTTTGATCATTCAAGCCATATAACTCAACATTTTAAAGATCAAAGACTAGAAGATATTGCCCCAACAAACTGCACTTCATGTCATGAAGTAAGTGATGCCGTGCAATCTGTAAAGCCGGTCGGATATCAAACTGCATGTGCAAGTTGCCATAATGATGCAATTCCTCGTCGTGAACTAGTATTACTTAGGCTTCCTGAATTTGATGATAATTTTATTGACTTAGATTTTGTATCTGAAACTTGTGGCCCCACACTTGAAGCTTGGGAAGAAATACAAGATAATATAGCAACAGTGCGTGAAGCAATTGAAGCAGAAGAATTAGACATGCTTGATGAAGAAATTTTAATAGGTGATGAAGAAGAATATGAACCAGTTTCTTTTGACGAACCAGCAGCTATCAGTTCATATCTGCTTAGAACACCAATTGATGACTCTTCTGAATACACAGAGCCACTGCAGACTTTGATTGTAGGTCTATTAGAAGACGGCTCTGAAGTTCTTGAGGAAACAATTGCCGAAGCAGTTGGAGCCGAAGGCGCAAAAAAGATGCTCTCTGGTCTGAGCCCAACACTTACTAGAGAGGTGGCATGTGCTTGGGCATCTAATGAAGAATATGAGTCACCTTCTGACCCAAATTATGGGGGTTGGTACGCAGAAGGTGTTGAGTTAAAATATAAACCTATTGGACATGGAGATCCGGTAGTCCGTGCTTGGATTAACTTTGGTGCTCTAAGTGTGCTTGATGATGATGAGGATGTTGAAGAGTCTGGGGAGTTTATGAGGGACGAATTACTTAATCCTAAGGAAGGTTTTGGAGCCTGTACGAAGTGTCATTCTGTTTCAAAAACTGAAACAAACCCTTTACATGTACAGTGGAACTTTAATAATTCAAAGAGTAGACCACATACGTTTTATTCACATGGAGCCCATTTAAACATACTCAATCCAAGTGGTATAAATTTGGCTGATCCAGAAGCGGGCTGCCAAACTTGCCACAAATTAAATGTCCAAGCTAACTATGGTGCTTCATTTAGTGATAACAACCCGCATATATTTGAGAGTAACTTTGATTCGATAGATAAAGAAACATGCACTCAGTGTCATAATGAAGGACAAGTAAGGCAAGATTGTCAGTTATGCCACCTCTATCATAATGAAACAGGATTTAATCTGAGAGTAACTAATAATGACTAAGTTAAGTATATTATTTAAAAACAGTATTTTCTCTGATCATGAGAAAACTACAATTATGATGAAAAAAACCTTAACTAAAATTTCAGTCTTTTTATGTCTCATTGGACTATTTGCATTCTCATCAGTTTCTGGAGATTTAGAAGCAAGTGACAATGAAACAATTGATGCCGATAAAATGCACACAGATATTTTGAATGAAGATTTATTTCCCAGTGCATCAAAATGTAAATCATGCCATGAGGATATCTACAGAGAATGGGCTTCATCAAACCATGCCTACGCCTCACTTTCTCCAATGTTTCATAAATTTGAAAATGCAATTAACTCACTTGCTCCCACAATAAATACATTCTGTGTTCGCTGCCATGCAACAGTAAGCACACAAATGGGCGAAGCTAGGGAACTCCCTATTTGGGAACGTAAACAAGTTAGCCGGGAAGGTATTACTTGTATTACCTGCCACCGCGTAAATACAGCATATGGAAAAGCAAATGGTTCCAGAAATATTGTGATGGGGGAAATATTTGAACCTGTATACGGCGTCTTAGGAGGCGATGGGATTAAAGAAGTGGTCGAGAATGCTAGCACTTGGAAAGTTGCCACTAATTCTGATGAGCGCGGAAATCAAATTCATAATGAAGGCAAAATTTTTACACAGCTCAATCAATCAGAATTTTGCGTTTCATGTCATCAGGTTGCTGTTAATTTAGGAATTAAGCTTGAAGTAGTTTGGGATCAGTATCGTGATTCGCCTGCCCATGCTCAAGGTGTGTCATGTCAAGACTGCCATATGAGTTACAAACCTGGGGTTGCAGGTCATTTCAAAACTGGTCCAGCTGCGGTTGTAGATGGGCGTGCTGTAAATCCTGACAGGATTAGACATAGTCATGCCTTTGCAGGTCCAGGATACCCTATTGCACACCCTGGTATTTTCCCTCATAACCCAGACGCTGAAAACTGGACCATGGAAGAATGGCTTCAGTTTAACTATCGAGCTCCATGGGGAGAAGAAGATTGGGAAGATAATTATGAAGAATTAGTTGATTCTGGAGAAATAGAAGAAATAGAATTTCCAGAAGTCTGGGAAGATCGTTTTGACAGGGAAGAAGCTAGGGAAATTATAAACTATAACATTGGGCTTATAGAAGAAAAACGCGAATTGAGGAGACAAGTCATGGAAAATGGTTCCCACATCGATGGGCCATTCTTTGATGACAACCCTCAAATTGGCCATGATCTCGACTTCACTTACACAATTTCAAACACTAATTCGGGACATAATCTACCTTCAGGCTCTCTTGGTGCTCAGCCAGAACTCTGGGTTAATGTTGCACTGATAGGACCTGATGGAACAAATATTTGGGAATCTGGATATACCGACTCTGCAGGAGATATGGCAGACCTTCATAGTGCAGACGTTTTATCTGGAAAGGTCCCATATGATGACCAATTAGTTAATTTACAGACTAAATTCTTAACTACAAACGTAAAAGGGACAGATCGTGAGATGTATTTGCCGGTAAACTTTGATGTAGACCAGCTTCCATTCCTACGGCCAGCATCACAGCCTACAACCGTTATAAATCACCCACCCTTTGTTCGAATGGAGGGGCGAAGTCTTCCCCCATTATCTAGCCGTGATGCTGATTACTCAGTTCCAGGAAAGCTCATAAAACAACCAGGCACATATAAATTGGCTATCAGGATGAGAAGTAGAGCTGAGCCAATCTATTTCATGAGGTTTGTTGGCGCCACAAAAGAAATGGAGCGTGCAATGAACGAATGGATGCTAGACATTGACGCCTACACGGTTGAATTTGAAGTAAAAGGATAGAAGAGCCGTGAAAAAAATCATTCAAAACTTTCCTGGATACCATTTATTGCCATTTTGTATTGCCGCAAGTTTAACATTTTCATTTGCTGCAGAACAAAATCTTGCCAATGGTGCCGAGATCAAAAAAGATACACGCTCAAAAATTGTCGAACATGACGCAGGTGTATTTAGAGCTGATCCAAGTTACCCAGAAGAAGAGTATGATATTGAAGCCCAACTTCAAATTTATGGTGGCAAATCAGCCTATCCTGTCACAAGACCTCTATTAGAGATTGGAAATCCTCTTTATTCTGGTGGACCATTAGTTGAAGGAGGTGATGCTCTTGGAGAGTTGAACCCTACTTTCACAGAGCTATATGTTTATGGAGATTGGCGTAGTGCACTGGCTTTTAATGACAATGGAAATGTTGAGGTAGGACAGGTTGCTACTAGGCTTAATTTAGATATTGATTATAAATTCACTGGAACTGAGAGAATCCATGCTATTTTAAGGCCACTTGATGGACAAGGTGAGTTTAGCCGTTGCGAGTTTTTTGGTGACGATGCACCAAATAATGACCCCAATAAGAAATGTGATGCACAAATCGATGGAAATTTAGATGCACTATTTTTTGAAGGAGATGCAGGTGCACTTTACGCTGGCTTTAGCGGTGAATACTCCAGTCTTGACGTTCCCTTTTCATTAGGCCTTATGCCACTCTTATTCCAAAATGGGATATGGATTGAGGATGCTTTCACAGGTGTAGCAACTGCTATTCCCTCACTCAACAGTCCATTATTGGACATAACCAATATGGATATATCTTTTTTCTATGGCTTTGACAAAGTTACAAATCAAGCTTTCAAAGATGATCAAAATGCAAATGCTGATCATAACGTCAATATCTTTGGAGTAGCTACATTTGTAGAAGCTATGGAAGCATACTGGGAAGCTGGTTTTGCTAGATTAGATGGAGAAGGTGGATTCGACGACGAGTCATATAATAGTGCTACAATTGCATATACAAAAAGATACGGAGCATTGCTTTCTAATAGCATAAGAGCAATATGGTCTTTTGGACAAGATAGAGACAATAACTTGCAAGATACGGCTGATGGTTTAATTTTATTAGTTGAGAACTCCCTGATTACAAGTCTACCCTCAACACTGGTCCCTTATGGTAACTTTTTTGTAGGCATTGACAGGCCTCAATCAGCAGCTAGAGCAGATGGATTATTAAAGAATACTGGTATTAACTTTGAAACAGATGGGTTAACAGGATTTCCTAAACTCAATGATACCGGACAGAATGCATTTGGTGGAGCTATAGGAGTTAGTTATCTCTTCAATTTAGATCGTCAAATCGTCATTGAAGCAGCTACAAACCAAGTCATTGAAGGAGAAAATGAGGTAGGTAGGAGCCTTCGCGGAGATGAATATGCCTTGGGTTTACGCTACCAGCAAAATATCAATGAAGCTTGGTTATTTAGAGCTGATGCAATGCACGGATGGAGAACAGAGGAGCAAAACATTTCCGGAGCACGCTTTGAAATACGCCGCAAATTTTAACGCTAATAATTCAAATTTTTAATTAATTTAGACTTATAACAGATTATCGGCTCTAGGGAGGGCCGCGGAATATGGAAACTGCTATTCATATTGTCGCTCTAGTCTTTCTAGCTATTCTTGCCGCAACACTTTTCTTTACAGGTGTTGGCAATTTTAGACGTGAAGCTTTACTGGCAAAAAGCTCTGCACTACAAGATAAAATATTTCGTGAAGAAATTGAAAGAATTATGGATCGCCGTAAGTTCGAGAAAGAGTCTGAGGAACTCTCTTGGAACGGATTTCGTAAATTCCAGGTCAAGAAAAAAATCCCTGAAGGTGGTGATATTTGCTCATTTTATTTTTCACCTCATGATGGAAAGCCATTACCACCATTTAACCCTGGTCAATATCTCACATTTGGACTTGATATACCTGAACAAAAAAAACAAGTTATTAGATGTTACTCGCTTTCAGACAGTCCAAACCACCCAGACTACTACCGCTGTTCAATCAAACGTGTCCCCCCGCCACGTGACGAACCAGATGCTCCACCAGGTCTTTCATCAAATTTTTTCCATGATAAAATTAATGAGGGTGATATCCTTGATATAAAGGCTCCAGGCGGTCATTTTTTTCTTGATAGAACAAAACAAACCCCCGTTGTTCTCATTGGTGGAGGTATCGGATTAACACCAGTACTCTCGATGTTAAATGATATTGTTGAATCTGGATCAAAACGTGAAACTTGGTTTTTTTATGGAGTAAGAAACAGCAAAGAAGCTGTGATGGCTAACCATCTAAAACAAATTGGAAAAGAGCATGAAAATATTCATATGTGTATATGCTTCTCCAAACCAGGTGAGGAAGATACCGAAGGCGAAGACTATGCTTATGCAGAAAGAGTTTCTGTAGAACTTTTTAAGAAAGTCTTACCCTCAAGTAATTATGACTTCTATATGTGTGGCCCACCACCGATGATGAATACCGTTGTGCCTGACCTAGAAGCGTGGGGTGTGCCGAATAAACATATTCACTTTGAAGCTTTTGGTCCTGCTACAGTTAAAAAAACAAAAACAGAAGCCAACAAAGAGGCGACAGAAGCCTCAATATCTAGTGCAGGGTTAAAACTTACATTTGCCAAATCTGGTAAAACTTTAGATTGGGATCCAGATTCCGGAGCAATACTTGATTTTGCTGAAGATAATGATGTAGATATAGATTTTGGCTGTAGAGCAGGAAATTGTGGGACTTGTATAACAGCAATCAAGGATGGTGAAGTTGAATATCTAAATGCACCGGGAGCTGAACCAGAGGAGGGTTCATGCCTTGCTTGTATTGCAATACCAAAAGGTAATTTAACTCTAGACGCATAAAAATATCTAACCGAATATAGAAGTTTAAAAGGTCTATAAAATTACGCCGTAAACCCTAGTGACTTGTGAAATAAAGTTCTTCTGCTAAATTTCATATATTAATAGATTCGTAAGGTATAAAATCAGCAACTGTTGTCGAATAGTTCTATTGGAGCAAGCTTAATGAGGAACTTAATTCATAAAAGTTTATGGATCAGCATACTAACTGCAAGTGCAACTTTAGTGTCAGTATCTTCATCTTCCAGCGAAACACTTAAGGAGGAGTTATCAGGAATCCTCGAGAATCATCCACAAATTAAAGCTGCAGAAGCAGGTGTTTTTTCTGCAAAAGAAGGTATTAAATCTGCCTTGGCAGAATATTTACCCACAATCCAAGCAACAGGAAACTTTGGCTATGAACGTATAGATAGCCCTGGAAGACGATCAGCCACAGACCCTAACACTAGTCCCTTTACAACTGGGCAAGCACGAAATGCAAAAATTACCGTTACGCAAGTAATTTTTAATGGATTCAGAAATGATGCAAATAACGAAACGGCAGAAGCGGGAATGATTGCTGCACAACATTCGGCAGAAACAAGTAAACAAGGAATTCTTTTTGAGGCAATTTCTATCTATTTAGAAGTAATGCGTAACTTTAAATTATTCAGATTATCTAGCAATAATGAAGAAACTATTCGACTTCAGCTAGAATTAGAAGATGAACGAGTAAGAAGAGGAGCTGGGATTGCAGTTGATGTATTACAATCAAAATCTACACTTCAAGTAGCTAAAGAACGTAGAGTTTCTTTTGAAGGGCAACTTGAAGATTCTATAAGCCGTTACGAACAAGTTTTTGGTCACGCACCATATCCCCAGAATCTAGTCATGCCCACCCCACCTCTTGGCCTTGTACCTGAAACAGTGGAGGAAGTAATAGAAATAGCATTATCTGAAAACCCAGCAATTCTCAGCGCTAGCTCACAAACATCAATCGCTAACGCTGCAAAACGTATAGCAAAGGCAGACTATTTCCCAACTATCGACGTCACAGGCGAATGGAATTATGAAGATGACCTGAGTGGAACTCGAGGTACTAGACGAGACTATAAAGCAAAAGTAAACGCCTCATGGACCATATTTAATGGGTTTGCCACACGTGCAGGAGCTGCACAAGCTGCATTTAATCATAAGGCAACAATTGACTCTGGTAATTTTGTAAAAAGAAAAATCACCGAAGAGTCACGTCTAGCCTGGTCAGGACTAAAAACAGCAAGAGAAAGAGTCTCATTATTACAGAATGCAGTAAACATTGCAGCTGAAGTGTTTGAAGCTAGAAAAAAATTACGCGATGCAGGAAAAGAGACCGTCATAAATGTTTTAGGTGCAGAAAGTGAGTTATTTAACGCCAGAATTAACTTAGTATCTGCTCAACACGATGCACGCATCGCAGTATATCGACTAATGGTTACGATGGGACGCTTAACGCTTGAAAATTCTACAAATTTAGCATCTTTGCCAAAAAAAAATAAAATTTCTCTTTTAGATAAGCCTACAAAAACAAAAACTTCTATTAATATAAAAGAAACTACAACTAATGAAAAACTTACTGTTAAACAAAAGGTTACTCTACCTTTAGCTAAACATCAAAATACAGGTAAGAAAATAAAAGAAATTAACATCTCTCAAAAAACTCAGATATTGACTGAAGAATCACAATTATTCTCTACAAAAAATGAAAGCGGATTAACCAAGGTTATAAAACCTATTGTTGCGAAGTCTAAAAAGAATAATTCTAATGTTCTTGGATCTACACAGAATCAGAAAATAATCTCTGTTAATGAAGATGAAAACTTTGCTCGACTTTGGCCCTACGAGTGATTTTATTTACTAATTTCTCACAACCCAGACATTCACAGCTGAGGAGTTATAATCTTTTCCTGAAAAATTTACTTTGTAGTAGCAATAAAGGATCCGTCCCATTTATCGCCGGGCGGATTTTCTTTGTAGTAAGATATTCTTTGCTCATAAAGTTCACATAAAACTTCTAGCTCTTTATTTTTGTCAATTTCCTTTAATTCTTCAATTCTTTGATTAGCTAATTTCCACTGCTGTTTTCGATAAGCAGTTATCATATTTTCATTAAGTGATTTGATAGCTCTAAATTCTGGACTTTGTGCTCTCTTTTCATCTCCTAAGACACAAAATATATCGACAGGTACAGTTTTCCCTTTCACCTGGATACGATCAAGCTCAAGACAAGCAAAATCTTGAACAGCATTATAGGTCTTTTCACCTATGACTATATTAACGCCGTAAGTCTTTGATTGTCCCTCTAATCTTGCTGCTAGGTTAACGTCATCACCTAAAACAGAATAATCAAAACGCATATCAGATCCCATATTACCTACACAGCAGACACCCGTATTGAGTCCTGCACCAATGCGTAGAGGTATATATTTTCTCCCTTCGTCTTTTGCTTCAGCTTTCAATACTTCATTCATCTTATCACTCTCTTCGAACATAGCGAGTGCTGATCTAACCCCATTTTTTGCATGATCAGGATCATCTATGGGGGCGTTCCAAAATGCCATTATACAATCACCCATATATTTATCTATAGTCCCTCTTCGTTGTAATATCACCTCAGTCATAGGTGTCAAATATCGATTTATAAAGCGTGTTAAGCCTTCAGCATCAAATTGCTCACTAATGGTTGTAAAGCCTCTAATATCAGCAAATAATAGAGTCATTTCTTTCATCTCTCCGCCAAGAGTTAATCGAGTTGGATCATCAGCTAACTGCTTTACTAAATCTGGAGATAAATAATGACTAAATTGACCTTTGACCTGCCGTCTTTCTCTTTCTTCTCTCATGTAATTTAAAAATGTCAAAACTACATATATTAAGAAAACCGAAAACGCTGAATAAATTAAATCTAGGAGCATTCCTGAAGATTGGTATGCCCACCAAGTTATCGCTACTAATCCAATTATAGATGTCAATCCAATAATTAAAGTCCATAGCGAGCCTAAAAATGGTATAAGGCCAATTAAGAGTAATCCGGATAATCCTAAAGCTATAACCTCAGCACCAATAGCCCAACCTGGTCGAATCAAATATATTTTATCCATTATATTCTGAAGAAGCTGAGCATGAACCTCTACACCAGGAATTGCTGGGTCAACTGGAGTTGCTTTAATATCAAGAAGGCCAGCAGCAGAAGTTCCAATAAATAAAAGATGCCCCGCAATACGTTCCTTTGAAATAGTCTTGTTTAATACATCTTTTGCTGGAATATATAAATTTCTATCGTGCTTGGCGAATTTCATCCATACTTGTCCATTCTGGTCAGTAGGAATTTCTAGACCTGCAACAACAACAGATTGAAGCCCTGCCTGATTAGCCTTGACAACAAAAGTTTTTTGTTTTGTGGCTACTCTTAGGAGTTCTAAAGAAAGTGTCGGATATACCCGATTATCAACTCTTACAACTAGTGGTACTTGCCTAACAATTCCATCAACTGCAGGCTTAAAAGTAAATACTCCAATACCAGGAGTAGCATTCTCAAGTATTTCTAAATTTCTAGTAATGCCAGGATACGAAAGCATAAAATTCTTTGCTTGAACCCCTTTTGGTTGCTTATAGCCAAATGTCGCTTTTAAAGATTTTCTCTCTGTTTTTACAATTTTTCTATTTATTGTGGCCTGACCAAGTACTGCTGGACTCCGCTTGATAATCCTCGCAAATGTTTCATCATTGCTAGGAAGTCGTTCCAGCTCTTGGCGTGCTTTTTTTCCAAGGCCTCGTATATTTTTTGCTACTAGATTTGGAGATGTACGATCTGGCTCAGCAAACACTACGTCAAAAGCCACTCCTGCAGCCCCATATTTGCGTAGATTATTAAGAAGCCGTGCAACAGTTGTCCTTGGCCAAGGCCACTGACCAACGTCCCTTAAACTTTCCTCATCAATATCTACTATTGCTACGGGCTGTCTACTTCGCTCTCTTGGTTCAACCTGTTGATAAAAGTCAAATATTTTTGATCTAAGAAGTTGTAGAGGTGCTGGGTCTGCTACTCTAAGAACAATGAGTGCAGCTAATAAGCCAAGTGCAATGAGATGCACCCAACCAAACCTACGGAAAACACGACGTAAAAAACTCACCTCTTGAACTGACTCCTGATAATTAAAGTTTTAGTATTTCTTAACAAAACCTGAATTATTTGATTTCAACTTCTACAAATACAATTTCGTTTTCTTGACTTGGGTTTATAACATCATGCTCTACTCCCTCATTTCTAAAGTATGGGACTCCAGTCTCAATTCTAACAGTACGATCCCCATCCGCTTCTTTTAAAAGTAGATCCCCTGTAGTTGTTGGTACGACAACATAATCAAATTCATGTCGGTGATAACCAGTAGACTCCCCAGGCCCAAATCTCCATTCAGTAACTCTTACTCGGTCATTATCTATCAGTTGCGTGGGTGTTGCTGATGCCATGATATACCTGCCTATCTATTATATGAATTAATCTCATAGAATTTTAACATAACTCAAAGTCTATTTTACACATACAAATTATATTATACATGTTCTTGGCCCTCTACTGCCACTGTCTTTATTAGTGCAAAAACTTCCATACCTTCATTCAAATTAAGTTCTAAAGCTGATTTCTGGGTTATTTGAGCCCTTAGAGGTACTTTTGCATCAAGCACAACATCAACTACCGCCCCTCGAGGGGGGCTGATAGAAACAATCTTAACACCAAGCATATTCAGCACAGAGATTGATTCTGGTCTGACAGTAGCTAACGCCACATCACGTGAACGAATACGCACTCTTATATGAGTACCTCGACTTGCATCAATTCTAGGCACTAAAAGATTACCACCCGGGAAAGCTAAATTCGTAAGAGAATGAGACTTATCTTGAAAATCTACAACTGTATCAACTACTGTGCCTCCAGCACCATCTATAACAAATGGTTCAAGATCAGGTCTACCCATAACTTGGTTAGGGGTACCAGATGCTTGAACGTTTCCATCAGACATTAAAATTACTTTATCTGCTAGTTTTAAAACTTCATCAACTGAATGGGTAACATAAATTATAGGGATGGAAACTATGTCTTTTAATTGTGATATATATTTAAGAATTTCATCTTTACGCAAGTCATCTAATGAAACTAATGGTTCATCCATAAGAAGAACATCAGGATTTGAGAGAAATGCACGCCCAATTGCAACTCGTTGCATTTCTCCACCTGAGAGGGTCGAAGGGAATCTAGAAAGGATACTTGCAATGTCTAACAAATCAATAATCTTATTAAAATCACCTTTATAAGGTTGGAGCGTCAAACGACGTCGCCCATAAAGAAGATTTTCACGAACTGTTAAATGAGGAAAGAGTCTTGCATCTTGGAAGACATATCCGATTCCTCTTCTCTCTGGTTTAAGATTAACCCCAGCACAACTATCAAACAGGACCCTATCCCCTAAACTTATTTTTCCATCTGATAAATTTCTTAGACCCGCTATAGACTCCATAACAGTTGTTTTTCCAGCACCTGAACGACCAAACAGAATTGTCACTTCACCCCCTAGTGCATGAAATTCTGCATCAAGGTTAAAACTACCCAGGCGAGTCCTTGCTTCAACTTCAAGATTTATCAACCTTAATTACTCCTAAATTTTTTTCTCGATCTGCGAGCAAGAAATTCTGATAAGAAGAGAGCTATAAATGCTAATACAACCGAAAATATCATAAGCCTTAGAGCTGCTGATTCGCCTCCAGGCATCTCAATAACTGTGTATAGAGCCAAAGGTAATGTACGAGTTTCTCCAGGAATATTAGATGCAAAAGTTATAGTCGCACCAAATTCTCCTACACACCTTGCAAAGGCTAATGTAATTCCTGCTAGCATGCCGGGCCATATCAAAGGCAAACTAATAGTAAAAAAAGTCCTGATTGGGTTGGCACCAAGAGTTCTAGCTGCTTTTTCAAGCCCTTGATCTAAATTCTCGACTGATATTCTGATGGATCGCACTAGTAAAGGGAAAGATACTATTGCTGAAGCAAGAGAAGCTCCTTCCCATGTAAACACAAGGCTAACACCTAACCAATCCTCTAAAACCCTACCAAATAATCCCGTTCGACCAAATAAAACAAGCAAAATGTATCCTAATGCAACAGGAGGGATAACCAATGGAGCATTTACAAATGCATCCAAGAACGACTTGCCAGGGAAATTATAACGTCCTAAGACCCAAGCAATCCCAACGCCAAATGGTAAACTTATAAATACAGCCCAGAAGGATATTCTCAGACTAAGTTGTATTGCTTCCCATTCTAAAGCAGTTAACATTTTAGTTCTAATACCTCTGAGCTATTATTTGAGCAAATAATAAAACCATTCTTGGAAAATATTGCTTGTGATTCATATCCTAAAAGATATTTCAGAAACTTGTGGGCTATAGGCGGAGCATCAGATGTTACAGCACCAGGATATATAATATTTTGATGATCATTATGTGAAATTTCACCTATAACCTTAATTTTATTACTTGTCTTGGCGTCACTATTATAGACTATACCTATAGGGGCCTCACCACGCTCTACAACTGATAATACCGAACGCACATTTGGCATAGGAGCAATTTTGTTGGCTACTTCATGCCAAAGACCTAGTTTTTTTAATGCCTCTAAAGCATACATTCCAGCTGGAACATAGTCTGGGTTGCCTATAGCTAGTCTTTTTTCACCTAGCATTTCAAAAATATTAGTTTCTGAATCAAGGTAAATTATTTTCTTATCTGGTAAAAACTCAATTATATTGTTTTCATGATTTTCTGCATAATCCAATTCATGAAATGGCTTTATTAGAACCAACTTGTTACTAACAACTTTAACAAGGCTATTTTTTTCTATTAAACCTTTATCCAACAAAGAATCCATCCACTTCACGTTAGCAGAAATAAACACATGAGCTGGTGCCCCAAATTGAATCTGTTTTGCTAATCGTGAAGAAGATGCAAATACTGTTACAACTTTAATTCCTTCGCTACGCGAAAACTGTTCTGCTAAATTTTCTAATGCATTAATCATACTTATGGCAGCAAAGACGACTAAATTTCCCTTATTTTCATGTCCTTTATTTTCTGCATGTAGGTTGTCAGAGGTAGGTATGAGAACTATAAATAATATCACTAACACAATAAAAAATATCAGCCAGCGCTGCCATAAATAATTAGCATTCTCTTGACATATTCTTAATTGCACAAAAGGGGCCTCCTAAATATTTCTTCAGGTTTTTATTCCATAGAAACTTCTGTATAAATGACCAATCATGCCATTCTTTGGGAGAGCGCCCCGCATCCCGTATAAACATGCATAAATCTAAGTAACAACTTTCAAGCCCATCGGCTTAATTTATAAAATATTCGATTTAACACTCTAAAGAGGGTAGCAATAATAGTTATAGAAGTAATTTACTGCAATAGACGAAAATAACATCTTTGCATTCTTAACTAGCTATATGACAACCAAAAAATGGAATTACGAAATATAGCCATAATAGCACATGTTGATCATGGGAAAACAACTCTTGTTGATAGCATGTTATATGAAAGTGGTACACTTAGAAAAAATGAACGGATTTCAGAGAGAGCATTGGACTCAGGGGATATAGAGAAAGAAAGAGGCATCACAATTTTATCAAAATGCACATCCATTATCTCTGGAAACACTCGTATCAATATCGTTGATACTCCTGGACATGCAGATTTTGGAGGTGAAGTAGAACGTATTCTTGATATGGTTGATGGAGTTATAATTTTAGTAGATGCCGCTGAAGGTCCAATGCCTCAGACAAAATTTGTACTTGATAAAGCACTTAGACTGGGATTAAGACCTATAGTTGTTTTAAATAAGATTGATCGATCTGACTCACGAAGTTCCGAAGTGTTAGATGAAGTTTTTGATTTATTTGACTCTTTAGGGGCGGATGACGAACAATTAGATTTCCCAGTTCTCTTTGCCTCAGGGCGAGATGGATGGGCTACAAAAGATATTGACAAACCTAATCACGACCTTAAACCACTATTCCAACTAATAATTAAACATGTTCCTAGGCCTCAGGGAAACTCTATTCACCCGTTTGAGTTATTAGTATCTATCCAGGAGGTAGACCCTTACTTAGGAAGAATTCTAACAGGTCGTATTTACAACGGTTCTGTTATGGAAGGCGATAATATTACTGCACTCAATCGTGACGGGAAAATTATTGAAAATGGTAGAATAAATAAACTTTTTTCATACAGTGGCCTAAAAAGAATCCCTATCCCGAAGGCAAGTGCAGGTGACATCATTGCTATTGCTGGTTTTACTAAAGCCTCTGTATCTCATACTCTCGCTGCACCCGATTCAATAAAACCTCTAAAATCTCAACCTATTGATCCACCTACTATGTCGGTTATTGTCTCTATCAACGACTCCCCTATCTCTGGTATTGAAGGAACTTACGTAACGTCTCGTGTTATAGGGGATCGGCTAATTCGTGAGTCTGAACATAATGTTGCTATCTCTGTAACTGATTCTGAAAAACCAGGAAGTTATAATGTTTCTGGACGCGGCGAACTTCAACTTGGTGTCCTTTTTGAAACAATGAGAAGAGAAGGATATGAATTCTCAGTGAGTAGGCCTGAGATTATTGAAAGAGTTAACTCTTTAAATGGGAAGAGAGAAGAACCTGTAGAAGAAATACTCATTGATTTAGATAATGATTTCGTTGGTATAGTTGTTGAAGGTCTTAGCAAACGAAAAAGTCAATTAATAAATATGACACCCTCAGGAAATGAAAAGACACGTTTAATATTTCGGGCACCTTCACGTGGACTTATTGGCTATCATGGTGAGTTTATGACAGCTACACGTGGAACTGGTGTAATACATCGTATTTTTTGTGGTTATGAGCCATATTTTGGAGAAATACATATGCGTCTATCTGGGGTGCTTGTATCTATCTCTAATGGTTCCGCCATCCCTTTCGCTCTTTCTAACCTCGAAGAAAGAGGAATTCTATTTATCTCTCCGGGAGACAAAGTATACAACGGAATGATTTTGGGTGAACATTCTAGGAGAAATGATCTGGAGGTAAATCCAATGCGCACAAAACAACTAACAAATATTCGTGCGGCGGGAAAAGACGAGGCAATCAAACTTAGTCCACCTAAGAAATTTTCCTTAGAATCTGCCATTGCTTATATTGCTGATGATGAGTTAGTAGAAGTAACGCCTAGATCAATACGTCTCAGAAAACATTTATTAGATCCTAATGATAGGAAACGAGCTTTAAGAGAGAAAAAAACTAAGCCAACATAAATATTTCATAAAGATTCTAAATAACTTAGAAGTGCTTCTCTCTCCTTTTTTTCCATTAATCTAAAGTTTTCTCTTGAGTCCATCGCTTCTCCACCATGCCATAAAATAGCTTCTGAAAATCCACGCGCTCTACCATCATGTAAGAGTGATATCTTATTATTTGGAGAAAAAAGGTTACTAAGACCCACTAGAGGTGCAGTTCTCCACTCTCTTCCTGTGGCCTCAAATTCACGCCTTTGATCCGCTAAGCCCTCACCCATATCATGAAGTAGTAAATCCGAATATAACACGACATTTTCTCCATTTTTTCCTTTAAGATGTGGAACGTGACAACTGTCGCAACTACTTCTTATAAATAATGATTTACCTAGCTTTTCTATACTTGATGCTTGGTTATTTATTATATTTGAGTTTTCTTTATCAATATTAGAAATATACTTAACTAGAGATAACAGGCCTTTATCATTCAATTCTAAACTAGTTCTGTTATTGTTTTTAGTTTTACAATTGATATCAATCGGGGGACATATTTGCTTTGGGTATATAGAGTTTGTAATACCCATATCCTCAATTAAAGCTGTTGCCACTTGTTCTTTAAGGTTATATTTCCCAGCTTTCCATCCAAATCGACCAATTTGGTTAGAACCAGTTATTTTTGACCGAACAAAATTTGGACGTCCAGATATATTATCTCCATCTAAATCGTCAGGATCCGCACCAGTAATTATTGAAGAATCATTAACTTTTTCAATTTTCCCTGAAGTATTAAGACTAGGTGGTACTCTTGCAGAACGTAATACAGAGCTATCTATAGGCCCATAAGCAAGTTCTGAAAAAAGCAGTACTGGACGACGTAATTGCCAGCTCTCACCATCTCCATATGTCCCATTCTTATATTCCCATGTAACATATATTACCCCCTCAGCAGGAAAATCTTTTACTGAGAAAGTATTTATTTGCGTCCCATATTTTGGATGAGGGACTTCTTGATTTAAGTTATTTTTTACTGAAATACGAACTAACATTCCTAGCGCTTTTTCACCTATTAATCTAGGAGGGCCAACACGACTATTTTTTGGATGACAAGAAACACAGCTCGAAGCGTTATAAAGAGGACCAAGCCCATTTCCATCTAATGATTCGTCAATTGAATCAGTCCAAACAAGATTAAAAAGATTTTTACCCAGCCCATCATTTTTCTGGGCCCTAGGATTGGTCTGCTCGACCATAAATATGAATATAAAAATTAATATAAAATTAATTAACCAAATAATCTTACTAGGAAGGAAAATATTAATTCCTAAACCAAGGTTAGAAAAAAAGTAATGAGATTTTTTTGCATAAAAAATTATCATTTATAAATATCAATATTTGGCAAGAATAGCCTTTCTCCGTCAATCCGGTATTCAGAAATAATTTCCTGTGCTTCTTCACCAATCACCCAATCATAAAACTGTTTTGCATCTTCGGATTTAGTGTGTGGGTGTATATTTGGATTTATTAAAATCACGCTGTATGGGTTGTGAAGAGTTTCTTTATCTTCAACCATAATTATATGTTCCCTCTTATTTTTAAAAGCAAGCCAAGTACCTCTGTCAACAATAGTATAAGCTCCCATTCCTATTGCTATATTTAACGTCTGGCCCATACCAGCACCTACTTCATTATACCAACTTGTTGAAGTTACATTCCATGGTAAAATATTGCTTGCAGTTTCCCATAGTCTTTTCTCTGCTTTGTGTGTACCACTATCATCACCACGTGAGACAAACTTAATAGAATTAGAATAAATTTTCTTAAATGCTTTTACTGCGTCACGCCCTCCCTTTATCCTTGCAGGATCACCTTGGGGACCAACAATAATGAAGTCATTAGACATAACCTCTCTACGAGAAATTCCAAAGCCCTTCTGCATGAATTCTTTCTCTGCAACAGAGTCGTGCACAAGCAGAACATCAGCATCCCCATCTTTTCCTATTTTTAGAGCTTGACCTGTACCAACAGCAATGACTAATACCTTAATATCCTTACGATTTTCAAAAACAGGCAACAGTCTTTTTAGCAGTCCTGAGTTTTCTGTAGAGGTTGTTGTTGCAAGCTTAATATTCCTGCCTGCAAGAACTTCGCTAATTCCGAGTGTGTAGAATAAAATAAAAATTGAAAAAAAATAAAAAAAAACTATCCGACACACAGCTGCAAACCCTTATAATCTGTTTTATTCTGCCATAATATTTCACCCTCTAAGAAAGCTTTGGCCTCTCTGCTTTTTGGTCGCATAAAAAAGGATTTAGCGTCAGCAATTTCAATGGCCTTTCCATTATGGAAAAATATAATCCTCTCAGCAAGTCTTCGTGCTTGCGATAAATCCTGAGTTGTAAGAACTACCGTTGTACCAGCTCCACTAACAAATTCCACAAGACGTTCAATTGCTCTGGTCCCACCAGGATCCAAACTCGCTGTAGGTTCATCAAGAAATAGTATCTCCGGGCCTAAAGCCCACGCTCTAGCTATTGCAACTCTTTGCTGTTCTCCAGTAGATAGTAATCGTGCTGACCTATTAGCTAAATCATTTAATCCAGTTACTTCTATAACCTCAGCAACACGCTCTTTTTTTTGTCTATATGAAAGACCAGTAAATTTTAAACCATATGCAATATTTGCGCGTACAGAACGTCTCAGCATTATTGGCCTTTGAAAAACCATTGCCTGACGCCGTGAACGCATACCTGCCTGAGGTCCTTGCCAACAAACTTCTCCACTATCGGCACTAATTAAACCATGACATAAACGTAGCAGTGTAGTCTTTCCAGCACCGTTTGGCCCAAGAATAATAGTACGTTCATGAGGCAAAATATCTAAGCTGACATTGTCAAGAACTACTCTTCCTTCAAGAGATAAAGAAACGTCATTGAAGGAAAGTGGTAGGACACCTGAAAAATTCATCTAGTATTAAACTCCCTGCCTAATAGTTACAGCTCTAGCAAGTGAGACTCCCAAATTAACAAATACTGATAATAATAATAAAATTATTCCCAATCCCAATGCTAGTGATAAATTACCTTTACTAGTTTCTAATGTTATTGCAGTTGTCATTACACGGGTATAATGGTCAATATTGCCACCAACGATCATCACGGCTCCAACCTCAGCAATTGCTCTTCCAAATCCCGCTAGCCCTACTGTTACTAAGTTAACTCGCCCTTCCCACAGCAATGTTGGGACCGCTCGCCAACGATTTGAGCCCAGAGACATTAGTTGATCTCCATATTCATGCCACAAGTCAACAAAATGCTGCCTTGATAGGGCAGCAATAATTGGAAGTACCAAAAGCAACTGAGCTATAATCATTACTGATGGTGAATAAAGCAATCCAAAAACCCCGAGAGGGCCAGCACGAGAAAAAATGATGTATACAAGCAAACCAATAACAACTGGTGGTAGGCCCATTAAGGCATTTACACAGATGATTGTAAGGCCTCTCCCTGGAAAACGATATAAGGCTAAGAATGCACCAAGAGGTAGACCAAAAAAAATCGCCAGAGCAACGGCACTACAACTCACCTTCAGTGACAGTAATACTACTTCTCCTAACCCAGGATCAGCACCAAAGATCATGCTAAGTGCCGCCACAAATGAATCACTAAACTGTTCCAAACTTTATCCCCAAATATATAAAATACTTACACATCAATCTAAGCCCTTTGATTCCCTAAAATTACAATCTTTGTAATATTAAATTAAACATCCTAACTTTTATTAATCTGACCCGACAAGATTTTTGGATCCGGTAAAAGGAAAACAAATAAGGCTATTACCAATGCACTTATTCCTAGGACTACATACAACCAAGTAAAGCTTCCGTCAGACCCATGAAGAAAGGCAACAAGTATTGGTGCAAGAGATGCTGGCGCTAACGCAAGAAGAAATTTAATTCCAAAAATTCTAGATCTCCAAGAGTCCACTGTATATCTGGTAATCAAAACATCTTGAACAGGTACTTCTCCTATAATAAGTACCATCATAGCTAAAGAGACTACAAGCATTCCAGCTTCACTTACAAAACTCATCAAAGCCATGAATGGTAATTGAGCGATTACAAGTAATACCCAAATTAGCTTTGGTGAGTATCTATCAACCAGCCACCCGATACCAATTTGTGCAAATGCTGCAAGGGCAATTACTCCAGATACAAGAATTCCTGTATCCATATCAGTTGTTGTAAGTTTACCTAGACCCACATCAAAAATTTTTGGTAATGCAATTAATATTCCCTGATAAATAACACCTGATAAGACAACACAAAAAGTCATTAATAAAAGTATCCGTATTATTAATCTGCGCCGGATCTCGAGAGACTGATTCTCAATTACCTTATCTTCAAACTTTTTACGAGGTGGTGACGGGTATTTCCAGCAATGCCATATAAAAATGAACCCAACCAACATAGCAGCAGCACCAGGAACAACAAACGCGACACGCCAACTAACTAAATCCATTAAGACTGCGGCTACAAGAGCAGCACCTGCAACACCAAAATTTCCAAAGACCCCATTTACCCCCAGCAAACGACCTACTTTGTCTCTCCCCTCCACTAAAATAGAATAACCGACTGGATGATATATTGACGCAAAGACTCCAATTAAACCTAAACCAGCTGCAATTTGCCAAGTGTTCTGGGCAAATCCAGTAATAATTGTGGCTATACCAATCCCTATAAAAAAAATCGCCATCATGCCATTACGGCTCCACCGATCTCCTAGCCAACCTGCCAAAGGTGTTCCTGCAGCAAATGCGATAAACCCAGGTATTGATAAAGATATAAGCTCTCCATACGGACGATTAAACTCATCCTCTAGCCCTAAAACAATGGTTGGGAAAAGAAGCATTAATAGGTGATCAAAAGTATGCCCTATATTTAAAAATAACAATCTCTGACGATCAAGATTCACAACTCTATCCCATACATTTTAGATCTAATCAAAATTAAAAAACTGCCGCATTGGAGCAGATGAAGGGAATCGAACCCTCGTCTTAAGCTTGGGAAACTTCTACTCTACCATTGAGATACATCCGCTTACAAAGCTATACTAATAACATTTTCTAACTTTCGTGAACCAACAAGTAAGATTATAGAGAAAATATTTTTTGGTAAAAATCTAATTCATTTTTGCTATACATAAATAAAAAAGAAGATATCTCAATGACATTAAACAATAAACCAGCTTCCGATGATTATAAAAGTACTTTATCTGAAAAACCTAGTGAAGATTATTCAGATTCAGATACACCTCCAATAGTTAACTTGAATAGCCTTGAAACACTTTGGATTAATACTGGCACCCTGTGTAATTTATCATGCCCTCACTGCTATATTGAGTCTAGTCCTACAAATAACCGGCTACTTTACCCAACATTAGAAGATATTATCCCCTATTTTGAAGAAATTAGTAAATATAATATGCCTACGAAAGAAATTGGTTTTACAGGTGGAGAGCCATTTATGAACCCAAATATTATGCAGTTAATTGAGGAAACACTCAATAGGGGGTTTTCATCCTTAATACTTACTAATGCAATGCGACCTATGATGAAAAAATATAAGGACTTGTTATTACTACAGGATACTTATGGTGATTTAATTAAGCTACGCATATCCATCGACCATTATAAGGAGAAATATTTTGCTGAGGAAAGAGGTAAAAATTCATGGAATTCAATGTGTTTAGGTTTGAATTGGCTTAACGATCATGGATTTAACTTTACTATAGCAGCTAGAAAACTTTGGAATGAACCTGAAGAAAAAATAAGAGATGGATTTCAAGACTTTTTTAATTCTTTAAAACTCAGGTTAGATCCATATAATAATGAACATCTAGTCATATTCCCAGAAATGCCTATTGAGGGAACAACACAAAAAATTACTAAGAACTGCCTTGATATTCTCGATATTTCAATTGACAAAATCATGTGTGCCCGTTCACGTATGATAGTAAAGAAACGCGAATCACAAGAAACTGTCGTTATGCCATGTACACTTATACCCTACGAAAAAAATTTCGAACTAGGATCAACGCTTACTAAAGCTAATAAAGATATAACCCTTAATCACCCAAACTGTTCCAGTTTCTGCATTTTAGGTGGGGGGTCATGCAATTAATATATTAATCAATAAATTTTTAAATGGCTAAGACCCTCTTGACGCAACAACATTTTAAATGTTTGATGATACTTGTGGCGATTTGAGTCGACCGGCTTGCGGCCACGTAAAATAAACGGCTAAAAGGTCTCATGCTTTTTAAAGCTCTGACTTTTGGTCAGAGTTTTTTTTTGCCGTGTTGATAACGGAGTAATATACTATGGGAGACGATAAAAGTAATTGTAAAAATAATTGGGGGTTAGCAACAAGAGCCGTACGTAGCGGCCTTGATCGTTCAAAATTTGGTGAAACCGCCGAAGCTATTTACGCTACTTCTGGATTTGTTTATGAGACTGCCGAGCTGGCTGAAGCAAGATTTTCTGGAGAAAGCGAAGGCTTTGTATATTCTCGATTTGGGAACCCCACAGTACGTGTTTTTGAAAATCGACTGGCTTCTATTGAAGGTGCTGAAGATTGTAGGGCAACTGCTTCTGGCATGTCAGCCGTGTTTGCATCACTTATGTGTCAGCTTAAATCAGGTGACCATGTTGTCTCCTCAAGGTCATTATTTGGTAGCTGTCATTACATAATTACTGAATTATTACCAAAATATGGAATTGAGGTTACTTTGGTAGATGGACGTTCATTAGATGAATGGCAATCAGCACTTAAGAAAAATACAAAGTGTATATTCTTTGAGAGCCCTTCTAACCCAACACTTGAAATCGTAGATATTTGCACTTTATCTGATATTGCTCATTCCATTGGTGCAAAAGTTATAATTGATAATGTTTTTTCTTCCCCAGCACTACAACAGCCACTTGAATTAGGTGCCGATATAGTCGTTTATTCAACTACAAAACATATTGATGGGCAAGGTCGCTGTTTAGGTGGTGCAATACTATCAAGTGAGAAGTGGATTTCAGATCAACTAGTCCCCTTTTACAGGAATACAGGACCTACTATGAGCCCTTTCAATGCCTGGGTTATGACAAAAGGTTTAGAAACACTGCATCTAAGAGTTAAATACATGTGTGAAAGTGCTCAAAAAATAGCCTACTTTCTAAGTAATTCTACGAATGTACAGAGTGTAATATATCCAGGCTTAGAAACTCATCCACAATATAATCTTGCAAAAAAACAAATGAGTAATAGTGGAACTGTTGTATCTTTTGAAATTGAAGGCGGAAGAAAAGAAGCATTTAAAGTTCTTAATGAACTAAAAATAATTGATATTTCAAATAATTTAGGTGACTCAAAAAGTTTAATTACACATCCTGCAACTACAACTCACCAGCGTCTAAGTGAAGATAACAGAATTCAATTAGGAATTAGTGACTCATTAGTTAGACTTTCGGTTGGATTAGAAGACACAGACGACTTAATTGTTGATCTAAGACAAGCAATTAATAGCTTGTAAATTAGAAATTATTAGCCAAATAAGAAGAGTCGGGTTCATTAGCAGCAGTATTCAAGAAGGTAATTTTTTAGGCAAATGTATTACGAAACAACACAAGAAATAGAAGTTTCTGTAGAACCCTTTTATCTTGAGGAACAATCAGATCCTGATGAAGGACGCTTTGTGTTTGCTTATCATGTAAGAATTCAAAATCAAAGTGTTCGAACAGTTCAGCTCATCAATAGATTCTGGAAAATTACGGATGGTTTCGGCCGCATTCAAGAAGTTCGTGGTCCAGGAGTTGTAGGAGAACAACCTGTATTAGAACCTGGTGAAATGTTTGAATATACAAGTGGTTGCCCCTTAACTACACCAACAGGAATAATGGCTGGTACATATGAGATGGAGACTACCAATGGTGACCGTTTTAATGTAAAAATTCCTGCTTTTTCCCTCGACAGTCCGAATGTTCGTACCCATATAAATTGAGCAACTATATTTTTTATAACTTGCTTTCACTGATATTGGGAGTTAGATAGGCAGTTAATATAGGTAATGGTTTTTTAAATACATTGTAGTTTGATAAACAGGAGACCTAGTTTGACTAAAGATAACATTGGAAATGAAGAGAAATTAACTTCGACACTAATAAGACCGAACCGCGAAGAGGCTGAAGAAGCAGTAAAAACTCTTATCAAATGGGCTGGAGACAACCCAAATAGAGAAGGTTTGATTGGTACTCCTTCACGCGTGGTAAGAGCTTATGAAGAGTTCTTTGCTGGGTATAATGAAGATCCTGTTACCATCTTAGGGGCTACCTATGAGGATATATCTAACTATAATAACATGGTAATTTTGAAGGACATTCGTCTTGAATCACACTGTGAACATCATATAGTTCCGATAATTGGAGTTGTACATATTGGTTATCTTCCAAACAAACGTGTTGTTGGTATTTCTAAGCTCGCACGTCTAGTTGAAGTGTTTGCCAAGCGAATGCAAATTCAAGAAGCTCTTACTGCTCAAGTTGCTGACACTATAAATGATGTGCTAAAGCCAAGAGGAGTAGCTGTAGTAATTGAAGCTGCACATCAATGTATGACCACTCGAGGCATACGAAAACCAGGGGTCAGTATGGTAACCAGTAGAATGTTAGGAAGTTTCAGTGATGATCAATCTACTCGACAAGAATTTCTCAATATGATTGGAAAATCCAAATGCGTAGGCTAAAACAAGCAAATGCATGCCGTATAACGGCAAAGCATAAACTCATATAGGAAATAGGAGCCCCATGATGGGCTCTGTGCGTGATTTTCGTCCTGTTTTTCTAGTGATCGGCATTTTGCTGGTAACACTCGCGCTTGCTATGATGGTTCCAGCAATCGCCGACAGAATAGCTGATAATCCAGACTGGCAAGTTTTTTTGGCAGCTGCCCTATTTACCCTTTTCCTAGGCGGGTGTCTTACATTAGTCAGCAGAACAAGTAAAACTGCAATCTCAGTGCGTCAGGCATTTGTACTTACTACCTTTAGTTGGATAATCATTCCTGCCTTTGCTGCTCTACCATTTGTTTTTAGTGACTTAGGGTTAAGTTATGCAGATGCCTACTTTGAAGCGATGAGTGGCTTAACAACTACTGGTTCAACAGTTATTTCTGATTTAGATAAAGCTCCACCAGGTATATTATTATGGAGAGCATTATTACAATGGTTAGGGGGAATAGGAATAATTGTTACCGCTATAGCAATTCTACCAGTCCTCCAAGTAGGAGGAATGCAATTATTTCGTACAGAAAGTTCTGATCAATCCGACAAGGTTTTACCAAGAGCAGCTGCATTAGCTGGTGCAATTTTTATGGTTTATTTCGGCCTAACCGTAATTAACTGTATTGCATACTGGGGAGCAGGAATGACCCTTTTCCAGTCTATTTGCCACTCTATGACTACTATTGCAACGGGAGGTTTTTCCACATTAGATGAATCTATTGGGCATTTTGATAGTCCTGCTATTGAAGGAATATCAACTGTCTTCATGATTTTAGGCTCTCTACCTTTTGTTCTATACCTTCAAGCAGTTAGAGGAGGATTTAGAGCATTAATTAAAGATACCCAAGTAAGGTGGTTTTTAGGAATTGCAATAGCTACCATACTTGCACTAACAGGTTGGTTGTCAACACAAGGAGGTGAAGATTTTGAACACGCCTTGAGACTTGCAAGCTTTAATGCCATATCCGTAATGACAGGAACAGGATATTCCTCAACAGACTTTAATCTATGGGGTGCATTTGTTCTGCCTTTATTCACTCTTATTATGCTTGTTGGTGGCTGTACTGGTGCAACTACCGGAGGAATAAAAGTTTTTCGTATTCACGTCTTATATACAACTGCCCGTGTTCAAATGCTGAAGTTAATTCAACCTCATGGGATTTTTACCATGAAGTTTAACGGTCGCCCTGTCCCTGATGAAGTTCCAGGAGCAGTCATGGGTTTTTTCTTTTTATTTATTGTCAGCTTTGGCACTGTCGCTTTAGCATTATCCCTTATGGGATTAGACTATGTGACGAGTCTATCTGGTGCTGCAACAGCAATCGCCAACGTTGGACCTGGTCTTGGCGATATAATTGGTCCTTCAGGAAACTTTCAGCCATTACCTGATGCAGCTAAATGGTTACTATCATTTGCCATGTTGATAGGAAGGTTAGAGTTATTTACTGCTCTTATCCTGCTTGTTCCACATTTTTGGCGCGATTAACTAACTGAGCTATATCTGAGCGTATAGCTAATAAAGAAGGCACAAGAATTAAAACAATAAATGTTGAGCCTATCAAACCAAAAACTATAGTTACCGCCATTGGCTTTAAGAATTGAGCTTGGAGACTAGTCTCAAATAATAAGGGTAATAAACCAAAAATTGTTGTTACCGAAGTCAAAATTACAGCCCTTAATCGATCACGTGCACCATTAACCAAAGACTCATAAAGAGGTTCTCCTTCCTTAAGGCGATCTTGAACAGACCTGACAAGGATAATGGAGTCATTAACAACGATTCCAGAAAGCCCTAATAAACCAACCATGGACAGTATAGTTATATCATGACCCAGAAATAGATGACCCAATATAGCTCCAACCACACCAAAAGGTATCACTGACATAACAAAAATTGGCATCGAATAACTAGAAAATAATGCAGCAAGAATTAGATAAATGGCAACTAAACCAACTATTCCTCCAACTTTCATGTCAGCCATAGTGGTCGCTTGTTCCTCAGCCTTACCCTTAAAGTTGATCTTTACATTATATTTAGCAGAGATATCAGCAAGCCCTTCCTTACGAAGACTTTCTAGAACTTCATCCATATTACTAATGTTTTCGTCAATTTCTCCTGAAACAGATACAGTCCGTGACCCATCCTCTCTCTTGACTGAAGCAAATCCCTGAGTTTCATGAAATTTTACAATCTCCGAAATAGAAACTCTCTTTCCATTTGGAGCTAAAAGAAATAATTGTCTTAAATCATTTTCACCTCGTTGGCTCGATGGTAACCTTACGCGTACAATTATTTCCTTGTCATCGCTAGGTATTCTCGCAGCTATTGATCCTTCAAAATAATTTCTGACTTGGCGACCAACTTCCTCAGTGGAGAAACCTAAAAGCTTACCTCTATTTTTAAGCTCCATAATCATCTCTGTTTTTCCACGCGGCAAATCATCTTTAAGATCACTTACTCCTGGAAATCTATTTAAAAGTTCTTTGATTTCATTTGCTGCTTGTTTCAATAACAAAAGGTCATCACCTATTATACGAATATCTATTTCACGTCCTGGAGGGCCAGCCTGTTCTTCGACTATTGAAAAAGAATTTATCCCTGGTCTCATTTTTACTTCTTTACGCCATGTTTTAACAAAATCGTGCGTGCGAATATTTCTAGTGTCAGAAGGAACAAGTTCAACTCGCATAGCAGCTATATGATCTCCATTAGTCATAACAGGATCATCAGCTCGACCTACTGATTGACCAATTTGGCCTAAGCTCATTACTACCAACTCACCTGAACTCATACCAAATCTTTGCTCTACTACTGAAAGAGATCTTTCAAGTTCACTAATCATTTCCCTAGTTTGGTTGCGATTTGTACCTTCTGCAAAAACAACATTAGCATAAACTGTATCTGATTCTGGTGATGGAAAAAATACAAAGTCTAATCGACCACCAGCAATCAATCCTAAAACCAATATTCCAAGACTCAAGGCACTCGCAACTGTTAGATATCTCCATTTTAAACATGCTCTTATAGTTTGATTGAAAAACCCATCACGAAAAGCATTAAATTTCGGGTTAAACCAACGTGCAAAAAGATTTTCTTGAGCAGGGTCTTTTTTTAGAGCGAACCTTAGATGACCAGGTAGAATCAAAAAACTCTCTATTAAACTTGCTATTATAACAGCAATTATTACCATAGGTATGGCGTAAATAATTTGTCCGATTATGTCAGAAATAAGTAATAATGGGATAAAAGCAGCAATAGTTGTTAAAGATGCAGCTATTACAGGCCAAAACATTTTTTTTGCACCTATTTCTGCAGCAGTGGCTGGATCATCACCCTTACTTCGTCTAGTTACAGCATGTTCACCAACAACTATTGCATCATCCACAATGATGCCCAAAGCCATAATTATTGCAAACAAACTTACCATGTTAATGCTCTGCCCAAACAGAAGCATCACACCTAAAGTTGCCATTAAAGATACTGGAATACCTACTGCCACCCAGAATGCAACACGACCAGATAAAAAAACAAAAAGTATCACCACAACTAATGCCAAACCACCCGCACCATTTCTTAGCAAAAGATTGATACGATCCTCGATCATTTCGGCTGTATCGCTATATCTTTCAACCTTAAGAGTATCGGGTAACGTAGGCAAAGTATTAGCAAGGAATGAATCAAGTTTTGATGACTGCTCAAGAGCATCTGATGTTAGTGCTCTTCTAACATGAAGTTCTATTGCTGAATTACCCTTTCTAAGAGTCTCAATAGAATTTTCTTCAAACGAGTTTGTAACCTTTGCAATATCACCCAATGTTATTCGTTGACCATTGGATGATGTCTTAACATTAATAGTATTTATGGAGTCCACATCTTTAGCTATTCCAAGACTTCTAATCTGCTTTTGGTTAGATCCAGGGGTTACTCCCGATGGGACATCAATTGAAGAATCTGCAATTCGCTGTGCAATAATAGAGGGAGTTAAACCCATTTGTTGCATAATCTCTGAGGGAACCTCTACCCAAATTTCTTCCTCTCTTGCACCGAATAAATCAACTTTATCGATCCCAGAATTAAGCATCCCTTCCCGTAAATCTTTTGCGAGTGCCTTTAGAGATGATTCCTCAAAGGGACCAGAGACAACAATTCTTGAAATTGTTTCATAATTATAAATTCTCTGTACAATAGGTTTATCTGAATCCTTAGGTAAATTTGTTACTTGTGCTATCGATGTTTCAACGTCAGCCAAGGCCGTCTGCATATCCGCTGAAGATTCAAATTCTATGGCAAGCCAACCTGAACCTTGAGACGATGTTGAAACTACCCTTTTTACACTATCAATAAACCTAACTTCTGGCTCAATAAGTCCAATAATATTTGAGTCAATATCCTCTGCTGCTGCCCCTGGCCAAGCAATAGAGATGGTAACCCAATTTATACTAAAAGATGGAAAGAATTGGGTATTGAGTTTCCCAAAAGCCACTACACCAATCATTATAAAAAATAACATTAATAGATTGGCAGCTGTGCGGTGTTTAGTAAACAAACCTATAAGACCAGAATAACCAAGATTCACAGCAGCCCCCCAAAAGCCCTATATTTTTTTTGGAATTTCATTCTGAACGAACCTTTAATCCAGGTCCTATCTCGGCAAAACGGGTAATAACAACTTTATCTCCCTCATTTAATTCACCGGCTACTATAATTTCCCTCCCCGTCCTTGAAAGAATATTTACATTACGTTTCTCTAAACGCTCGCCTACTAAAACGTAAACAACATCATTTTCATGCACCGCATTTTCTGGAAGCTTAACTGACTCAGGGAATACAGGGCCTTCTATTATGACTTCCACGAAAGCACCCGGACGAATTATAATTTTATCGTCAGAATTAATTAGTTGGGCATAAATACGAACTGCACCTGTTTCTGCCTCTATTTCACTGGAAATTCTCTCAATAATTGCTGTATACTTCTTGGTTTTCTCCCCAAACCTCCAAACAACCTCTAACAAACGACCTGTCAATCCATCTTCCTGAGCATAAAGAAGTTTACCATACTCACCGTCTGGAAGATGAAACATAACCTCCATGTTTTTTAAATCCAAAAGCCTAGCAACTCGATCGTTTATTGATAATCGCTTGCCTACAGCGACTGATGTTGAAGTTAAGTAACCATCAAAAGGTGCAATTAATGTTGTATTTTGGTAGTCACGAACTGAGCGTTGAAGGCTTATTTCATTACTGGAAATTATTGATTTTTGTCTTTTCAATCTGGCTTTAATCACTTCCACGTTCTCAGTTGATAATGCTTCAAGACGAGTTCGATCACTGACAATTTTAGCAGCATCTTCTAAATGTTTTTGCGATACGACCTTTTGAGAAAACAGTTTTTCTCTTCTTTCCAATTCACGAACCGCCAAATCTAATTGGACTCTATTTTCTATCTTAGCTTTTTCTTCAGCTCTTAATTGAGCAATGTATTCCTCTAATAACGCCTTGGAAGCATTAAGTTGAGCTTTTGACTCACGCATTTTTGATTCGTAATCAAATTTTTCAATTTGAATTAACATCTCACCAGCAGAGATATTCCCCCCATCTTTAAAATTTGGATTTATCTCGATTACTTGTCCAGAAACTAATGCTCTCATTTCAGCATCTCGCTGAGGTAAAATCTCACCATAGGCTTTAACAAGAGATACCTGATCACCGCGTGAAACAATTTCTATATCTACTAACCATTCTCTCTCAACTACCTCCAAAGGCTCAAGTTTTGGTTTTGTAGCTTGAAGATATCCTGCTATTAGTAATCCTATAATCAAAACAACAATTGGAGAGACCAATAACAACCACTTTTTTTGAGTTTTCATTCTAGACACTTCCGTTTTTCTTAATCGGCTAACCTAGCTAGTGGTATATAGATGTCAATATATCGCTTTAGCTTGTATGTGATAAATTAATCTCATTAAATGAAGCAAACCTAGTCAGTACAAATAAAGGAAATAAGATGGTAAAGAAATTTTATTCCTCTGTTGAGATGATTCAACAATTAGTTGCTTTTGACACAACAAGCTCTAAAACAAATATGCACCTTATTGACTTTATTCAACGTTATCTATCTTTACATGGAGTCGAATCAACACTTATTCCAGATCCAACAGCAAATAAATCTAATTTATTTGCAACTATTGGGCCTGAAGAAACCCCTGGTGTCGTCCTCTCTGGACATACTGACGTGGTTCCAGTTGATGGACAAAGCTGGGAAACCGAACCCTTTGATGTAATAGAAAAAAACGGTCGCCTATATGGACGTGGCACTTCTGACATGAAAAGCTTCATTGCAATTACATTAAGTTTAGTCCCGTATTTTTTAGCTCAAAGTTTAAAAATTCCTATTCATCTTGCTTTCTCATATGATGAAGAAATTGGCTGCCTTGGTGCTCCACGTATGATAGCACAATTTGGTAAGGCACAAGTAATGCCTTTAGCTTGTTTTGTCGGGGAACCAACAAATATGAAGGTAGTAAATGCACACAAAGGGGTTCATGGGTTTAGAACCACTGTTTATGGCCTTGAGCAACATTCAAGTGCTACACATAAAGGGGTTAATGCAGTGCAATACGCTTCGCGACTGATAACCTATCTTTCAGACCTCTCAAATGAAATAAGTAATACTATGTCTGATTCACAAAGTGAATTTGAACCACCTTACACAACAATCCATGTTGGTACTATCCAAGGTGGCACTGCACAAAATATTATACCCAAGGAGTGTACCTTTAGTTGGGAATACAGATTAATGCCAGAGGAGGACCCAGAAGAAATATATAATAAATTTAAAATGTTTGTAGATACAGATATTTTACCATCTATGAGAAAGAACTTTGCTAATGCAAGCGTAGATACAATCCAACGCACAATAGTTCCCGGATTACGTGCAGAAAAGAATTCATTTGCAGAAGAATTAGCACTTAACATCGCAAAAGATAACTCTACGGGTGTTGTGTCATTTGGAACAGAAGCTGGACAATTCCAAAGTGCTGGAGTTCCTACAATTATTTGTGGCCCAGGAAGTATCGAACAAGCACATAAACCAAACGAATTTATAGAACTTAAACAGGTATCAGAATGTGAGGGTTTTCTAAGGAAATTGTCAGAATTTTGCTGTTATGATAAAATGTATGACGATAACTAAAACAATCTTACTGCCAAATATATTTTCCTAAATATTTTCTTAATGCCTGTTCCATGCTTGCGTTAAAGTCATTCATTAAAGCCAATGTTAAATCAAAGTATATCCGATCTCTTTCATACAATGATGCACCCTCTGCAATTGTCCGTGATCTTTTTGCCTCAGCGATAGTGTATGGACCTAATTTTCCTTTATCATCTACTAAATCAAATCTAACTTCAATTCGTGCGTCAATTCTTTCCGCCTGTTCAGTTGTGAATAGCCCCTCCAAATCTCTATTTGTTTCCAATTTTTTTATCTCAGCACTGGCATCTAAAATACTTACTTGAATAGAACTTTGCGAACCATTTGCTTTCACTCTATCTTCTAGCCATTGCTTAATTGCGACTTTAGGGGTTAATGGGAAAAAATGTTCTACATTAGGTTCCAAAAGAGTAGATTGAAAATCTCTGACAATCTCAATTTGAGATACATTAAAAACTATTGGGGGAAGGTGTTTAAAGGAAATATCCCTAAATTTTGGCTTTTCAATTGTGGTAGTACAGGATGCTAAAAAAATAAAAAAACCGCACAAAAAACTAATTAATAAGGGCTTTGATTGTAAGTGCATAGAAGTGGTCTCCTATAGTTAATTATAGGTCGATAAATAATCCTGTATCAACTTCAATCAATTTAAAATTGAGGCATCAATTGACTGCTGTGTAAAGCTTTCTTCTGAATTGCAGAATTGACATTTCACCGTGATTTTACCATCGACAAACATATTGGAAATCTCAACTTGAGAAAAATTACTTAAAGTTGCAATAACTCTTTCACGAGAACAATGGCATCCAAACCTAATCTCTCTCTCAGGATAACCACGAACTCCATCCAAATGAAATAGTCTGTATACAATTGACTGGGCATCAATTTTTGGATCTAAAAGTTCCCTGTTTTTTACACTATTCATTAATATGGTAGCTCGATTCCAATCTTCTTCAAAATTTGATAAACCCTCTTTTTGTCTGACACTGCCTCCTATCGGTTGGCTTGGTTTCATAACACCGTCTTTGTTTTGAGAATCTGGCATACGTTGTAGCATCAAGCCACCAGAACGGATTATGCCTTTGTAATAACCTGCTGTTAGAAAAATATCTGTTTCAATTTGTTCAGACTGCATAAAATAATGTCTAGCACAAGAGGAAAGAGTATCTCCCTCCAATGATACAATTCCTTGAAATCTCTCCATCTCTGCTCCCTGGTCTACCGTGAAAGCAATATGACCATTTCCCATAATCTCAACAATAGATATATGTTGCGAGTCCTGATCAAAAATGAAATCTTTTTCTGATCTCTTATCAAAAGAGGCATATCCACGAATTAATCCAGCACTAGTAATATCAACTAACATCACTTTGACTAGACCATCTGAATTTGTTTGTAGAGTCAGTTTGCCTTCATACTTTATGGTTGATGCTAACATAACACCTAGTGCCATTAATTCTCCCATTAACTGTTGGATAAGCGGAGGATATGAATGATTCTTTAATGCCTGATTTAAAGAAGTGCCTAGTTTGACTAAACGTCCACGTATTTGAGAAGAAGACAAGCTAAAAGGTAATACTCCATCTTCACTTCTGCCAATTGACACCATTTTTTAACCCAGTTTTTCTGGAGCTAAGCACCAAAGTAAAATAGCTTTCTGTACATGCATACGATTCTCGGCTTCATCAAAAACTACAGAAGCTGGTCCATCTAGAACATCTTCGGTAACTTCCTGACCACGTTTAGCAGGCAAACAATGCATAAATATGGCATCTGAATTAGCCAACGACATTTTACTACTATTTACCTGAAATGGCTTAAGAATATCCACTGATTTATCTTGGTCATCAGATAGCGAAACCCAAGTATCGGTCACTACACAGTTTGCTCCCTCTAAGGCTGATAACGGATCTTCAGTTACAGACACTTTTGCACCTCTTTTCTCAGCCCATAGAAGGACCTCTGGATTTGGTTGTAAAGTCTGTGGGCAAGCAATACGGATCTCAAAATTAAATTGTGTTGCAGCTTGGATCCATGTCGCAGCAACATTGTTACCATCTCCCAACCAAGCAACAACCTTCCCCTCAATCGAACCTAAATGTTCCTCAAAAGTCATTACATCAGCTAATAACTGACAGGGATGTGATTTATCTGTTAAACCGTTTACTACAGGCACACTGGATGCTGACGCAAATTCATCAAGAGACTCATGACTATCAGTTCGTAGCAAAATGGCATTTACATAACGTGATAGAACACGAGCTGTATCACCTAACGTTTCACCTCGCCCGAGCTGTAATTCCTTTGTTGATAAAGAAACTACCTTCCCCCCAAGTTGAGACATCGCTAAATCAAATGAAATTCTAGTACGAGTAGAAGGTTTTTCAAATATCATAGCTAAAGTCTTCCCAAATAGAGGTGTGTCGCAACATTTAGGATTTTCCTTTAGTGCTTGAGCACATTCAATTATTCTGCGCAACTCTTGGGCTTCAAAAGCATCAAGGTCTAAAAAATTACGTTTTGTTGTCAAGTATCAAACTCCTTTGTTGTAACCTCAATTGCTTCACAAGCCTCGTCAATCTCAGCCCTGTCCACGGTTAATGGTGGTAAAAGCCTTAGAGTATTACCTTCAGCTATAACAGTTAAAAGTTTTTTGTTTCTTAGTGCTGCCATTACATCTAGTGATGGCACCGAGAACTGTAACCCTATCATAAGGCCCTTACCCCTAACTTCTTCAATCACAGAGCTATTTTTACAAATTAGTTCTAATTTCTCAGTAAGGTATTCACCCTTTGCAACAACATTTTCTAAAAAACCAACACTTTGTATTTCATCCAAAACAGCATTTGCAATTGTAGTAGCCATTGGATTTCCACCAAATGTCGACCCATGGGTTCCTGGTATAAATGCACTTCCAACTTCCTCAGTTGCCATACAAGCACCTATGGGAAAACCACCACCCAATGCCTTTGCAACAGTTATAATGTCAGGGTTTATTTCTGACCATTCATAGGCCCACATACGACCAGTTCTGCCCATACCACACTGAACTTCATCAAAAATTAATAGTAGTCCATGTTTATTACAAATTTCTCGTAAATCTTGCAGAAAAGATTTGCTAGCAACATGTATTCCACCCTCACCTTGCACAGGCTCAACAAGAACTGCAGCGGTTTCATTAGTTATAGCGGATTTAACAGCATCAATGTTACCAAATTCTACATGATCAAAACCCCTAACTTTTGGTTCAAAACCCTTTAAATGCTTAGGTTGTCCCGCTGCTGCGATTGTAGCGAAAGTTCTTCCATGAAATGCGTTATTAAAAGAAATCACCCTCCAGCGATCTGGATTCCCTGAATTGTCATGATATATACGAGATAATTTAAGTGCTGCCTCAACTGCTTCAGCGCCAGAATTACAGAAGAAAACCCGCTCCGCGAAGGAATTTTTGCAAAGCCTTTCTGCTAAACGTGATTGAGAATCAATATTATATAAATTCGACACATGCCAAAGCTTCTCTGATTGTGTTTTGATAGCAGCTAGTAATGATGGATGCGAGTGACCCAAACAAGTTACAGCTATACCACTTGCAAAGTCTAAATATCGGGAGCCGTCTTTAGTGTAAAGATAAGACCCAATACCCTTATCAAAACTAATATCAATTCGACCATAATTGGTCATTACATTAGAAGACATTTCAATTCTCCGTCAAGAATGGGCAAATAATTATAAATCTATACCTACACAAGGTTAAGCCCAGAAAACATTATGTTTTCAAACGCCAACCCTTTCTCAGAACATGGTGGACTACAACCCCAAGAACAAGGTTGATGATAAAAACGACAATTATTCCTGCAATTAATGATCCATCGGCTGTCCCGATGAGTCCATACCGAAATCCATCGATTAAATAAAAAAATGGATTAAGTTGACTGGCAGTAAAAAAAGGTTCTGGCAACCTATGAATAGAATAAAACGTACCTGATAAAAAAGCGAGCGGAGTAATCAAGAAATTGGTTACCGCTGCAAGCTGATCAAATTTCTCGGCCCAGATTGCTGTAATGATGCCTACTAGGGATAGAAATAAAGCACCCATGAATGCAAAATAAATTAATGCAAATATTTGGCATACATCTAACCTTACAAAAGGCAAAAGTACAAGAGATAAAACTAGCCCACAAACTAAACCACGTGTTATACCAGCCCCAGATATACCAACTAAAAGTTCTAAGGGCTTAAATGGAGGCATCAAAATATCGGTTATGCTTCCTTGAACTTTTGCAAGCATTAAAGACGATGAAGTATTGGCAAAACTATTTTGCATTATAGTCATCATTATTAGGCCTGGTGCCATAAATGTTAGAAATGCCACACCATTAATTTCAGTAACAGCCTTTCCTAAAGCAAGAGAAAAGATTGCTAGAAAAAGCATAGCGGTGACTGTTGGGGCAAAAATAGTTTGAAGTGCAACCTTTAAAAAACGTCTGCATTCTTTAAAGTAAAGAGTCCTTAGGCCATACCAGTTGAACATACCAATTACTCGACTAGTTTCCATAAAGAATCTCTCCAATCTTTAACAACACAGTATTTTTATATGAAAAAATACGCATAAAGCATACTTTCATAATAATTTACTCATATGTACATCGCAACTATCACTACCAGTGAAATGAATTAATATTTTTGTGGGAGCCAACATAATGTTTAATAATTGGTAACTTACTTGGATACCATTAAAAACAAAAAACGCCTGATAAGCCTAAACGAGTAAAATATAATAATTCATATATACAATACTAAATTCTAAATAAATAAAAAATAAAGGATTAAAAATGTCAGTTATAATTTATCATAATGCACGCTGCTCAAAATCTCGTGAAACACTTAAATTACTTAATGAAAATAAATTGTCCCCTGAAATAATTGAATATCTAAAAACCCCTCTTGATGTTAAAACTATTGAAAACCTACTCGATATGTTAGGTATGGAGCCTCGCGATATAATGCGTAAAAAGGAACCTGATTATAAGAAGGCTGGCCTAGATAATCAGAAACTCTCACGCAAAAAATTAATTGAAGCTTTGGCCGCACATCCATCTGTTTTAGAAAGACCAATTGTAGTCATTAACAATAAGGCTGTTATTGGACGCCCTCCTGAAAATGTGTTGTCAATAATTTAATTAAAAATTATAGAAAATAAAACCTTTATGAGTAATGATTTGAAGCAAGTTATTTTCCCAGTAGTGTTTCATAAAGATTATACTATTGATCCACCTGGAGGGCATCGGTTTCCAATGGGAAAAAATGAATTAATTATGAAAATTCTTCTTAATAATGGATTATTAGACGAAACAAGAATATTTACTCCAAATGCTGCATCTAGGAAAGAATTATGTCTTGCCCATGACAGTGACTACATAGACAACGTTCTAAAAAAACAATTAGACAAATCAGCTGAGCGTAAACTGGGATTTCAGTGTAGTGATGAAATAGTGAGAAGAGCACTAGCTGCTGTTGGTGGCACAATCCTTACTGGTCGCCTCGCAATAGAAAACCGTATTGCATTTAATCTAGCTGGCGGAAGTCATCATGGGCACCCTGGACATGCAGCTGGTTTCTGCCTATTTAATGATGTCGCTGTTGCAGTAAAAGTATTACAGAAAGAATCTATAATACGTAAAGCTTTGATAATCGATTTAGATGTTCATCAAGGGGATGGTACTGCTTGTTTTTTTTCTCATGATCCATCTGTTTTTACATTTTCAATTCATTGTGAACAAAATTATCCTGATAAAAAACAATTTAGTAACATGGACTTTGGTTTACCAGAAGGAACTGGCGATAATAAATATATTTCATGTCTAAAAACCAATTTGCCCGTGGCAATACAAAAATCAAATCCAGATATAGTATTTTTTAATGCCGGTGTAGACCCTCACTTGGATGATAAGCTGGGCAAATTACAACTTAGTAATAGCGGTCTAATCATACGTGACTATATTACTCTGGAATTATGTTGGAAATCTAAAATTCCTGTAGCCTGTGTTATTGGTGGGGGCTATGCAGACAATCTTCATGAGTTAGCCTATAAACACACATCTGTTCTTCGAGCCACACAATTACTGGTCAATGGCAAACAACCAAAGAAAGACTTTCCATAATTAATACCAGACAATCTATTAAAATACCTTGGAGTTTCAATTATGAAAGCAGCTATAATTAATGAATATTCGCAAGATGTTACAGTGCTGAAATATAAGAATGTTCCCACCCCTGAGCCACGGCCTGGTGAAGTTACAATCAGAATAAGGGCTAGTGCTATAAACCATTGCGATACAGATTTACGTAAGGGTTTGTTTGGTATCAGCCAATCCTTTCCTTGGGTAATGGGTGTTGATGCATGTGGAGAAATCGCAGATATAGGAAAAGGTGTAAGTGGCTTTTCGACAGGTGATAAAGTTTCTCCACATTTTATGTTGTCCTGTGGGAGCTGTAGAAATTGCCAAGATGGAAAAGAGAATATTTGTGACACAGCTGATATACTTGGCGTTACAGTATGGGGAGGATATGCAGAATATGTAAGATGCAAACCCCATCATTTAATTAGAATTCCTGATTCATTATCTTTTACAAATGCTGTTGCAGGGCAAATACCATTTGCTACAGCTTGGGAAGCTCTTATTGAAGTAGCACATTTATCAGTTGGGGAAACAGTTCTAATAACTGCTGCAGGAGGTGGAGTAGGAACCGCCGCAATACAGATAGCTAAATTAGCAGGGGCAAAGGTTATTGCAGCTGCCGGTAATGATGAAAAACTGGAAAAAGCCAAAGAACTTGGAGCAGATGAAATTATAAATTATACCCATCAGGATATAGGCGAATTCTGTAAATCAATAACAGAAGGTAAGGGCGTAGATTGTGCTTTGGAGATGGTCGGAGGTAAAATTTTGTCTCAAACAATTGACTCAATTATAGACGGTGGTCGTATGGCGACTATAGGAGCTCACGGTGGAGAACGTGTTGAAATAGACTTTGTGGAGTTTTTTAGAAAACATATTACAATTCATGGTGCAGGACGTTCAACAAAGGCTCAAGTTAATAAGGTTCTTAGCTTGATGGCTAATGGGCAATTAAAACCAGTTATTCATAAAATATTTCCTTTAGAAGCAGCCTCAGAGGCTCATAGGGTTATGGAAAGCAGGGATTTTTTTGGGAGAATGATTCTAGATGTATAACATACTCTTAAATATATACATAACTTTATAAAGCATAATATCCAAAGATTTCTATACATTTACTCACAAAAAAAACATCTACACCAAGAAGAATATAATTTTCAACTTCTGCAATACAATTTCTTGAATTAGTGCCCAAAACTATACAAGAGGAGAATGACATGACTACGATAGACAGAAAAAGTAATGAAAAAGTTGAGCGGGTTTTTAGTGACATAAGAGAGACAAGAAAAACTGACTACATAAATAACTTTTGGGAAGACCTGTCGCATAATGAAAAACAGTTGGATGAAACATGGTCACAAGTTAAAGAAATTATGTCAGAAGGCAAAATTCCATACCTATATAAAGAAATGATATATGTAGCAGTTTCTATTATGAATAACTGTAATTATTGTATTCATACTCACACTTTTGCAGCTCGAAAAGCTGGCATGACAGAAGAGATTTATTCAGAGCTCATGGAAGTAATTCTTTTAGCTAACAAAACTAATGCTCTTGCAACAGCTATGGGATGTGAAATAGACAATAGGTTTGATAAGTCTATCAAAGGGGAAAAATAAAATGAATCAAATTCTTGAGAAAAAAATTTATGATATAAGCGTTGAGTTGGGAACAGAGTCAATCGACTATCCTGGAGACACTCCTTACAGCAGAAATCTAATAATGAATGCAGGAGATTCTTTTTGCAACTTGTCACGTCTAGAAATGAGCTGTCATAGTGGAACGCATCTTGATGTTCCATATCATTTTTACTCTGAAGGTAAAAAACTCGATGAGTTTGCAGTAACAGATTTTATCAAACGTGTACAAGTTATAGAAGTAACAAACCCTATTGAAGTTTCTGAAACTGATGTCGACTGGTCGAAAATTAGACAAGGTGAAGGAGTGTTATTTAAAACACGAAATTCAACTGAAGGGCTAGTAAATTCAGGGGAATTTGTTGCCGATTTTGTTTATCTAAGCCCTGGAGCCGCGAAAAGAGTTAATGAATGTGGTGCATCGTTAGTTGGTATAGATTATATTTCAATTGAAAAATATGGAGTTGAACATTTTCATAGCCATTTAGAAGTTCTTGGAAAAGATGTAATTGTTCTTGAAGCGGTCAATCTCTCCAAAGTACCTGAGGGTTATTATACCTTAATGTGCTTACCTTTAAAACTAAACGGGGCAGATGCATCTCCGGTTAGGGCTATTTTAATTGCGGATTAATTACAAACTATGGATAAACTTTCTGTTGATGTCTTAGTAATTGGAGGGGGTATAGCTGGAGCTTCGGTTGCTGCAAATTTAACAAGCAAAACAAAAGTAGTTGTGGTTGAAGCTGAAGAACACCCAGGATTCCATTCAACTGGAAGGTCGGTTGCCGTTTATGCCCCAATGTACGGTTCCAAGGTTATCAGAGATATAACAGCTATGAGCTCACCTCTGTTTAAAAAGGCAGAAGACGAGCTTTCTCAAGCTATTTTAAGTCAAAGGGGTTTTTTATTATAGCAAAAAAACATCAACATCAAGCCATGAATAATCTTCGTAAAGAACTCTCTAAACTCTCTAATTTAACCCACATGAATATAGAAGAAGCACAAAAATTAGTTCCAGCAATAAAGTCTCAATATGTATCTGAAGCTTTATTCGACCCCGATGCGAAAGACATAGATGTATCGACTCTTCATCATTATTATATTAACCAACTTCGTGCATGTGGAGGAAAAATACTTCTCTCACAACGTGTAAAAAAAATAGAACAGATAGGGACACATTATGAAGTTGTTTGTGACACTGTCAGAATATTCTGTAATAAAATTGTCAATGCAGCAGGTGCTTGGGCCGATGAAATCGGGCAATTAGCAGGATGCAAAAAGCTGGGCTTAAAACCTTTAAGAAGAACTGCTTTTTCATTTGAACCAGATAATTGGGATTATAAAGATTGGCCTGTTGTTATTGATTGTGAGGAAGAGTTTTATATAAAGCCAGAAACGGGGTCTATTATTGGATCACCTGCTGATGAAACAGAAGATATCCCGAGGGATGTTTATGCAGAAGAAATTGATATTGCAATAGGCATGGACCGAATTACAGCTGCTCTTGATTTTAAAGTAAAATCAATACAATCAAGTTGGGCTGGGTTAAGAACATTTACCCCCGATAGAAATCCTGTAGTAGGATTTGATAAAAAACATAAAAATTTTTTTTGGTTAGCTGGCCAAGGCGGATACGGAATTCAGACTGCTCCCTATTTGGGCAAACTTTCTTCAGACCTAATACTTGGAAACACTTATAGCCAAACAACTGAAGATTCCGAACTTATTACAGCACTAAGTCCAAATCGATTTAATAAATAGAAAAATTTTCTATTAATTTAAATTTATGCATTTAAGGTTCAATTTTTATAATTTAATTATTAATTAAGGACTCAAGAGTTCAGATAAGGAGGTTTGATCATGTCATACGTTACAGTATCTAACTGGAATTTGGAAAGTTGGGATGATTCTATGCTTGGTATAGCACAAGATAAATTTGTACCTATGATTCAGGCTTTAGGAGCAACAACTGTAAGCATGGTTCGAACAGGTGATCTGTCCATGATGGTAGTCACTCATTATCCAGACGGTGAAACCGCTAAAATCGCAGCGGAAAAAATATCTGAAATACGTAGTGAAGCAGCAGCCGAATTCTCCATGTCATTAGTTTCAGTTCAAGCAGGTGAAGTATTAGCTAGTGGCTAATTTCTTATTTTAATAAACGTATGCTTTTTGGATAGAGAATAGTCTTAAAATCTGGATAGTTGGCGCGCCCGGGAAGATTCGAACTCCCGACCCCCAGATTCGAAGTCTGGTGCTCTATCCAGCTGAGCTACGGGCGCATACTAAGTTAGTCATCACCATAACTAATAACTAAAACCTAAACACATTTCCTTACAAAATGGCGCGCCCGGGAAGATTCGAACTCCCGACCCCCAGATTCGTAGTCTGGTGCTCTATCCAGCTGAGCTACGGGCGCATGTAGTATAAAAATGCTTTTTTGACTTACTTTTAAGAAAAATGACACTAACTAAATCAATAGAACGCTGCAAGTGTGACAATCTTCTTTAACTTATACCCTATACAAATTGTCTTTATTAGTTATAAGTTATGAAATAACTTATATTTATAATATAATTTAACCTTAAAAGGGTATTGTTAGGTATTGACTATAGAGTTACTATCATTTTTAGACTTGAAGGAGCTGAATGTTGTTCTATTATATAGCTCCAAATAGTGTAAACTCAATTACAGACGGTTGAAGATTAATGGCTTCCTTCCGATCAATAACATACGTATCTGCAGCAGCACTTTTGCTAACCGGATGCTCAATGGGCGATATATGGCCATCCCTCACAGGTGATGAGCCATCAGGCCAGCAAATAGTAATAGCGGCTTCTGAAATAGATGAAGCTGCTGATGTAATATTTGATGAGCCAGAAAACAACCCCCCTCGCTCTGAACCTGTGAGAGCTCAAACCATTCAAGAACCAGATGGGTTAATAAATTCTGTTTCTAGAACAGGAACATATGTTGGCAGTAAAGTCCAACAACAGAGAGTTGAATTAGAAACCCTTCAAAGCTCTATAGGTACACGTAGAGCGCAGTATGTTGTTGTTAGAAATACAGCAAGACAAAACGCACAAAGCTATTATGCCACAGCCGCTGCAATAACTGCCAGACTCCAAGTAGGGTCAACACCAGGCAATCCTATTCTCTCCAGCCAGTGGAATGCTGCTCAAAGTGAATTAGATAGATTACTGACTGATATTGCTGCACTGAATAGTCTTGGCAACCAAGTAGCCGCAGACTCTGCAATGGCAGCTTATCTCCTAGAGTCTGTGAGAGCAACATATGGGCTTCAAGGTGCAGTAGACGAGGATCATAGACAACTTGCTCTGATAGAAGATGAAACTAATAGAACAGTAGTTTTAATAAATAGACTACTAGGTGGATTAAGAGAAACGACAGATAGGTATACTAATTATGTAAATAGTGAAAGGCGAAATTTAACTACTTTGGCACTAGCTATAAAAAACGGAGAATACTTAGGTCCTAGCCTGTCTAATCAAACTGGTTATATACCACCATTAAAGTCTAATGCCATACCACACTCGACTGAGCTAGATGAAACTATAGATGAGCGTCGGCCTATAATTGTAATTAGATTCGATAGACAAAATGTAGAATTTAAGCAGGCTTTGTATAGTACTCTCTCAGCTGTTCTTGAAAGAAGACCACAAAGTGCATTCGACTTAGTTGCAATAGCACCCAACCAAGGAACACCTGCTGAAGTAGCTTTGGCGAGTAATACTGCTAAGGGTCATGCTCAAACTGTAATGAGAGCTCTTGCTGAAATGGGGCTACCAAGTGATCGAATATCTCTTGCTTCAACCACGAGCTCAAGTGTTCAAACAAATGAAGTTAGAATTTACGCCCGTTAGACCAGTGAATATTTTAATTACTTCATGTAAACTTCTACTTCTTCAACATTGAAAAATCGCAGTAGTAAAGGTTTAAGAAAATCATTGACTTAAACATCACCTCAGCTTATACAGCGCTGCCTTGTATATTTAAAAAAATAAAAATACATTTTTAATCAAAGCAAGTGCTAAGTGGGAGTTGCCGTTGTGAAACGTACTTTTCAGCCAAGCATAACCGTGAGATCAAGACGTCATGGGTTTCGATCACGCATGAAAACCGTGGGTGGACGAAGAGTTTTGTCTCGTAGACGTAGCAGAGGCCGAAAACGCCTCTCTGTATAAGGTAATATAGCATGAGGATCGGGCATATTCGCCGCAGATCCGACTTTGTTCGTATTGCGGCAAAAAAACGTAAATGGGTATCGCTAGGATTAATTCTACAAGTTGACCAAACACTTAAAGAAGATCTTTTAGAAGGAACACCACTAAGGGTTGGTTATACAGCTTCTAAAAAAATTGGAGGAGCGGTAAAGAGAAATCGTGCAAAGCGAAGATTGCGTGCGGCTGTCGCTCATGTTATGCCTTTTTCTGCTAAAAATGGTAATGATTATGTTGTTATTGCACGTAAAGCTACTTTAACCCGAAGGTTTGAAGACCTTCAGGCAGATCTAAAAAAAGCACTTGAAAAAACTGAGGCTGCAAAAATAATGCAGACAAAAAAATAATTTTTTTATGCAATAATTGCCTAAAATGATATTTTTTGCGACAAAGATTCTTGCCAAGGAACCAAAAATGATTATGAAAGCCTCTGTTTTACTACTGACTTTGCTAATAAGGCTCTATCAATTATCTATTTCACCATGGCTACCACCGTCATGTAGGTTTCACCCATCTTGTTCACAATATTCTATTGATGCATTAAAACAGCATGGGTTTTTTGTTGGTATTATATATACATTTTACAGAATTATCAGATGTCAACCATGGGGTGGCTCTGGTTTTGACCCTGTCCCCGAAAAACCATTTACTAAAATTATAGTATCTATTTATCAATCAAATACGAAGCAAAGACCGTAAAGGGAGCCATCTACAGATATGTTTTTTGGTGGAGATAAAAGAAATATTATTATTGCTATTGGTCTAGTAGCAATAATTTTAATTGGATGGCAGTTTCTTGTTCCAACACCTCAATATGTTCCTGAAAATACGGATATAGAAGGCCAAAGCTCTTTAGATGAGAAAAATGAAAAAATTGATACAACCGCCAAAAGCGAATCCGATCAACTATTCGAAATTTTACCTCGTGATGTGGCCATTAAAGGATCTGATCGCGTTATAATTGAATCGCCCCGATTGCATGGGTCAATCTCACTAAAAGGTGCCTTATTTGATGATATAAGATTAAAAAACTATAACGAAACAATTGATGAAAATAGCCCAGAAATTACAATTTTTTCGCCTAAAAATACTAAATCAGGATATTACGCAAGTATTAGCTGGACAGGGAAAGCTAATGAAATTTTTCCTGACAAAGATACAATTTGGGAGACAAATAGCACAAAACTAACTCTAAATAATCCCATTATACTGAGTTGGGATAATAACAATGGACAAATTTTTAAGCAGGAAATTAGTGTAGATGATGAGTTTGCATTCACAATAATTCAAACCGTAGAAAACTATCGTTCGACCCCCTTTAAATTCAAGCCAACTGGCCTACTCCGCCGTTATGACCCATTTGATGATTCCGTCTATTACAAACCCTGGGGAATATTCCAAGATGGTGCACTTGGGCGTGTCGGTGAGCTACAACTTGAGTCTGATTATGGAGACATGGAAGATGGTCAAGGTTTCAATCAAAAAGGTGTTGGAGGTTGGATAGGTATTACATCAAAATACTTCTTGTCTTCATTAATTCCTGAGCAAAATCGCAAGATTTCGGTACATTCAGAACACGATCAACCCAAGACAGGGCATAAAAACCGTTATGATGTCTACCTTACAGAGCAAAAATTGATCGAGTTACAACCAAAAGAAACTTCTAAAAACATAACAACTCACTTATTTGCCGGAGCAAAAAAAGTTTCGATTTTGGATATGTATGAAGAAAAATTTGGAGTTGAAAGCTTTGATCTAGCTGTTGACTTTGGATTTGTATGGTTTTTATCAAAACCTCTTTTTTATGCTTTAGATTTTTTCTTTGGTTTAACTGGGAACTTTGGTGTTGCGATTCTTTTATTAACAATATGTGTGCGAGTAATCTTATTTCCACTTGCAAATAAAGCATACGGTTCTATGAGCCGCATGCGGAAGCTTCAACCTCAGATGCAACTTCTCAGGTTTCGATTTGGAGAAGACAAGCAACGTCTGAATCAAGAAATGATGCAACTTTACAGACGTGAAAGGGCCAACCCCTTAGCTGGCTGTTTACCTATACTTGTCCAAATTCCAATATTCTTTGCACTTTATAGCGTTTTATTTGTAACAATAGAAATGAGACATGCACCATTTTTCTGGTGGATCAATGATTTAGCCGCGCCTGACCCATCTGCATTAATTACCGCATTTGGTTATTTAGATTGGGGAGCACCAAGTTTCTTATTGATCGGAATTTGGCCAATATTGTTTGGAATTACGATGTTTCTCCAGCTGAAACTGAATCCTCAACCAATAGACCCAATACAACAAAAAGTCATGATGGCATTGCCCTTCGTTTTTTTATTCTTGTTTGGTCAATTCCCTGCAGGTTTAGTAGTTTATTGGACGTGGAATAATGTCCTTTCTATTGCCCAACAATGGCTAATTATGAATCGTATGGGCATAACAAGAGATTCATTAAGGAAGGAGGCAGAACATCTAAAATTACTAAAGGAAGGCACAGGAAAAGAACGCGAAGAAGCTATTGCAGCACTAGATGCAAAACTTGCTAGAGATAAAAAAGCTAGCGAAAAAGCAAGAGGCGGCAAAAAAACACTAATCGATAGGATTTTACAAACAGGGGAAGAAGCTAAAGAAAAGGCGACCGAAAGAAGAAAGAAACAAGATGAAAAACTAGCTGAAAGAAAAAGAGAATTTCAACGAAGAGCAAATGCAAAAAAACGAGGGAAAAAAGTAACAAAACGTCGGCCAGCCAAATCAGAGAAATTACCTGAGGTTCAGAATGAACCAAAGGTTAGTCGTAAAGAACGACGTGCAGAAAGGGCTGCACGTGCAGCCAAAGAAGCAGTAAAAGCTAGTCTTGATAAAAAATTAGATGATCAGACAAAAGATAGAGACGTTAAGTCCCATGCATCAGCAGATAAAGAAAAACAAATGAAGAATCGGGGCCAAAAATCAAACAAAAGATCTCGAAAGAAAAAATAAATCGGGGCCGTCGTTTTTTTTCTGGAGACTGCCAGTTCATAACTGGAGCTGTAGATATGGAAGGGCTACCAGAAACAACTTTACCAGAAGTTGCTTTTGCAGGAAGGTCAAACGTGGGAAAATCTAGTTTGATTAACTCTTTAACAAACAGAACAAACTTGGCTCGAACATCACGTACCCCCGGTAGAACTAGGGAGATTAATTTTTTTAAATTAAACAATGGACTTATTCTTGCTGATCTTCCTGGTTTTGGATATGCAAAAGCACCAAAAACTTTAGTTAAACAATGGACAAGACTAATTGATTCTTATTTGAAAGGTCGTCCGAATCTAAGAAGAACTTGCCTGCTAATCGATTCAAGACGTGGAGCAATGAAAAGCGACCTTGCAATCATGGATGGACTTGATGAAGCGGCTGTATCATATTTAATTATCCTTACTAAGTCAGATAAGTTAAAACCTAATGTATTATCAAAAACAATTGATATGATTGAGAATATTCTTCGAAAAAGACCTGCGGCATACCCATCCGTTGTGGCAACCAGTTCAAAAACTGGTCATGGGATTCTTAATCTACAAAACCACCTAACAGACCTAGCAGATTTAGCTGCAACATATTAAACTGAATTCTATGACTGATAATAACAATCAAAATATAGCAAACAAAAAGCGATGGCTAAGAACTGCAAGTACAATTTCTGAGGCCCTACCTTACCTTAAAAATTTCTCCGGTCATACTTTTGTCATTAAGTATGGTGGGCATGCGATGGGTGACGATAGTCTTGCTAATAATTTTGCCCGCGATGTGGTTTTACTAAAACATGTAGGCATTAACCCAATAGTAGTTCATGGAGGAGGCCCTCAAATAGGCGATATGTTAGAACGTCTAGGAATAGAATCAAAATTCATAGACGGTCATAGGGTGACAGACTCTGAAACTATGAAAATTGCTGAAATGGTATTGTCTGGGAATATTAACAAAGAAATCGTAAGTAAAATATCTGCAGTTGGGGGTAAAGCAATAGGTTTATCTGGTAAGGATGGAAATCTTATCACCTGCAGGAAACTTAAAAGAAAAGTATATGACTCATCATCCAATACTGAAACAAATGCTAATCTGGGTTTTGTTGGAGAGCCGAAAGATATTGAGGTTAATGTTCTAAAAACATTAGCAAAATCTGATTTTATTCCAGTCGTTGCACCTATAGGCATCGGGATAGATGGGAAAACGTACAATATCAATGCTGATACTTGTGCAGGTGCCATAGCATCTGCAATGTCCGCTGCAAAATTAATTATGATGACAGATGTGCCAGGTGTTTTAGACTCTAACCATAATCTAATTAATCATATGAATACATTAGAAGCAAAAAAACTTTTGGACAACGCAGTCGTTAGTGATGGAATGATACCAAAAGTAGAAACTTGTATTAACGCCATTGAGCAAAATGTTGGCGCTGCACATATTTTAGATGGACGGGTAACTCATGTTCTATTACTAGAAATATTTACTGAGCATGGCACAGGTACTATGTTAAAAAATGATGCTAAAAATTAATCTTCTAGACATATTCCTTGTCTCCAACCAAATAGCCTTGGTTTATCCTTGATAAATATTATTTATTTTATAATTCAAATAATAAGATGAATATTATCTGCCTTAAAAACTAAAAATTTTTGCAATTAAATTTAAAAAATGAGTATAAAAAACCATCCAAAATATAAATTATTAGACGAAATTGAAACATGGGTTTTTGATTTGGATAATACACTTTATCCATCAAATTCAAAACTTTTTGACCAAGTCAGTAAACGAATAGGTCTCTATATTTCAAAAAATTTAAATATACCTATTACTGAAGCAAGAATTATCCAAAAAGATTTTTTCCATAAATATGGGACAACACTTCGTGGACTTATGCTCGAGCACAAAATAAACCCTGATGAATTTTTAGCATATGTTCATGATATTGACTTCTCAACTCTGAGTCTGGCAAACGATCTAGATAATGCTTTAAATAATATTGATGGACGTAAAATTGTTTTTACCAATGCAGATTCATCTTACGCAAGCAAAGTATTAATTCAGCTTGGCCTTGAAAACCATTTCTCAGAAATTTTTGACATTGTAGCAGCCGACTATATCCCTAAACCAAATCCAGAAGCCTACAAAATATTTATAAAAAAACATGACTTCGATCCTAATACAGCAATATTTTTTGAAGACATACTCCGAAACTTAGGACCAGCAAAAGAAATGGGAATGACCACTGTATGGATAAAAAATAACGATACTTGGGCACTTCCGGGTAGTGATGGTGTAGAGGCTCATTACCAGACAAAAAATCTTGGGGTATGGCTTAACTCAATTAGTACATCTTAACTCTAAATTAGATGTAACTATGAATCACACTGTTGATTAGTAATATGCCAGAGATTAGAATGAAATTTTTATTAATATTCCAAATATTAATATTATTAAGGAGATAACTTTGGAAACTGAGAAGTTAAAGCAAAAGATAGAACATGCTTGGAATGATAGAGATAATTTATCACCAAAAACTGGCGGCAAAGCTCGAGACGCAATTAATGCAGCCTTAGCTGGATTAGATTGTGGAAATTATAGGGTTGCTGAAAAAATTAACGATGATTGGCATGTTAATGAGTGGTTAAAAAAGGCTGTACTCCTATCATTTAGACTTAATGACATGGCCTTGATTCCAGGGGGGCCCGGTGAAAATACTTCATGGTTTGATAAAGTACAATCAAAATTTTCAAGCTGGACTAATGAGCAATTCCAGACAGCTGGGTTTCGAGCAGTACCAAACACGACAGTTCGACACTCTGCCTATATTGCACCTGGTGTTGTACTAATGCCTTCATTTGTTAATCTAGGTGCATATGTTGACGAAGGGACTATGATTGATACTTGGGCAACTGTTGGGAGTTGTGCACAAATAGGTAAAAATTGTCATATTTCTGGCGGTGCTGGTATTGGAGGTGTGCTGGAACCACTACAAGCTAACCCCGTTATAATTGAGGATGACTGCTTCATTGGAGCCCGTAGCGAAGTAGCCGAGGGAGTAATTATTGAAAAAGGAGCAGTACTATCAATGGGTGTGTATATCGGAGCTTCCACTCGAATTGTGAATAGAGAAAACGGAGAAATTTTTTATGGCAGAGTTCCTCCATATTCTGTCGTTGTCCCCGGCTCACTCCCTGGCAGCTTAGGAAATGGTGCATCTGGACCAAGCCTATATTGCGCTGTTATTGTCAAGCAAGTTGATGCTCGAACCAGATCAAAGACATCAATAAACGAACTATTACGAAGTTAAATGCCTTGAGTGATTATAAAGACCCATTAACTCTTGCTAGAGCTTTGATCAAATGTCAGAGCGTAACACCAAATGATGGTGGTGCTCTGGACACTCTTGTGACAGCACTTGATTTGCTTGGCTTCGAATGCTGGAGACTACCATTTTCAGAAGAAGGTACTGAAGATGTAGACAACTTATTCGCTAGACTTGGAACAGAATCACCTCATTTTTGTTTTGCAGGACACGTGGATGTAGTCCCTGAAGGTGAAGCCACTAGGTGGTCACATCCCCCATTTCAGGCAGATATATACGGTCAAAGATTATTTGGTAGAGGGGCTGTTGATATGAAAGGAGCGATTGCTGCTTTTGTAGCAGCTGTAGCCCGTTATATTGAAAAAAGAGCAAACGAATCAAGAAATGGATCTATAAGTTTACTAATTACAGGTGATGAAGAAGGCCCATCAATTAATGGAACTCGTAAAGTTCTTAAATGGATGGAAAAAAATTCTCAGAGACCAGATGCATGCCTTGTTGGGGAACCTACAAACCCTCTAAAGCTTGGTGATATGATAAAAATAGGCCGCAGAGGTAGCCTCAATGCCACTTTAATAGTTAATGGAACACAAGGACATGCAGCCTATCCAGAATTAGCCGATAACCCAATACCATATTTAGTTTCAATGTTAGATTGGCTTAATGCAAGTGTTCTTGATTCAGGAACCAAGTTTTTTCAACCATCAAACATAGAAATTACAAGCATAGATGTAGGTAACCTTGCGACTAACGTAATACCCGAAAAAGCAATAGCAAAATTTAATATAAGATATAATGATCAACATACATCCGAAACACTTGTAGATTTGTTGAATAAAGGTTTTTCTAAAATAACAAATAATTTTGTTCTTGATACTAATTCCTCAGGAGATGCTTTTCTAACTGAACCTGGAAGACTTAGCTCAATATTAACCGATTCAATCAAAACAATCACTGGTCGTACCCCTAAATTATCTACTAATGGGGGAACATCAGACGCTAGATTCATAAAAGATATATGTCCCGTAGTAGAATTTGGACTCTCGGGAAAAACAATGCACAAAATTGATGAATGCGTTTCTTTAGATGACTTGGAATTATTGACTCAGATTTATTCCAAAACCCTAGAGTCATATTTCAATGAATAAGAAAATATAAATTTTTCCATTTTCTTATTCATAATATTCTCCAGAGTTATATTGTTTTCATCTTAAAAGCAGCACTTAGTAGGTCTTTAGTATAAATTGTTTTTGGGTTTTTAAATATTTCCCTTGAAGAACCATGTTCTACCACTTCTCCCCCCTTCAAGACTATTACATCATGGCAAATGGATCGTATAACTCTTAAATCGTGACTGATAAATAAATACGTCAATCTTCTGCGATATTGCAACTCTCTTAATAGATCAATTATCTGTGCCTGAACTGACATATCCAATGCAGATGTTGGTTCATCAAGTACTAAGAATTGAGGTTTTAAAACTAAAGCTCTCGCAATTGCTATTCTCTGACGTTGTCCACCAGAAAACTCGTGGGGGTAGCGATCACGTATATCCGGATCAATTCCAACTTCTTCAAGCGATTCAATAATTAATTTCTCACGTTCATGAATATTCTCGCCAATTTTATGTACTGCCATACCTTCTAAAATAATTTGTGAGACTGACATTCTGGGGCTCATTGAACTGAAAGGATCTTGAAATACAATTTGCATCTTTCTTCGTAATGGTCTCATTGACTTAAAGCCGAATTTATCAATAGAACTTCCATCAAATAAAATTGACCCCTTACTATTTTGAAGCCTTAATAAGGCAAGAGCCAATGTTGTTTTCCCCGAACCACTCTCACCTACTAAGCCCAGAGTTTGACCCTCACGAATTAATATCGAAACATTATTTACTGCATTGATTTTTGACACTGTTCGTCCAAGTATTCCTGCTTTAATTGGGAATGAAACATTTATCATTTCCGCTTTTAACAATATTTTTTCTTCCTTATTCGAAACAGGAGGACCTTCCCTTAATTCTGAATCAATAAGAAGCTGGGTATATTTATTATCGGGAGATAAGAAAATTTTTTCTGTATTTCCTTGTTCTAAAATTAATCCATCCTTCATTACATACATTCGATCAGACATGTAACGAACAATATTTAGATCATGGGTAATTAGTAGGATAGACATACCCATTTGTGATTTTAATTTTTTTAGTAAAGATAGTATTTCTGCTTGAACAGTGACATCCAAAGCAGTTGTAGGTTCATCAGCTATAAGCAGGTCAGGCTCGCAAGCAAGTGCCATTGCTATCATAACACGTTGACGTTGCCCTCCAGAAAGCTCATGAGGATAAGCATTCATCCTATCCGCAGCTTCATTTAATGAAACCATCTCAAGGAGGGATTGAGTTTGTCGTCTTGCTTCTTCCTTACGTAATTTTTTATGGACTAAGAGTGACTCTGTAACTTGCCTACCTATAGTGTGCAAAGGGTTTAGAGAAGTCATTGGCTCCTGAAATATCATAGCAATCTTATCACCACGGATTGATCGTATAGTTTTTTTATTTGCTCCGATTATTTCTGTATCATTAAATTTAATACTTCCAGTTTTATGAAAAGCAACTGGATAAGGTAAAAGCTGCATTGTAGAAAGTGCAGATATAGTCTTTCCAGAACCACTCTCACCAACAATTGCTACCGTTTCGCCTTGATTTACATCGAACGAAATGCCACTAACAACTTCTTTGACCTCCCCGCTCACCTTGAAACCTATCCTAAGATCACGAACTCTGAGTAATTTTTTTGAGGAAAGTGTCATTTTAACCTAATTAATAAGTTTGCGGGGATCAAACGCATCTCGAATGGCCTCACCCATAAAAATCAGTAAACTTAACATTATGCCTACTACTAAAAACGCAGTAAAACCTAGCCAAGGTGCTTGAAGATTTGACTTTCCCTGCTGCAATAACTCTCCTAAGGATGGTGATCCTACAGGTAATCCAAAACCCAGAAAATCAAGTGCTGTAAGAGTTGTAATCGAGCCATTGAGTATAAATGGTAAAAAAGTTAATGCAGAAACCATTGCGTTAGGTAATGCATGACGAACTATAATTACAGAATCTCTAACGCCCAAAGCTCTTGCAGCTCGAATATAATCAAAATTACGTACTCTAAGAAACTCAGCTCTAACAACTCCCACAAGTGACATCCATTGGAATAAAAGCATTAATCCAAGAATCAACCAAAAACTGGGTTCAATTATTGCCGCTAAAATAATGAAGAGAAATAATTGTGGTAATCCAGACCATATTTCAATAAACCTCTGAAAACTTAGGTCAATCCACCCGCCAAAGAATCCTTGTATAGCTCCAGCAGCAATACCAATTATAGAACTAATCAATGTTAAAGTTAATCCAAATACAACAGAGATCCTAAATCCATATATAACTCGAGCTAAAACATCTCTACCCTGATCATCAGTACCTAACCAATTCTCTTTACTCGGGGGAGAGGGTGCTGGTTGAGGAAGTTCATAATTTATTGTTTTATAACTATATGGAATCAACGGCCAAATCATCCAGCCTTTAGATTGGATAAGGTCTAAAACATATGGATCTCGATAATCTGCCTCTGTTTCGAAATCTCCACCAAAAGTAACCTCACTATATGATTTTATAATTGGAAAATAAATCTCGTTCTCATAACGCACAAGTATCGGCTTATCATTAGCTATAAGTTCAGCAAATAAACTAATTACAAATAAAATTATAAATATCCAAAATGATATATAGCCTCTTCGATTAGCTCTAAAATTTGAAAGCCTACGTTCCGCAATCGGCGACATTGTTTTTTTACGAAATGGCCAAAACCATAAAAGAGACGGCATACTACTTTATCTCCCGCCTTTCGAAATCAATCCTAGGATCAATAACAGCATATAAAACATCACCAACAAGATTAATTACTAGTCCTATCAATGTAAAAATAAATAAAGTTCCGAAAATTACTGGGTAATCCCTATTCATCAAAGCCTCAAAGCCAAGAAGACCAAGGCCATCAAGAGAAAAAATCACCTCAATTAGTAAGGCCCCAGTAAACAAAATCCCTATAAATGCACTCGGAAAACCAGATATTATAATCAACATCGCATTTCTAAAAACATGTCCATAAAGAACTCTTCTCTCGGTCAATCCTTTTGCACGAGCAGTAAGAACATAGTGCTTGTTTATTTCTTCCAAAAAAGAATTTTTGGTTAACATAGTAGTGGTTGCAAATCCACCAATTGCAAGTGCAGCAATTGGAAGAATAATATGCCAAAGATAGTCCAGAATCTTACCCCCGAGAGATAAATCTGAAAAATTATTAGAGGTCAAACCACGTAATGGGAACCAGTCTAAATAACTACCACCTGCAAATATTACTATAAGTAGAATTGCGAAAAGAAAGCTTGGTATTGCATAGCCTCCTATAATTAATCCACTTGTCCATACATCAAACCTAGAGCCATCTCTAACCGCTTTGGCAATACCAAGTGGGATAGAGATCAGATATGCGAGTAATGTTGTCCAAAGCCCAAGTGTTATTGATACAGGCAGTTTATCAGCAACAAGAGACATAACAGATTGGTCTCGAAAGAAACTATCTCCAAAATCTAATCTTATATAATTACCCATCATTATAAAAAATCGTTCCCAAATTGGCTTGTCAAAGCCAAACTGTCTCTCTAAATCAGCTATTAATTGAGGGTCTAAGCCTCTTGCTCCTCGGTACTTAGTTGAGTTGTAGTCCGCTCCAAAATTAGAAGAGCTATCTGCGTTAGCTCCTACATCACCTAACTGTGTTCCGCCTATGCGTTCAGTCGCAGCCGCATCCACACCCGAGAGCTGAGCAATAATTTGTTCCACAGGTCCACCGGGTGCAGTCTGGATTATTATAAAATTCAGCACCATAATCCCAAACAAGGTTGGGATTATTAACAATAGACGACGGATTATATAAGCAGACATTGCTACCTCCAGTCGCCACTTAGTGGCAGATCAAGGCTCCATTATAAGTTAACTTCATATTACTAGTCTCCTGACTTATATTTTTTAAAAGCCCTTACCTTTTCCGAATTCCACCACCATGTATCAAATCCAATAGCATATTTTGGCTTAAGTGTTGGTTTATCAAAATAATTCCAATACACAATATGATGAGTATTCTTAAACCATTGAGGAACCATATAATGGCCCCAAAGTAAAATACGATCTAGTGCACGTGCAGCAACTATCAACTGCTCTCGGCTCTTTGCCGAAAGAACTTCAATTAATAAAGCATCAACTACCGAGTCCTTTATTCCTGATGAATTTAAAGTCCCATACTGATCAGCAGTTTCAGAACCAAAATACGATAATAATTCAGCTCCAGGCGATAGGCGCTGTACAAATCTACGTGTTGTTATATCAAAGTCATGTTTTTCCAATCTTTTTATATACTGCGTCACATCAACCAATCGAAGGGAAGTTATAATTCCAAGTTTTTCAAGGTTTCGCGCATATGGAGCCAAGATTCTCTCAAAAGTTCTCTCATAATATAAAAACTCTATTTCTAAAACCTGATTAGTTTTCCTATTCACTCTCTTCCCTTCAACCAAATCCCATCCCGCTTCAGCTAAAAGAGAAGCTGCTGTGCGAAGGTTTCTTCTTATATTCCCAGAACCGTCCGTTTTAGGAGGAATAAACTCATTAACAAAAACATCGTTTGGTATCTTCCCTCTGAATCTCTCTAAAAGTTTTAGCTCATCTCCCTCAGGGAGCCCCTTAGATGAAAGCTCAGAGTTTTCAAAATAACTAGACATACGTTCATAAAGCCCGAAAAAAATATTTTTATTTGTCCATTCATAATCGAAAGCATAAGACAAAGCTTCTCTTACTTTGCGACTCTTAAATTTATCCCTTCTAGTGTTTATAAAGAAAGCCTGAACACCAGAAGGAGTATTATCTTCTAGAACCTCCTTGATAAGCCATCCATCTCTCACAGATTTTACATCGTAAGCTGTTGCCCATGTTTTGGAAGTATATTCCTGGTGAATATCATACTCACCAGCTTTTAGTGCCTCGACCATGACGTCTCGGTCACGATAATAATCATATGAAATTTTATCAAAATTAAAGCGTCCTATATTTACTGGAAGGTCTTTTCCCCAATAATTTTTTAATCTCTCAAAGGTAATTGAACGACCTGGATCGACATTAGTTATTTTATAGGGGCCGCTTCCTGTGGGTGCATCCAAGGTTGTTTTATCAAAAGGGTGCTTTGAAAAATATTCTTTTTGTAATATTGGCAGTCCACCAATAATCAATGGGAGCTTTCTATTTTCTTTATCTGAAATATGATAAGTTACTTCGAGTTCCGACCTGCTTGTAACTTTCTCCACACCCGAGAGCATTATTGAAAAATTTGGGTGGCCATCATCCATAATTGTTTGATAAGAAAAAATTATATCTTCTGCAGTAATTCTGCTACCGTCGTGCCAACGTGCATTTGCATTTATTTTAAATCTCACCCAACTATTATCTTTTGCTAGTTTAACTTCACTAGCAACAAGACCATATGCACTATCTGGCTCATCAGATGATGCCATAAGAAGAGACTCAAATGGTAATCCTGACCCAGCCGCTGAAACCCCTTTTAAAATATAGGGATTCAAACTATCAAAAGAGCCAACACTTGCATAACGCACACTACCACCTTTTGGTGCTTTAGGGTTCACATAATCAAAATGTGTAAAATTTTCGTCATATTTTAATTTTCCAAATAAAGAGAGCCCATGCGAATATTCATCAGCATATGAAAAGCTCGAAAAAATTGTTAAAAACATTAAAAGACAAGAAAATGTCGTAAATTTTCCTAGGTTCACGTTATGTCTCCAATAATTTAAACTTTTTATTAACATAAATTATGTATCATCAGTCTTTTCTTCCACCCCTTAACATAATTTTTCAATATGCTGGACTAGATACACATTGAATCGCATACTAGATATATGACAAAATATCCAGTTACAGGTGGTCCAATCCATAAACGCGTACCAGAAGGCGACAACCGCGAGCGCTTAATTTGTAATATCTGCGATTATATAGAATACGATAATCCAAAAATTGTTACTGGTGTCGTAGCTGCAAAAGATGGTCGCATATTGTTATGCAAGCGCGATATCGAACCACAAATTGGACTGTGGACACTTCCAGCTGGGTTTCTGGAACTTGGTGAAACGCCTGAGGAAGGTGCTTTACGCGAAGCATCAGAAGAAGCCAATGCAAAAATATCAATAAACTCCCTTCTAGCAATATACACTATTAGACGCTTGAGCATGGTTCAATTAATTTATTGTGGTGTTTTACAAAATGAAGATATTTCAGCTGGGCATGAGACACAAGAAGTCGGATTATTTTCAACTGAATCAATACCATGGGAAAAATTAGCCTTTCCATCAGTATCTTGGGCTATTTCTCAATATAGTGAAATAAAGGAAAAGGGATTTTTTACACCTTTCCAAAACCCTAATGGCCAAGAGGGAGATTATATTCTTGGATAATATATGAATTTTACACAATTAAATATTAACACCCATTAGAGTTTCAGCAAATGATTTGGGGTCAAATGGTCTTAAATCATCAATTGCCTCACCTACCCCAATTGACACGACAGGTATCGAGAATTGTTGAGCAAGAGAAACTAAAACACCACCCTTTGCTGTGCCATCTAGTTTAGTAACCACAAGTGAGTCAATATCTATTGCACTTTTAAACGCCTCTACCTGATTATGTGCATTTTGACCAGTAGTAGCATCCAAAACTAAGAGTCGCGTATGGGGTGCTGAAGAATCTATCTTACTTAAAACACGTTCAATTTTGGACAGCTCCTCCATTAAATGTGCCTTATTTTGTAACCTCCCAGCAGTATCAACTAATAGCACATCTATATTTTCATTCTGAGCAAGAGAGATAGCTTTAAAGGCAACAGCTGCTGCATCTCCCCCCTCTTCTTCATTGGCTACTACAGGTGAGTTTGTTCTTGCTCCCCATATTTTTAATTGTTCTACCGCTGCTGCTCTAAAGGTATCTCCTGCTGCTAGCATAACTCTAAGATCATTATCTTTAAATTGTTTGGCTAGTTTTCCTATGGTCGTAGTTTTTCCAGTCCCATTGACTCCCGATACCAAAATGACATGAGGCTTCGCAGCCTCATTGATATGGATATTTTTTGCAATAGGTCGAAGTATTTCTGCAATATTTGCTGCAAGAATACTCTTTATCTCTTCAGGGGATACATCTTTTCCAAATTTATCTTTTGAAAGATTAGCAACAAGATTACTTGCTGTTGGCAAACCCATATCAGCAGCAATTAGTAGGTCTTCTAACTCCTCTAATGCACCATCATCGAGCTTGCGTCCAAATATGATATCTCCAATGCCATCGCTTATTTGTGAAGAACTACGAGATAAACCCTTTCGCAACCGCTCTAACCAACTGTAATTTTTTTTTTTCATTTAATGGCATTACATTTCTGACCCATACAAAATAGACCCATCCGTATGGGTTATTAAAGCATTAACTAAACTTCCTTCTTCGCAAAAAGAATCTAACTTAACCTTTGCAAAACTCTCACTGAACCCAATGCTTTCCTTCTCAACAAGAACAGATACTTTTTCCCCAACATATTTCTCCAAAAGATTTTTTACTGCAATGTCACCTTGCTTTCTTAATATTGCCGCCCTTTTTTTTCTCACAGATAATGGAACCTGCGGCATCTTCTGAGCGGGGGTATTGGGTCGAGGAGAATAAGGAAAAATATGAAGCCAAGTAAGGCCTGCTTTCTCAATCAAATTTTTTGTATTTAGAAACATATCCTCTGTTTCAGTTGGAAATCCTGCAATTAAATCCGCACCAAATACTATCTCTGGCCGTAACTTTCTTATTCTACTTGTTAGATATATTACATCTGAGCTTAAGTGCCGACGTTTCATTCGCTTTAGAATTAAGTCATCACCAGCTTGTATGCTTAAATGCATGTGTGGCATAAGCCTTGACTCTTCAACAATAAGAGTTTCAAGATCATGATCTATCTCTGATGGATCTAAGGATGATAGCCTAAGACGTGGGAGATCTGGAACTAACTTCAACAGTCTCCTAATAACCTGCCCTAGTTTGGGCTTTCCTGGTAAATCTGAACCATATGAAGTGAGATCTACACCTGTAAGAACAAGTTCTTTATAACCTACTTCAACTAAGCTTTGAACCTGCGATACTATTTCTCCAAAGGGAACAGAACGGCTATTTCCCCTACCAAAGGGGATTATACAAAAAGAACATCTATGATCACAGCCTTGTTGAACTTCAACATAAGCTCGTGTTCTTCCATCAAAGCCTGCAACTAAATGCCCAGCTTGTTCCTTAACAGCCATAATGTCATTAACGCTTATGATTGGATGTTGATAATTGTTTTTAAAACTACTTAATTCCAACTTTTCTATATTACCAATTACCCTCGTTACCTCCGGCATGGATGCCCATTTCCTTGGATTAATTTGTGCTGCACATCCAGTTACAATGATTTCTGCATCTGGTTTATTTTTTTTAGCTCGTCTAATAGCCTGACGTGCTTGACGCTCCGCCTCTAATGTAACCGCACAAGTATTGAAAATAATAGAATTATTAAGCTTAGCAGCTTTTGTTTGTTTTTTAATTACTTCTGACTCGTAAGTGTTTAATCTACAACCAAAAGTAATCACTTCACTTTTTGTATTCATATAAGGCTACCTCGGAAACTTGAACTGACAGGCCCAGTCATAATCACTCGGTTATCCGACGACCTCCACTCTATTTCTAACGATCCACCATCAAGATTTACAGTTGTATTTCTTAAAACTACCTTACGCCTGACACCAGCCACTACTGCTGCACAAGCAGCTGTTCCACAAGCATTAGTAATTCCAACTCCTCGTTCCCATACTCTTAAGCGAATCTGATTATTACCTAAAACTTCAGAAATACCCACATTTACTCTTGAGGGAAACAAAGGATGAAATTCTATCTTTGGCCCCAGTTTATCTAAATCAATTGAATCTACGTCATTTACAAAAAATACAACATGCGGATTACCCATTGAAACACCAACAGGGTTCTTTAGCTCACCTTCCGAAATGTCAATGCAAAGAGTATCATATTCCTCAGCTAATGGTATCTCACTCCAATGAGTTCGAGGAACACCCATATCTACAGAAACCCTATCTGCATTATTTCCGGTTACCTTTATATCTCCTGCGGGAGTTTCCAGAACAATCTCTGTTTTTTTTCCCTCCTTCAACAATAGGTAGCCTACACAACGCATAGCATTACCACACGCTTCCACCTCTCCCCCGTCTGCATTCCAGATTCTTATTTTGGCATCTTTGTTAATATTTTTTGACACTTCGATAGATATTAGTTGATCGCATCCCACACCCGTTCGTCTCCGCGCAATTTCCTTGACTACTTGGCTGGATAATTTCATGTTTTGGGCTCTTAAATCAAAAATCACAAAATCATTACCCAACCCATGCATTTTTATAAATTCAATTGAAGTCATGGCGGCATTATATATACGTTTAATTTGATTTAGGTAGAATAATGTTAAGAATTTACATATTTTGATAAAGTATTGACTTAAATAGTATACCCAACTAGTTTGTCGTTTCATCAGTTAACTACAGAAAAACAATCCTCCTAGGAGGCACACCAGCCCGCGAGTTTCGTGCACTGGTGTTAATTTTTTTTGGTTTACTCAATAAATTTGGAGAAAAACTTGTTTGATACGTTATCTGGAAAACTTACTAATGTTTTCGACAAACTCACAAAAAGAGGGGCTCTTTCGGAAGGTGATGTCAATGCAGCAATGCGTGAAGTACGTATCGCTTTATTGGAAGCAGATGTATCATTACCTGTTGTAAAGGAATTTATTGAAAAGGTAAGAACTCGGTCAGTTGGTGCTGAAGTAGTAAAAAGTGTGACACCCGGCCAACAAGTAATCAAAATAGTAAATGATGAAATTATAAACATGCTTGGTAAGGATGAAATTGGTCTTAATTTATCAACTTCTCCTCCTGCTGTGATACTAATGACTGGACTGCAAGGCTCTGGCAAAACTACAACGACTGCCAAATTAGGAAAACTTGTCAAGACAACTCATAAGAAAAAAGTTTTGATGGCATCTTTGGATGTTCATCGACCAGCAGCAATGGAACAATTGGCAACCCTAGGTCAAAAAGGAGAAATAGATACCCTGCCAATAAAGAATGGTTTAAGTCCCATAGATATTGCAAAAAACGCAATAAATACTGGTAGGAAGGAAGGGTACGACGTAGTTATTCTTGATACAGCTGGACGTTTACACGTAGATGATACACTTATGTCTGAAATTAAAGGAATTCAGGATATAGCAAAACCAACAGAAACTTTGCTTGTAGCTGATTCACTTACAGATCAAGATGCCGTTAACGTAGCAACAAATTTTTCAAATTCCTTAAATTTATCCGGTATTGTTCTAACCCGTATCGATGGCGACGGCAGAGGGGGAGCCGCTCTAAGTATGCGTGCTACTACCGGGTGTCCAATCAAATTCATGGGTAATGGTGAAGGTTTAGATGCTATCGAAGCATTCCATCCAGATCGTATTGCTAATCGAATACTTGGCATGGGTGATGTTGTTTCTTTAGTCGAGAAAGCCCAAGAGGCGATGGACATTAAGGAAGCAGAAAAGCTTGCAAAAAAAGTTAAGAAAGGTAAAGGGTTCGACCTTAATGATATGGACACACAACTAGCACAAATGCGAAAGATGGGGGGAATGGATGGATTAATGGGCATGCTACCAGGGGTCAATAAAGTGAAAAAACAATTAGCTCAAGTCAATGTCGATGATAAATCAATTGCTCATCTACAAGCTATTATTTCATCTATGACACCAGCAGAGCGTGCCAACCCAAAATTACTTAATGGATCAAGAAAAAGGCGAATAGCTGGAGGATCTGGAACCTCAGTCCAAGAAATAAATCGACTTTTAAAGCAATTTAAACAAATGAACTTAATGATGAAACGTGTTGGAAAACTTGGTGAAAAAGGATTGGCTCGTCAGGGGATTCAAGGGTTATTACCGCCCATGCATTAGCAGTACATATCTATAATTACACTAATTTAAGGAGAAAATTTTATGGCATTAAAGATTAGGCTTTCTAGAGCAGGAGCAAAAAAACGCCCTTATTATAGAATAGTTTTAGCTGATTCGCGAAGCCCACGAGACGGGAAGTATATTGAAAGGCTAGGTAGCTATAATCCTATGCTAGAAAAAAATAGTGTTGATAGGGTAAAACTTAATGAAGAAAGGATAAAGTACTGGCTGAGTGAAGGAGCAAAGCCAACTGATCGTATTGCTAGGTTTTTAGGTAAAGCAAACCTAATTGACACACCTCAGATACCCGAGCAAACAAAAAAATCTCTACCTAAACAAAAGACTCTTGATCGTATAGCTGAACGCGATGAAAAAGCTAAGGCTGCAGCAGAGGCTGTAGCCGAGGTAGAGCAAGAAACTAGTTCTAAAAATGACGGACCCGAACAAACGGAATCAGAAGATTTAAAACCTGAAACAGATAATCAGACTGCAAAAAATAATGATGAAAACTCTGAAATAAATGAGTCTACAGCTGATGAAAAAAATGACCAAACTGAACCAGAAACAAACGAATAAACATCCTGAAAGACTTCTACTCGTGGGAATGATAGGTGCTGCTCATGGTATAAGTGGGTTGGTAAGAGTGAAAAGCTTTATGACAGAACCAACAGATATTTCTAATTTTGATTTGTTGGAAGATGAATTAGGAAACATTATTAAACTTGAACTTACGGGAAAAAGATCTGGAGGTGCTCTGCTTTCAAAGCTTAAAGGGATAGAAAGTAGAAATGCTGCAGAATCAATGAAAGGAAAAAAACTTTATGCTTTACGTAGTGCCCTTCCAAATCCTTCATCAGAAGAATGGTATTATGCAGATTTAATTGGACTTAATGTTTTTGATAGGCTTAAAAAACATATTGGAATTATTCAATCAGTCGTAAACTACGGTGCAGGTGACTTACTTGAAATATCACTTACTAACGGTGAGCTTTTATCTATACCATTTACGCGTGACTTGGTCCCTAATATAGATATTAATAGTGGAAAAATAACTATAATAATACCATCCCAAACTACACCCGTTGGCAAAGAATCATCGTCACTAGAATTGGAGAATATAGAGTGACCAAAATTAAACCAATTTGGAAGGCTCAAGTCCTGACACTTTATCCAGATATGTTCCCTGGTATACTCGGTCATGCTACACTAGGGCGTGGTTTAAAAAAGGGTTTATGGTCACTTGAAACAATAAATATACGAGATTTTGCAACTGATGAACGGGGTTCGGTTGATGATCAGCCGTTTGGTGGTGGTCCTGGCATGGTAATGCGTGCCGATATACTTGCCAAAGCTATAGATTCGGTTTATCCACAAAATATTGGACAACCACTTATATACCTATCACCACGTGGACATCCACTAAATCAAGAAAGAATAAAAAAGTTATCAAATGGGCCGGGTGTAACTTTAATATGTGGAAGGTTTGAAGGAATTGATGAGCGAATACTTGTAACAAGGGGAATAGAAGAGCTAAGTATTGGTGATTATATTTTATCTGGTGGGGAACCCGCGGCACAAATCTTGTTAGATTCATGTATTAGATTACTTCCTGGAATCGTTGGAAAAGCTAAATCTCTTACTGAAGAAAGTTTTGAAAAAGGTCTTCTAGAATATCCACATTATACAAGACCGAGAAATTTTGAGGGCAAAAACGTTCCAGAGGTTCTATTGTCTGGAGACCACAAACAAATTCAATATTGGCGAAATGAACAGTCTGAGGTAGTTACTAAAGATAGACGTGCTGATCTATGGAAAAGATATCTTAAACATTCAAGTTCTAGTCGGAGAGGACAAAATTATGAACATAATTGAAAAAATGAATAAAAAATCAACAGAGAAATATATCTCCGAACGGAAAATGCCTAGCTTTGGCCCTGGGGATACATTACGTGTGCATGTCAAGGTTGTTGAAGGGGAAAGAGAAAGAATTCAAGTTTTTGAAGGTGTATGCATAGCTAGAAAAAATAGAAGTATAAATTCTTCTTTTACTGTAAGAAAAATTTCATACGGTGAAGGTGTTGAGAGGGTGTTTCCCCTTTATTCTCCTAGAGTAGATAAGATAGAGGTAATGAAAAGAGGAGATGTTAGGCGTGCAAAACTATATTATTTAAGGGGTAGACGTGGAAAATCTGCACGGATTACTGAACGGCGTGATGACAAAAGGGTTCAAAATGCAAAATCTGAAGATGCTTCATATTCAACCCAAAAGACAGAAAATAAAGAATAATAGATAAATCTTAATTAAATATCAATTTTTGTTACAAGAGAAAAGCATAAACACTAAGTGATTAAATTCTGCGAGGTGCAAAATGGATGATGTTTATAAATCAACCCCAAAAACTCTATTCGATAAAATATGGGACAGCCACGTTGTTCTAGAAAACGACGATGGAACATCTTTAATATACATTGATATGCATTTAACTCATGAGGTAACGAGTTGGACAGGATTTGAATATCTTAGAGATACTGGAAAACTTGTAAGGCGCACGGATAAAACTCTCGCAGTACCAGATCATTCTATACCAACAATTAATCAAGCTGAGGGAATTAATGACCCAATAGCTAGAGAACAAGTTGAAGCACTGATTAAAAACACTGAAGATTTTAAAATCCCCTATATCCCTTTATTGGATATCAGACAAGGTATAGTTCATGTAATTGGCCCTGAGCAAGGTGTAACACAACCCGGAAGCACTCTTGTCTGCGGTGATAGTCATACTGCAACTCATGGTGCTTTTGGATGCCTGGCTTTTGGAATTGGCTCCAGTGAAGTAGGCCACGTATTAGCGACACAAACACTTATACAAAGACGTCCCAAAAACATGAAAATAGAAATTCATGGTAAGGCAGGTGCTGGTATTACAGGAAAAGACATAATTTTATCTGTAATTGGACAAATTGGAACAGCTGGTGGCACAGGACATGTAATTGAATATGTTGGGCAATCAATAAATGACCTTTCAATGGAAGGTAGAATGACGTTATGTAATATGACTATCGAAGGTGGAGCACGTGCTGGTTTAATAGCACCCGATGAAAAAACTTTTGAATATCTAAAAAATAAAAATTATGCCCCAAATTCAGATCACTGGGAAAAAGCAAAAGATTTTTGGAAGTCACTCAGAACAGACGAAGGTGCAAAGTATGATAAAATAGTTAGTCTTGACGCAAAAAACCTTGCCCCCCAAGTAACTTGGGGAACTAGCCCCGAAAATGTTGCCCCAGTCACTGGTCATGTTCCGGACCCCAATCAGATTGAAAATAACCAGGAAAGAAATTCTGTCTCTGAAGCACTTGAATATATGGATCTAAAACCTGGACACCCAATTAATGAAATTGGAATCAGTAGAGTTTTTATTGGATCTTGTACAAACAGTAGAATAGAGGATATAAGAGCTGCTGCAGAAGTAGCCCAAGGTCAAAAAATTGCCAATGGTGTATCAGCAATGGTAGTTCCTGGGTCTGGTCTGGTCAAAAAACAGGCCGAAAAAGAGGGATTAGATAAAATCCTAAAAGAAGCAGGGTTTGAGTGGCGTGAACCTGGTTGTTCAATGTGTATTGCTATGAACGATGATCGTCTTGCTCCCGGTGAACGTTGTGCATCAACGTCTAACAGAAATTTTAAAGGTCGGCAGGGTCGTGGAGGAAGAACTCACTTGGTCAGTCCTGCAATGGCTGCAGCAGCAGCTATTAAAGGTCATTTTGTCGATATACGTGACTTTATGGCATAGTAATTTGAGGGCTAAAAAATGAAAAAATTTACTCAACTTAAAGGTACTGCTGCAGCTATAGATAAGATCAATATCGACACAGATCAAATAATCCCAAAACAATACCTTACGGCTATAACTAAAGCTGGACTTGGTAAAGGTCTTTTCCATGATTTTAGATACGATATGAATGATGATGAATTACCAGACTTTGTTTTAAACCAAGATCCTTGGAAAAATGCAAAAATACTAGTTTCTGGCGAAAATTTTGGATGTGGATCAAGCCGAGAACATGCCCCTTGGTCTCTAAATGATTTTGGTATTCGTTGCGTAATTGCTCCTTCGTTTGCCGATATATTTTTTAATAATTGCAGTAAAAATGGTATATTACTAATTGCTCTTTCTGAAAAAGATGTAAATGTATTGATGAATGATGCAAAACACCCAGCTACATGTTCAATGATTGTTGACTTATTAGACCAAACAGTTACCCGTTCAAATTCCTCAACAATACAATTTACAATTGATGCAAGCCTTAAATATAGGCTCCTCAATGGTCTTGATGATATAGAATTAACTCTCTTACAATCTGACCACATAAAAGTTTTTGAAGAAAAACAAAAACTATCACATCCTTGGCTATACTACGGCGAAAGTAACTAGAGTAAATGTCTGAGAAAAAAATACTTCTATTACCCGGAGACGGAATTGGTCCTGAAGTTATGAATCAAGTTGAAAAATTGATGAACTTCCTTGCAGATCGATCAAGTTTCTCATACTCTACTGAGACCAAGCTTGTAGGCGGTGCATCCTATGACAAGCATGGAACTCCATTACAAGATGAAGTACTGACTGATGCATTCAATTATGATGCAATATTATTTGGTGCTGTTGGTGGCCCAAAATGGGATGGAGTTGAACGAACATTAAGGCCCGAAGCTGGCCTTCTAAGACTTAGAAAAGAATTAGATCTTTATGCGAATCTGCGCCCAGCAGTAGTTTTTGACGCTCTTTCTGAAGCCTCCACATTAAATTCTGAATTAGTTCTGGGTCTGGATTTAATGATTGTAAGGGAACTTACTGCAGGTTGCTATTTTGGACAGCCAAGAGGAATAGAAGAATTACCAGATGGAACACGTAGGGGTTTCGATACTGAGGTATATACTCAACCTGAAATCGAACGCGTTACACGAGTTGCATTTGAGCTTGCGAGAAAACGTAAAAACCTTCTTCATTCTGTTGAAAAATCCAATGTTATGGAGTCAGGGATTTTTTGGCGTGAAATAGTTACTAAATTACATGAGTCAGAAGGTAAGAATATCTCTCTAGAGCACATGTATGCGGATAATTGTGCTATGCAACTTGTGCGAAACCCAAAACAATTTGATGTTATAGTTACAAATAACCTTTTTGGTGATCTCTTATCTGATTGTGCAGCGATGCTTACTGGCTCTCTTGGTATGCTGCCTTCTGCCTCCTTGGGAGAGAATAATTCAAACGGCTTTAGACGAGCTTTGTATGAGCCTGTCCACGGTTCAGCTCCAGATATAGCAGGTAAAGGTTTAGCAAACCCAATAGCAATGATATTGAGTTTTTCAATGATGCTACGTTACAGCTTCGGTGATAAAAAGAATTCTAGTTTAATTGAAAATGCAGTTCAAAACGTATTAAAAAATGACTTCCGTACAAAAGATATAATGCAAAATGGGAAAGTATTGTTATCAACGGATGACTTAGGTGACTCTATTATTGATGAATTAGATAAGCATACTTAAAAATAAGCTTTTAAATATTGAGAGAAAAGTTCTGATCATGGGTTACAGAGTAGCAGTCGTTGGAGCTACAGGAAATGTAGGTCGCGAATTATTAAATATTCTTCATGAGAGGAGATTTCCTACTGATGAAGTAATTGCTTTAGCTTCGAAAGAGTCAGAGGGTAAAGAAATTTCATTTGGTGAAAATTTAACTCTGAATGTCCGCTCACTAGAAAGTTTTAACTTCGCTGGAATAGATATAGCTCTTTTCTCACCTGGTTCTGCAGTTTCTAAAATTCATGCACCTAGGGCAGCAAGCTCTGGTGCTATTGTTATTGACAATACATCACAATTTAGATTGGATGACGATGTACCTCTAGTTATTCCAGAGGTTAATCCTGAATCAATAGTACATTTTGCAAAGCGTAATATAATTGCAAACCCTAATTGCTCTACCATACAGATGTTAGTTGCCCTAAAACCACTTCATACAATTAGTTCTATTAAAAGAATTGTTGTTTCTACCTATCAATCAACTTCTGGTGCAGGAAAACAATGTATGGACGAATTATTTGAACACACACGTTGCCTATATATGAATGAGCATAAAGAACCAGAACAATTTCCAAAGCGCATAGCTTTTAATGTTATTCCCCAGATAGATACATTTCTCTCGGATGGATCAACAAAAGAAGAAACAAAAATGGTTATGGAAACCCAAAAAATTCTTGATAAGGAGATTTTGGTGTCGGCGACATGCGTTCGGGTTCCAACTTTTATAGGGCATGCTGAATCTATAAATATTGAGTTTCATGAACCACTGAGCGAAGAAGATGCCATAGAAGCACTGAGTAGTGCAAAAGGGATTACTATTATAGATGGTCGAAAAGACGGTGACTATGCAACACCTCTAGATTGTGTCGGAGAAGACACAACATTTGTTTCTAGAATTAGACAAGATCCTACAGTGCCATATGGAATAAATATGTGGGTTGTATCAGACAACTTACGAAAAGGTGCTGCTCTTAATGCAGTTCAAATAGCAGAAGAACTTACCTCTAAATACCTTGGAGGGTCCGCTGCAAAATCAAGTGTAAACCAAAATGGGAAAAGAATTCATTAGAGAAAAATTTTCAAACAACAAACAGCTTCTTGATTCTGAGGACGAAAATTATGTCCATAATCTTTACAAGAGGGCTATAAAGCTACACAAAAAAGGTGATCTAGATCAGGCAATTCTAAGCTATAAAAAAATTATATTGTCTGCACCAAAATTTGCAAAAGTATATAATAATTTAGGTGTTGCACTTAGAGCTAAGAATCTATTCCCAGCTGCTATTTCTGCATATGAAAAATCATTATCTCTTGCCCCTAATGACGCAGGTACTCTTTCAAATATGGGTAATGCTTTAAGAGCAATAGGAAAATTTAAAGATGCTGAAAAAGCTCATAGAAAAGCCATTAAAGTCAATCCTCTATATACTGAAGCTACTTATAACCTTGGTTTAGTTTTAAAAGATATGGGTCATTTTGAAAAAGCAATTGAATGTTTTAATTTAGTACTTTCTCAAAAACCTGATCACATTGAGGCACATTGGGATAGATCACTAACCTATTTACAATCAGGAGATTTATTAAGAGGCTTTGAAGAATATGAGTGGCGTTGGAAACTAAAAAGAAACCCTCCACGCGATTTTATTTCACCATTGTGGAGAGGTGAAAACTTAAATAACAAAACACTTCTGATTCACTGCGAACAGGGCATAGGAGATAGTATACAATTTGCACGATATATTGTCATACTTAAACAATTTGGTGGAAAATTGATATTAGAATGTCAATCACCTCTTAAGCGGCTACTCAACAATTTGAATGAATGCGAAGTTTATTCAAGAGGTGAAGAATTACCTGATTTTGATTATCATATCCCTCTTTTAAGTATTCCAAAGATTCTAGCCACAACAATTGGTAAAATACCAAATAAAGTTCCCTATATTTTTCCATACATTGAAGATGTAATGTTATATAAAAAACTAATTCAAGGCCCAGATAATTGGCTTAAAGTAGGGATATGCTGGGCTGGAAAACCTAGCCAAGGAAATGATCGAAATCGTAGCAGCGGATTAGAGCCTTTTTTATCTATACTTGGTATTAAAAATACAATTTTTTATAGTTTACAGGTTGGTCCTCGAGCTAATGAAATTAAGGAATATGGAGCGACTGGACTAATTTATGACCTGTCGGCAGATTTACATGACTTCGCACACACAGCAGCCGTAATTGATAATTTAGACCTAGTAATTTCTGTTGACACATCTGTTGCTCATCTAGCAGGTGCAATGAATAAAAAATTATGGATAACACTGTGTTATACTGGAGATTGGCGTTACCTCCATAAAAAAACTACTACAGATTGGTATCCTAGTGCCGAATTAATACAACAAGAAAAATTTGGTGATTGGGAGTCAGTATTCAAAAGAATAAAAAATAAGTTAGAAAATTATAAAAAAGACTAAAACTAAACTTTGGGCTCTGATTTATTTTTTTTGATAAAAAATAATGTATTGAAGGAAACGTTGACGCTAACCTATTAGCACCTTATATCATGCTTATGATAAGGGGTATCAAGAAGCTGCTTACAAGGGGGCATTTTATATATGTCAGATAACAACAGGCCTCTGTCGCCTCACCTTCAGGTGTATAGGCCACAGTTAACATCTGTATTATCAATTTTTCACCGGCTTTCTGGAATTACATTAGCAACTGGTGCTGCAATGCTAGCCTGCTGGCTTCTAACAGCTGCTGCAGGACCAGAATATTATGAGTGGTCTAGATGGTTTTTATCATCTTGGTTAGGAATTGGCCTTTTAGCACTTTGGTCTTGGTGCCTCTTTTACCATTTATGCAATGGTATAAGACACCTTTTTTGGGATGTAGGACTAGGTTTTTCACTTAAAGCTACTTATTTCTCAGGTATAACAATGTTAATATCCTCTGCCTTACTCACTGGGCTTTCATGGGGTATAGGCTTATCGATGTATTGTTTGAGGTAAAGTAAAATGGGAACTAAAATGCAAAGCCCCCTAGCCCGTGTTCGCCATATGGGATCCGCTAAAGAAGGAGTAAATCATTGGTGGTGGCAACGCATCACTGCCCTAATGTTAATTCCCTTATCACTTTGGTTCGTAGCTTCAGTATGGATGATTGTAATCTCAGGGGCTACTTACACAGAACTTGTTTCATGGCTAAATGGCCCAATTTCTGCATCATTAATGCTAATTTTTCTAGGTTCTATTTTTTTACACCTAAAACTCGGATTACAAGTTGTTATTGAAGATTATGTCCACACTAAGTGGCTAAAGTGGAGCCTGATAGTTTTACTTTTAGTTTTGACAATACTGCTCTTTAGTATTTCCATTTACTCAGTTATTGCGATCTCTTTGAGAGGATAATTATGTCTGCGTATCCAATTATAGAACACAATTATGATGCCCTAGTAGTTGGTGCAGGTGGTGCAGGTTTACGTGCTGCCCTTGGTCTAGTTGAAGCTGGTCTAAAAACTGCATGCATTTCAAAGTTGTTTCCTACTCGAAGTCATACTGTTGCTGCGCAGGGCGGGATTTCTGCTGCGTTGGGCAATATGGGTCAAGATGACTGGCGATGGCACATGTATGATACTGTCAAAGGTTCAGACTGGCTTGGAGATCAAGACGCAATTGAATTTATGTGTAAAGAAGCTCCTAAAGCTGTGATTGAGCTTGAACATTACGGTGTTCCATTCTCTAGAACGGAGGAGGGTAAAATTTACCAGCGTGCATTTGGGGGTATGACAACACATTTTGGAGAAGGTCAGGCGGTTAGGACATGTGCTGCTGCGGACAGAACTGGGCATGCTATTTTACATACACTTTATCAGCAAGCTCTAAAACATGAAACAGCCTTCTTTATTGAATATTTTGCACTTGACCTCATCATGGACGATGAAGGTGTTTGTAGAGGAGTAATAGCTTGGAATTTAGAAGATGGAACATTTCATATATTTAGAGCACATATGGTTATTTTAGCCACTGGTGGATATGGCAGAGCATATTTTTCAGCAACATCTGCTCATACCTGTACAGGTGATGGAAATGCTATGGTACTCAGAGCAGGATTACCTCTGCAGGATATGGAGTTTATCCAATTTCATCCAACAGGAATTTATGGGGCTGGATGCCTAATTACAGAAGGTGTAAGGGGTGAAGGAGGTTACCTACTTAACTCTGAGGGCGAACGTTTCATGGAGAGATATGCTCCCTCCGCAAAAGACCTCGCTTCTAGAGATGTAGTATCACGATCAATGACTTTAGAAATAAGAGAAGGTAGAGGAGTAGGGTCAGATAAAGATCATATTTTTCTGAAGCTAGATCATTTAGGAGCAGAAGTGTTACACCAACGCCTACCGGGAATTACCGAAACTGCAAAAATCTTTGCTGGTGTTGACGCTACAAAAGAGCCCATACCTGTAATCCCAACTGTTCATTACAATATGGGTGGTATACCAGGAAACTACCATGGAGAAATGGTAACTGTAAAAGGCGGAGATCCAAATGTTTTAGTACCAGGATTAATGGCAGCAGGAGAAGCAGCTTGCGTATCAGTTCATGGAGCCAACAGGCTGGGCTCCAACTCGCTTCTTGATTTAGTTGTTTTTGGGAGATCTGCAGCAGATAAAGCTGCTGCTAATGTAAATGCCGGAAGCACTCACGCCCCTCTATCAAAAAATATTTTAGATAAGACATTTAATTGGTTTGACAGGTTACGTAATGCAAATGGTTCAGACTCTGCTGCATCTATTCGTCTTGATTTACAAAGAACAATGCAAACTCATGCAGGTGTTTTTAGAACTGGAAATATAATGCAGGATGGTGTCAAGAAATTAGACAACATTTGGGAACGGTATAGAGAGAATTTAGCAGTTTCTGATAGATCACTAATTTGGAATTCTGATCTGGTTGAAACCATAGAACTAGACAATCTACTGAGACAATCATCAGTTACATTGCATGGAGCCCTAGTTCGTGAAGAAAGTAGAGGAGCCCACGCTCGTGAGGATTATCCAGATCGAGATGATGAAAAATGGATGAAACATACTGTCGCATGGATTGATGATGAAGGAAAATCTGTAACAATAGATTACAGACCAGTACACATGAATACACTTTCAAACGATGTAAAGACTATCCCTCCAAAAGCTCGCGTATACTAAGTCGAAGGAATTTGATATAATGGCTCAATTAGCCCTTCCCAAAAACTCAAAAATCACAAAAGGTCCCCATCACAGCTCACCGACGGACTCTGGTAATACAAAAAAATTTAAAATATATAGATATGATCCAGACAAAAAGGCTAACCCTCGGACTGAGACATATGACGTTGATATGAATACATGTGGACCCATGGTACTTGATGCCTTAATTAAAATAAAAAATGAAATGGACTCTACTCTAACCTTTAGGCGCTCATGTAGAGAGGGGATTTGCGGGTCTTGTGCAATGAATATTGACGGAACCAATACTCTTGCATGCACAAAACCAATTGAAGAAATGCGTGGAGAAATTAAAGTCTATCCCCTTCCACATATGCCAGTAATTAAAGACTTAGTTCCTGATTTGACCACTTTTTACGCTCAATATAAATCCATTAAACCCTGGATGCAGACAGAAACTGCGGCTCCAGCAAATAAAGAGCGCTTACAAAGCCAAGATGATAGAGCCAAAATCGATGGTTTGTACGAGTGTATTTTGTGTGCATGCTGTTCAACAAGCTGCCCCAGCTATTGGTGGAATGGTGATAGATATCTTGGTCCAGCAATTTTACTTCAAGCTTATCGTTGGTTGATAGACAGCCGTGATGAATCAACAGGAGAACGATTAGACAATCTAGAAGATCCATTCAGACTTTATCGCTGCCATACAATAATGAACTGTACTCGCACTTGCCCAAAAAACTTAAATCCTGCCAAGGCCATCGGTGAAATAAAAAAAATGATGGTAATGAGACGTTAGGATATTCTAATATTTTTAAAAACCTATTTTTCATTCCATAAGTTTATTGTAATTTTTTATTTCTGCAATTTATCCTTACTTTTTAATCCTAGTGACTCGTTTATTATATCTTTTAAAAAAGAGTCAATTGCCCTTTTTTTTATCGCTGCGTAAAACCTAACTAATTAACTAAAGTGGAGCTGAAAATAATGAAACGTAATAAAATTGCACTAATTGGCTCAGGAAATATTGGTGGAACACTCGCTCACCTTACCGGGCTTAAAGAGTTGGGGGATGTCGTCCTATATGATATTGCAAAGGGAATCCCCCAAGGTAAATCTCTAGACATAGCAGAAAGTTCACCTGTAGACAGTTTTGACTGTAAGCTCATAGGTAGCAACTCTTATGCAGCTATAAAGAATTCTGACGTAGTTATAGTGACCGCAGGAATTCCCAGAAAACCTGGTATGAGCCGTGATGACTTACTGAATATTAATACTGATGTAATGAAACAAGTTGGCAAAGGCATAAAAAAATACTGCCCAAATGCTTTTGTTATCTGCATTACTAATCCTTTGGATGCCATGGTTTGGGCACTACAAAAAACCAGCAATGTACCAAAAAAGAAAATTGTAGGTATGGCAGGGGTTTTAGACTCCGCACGATTTCGATATTTCTTAGCTGAAGAACTTAGAGTTTCAGTAAAAGATATAACAGCATTTGTATTGGGTGGCCACGGAGATACAATGGTACCACTTGTAAGATATTCTACAGTTGCAGGAATACCACTACCAGATTTAGTTAAAATGGGCTGGATTAATCAGAAGAAACTTGATGAGATTGTCCAACGTACTCGTGATGGTGGAGCAGAAATAGTTGGTCTGCTTAAAACCGGTTCTGCATTTTATGCCCCTGCAGCTTCAGCTATTCAAATGGCCGAGTCTTATCTTAAGGATCAAAAGAGGGTTTTACCTTGTGCCGCCCATTTAAATGGTCAATATGGAGTTACTGGATTATTCATCGGTGTTCCTGCAATAATTGGAGGTTCAGGAGTAGAGAGAATAGTCGAAATTAAACTAGACAGTGCAGAAAAGAAGGAGTTCAAACATTCGGTAAAGTCTGTTAAACGTCTAGTCAATGGCATAAAATTCTAATAGGGCAAATTTATATGTTTTACTATCTGAATATAGTTACACACCAGTAATACAATGTTATAAATTTACTATACTAACTCACTAGGTTTATGGTTTTTGCAAAATGAACATTCATGAATATCAAGCAAAACAACTTCTATCTGAATATGGCGTACCTACACCAAAAGGTATAGCCGTCACTTCCCCAGACGAGATTACTCAGGCAATTAAAGATATGGGTGGGCCGATTTGGGTAATTAAAGCCCAGATTCATGCAGGTGGGCGAGGCAAAGCTGGTGGTGTAAAAGTTTGTAAAAGTTATGAAGAAGCAACTTCAGAAGCAACACAAATGTTTGGTAAAAACTTGATAACTCATCAGACTACTTCTGCAGGTAAAGAAGTAAATAGGATTTATGTAGAAGAGGGATGTAATATTGATAATGAGTTCTATCTTGGCTGTTTAGTTAATAGAGCTTCAGGGCAAGTAACCATAATGGCTTCTCAAGAGGGTGGGGTTGATATTGAGGAAGTCGCCGCAAATAACCCTGAAAAAATAATAAATATAAATGTGGATCCAGTAACAGGATATCAGTCTTTTCATGGACGTAGAATTGCATTTGCACTTGGCTTAACAGGACCAATAGTCAAAGACTGTATATCTATTATAGGCAATATCTACAAAGCCTTCTGTGAAACAGATTCGAGTATATTAGAAATAAATCCGCTTGTTTTAACTAATGAAAAGAAACTAATTGCCCTTGATGCAAAAATGAATTTTGACGACAACGCCCTATTTCGTCACAAAAATATAGAAGATATGCGCGATGAAACTGAAGAAGAACCTGCTGAGCTTGAGGCAGCTAAGTTTGATCTTAGTTATATTAAACTAGATGGTAATATTGGTTGTATGGTTAACGGAGCTGGTTTAGCTATGGCAACGATGGACATCATAAAACTTAGCGGAGGTGAACCAGCAAATTTTCTAGATGTCGGTGGTGGAGCCACAAAAGAAAAAGTTTCAGAGGCTTTTAAAATTATCCTTTCTGACAAGTCTGTAAAAGGGATTCTTGTTAATATATTTGGTGGAATTATGCGCTGTGATGTAATTGCTGAAGGAATAATTACGGCTGCGCATGAGGTAAAAATTGACGTCCCACTTGTAGTCCGTTTAGAAGGAACTAATGTTAATGAAGGAAAGAATAAACTGAAAAACTCAGGGATTGCTGTGATTTCAGCAGATGATCTAGAAGATGCTGCAAAAAAGATTGTTAGACTAACTTTGGGAACTTAATCAATGTCAGTACTTGTAGATAAAAACACAAAAGTAATATGTCAGGGCTTCACTGGCTCCCAGGGAACTTTTCATTCAGAACAGGCGATAATGTATGGTACACAAATGGTTGGAGGTGTTACTCCCGGTAAAGGGGGGAGTAAACATTTAAATCTGCCAATTTTTAATACGGTCGCAGATGCTAAATCTGCAACTATGGCAGACGCAAGTGTTATTTTTGTTCCTCCTCAATTTGCTGCTGAAGCAATTTGTGAAGCGATAAATGCTGAGATAACACTAGTGGTGTGTATCACAGAAGGCATACCTGTTTTAGATATGGTGAGGGTGAGAAGAGCTCTATCCGGATCAAGGACTCGCTTAATAGGCCCAAACTGCCCTGGTATCATTACTCCCGGTGAATGTAAGATTGGGATTATGCCAGGTCATATACATAAACCAGGTAGAATAGGAATAATCTCGCGTTCAGGAACACTAACATATGAAGCAGTGGGACAAACTACAGCTGCAGGTCTCGGACAATCAACTTGCATTGGTATTGGAGGAGACCCCGTAAATGGTACTAATTTTATAGATTGCCTTGAATTGTTTCTATCTGACCCACAAACAGATGCTATAATTATGATTGGTGAAATTGGCGGATCTGCTGAAGAAGAGGCAGCAGAATTTATAAAATTACATAGACAAAAGAAACCCATTGTAGGATTTATAGCTGGCAAAACTGCTCCTCCTGGAAGACGTATGGGACACGCTGGTGCAATTATAGCTGGAGGCAAAGGTGGGGCAGAAGATAAAATTGAAGCTATGAAACAAGCTGGAATAGTAGTAGCAGACTCACCAGCAGCACTCGGAACTACAATGTTAAAGCTTCTTACAAACAAACATTGAAACTTCATAATTTATATTAACCGAGAAGCCAAGTACATTGTTTCATTTATACAGCTGTTTTGATTTCTTGATGTATGGAAGTTTTTCTGAGAGTTTATCTTTAGGAGTTATATTGCACCCCATTTTTATTGATAAATCAGATAATTTATCAATCAAGCCTTCATTAATAATAAACTAAACCTAGATTAGGGTTATCATTTATTGAAAAAAACAAATACTTATCATTCTTTATAAACATAAAATGATAAGTATTTAAGAACAATTTTGGAATTCACACATTTCATACTCTGGGAAAGTAAAATGGCTCAAAAAGACTACGACATTATAGTTATAGGAGCTGGACCGGGTGGTTATGTAGCTGCAATACGCGCTGCACAACTTGGTTTTAGAGTGGCTTGTATAGAACAAAGGGAAACTTTAGGAGGAACCTGCTTAAATGTCGGGTGTATTCCATCCAAGGCTCTTCTACATGCTTCAGAAGAGTACTCCCAAATCGAGAAAGGGATAGAAAAGCATGGAATTAAGGTTGACGGAGTAACACTTGATCTCAAAATTATGATGGAACATAAAAATAATATCATTGAGAAACTTACCAACGGCATTGATATGCTATTTGAAAAAAACAATATCACACATATTATAGGTAGGGGAAAAATATTAGACCAAGGTTTAGTTGCAGTAACAAATAATAAAAACGATAAAAATACTATATCTTCATCACATATAATTATTGCAACAGGTAGCAAACCAGCTACATTAGATTGTTTACCTATAGATGAATCAAGGATTGTTTCTTCTACAGGTGCCCTCAATTTTGAAAAGGTTCCAGAACATCTGGCTGTAGTAGGTGCTGGGTATATAGGCCTGGAACTAGGATCTGTATGGAAAAGATTAGGATCTAAAGTCACTGTTATTGAATTTCTTGATGAGATTACTCCTGATTTAGACAAAGAAATCGCCAATCAATTCCTCCGTATTCTAAAACGACAAAAAATCAAATTTAAACTAAACCATAAAGTTGTAGACTCAGAAATTACTTCTACAGGTGTATGTCTAAAACTTGAAAATACTGAGAATGGATCTGCTGGATCTATCGAGGCTGAGAAAGTACTTGTAGCTGCTGGAAGGAAACCATATACGACTAATTTAGGTCTAGAGACCCTAGACATAAAAATGAACAATGGTGGTTTTATTGTTATTGATAATTTTTTTAGAACAAATGTTGAAGGGATTTACGCTATTGGTGATGTTGTTCCTGGCCCTATGCTTGCCCATAAGGCGGAAGAAGAAGGAGTTGCTTTAGCTGAGATAATTGCCGGTAAAAACCATAATGTGAATTACAACACAATACCAAGTGTAATATATACCAATCCAGAAGTAGCCTCTGTTGGAAAAACTGAAGAACAACTTGTGGATAAAAATATCAATTTTAAAGTTGGCACTTTCCCATTTAGTGCAAACGGCCGAGCAAGAGCCATTTCTTCCACTGATGGTTTTGTTAAAATATTAGCATGCTCAGAAACAGACACTATTCTGGGTGTGCATATTATCGGAGCCGACGCTGGAACACTCATCGCAGAAGCCGTAATGGCGATGGAATTAGGAGGGTCTGCAGAAGATATTGCCCGCACATGTCATGCACACCCAGCTCTTAACGAAGCTATAAAGGAAGCTGCGTTGGCTGTAAACAATAGAGCAATTCACTACTAATAGATAATATTTTACCGGGCACGTGGATGAGAACTGGTGTAAGTCGTTATAAGAGCCGAAGCATCTACATCAGTATATCTCTGAGTTGTTGATAAGCTGGCATGGCCTAAAAGTTCTTGAATTGAACGCAAATCACCACCATTTTGTAGCAAATGAGTAGCAAAACTATGTCGCAATGAGTGTGGAGTTGCATTCTCTGGAAGACCCAGTCTTTGCCTCAATGTGACTACACGCTTTTGTATTACCCTTGCATTTAAAACACCACCACGGTGACCTCTAAATAGGAGGTCATCAGCCATAAGGGTTTTGGGGTAAGAATCTATATATGATCTTATTGCATCTTGTACAATTGGCAGGGAAGGAATAACTCTCTCTTTGCCGCCTTTGCCTTTAATGTTTAATTGCGATCTACCTTCAACCTCAGATCTTTTTAAAGATAAAGCTTCGCTAATTCTAAGGCCACAACCATATAATAAAAACAACACAGCAACATCTCTTTTAAGCTGCCAATCCTCTGAAAGACCTGTACTATCTGATCCAGCAGCTTTAATAAGCTTTGAAACTGCCCCCTCGTCCAGAGGTCTAGGTACTGATCGTGGTATGCGTGGACTTTTAACCGCGGCAATTGAAGTCTTTCCATTAAACCCTTCCAGTTCAAGCCTTTCAAAAAAACTTCTTAATGCAGATAATGCTCGAGCTGTAGAAGCTTTTGCAAAATTTAGGTTTGCACGGTGAACTAGCCAGCCTCTAAAATCTGAGGGGTCTAAACTTGTAAGATCATCAAGACTTGGTTTATGGCCAAGATGGGAACCTAAAAAACCCATAAATGCAGCCAAATCCCTTAAATAAGCTGCAACAGAATGTTGTGACATCTGCTTTTCTTTTGCTAACCATCGATGCCAAAGTTCTATTAAAGGATAAATATCTGACGAAACTAGAAAACTCACGCCTCCAATAGAATTTTTTGCTATAATTTTTCTTTCTGCCAATGGTGATTTTTCTTTCTTATTTAAATTATTTTTTGACCTGTTTTTTCCCAATCAGCCAAAAATGATGATAATCCCTTATCGGTTAGTGGATGTGAAGCCAACATTTTTAATACATTTGGAGGAACTGTAACTACATCAGCACCCAGTTTTGCTGACTCTAATACATGTAACGGACTTCTAATAGAAGCTACTAAAACCTCTGTACTAAGGGTATCTGGATAATTATTAAAAATATTTACTATATCCTCTATTAGTCCCATTCCATTACCAGATATATCATCCAGACGGCCAACAAATGGTGAAATAAAAGATGCCCCTGCTTTGGCAGCTAAAAGTGCCTGAGTGGCTGAGAAACAAAGAGTTACGTTTATATTTATTCCACTTGAAGAAAGTGCTTTACAAGCTTTTAGGCCATCCCAAGTTAATGGAACTTTTATGCAAACGTTCGGAGCAATTTTACTTAGCTTCTCTCCTTCAACAATCATCATTTTATGATCTAATGCTGTAACCTCCGCACTCACAGGGCCTTCAACCAAAGAGCAGATATTCTCTATGGTTTTAATAAAATCTTGTCCAGTCTTTGCAATTAACGACGGATTTGTAGTCACTCCGTCAAGCAAACCCGTTTCTGCAAGCTCTTTGATTTCCTCAATATTAGCTGTATCTGCAAAAAATTTCATGTATCCCTCATTTAAAAATTGTTTGTACTTTCCCTTATCAATTATTGAATCAGGGCTGTTATTATCTCGAGTCTACGTGTTATTTTAACGAATGGAATCATCAGATGCTACAACTCAAATATTGTCCAAACAAATCATGGTTGATGGAGCCCATGTTGCTGTGTTACCTGCAGTGCCAATAAACCATTTATATGAATATATTGTTCCAAGAGATTTTAATTTTGAAATTGGCTCCTTAGTAAGAATTCCTCTGAGAAATAGGATCACTACTGGCGTTATCTGGGAAAATTCGAACAAGAAACTCCCAATTGGGAAAGTAAAAGCTGTAGAGTCAATACTAAAGCTCCCCTCAATCAAAGAAGATTTGCGAGACCTAGTAGATTGGGTAGCTTCATATACGCTTGCTGAGCGCGGATCAATTTTACGAATGATTTTAAATTCATCTGCTCTAAGCAACACTAATAAAACCCAGAAATTTTACAATTTAACAACAACAAAACCCCAGAAAATGACTAAGGCTCGTGAACAGGTAATTCGTGCTTTATCAAATGGAATCCCAAAAACTTTTTCAGAGATACATGACATTACTAAAGTTAGCAGTAGTGTAGTTAAAGGATTGGAAAAAATCGGTTGTCTTGAGGCAGTTATTCGCCCTGAATCAATGCAATTCAGAACACATAATGCGTATTTGAAAAAACAAAATCTATCTGTTTTACAAAGTAAAGCCGCAAAGCAGCTTATAAAATTAGTAGAACAGGATTCTTTTTCGGTAACCCTTCTAGAGGGTGTCACTGGATCTGGAAAAACTGAGGTTTACTTCGAAGCACTTTCCGCATCAATCCTTGCTGGAAAACAAGCTTTGGTTTTGCTTCCAGAAATTGCACTTTCAACACAATGGCTATCTCGATTTGAAGATCGCTTTGGAGTAGAGCCAGCTGTATGGCACTCAGAAATTACTCCTAAATATCGAGGTACAACTTGGCAAGCTACCGCTGAAGGCAATGTTTCAATAGTGGTTGGAGCTCGTTCAGCACTATGGTTGCCATTTAAAAATTTGGGTCTAATAATTGTTGATGAGGAACATGACCCTGGATACAAACAAGAAGAAGGTGTAATTTATCATGCAAGAGATATGGCTGTTGCAAGGGGTAAAATGGAAAATTTACCAGTAGTTTTAGCATCCGCAACTCCATCTCTAGAAACCTTAAAAAATGTTGAAAACAAACGATACAATCATTGTTTTATTCCAAGTCGCTTTGGTGCAGCAAAATTGCCAAAAATTGAGGCAATAGATATGCGCAAACAAAGTCTAAAGAAAAATTGTTGGCTTTCAGAACCACTTCAATTAGCTGTTAAAAATACATTAGATAGAAAACACCAAGCAGCATTATTTTTAAATCGTAGGGGTTATGCACCGTTAACACTATGTAAAGCATGTGGTTATTGTATAGAGTGTCCTAATTGTTCCACTTGGCTTGTAGAACATCGAGTAAAAAATACTTTAAATTGCCATCATTGCGGATACTCTGAAACCCGCCAAAATCAGTGTAAAAATTGTGGAGAAACTGGAACACTAAAACCATGCGGACCTGGAGTTGAACGACTAGCAGAAGAGGTGGAGACTCTTTATCCATCTGCCAGTATTGAAATAGCTACGAGCGATACAATGGTGTCCCCAAAAATAGCCGAAAAAATTTTAAAGCGGATTGAATCTTGTGAAGTTGACATAGTCATTGGCACGCAGGTTATTGCCAAAGGTTATAATTTTCCAATGCTTACTCTAATAGGTGTAGTAGACGCAGACCTTGGTTTAGCAGGAGCAGACCTTCGTGCTGCTGAACATACATACCATTTATTGAACCAGGTTTCGGGTAGAGCTGGACGTTCGGAACATGAGGGGAATGTTATGCTTCAAACCTATATGCCAGAACACCCTGTTATGAAGGGCCTTATCGATGGAAAACGGAGTGCATTTTTAAAGGAAGAAGCTGCTGCAAGAGCTAAAAACTTTTTGCCACCTTACGGTCGTCTAATAGCAATTATATTTTCGGGAGAAGATGAACAAAAAGTAATAAAAACGGCAAAACTCCTTACATCAATAGCTCGTTCAAATACAAAGAATATCCCAGATATCTCTATTTTAGGTCCTGCGCCAGCATCTCTGTCTATTTTAAGAGGAAAATATCGCTATAGAATATTAATCAAAGGGAAAGATTCACAACGACTTCAACCCCCCCTCAAAACTTGGTTAAAAAAGATTGGAAATACCGAAGGTGTTCGTATCCAAATAGATGTTGACCCCCATTCTTTCCTCTAGTTTGCATATATCAACAATATCATTAGACATTAATATTTAATGTATAGCTCCAGGTAGTTGCGCGGAAAGTATCAGTATGTTACCTATCCCTTTCTTTGGAGCAAATTACAGCTTATAAGTATTAGAATATTAACTAGTTTGAGAACAAATTATACTTTTTAGTATGGCTAATATGACAAAGGGAGACAAAATTAAGTGACTGCCCAAACAACAGGCTCAAGTGAAATTGCTGAGCGATATGCAACTGCACTTTTTGAGTTGGCGTTAGAACGAGAAGAATTAGACACCATAAGGTCTGATCTAGACTCGTTAGCAAGCCTATTGAACGAATCTGAAGATCTTAATCGACTTACAAGAAGCCCTGTTATAAGTAGAAAAGAACAGGGAAAAGCGATAGATTCTATAGCAGAAAATCTCAAAATCTCATTGCTTGTGAGAAATTTTTTAGGTGTAATGGCAAATAAGAGAAGACTTTTCGCTCTAGAAACTGTTATTAGGAACTTCCATCACAAGGTGGCAGAGCATAAGGGTGAGGTAGCAGCACAAGTAACTTCTGCTAAACCGTTAAAGCCTGAGCATGAAGCCGCTGTTCGTGCTGCACTAAAAGATGTTGTTGGACGCGATGTAGCCCTCGAAACACTAGTTGACCCTGCTATTATAGGCGGTCTAAAAATTATGGTTGGTTCGAGGATGATAGATAATTCGATACGTACAAAGCTTGATAATATCGAGCTTGCGATGAAAGGGATTTAAAAATGGATATTGGGGCCGCCGAAGTATCGGCAATACTTAAACAGCAAATCGCAAATTTTGGCACTGAGGCCGATGTTGCTGAAGTCGGCCAAGTTTTATCGGTAGGCGATGGCGTTGCTCGCGTTCATGGCCTAGATAACGTCCAAGCTGGTGAAATGGTGGAGTTTCCACAAGGTATCAAAGGAATGGCCTTAAACTTGGAAACAGATAATGTCGGTGTTGTTATCTTTGGAGAAGACAGAGACATCAAAGAAGGTGATGTGGTTAAAAGGACTGGTGCCATTGTGGAAGTTCCAGTAGGCAGAGGCTTGCTTGGTCGTGTAGTAGATGCACTTGGAAATCCGATAGATGGTAAGGGACCAATAGAAAGTGATGAAAAACGAAGAGTAGATGTGAAAGCACCAGGTATCATCCCAAGGCAATCAGTGGATGAGCCTATGCAAACTGGATTGAAGGCATGTGACGCTTTAGTACCTGTAGGACGAGGACAAAGAGAACTAATTATTGGGGATAGACAAACTGGCAAAACTGCTGTTGCCGTTGATACAATTATCAACCAAAAATCAGTCAATGCTGGTAATGATGAATCGAAAAAATTATACTGTATATATGTGGCCGTCGGGCAAAAACGTTCAACAGTTGCACAACTTGTAAAAACTCTGGAAGAACAGGGTGCTATGGAATACTCCATAGTAGTTTCTGCAACAGCCTCAGAACCTGCACCATTACAATTTCTTGCACCTTATACCGGATGTACTATGGGTGAATATTTCCGTGATAACAGTATGCACGCACTAATTATATACGACGATTTATCAAAACAAGCCGTGGCCTATAGACAAATGTCCTTATTGCTTAGACGCCCACCAGGACGTGAAGCGTATCCAGGAGATGTTTTTTACCTACACTCTAGACTCTTGGAACGTGCAGCTAAGATGAATAAGGATAATGGTTCTGGCTCCTTAACGGCTTTACCTGTTATCGAAACACAAGCTGGTGATGTGTCAGCATATATCCCAACGAATGTTATATCTATAACCGACGGTCAAATATTTCTTGAAACTGAATTATTTTATCAAGGAATTAGACCTGCAATTAATGTCGGGCTATCAGTCAGTCGTGTTGGATCAGCAGCTCAAATAAAAGCTATGAAATCAGTAGCAGGAACAATAAAACTAGAGTTAGCTCAGTACAGAGAGATGGCAGCTTTTGCTCAATTTGGATCAGATCTCGATGCTGCAACACAAAGACTCTTAGCTCGGGGTGCACGATTAACCGAATTATTAAAACAGGGACAATATCAACCACTTCCAGTCGAGGAACAAGTTGTAGCAATTTTTGCAGGGGTTCGAGGATACCTAGACGGAGTGGAAACTACAGATGTGACCAGATTTGAACAATCTTATTTGAGTGAGGTTCGCACAAATGCCTCTGACGTATTAGAAGATATTAGAGAATCTGGGACCCTAAGCGAAAAAAGTGAGCAAAAACTAAGTGAAATTCTAGATCAATTTACAAAATCATTTACGTAATTAAAATACCTATCGAAACGATACAGCATGGCAAGTCTTAAATCACTTCGGCTAAGAATAAATAGCGTAAAACAGACGCAGAAAATAACATCTGCAATGAAATTAGTCGCTGCTTCTAAACTTCGAAGAGCTCAAGAAGCTGCAGAAGCCGCTCGGCCATATGCAGAAAGAATGGAAAGGATGTTAGGAAGTTTAGCTTTGGCCATGGCAGGTAGAGAAGATGCTCCTCGTCTGTTATCCGGAACTGGTAATGACAAATCCCACCTGATTGTAGTGTGTACTGCAGATAGGGGGCTTTGTGGTGGATTTAATAGCTCTATAGTTCGTGGAGTAAGGCTTAAAATACAGGAATTACAAAACTCTGGAAAAAATGTTAAGATATATACTGTAGGAAGGAAAGGAAGGGAGCAGCTACGCCGTGAATTTGGAGAATTAATTATTGAACACAAACAAGGGATAGGCCGTCGTGGGCCCGAATATTCGGAAGCTTCAGAAATAGGCGAACAATTAACATCAATGTTCGAAAACGAACAATTTGATGTGTGCACAATAGTATATAATCGTTTCCATTCTGTCATGAGCCAAGTAGTAACCTTTCAACAACTTATACCCTTTACGCTAGAAGAAAATAGGAACCAAGCTGAAGAAAATGTCGATCAAAAAGAATTAGAATCTGCCTATGACTTTGAACCGGATGAAACAGTCATTCTTGAAGATATTCTTCCAAGAAATTTAGGCGTGCAAGTTTTTAGAGCACTTCTAGAAAATGCCGCGAGCGAACAAGGGGCTCGTATGAGTGCAATGGATAACGCGACACGAAATGCAGGTGAAATGATAGAGAAGGTAACATTAGAATACAATAGGTCACGTCAAGCACAAATAACCAAAGAATTAATCGAAATTGTTTCGGGTGCGGAAGCACTATAAGACAATGATAAACTTTAATATAATATTAAAACAAAAATAGATTAACAGGAATTCGACAATGGCTAGTAAAAATACAATCGGAAAAATAAGCCAAGTCATGGGTGCAGTGGTAGACGTTAAATTTGATGGCGAACTACCAGCTATTCTCAATGCACTTCATGTGGACAACCAAGGTAATAGACTTGTCCTAGAGGTGGCTCAGCACTTGGGTGAAAATACAGTTAGATGTATAGCAATGGATACAACAGAAGGCCTAGTCCGTGGATCAGATGCTGTGGATACAGGTGCAGGTATTTCCGTCCCAGTAGGGCCTGAGATGTTGGGACGTATTATCAACGTTGTAGGTGAGCCGATTGACGAACGGGGACCTGTTGACACCCAACAAACACTTCCGATCCATGCACCAGCACCTGAGTTTGTAGACCAGTCTACTGAATCTGAAATGCTTGTGACTGGAATTAAGGTGGTGGATTTGTTGGCACCATACGCAAAGGGAGGAAAAATTGGACTCTTTGGAGGTGCTGGCGTTGGAAAAACAGTGCTTATTATGGAATTAATTAATAATATTGCTAAAGCTCATGGAGGTTATTCTGTTTTTGCTGGTGTTGGTGAACGAACTCGTGAGGGGAATGATCTATATCATGAAATGATCGAGTCAGGAGTTATAGACCTTGAAGGAGACAAGTCAAAAGTTGCTCTAGTTTATGGTCAGATGAACGAACCACCTGGTGCACGAGCACGTGTAGGACTAACTGGACTAACCCAAGCAGAATACTTCCGAGATGCCGAAGGACAAGACGTCTTACTTTTTGTAGATAATATCTTTAGATTTACACAAGCTGGATCAGAAGTATCAGCACTTCTAGGCCGCATCCCATCGGCAGTGGGCTACCAGCCAACTTTAGCCACAGATATGGGAACTTTACAGGAAAGAATTACATCCACTCAAAAAGGCTCTATTACCTCGGTTCAAGCAATTTATGTTCCGGCAGATGATTTAACTGACCCTGCACCTGCAACATCTTTTTCCCACCTAGACGCTACTACAGTCTTATCAAGACAAATCGCTGAACTGGGAATATATCCAGCAGTGGATCCATTAGACTCTACATCTCGTATGCTTGACCCACGCATAATTGGTGATGATCATTACGAGGTCGCCCGTGAGGTGCAGAGGGTTTTACAGACCTATAAATCACTACAAGATATTATAGCCATTCTCGGAATGGATGAATTGTCTGAAGAAGACAAACTAACTGTTGCTAGAGCCAGGAAAATACAACGTTTCCTATCCCAACCTTTTCATGTTGCTGAAGTATTTACAGGTTCACCTGGAAAGCTAGTTGATATTAAAGATACAATTTCTGGCTTTAAAGCAATATGTAATGGAGAATATGATGACCTTCCAGAAGCAGCGTTTTATATGGTTGGTGGTATAGACGAAGTTATTGAGAAAGCTAAACAAATGGCAGCGGAAGCAGCTTGATCAGGCCTCTGGGAGGGCAGAATGGCTGATACTATTCAATTTGAACTGGTTGCACCTGAAAATCTTATTTTCACTGGCGATGTAGAATTAGTTGTAGTTCCAGGTTCAGAAGGAGATTTTGGAGTTCTTCCTGGTCACGCAAATGTTATTTCAACAGTACGTCCTGGTGTTATCGAAATCCATGATAATGGTGAATTAAAAGATAGATATTTTGTTAGTGGTGGCTATGCAGAAGTAACTGCCAAACGATGTACCATATTATCAATCGAGGCTCTACCAATATCTAATGTGAGTGAAAAGGTGGCAAAAGAACGTTTTGATAACGCAGAAACCGAAGTTAATAATGCAAACACAGATATTGAGCGAGAACGAGCAGAAAACAATTTAAATGTCGCTCGAGCAATGATGGAAATAGCAAAAAATTAAATTTTTTTGTCCAAGTATGATTTTTAATCTAAGATAGACTTGTCGTACGCAAAACTTTTCATATAATCCGTCTCCCTATATCCTTGTTATGATTATTTTTAACATAGCAATATTTTTTAGTTATTGGCTTTTTATTTTGAAATTAGAGATATCTGGCAGAAAAATGGGAAATTGGAAATTAAATGACATCCGGTGGGATGATTTTGATAGGTCACTTTTGGATCCTGAAATAGTAACAGTTGTTAAAGCAGCGAGTATGGTCGAATACCATAGTAAAGACTATGCTGAATACCTTTGTAGTGTTTTTGCTGGAGACACAGAATTTTGTAATGCAGCAGTAGAATGGGGACAAGAGGAAATACAGCATGGAAAAGCTCTTAGGCAATATGCAGAATTAGCTGATCCCAATTTTGACTTTGATTCAACTTTTGATCGCTTTGTAAGCAACCACGATATTCAAACTGATGCTAATGAATCTATAAGAGGTTCGAGATGTAGTGAGTTAGTTGCTCGCTGTATAGTTGAAGTTGGAACTTCAGCTTATTATAGTGCCTTGAGGGATTCAACCTCCGAACCAGTTCTTAGACAAATCTGTAAAAATATAGCTGCAGATGAATTCCGTCACTATAAATTATTTTACTCCACTATGAAAAAATACCAAAAGTCTGAAAAGGTTGGTTTTATTTCTCGTCTAATTACAGCAACTAGCCGTCTAGCTGAAGCACAAGACGACGAACTCGGGTACGCTTACTATTGTGCATCAGGATCTACAGGTCCATATGTAAGATCAGAAAACATAAATGCATATGCCAAAAGGGTTTTCCCATTATATCGATATGAACATGTAAAACGTGGTCTAGGTATGACAATGAAAGCTGTAGGTGTAAAACCACAGAGCCATGTTGGAAAAGTTGTTACATTTGTTGGCTGGTCTGCTTTCCAGAGATACGCTAGACATTTAGAAAAAAAAGCAGCCTAATATCCAAAAAAACTATATTTGACTAATAAACAATTAGATTTGGCAAAATAATTATTACTAGATGCCTTTTCATTTATTTAATTTCTCAGAAAATTCTTTAAAAACCATTTTATAAACTGATTTTTTAAAATCTACTATCTGAACAATTAATTCCTCTGGATCCATCCAACACCATGAATCAAATTCAGGATCTTTAGTATTTACATTAATATCAGATTCAGAGCCTAAAAACATACAAAGATACCAACGCTGTTGCTGCCCGGAAAACTTTCCTCCCATTACATTTTTTGACAAATTTTCAGGAAAGTCGTAACTGAGTAAATCCTTGGTTTGTGCAATGATAGAAATCATATGAGGTTTTATACTAGTTTCCTCTTCAAGCTCACGATATGCAGCAGAAAGTCTATCCTCTTTATCATTAATACCTCCCTGCGGCATTTGCCAAACATCTTTTAACATATCCATGCGTCGACCAGTAAAGACCTGTTTATTAGTGTTAATAAGAACTATTCCTACTCCTTGTCTATACAAATTCAATACACCTAGTTTCTTGTAGCTATTGATAAGAGTTTGAACCCTCTTAGGAGGTCAAATGCCCTGAGAAGCTGGTAATCCTCTTGTTCATTACTCTCATTATTTATATTTTTTTCTTTATTATTTTCTGTTTCAGTTTTGACAACATCAAGACTACCCCGTAAATCAGATTCTCGCTGACTCTTCTCAGAAAGCTTTTCTATACGTGCAGGTTCAACTAACAAATCAGGTTCAATCCCTTTTGCCTGAATAGATCTTCCTGAGGGGGTAAAATATCTTGCTGTAGTAAGGCGAATAGCTCCTTGTTCCCTTAGTGGAATAATTGTCTGCACAGATCCTTTGCCAAAAGAACGGGTGCCAATTATTAAGCCTCGATTGTGATCTTGGATTGCTCCAGCCACAATCTCAGATGCAGATGCTGATCCACCATTTATAAGAACAATAATTGGTAACCCTTTTGCTATATCTCCGTTACGTGCATTAAACCTCTGAATACTGTCATTGCGCCTACCTCTTGTAGATACAATTTCACCTTTATCAAGGAAGCTATCAGCTACAGAAATAGCTTGGTCTAATAAGCCCCCTGGGTTATTACGCAAGTCAAGAACAAGACCCACCAAAGATTCTTTTTTTTCCTCAAAAATCAGCCCCACAGATTTTTCCAGATCATCAGTAGTTCTTTCTGAGAATGAAGTGATTCTTATGTAAACTATATCTTCACCCTCAAGACGAGTTTTTACCGACCCAATTTTAATTTTATCTCTTATAATTGAGACATCAAATGCAGAGTCTAGACCAGATCGCTGTATTGTTAATGTAATTTTTGTATTGATTAGACCACGCATTAAATCAACTGCTTGGCTCAATGACAAACCTAAGATTGGTTTCCCATCTAAATGCGTGATAAAATCACCAGCCTTTATTCCTGCTCTATAAGCTGGTGTATCATCAATAGGAGCAATTACCTTGACAAATCCATTTTCCATAGTGACCTCAATTCCTAGTCCACCAAATTCGCCACGAGTTTGGATACGCATTTCCTTAAGGTTTTTTGGATTTAAATACTTTGAATGAGGATCAAGAGAGTTTAACATTCCATTTATAGCCGATTCAATTAATATAGCTTCATCTGACTCCTCGACATAATCACTTTGAACCTTCTCAAATACATCGCCGAATAGCTCTAACTGTTTATATGTATCAGAATTACTTGATCTAGAAAAAATTACAACACTTAGAAAAATTAAACTGATAAAAGAACTAATAAATATAATACCTATTTTTTTTTTCATGATCTCACTCTAAAAAATATTACGAAATAAAAATTAAGATTGCAGCACACAATCTTCAACTTTGGCAAATGGAAAAACTGGTATTTATGTCAATAAGGCATTTAGAAAATAGCAGTTCTTTAGAATATAAATACAATTAAATTATAAAGGATCAAAAATACCATTCATATATGATTTGCCTGAACTAAGTGGTTATAAGAGTTTCTCCCGTCATTTCTTTGGGCGGATCTAATCCCAACAAATCTAATACCGTTGGTGCTATATCACATAATGAGCCATTCTCAACAACTGGTAGTTTTAATTTTTTTTCTGTAACTAATACAAAGGGTACTGGATTTTGAGTATGAGAGGTTTGTGGCTCTCCGTTGCTACTTAACATCTGCTCAGCATTACCATGATCGGCGGTTATTAAAAGAGCTCCATTGGTTTCTTTTATTGAATTCTTAATAATTTCAATGCATTTATCCACAGCTTCGACTGCTTTTATTGCAGCAGCCAGATCTCCTGTATGGCCAACCATATCTGTATTAGCAAAATTTACTAAAATAAAATCATAGTTTCCGCCTCTAATCTCATAATTAAGCCTCTCTGCAACCTCAAATGCTGACATCTCAGGCTTTAGGTCGTATGTTGCTACTTTTGGAGATGGGATCAAAATACGCTCCTCACCTAGAAAAGCAGCCTCCTCTCCTCCATTAAAGAAAAAAGTAACATGAGCATATTTTTCTGTTTCAGCAATTCTCAGTTGTTTTAGGCCTGATTTTGAAACTATTTGCCCTAATACATTTTTCACTATATTTGGCTTAAAAATTGAGCCCATATGTATATCTAGCATTGAGGAATAACTACACATTCCAAGAGTTGATGTAAATTTTGGAATATAATCTCTGCTGAATTTATTAAAGTTTGGATCCACAAGTGCTTCAGTAATCTCTCTAACTCGATCTGCACGAAAATTTGCAACTATTAAGCCATCACCATCTTTCATTCCAGAATAACAATCTAATGCGACTGGCTTGATAAACTCATCAGAGACCCCCGTGTCATACATCATAGAAATATATTCTTCAGGGGCAATTTGCACTCCCTTTTCCCCTTTTCCATGTACTAAAACCTTCCATGCTTCACGAACACGATCCCAGCGATTATCACGATCCATCGCCCAATAACGTCCTGATAAGGTTGAGATAGATACTCCTTTTAACCCGTTAGTCTCAGATCTAAATTTTTCTATATATCTAGCTGCTGAATATGGTGGTGTATCTCTTCCATCAAGGATTGCATGAACACATACAAAAATATCATTTGCCTCAAAAATTTTACATAGTTCCAGAATATGATCCTGATGACTGTGCACACCTCCTGGAGACAACAAACCTAAAAGATGAAATTTGCCACTACTTTTCTTAATTCTATCAATTTTATCTAATAAATAAGGATCATTAAATAATTTATTTTCTTCAATTGCCTTATCAATTCGCGGTAGGTCCTGCAATATAATTCTGCCTGCCCCCATACTCATGTGTCCCACTTCAGAGTTTCCCATTTGTCCTTCTGGAAGACCTACAGCCCTGCCTGATGTTAATAATTCTCCATTTGGATAACTAACGAGCAATTTGTCCCATGCAGGGGTAAATGCATTTGAGATAGCATTATGCTTATCTTTTGGGCCATTTCCCCAGCCATCGAGGACACATAAAACAACAGGCCCTGATACTTTTTGGGTCATATAAACATTCCTATATTTTTACCCATTAAAAAATAAGAGCACGATTCTAGTAAATTACAACTTAACACTCGTAAAAAAAAACAACCACACAGAATTATTAAAAATAAATTTAATTATAAAACTTCTATAATCTATGATAGGGGTGTTTATTTATAATACTTGCTGAACGCCATAATTGTTCAGCTAACATGCTCCTAACCAACATATGAGGCCAAGTCATATCACCCAATGAAAATATTAAATCCGCTCTATCAAAAACACTCTGAGAAAGACCATCTGCACCTCCAATAATAAAGGCTATTTTTCTGTTGCCACTTTCAAGGCACTTTTTCATCATCTCCGCAAACTCAAGACTCTTTAGTTTTTTTCCATTTTCGTCAAGTGCAACAACTATTGCTTTATCAGGGATTGCAGATATTAATTTCAATCCCTCACGTTTTACCCTTTCTGGACCTCCATATTTACCCCCCTCTTGAATTTCTATTAACTTGAATCTCCAAGGAAGACGACTTGCATAGAGATCAAAAATCCCTTTTGTTGGATCATTTCTAACTTTTCCAACAGCGATAATACTAAGACATAAACCTTTTCTCTCATTTTGTTTATTTTTAGAAGCCATAAATCTAATTTTTAATCTGTCAATTGAATATTATCTGATGGCATTTCAGCTAACCACATCTTCTCAAGATTATAGAAACTTCTAACCTCTGGTCTAAACAAATGAACAATCACATCTCTAGCATCAATCAGAATCCAATCTCCATTTTCTTCACCCTCAAACAAGACGGATTTTATTCCTACTAATTTGAATAAATTACGTAGCCTCGATGAAAATGCCCCCAATTGTCGGTGTGATTTTCCAGTTGCTAGAATCATATAATCAGCAATAACTGACTTTCCAGATAAATTTATAGTTACTACATTTTCTGCTTTTGCATCTTCTAATTCAGATCTTATTGCCTCACAAACTAAATATGGTTCTTGGCTTATTGTATTCTGCTTAATATTACGTTTAGACATAAGTTTAGATTTCTCCTATCAATCAAGCACGTTAGCTGCTTTAATTCTCCGTAGCAAAGTGACGAATAGATGTAGCTGAGACTGAATTCAGCGGGCAAAATAAATATATCCATGCTGGTGGGTTGGAATTAGCCAATAGGGACGCAGAGCGACAATTAAACCTGTAATTCTCAAATTTCTTAGCTGTTTTTGAAGCCAATAACTTGCTAGCATATGGCCAACGATCAAATACTGCGACAGGTACTGATTGAAAGATTTTTGACCAATTCTTCCAATCGCTTACTTCTGGCATTAAGTCTGCTCCCATTATCCATATAAATTGAATTTTTGGATATATATGCTTTAATTTTTCAATTGTGTCTGAAGTATAACGCGTTCCGATTATTTTTTCTAAGTCAGACACATTAATTCGTGAATTAGGAATTATAGAACGGGCATAAGATATTCTATCACTATAAGAAGCCATACCTGATTTTGATTTCAAAGGGTTTTGCGGAGATACAAGCCACCAAACCTCATCCAATTGAAGACGGATAAGAGCCTGATTACTAATATGTATATGACCAGCATGAGCGGGATTAAATGAGCCTCCCAGAAGACCTACACGCAATCTACGTCTTCTAGTTACTTTTGTTTTCACTAAAACCGGCTGAGCTGGTGGCCTAACTATGGGAATAAGCCTAGTCAGGGGCGCACCTGACCGCAACCACGGACCTTATACTTGTATGTAGTTAATTGCTCAATGCCAACGGGCCCGCGTGCGTGCAATTTTCCTGTTGAAATTCCTATTTCTGCTCCCATACCGAATTCGCCGCCATCAGCAAACTGTGTAGATGTATTGTGCATTACAATACCACTATCCACTTCATTCATAAACTTCGATGCTACTACATCGTCTTCTGTAACAATGCTATCCGTATGATGTGATCCATATTTGTTTATATGATCAATGGCCTCACTGAGATTCTTAACAACCTTTATTGATAAAATTGAGTCAAGATATTCTGTTTTCCAATCTTTATCGGTTGCCGCAAGTAATCTCTTATCAATTTCACAGGCTGCCTTATCACCACGCAACTCACATCCTGCATTAACTAGAGGGTCTATAATCATAGATAAATTGTTTATGATTTTAGAGTCAATTAAAAGTGTTTCGGTTGCCCCACAAATACCTGTCCTACGCATCTTTGCGTTAAATAATAAATCTTTCGCCATTTTAGGATCAGCTTCTGAGTGTATGTATGTATGGCATATACCATCTAGATGGGCTAACACAGGAATCCGGCTTTCAGCAAAAATTCTTTCTATTAAAGAGCGACCACCACGAGGTATAACAAGATCTATTTTGTTTTCCATACCTAACAAGATGCCAACCGCGGTGCGGTCTTTTGTAGGAACTAGCTGAATAGAGCTCTCGGGTAGCTTTGCCGAACGCAAGCCAGTATGCATACAAGACAGAATGGCATGTGAAGAGTTAAAGCTTTCTGAACCACCTCTGAGTATTACTGCATTGCCAGACATTAGACATAAAGCTCCAGCATCAGCTGTTACGTTAGGCCTTGATTCGTAAATAATAGTTATTACTCCTACTGGAACAGATATTTTCTCAATTATTAAACCGTTTGGACGTTTGTTAATTCCTAAGGTTTTTCCTATAGGATCTTGCTGATTTGCAATAGCAACTAATCCTTGAGAAATAGATAGAATCCTATCTTTATCAAGCTTAAGTCTATCCAGCATTGCGTTTGACAAACCTTCAGATTCAGCATTTTTCATATCTCTTTCGTTTGCAATCAGAATTTTATCTACATTAGAAGCTATCTCATCTGATATTGCTATTATGGCAGATTGTCTGACTTTAATTGATGAAGTTGCCAAAACCCTTGCAGCTTTATTTGCCGATACACCAATAGATTTAATTACATCATTTAAATTTTTATTATTCTCTACCGTCATTTTATCTCTCATCTTCCAAAACAAGGTCATCACGGTGAATCATTTCATCACGACCAGAATAGCCTAGGATTGATTCAATTTCAGTAGTCTTATGACCAAGAATTTTAGAAGCATCATCAGCCGAATAAGCAACTAATCCCCGACCAAGTTCATTATTATGAATATCTAAAAGCGTTACAGCATCTCCTCTATCAAAATCTCCATTTACTTTTGTAACACCAGCCGGAAGAAGGCTTCTTCCTTTAACAAGGGCATCTACAGCTCCATTATCTAAGATAAGACTTCCTTTTGGTTGCAGGACACTAACAATCCAGTGTTTACGAGCATTTACAGGGGATTTATTAGATAAAAACCAAGTTGCACGACCTCCAGAAAACAATTTTTTCAGAGGCCTTAACTCTTTACCACTTGTAATTACCATACTACAACCAGAAGCTGTAGCAGCTTTTGCTGCGATGATTTTAGTTGTCATTCCGCCAGAGGAATCTATAGATGGAGAATTTCCTGCCATTTTTTCAATAGCGGGAGTAATTCGCTCTACAACTGGAATCCATTCAGCTTCTTCACATGAGGTTGGGTCGGCAGTGTAAAGGCCGTCTATATCTGATGAAAGTAATATAAGTACATCTGCCGCCATCATAGCCGCCACACCTGCTGCTAATCGGTCATTATCCCCAAATCTGATTTCTGTCGTGGCTATTGTATCATTCTCGTTGATTACTGGAATTGCACCTAATTTTAATAAAGTCGTTATTGTATTTCGGGCGTTTAAATATCTTCGTCTATTGTCCATATCATCACTAGTTAAAAGAATCTGAGCAGCTATAAGCTCAGAAGCTTGTAAAGCTGATGCATAAGAGTGTGCAAGTTGAACTTGCCCACATGCCGCAGCTGCTTGACTTTCCTCTAATCTCAACTCTTCTGTGACCAAACCTAGATCCCGTCGACCGGCAGCTATCGCTCCAGATGTGACGATTATAATTTCTGGACCTGACTCCCTTATGCTTTTAATATCTTCAGCAAGAAGTTTAAGCCATTCTGAACGAATTTGTCCTTTTTCTTGGTCCACCAGTAAGGTAGATCCAATTTTAATAATTATCCTTCGAGCATCATTAATAAGATCTAAACTCATACTAACCTCATAAGAGGATCAAATGCTTTGCTTGATTCAATATCATTTATAGACTCTTTTTGACTATCTAAAATATCTGATATTTTCCTGAGAAGTATTTTAATACCTTTTCCTGAAGTGCTTGAAATAAAAATAGGTTTTTGTTTAGCTATAGCCTCTAATTCGTTGGACTTGTTCTTTAGATTTTCTGCATCTAAAGAATCTGTCTTAGTTAAACAAATAAGTTCTATTTTCTCACTAACACCATGCCCATATGCCAAAAGTTCGTCACGAATAGTAAGATACGATTCCACTATATTATTTGCTGTACAATCAATTAGATGAACAATCAAGCTACAACGCTCAACGTGTCCTAAAAATTGAAGCCCTAAACCAGTTCCTTTGTGTGCACCTTTAATTAAACCAGGCAAATCTGCTAAGACAAATTCTTTATTGTCTATTCCGACTACCCCCAACTGAGGAGTAAGTGTTGTAAAAGGATAATCTGATATTTTAGGTTTTGCTCGACTAGTGACAGAAAGAAAAGTTGATTTACCAGCATTAGGTAAACCTACTAGTCCAACATCAGCTAGAAGTTTTAATTGAAGAACTAGATTCGTAGCTTGCCCGGCTTCCCCTGGCAATGTACGTCTTGGTGCACGATTAGTTGAGGATTTAAAGTAAGCATTTCCTACACCTCCACGCCCACCCTTAACAAGAATCACTTTCTCACCAAGGGTGATTAAATCAGCAATTAGAGAGTTATCTTCTGCATCAAGAATTTGTGTTCCTATTGGTATTGGAAGAATAATATCACCACTATCTGCACCTGTTCGATTCGCACCTTCCCCATTACGTCCTTTTTTTGCTCTAAAATGCTGCTTATATCGAAAGTCAATAAGAGTATTTAAGCCCTCTACACATTCTGCAATGACTGAGCCACCTCTGCCGCCATTACCACCATCTGGTCCACCACGAGGAAGGTTTCTCGCACGCTTAAAGCTTAAGCAACCATTACCCCCTGCCCCACTCTCAACATAAATACTTACACGATCAATGAATTGCATGGTATTCGTTCCACTTGAACACAGTCAAAGCTTACGATGGCCTATAATTTATACTAAACTTGAAAAATAAAAGGGAGCATTACACCGCTCCCATTATTACTTAGCAATAGAATTAGTTGTTATTAACTAGCAGTAACAGAAACTATAGTTTTATTACCACTCTTCTTTCTAAAGCTAACCCTTCCATCAATAAGGGCATACAAAGTATGATCCTTACCAATACCAACATTTTCGCCAGGATGCCACTTAGTGCCTCTTTGGCGTGCTATTATATTTCCGGGCACAACAATCTGTCCCCCATATTTCTTAATGCCGAGACGCCTGCCAGCAGAGTCACGGCCGTTTCTTGAGCTACCTCCGGCTTTTTTGTGTGCCATTGCATACTACTCCTTAACCTTTGACTTTCCAGAATTCTTTTTTTCTGGACTCTTCTTAGTTGGACTCTTCTTAGTTGGACTCTTTTGAGTTGATTGTTTCTTATCTGTCTTCACTTTAGTAGGGGTCTTCTTTGTAGTCTTTTTTTCATCTGACTTCTTAACAGTCTTTGCCTTCTTGTCCTTAATATCATCTTTACTAGAAATTTTTGTTTCTTTACTTTTACTTGAAACTTTTTCTTTTTTATCTATTTCCTTACTAGATGCTTTAACCTGCTTCTTCTTAGATGATGATTTTGCTTTTGTTTTTTTACTCACAACTTGTTTTTCTTGATCTGAAGTAACCGGCTTTTTCTTTGCAGATGGCTTTTGTCCAGCTTTTAAAATTTCTTCAATTCGTAAGACAGTTAAATATTGACGATGCCCTCGTGTCCTACGGTGATTTTTTCTTCTTTTCTTTTTGAATACAATGAGCTTATCAGAACGGGTATTCTCCAGAACTGAAGCAATAACTTTAGCTCCAGTAACATTAGGGGTTCCTAATGTACAATCCTTATCGTCACCCACAGCTAACACTTCCGTTAACTCTAGATTTTTTCCAGTCTCGGCGTCTGACCGACGTTCAACTTTTATAACATCGTTCGGCGAAACGCGATACTGCTTTCCACCAGTTTTAATGACAGCAAACATAAAATTCGTCCAAATTAGAATCGTCTATGGCTTAAGTAGACTAAATTTAAATTTTTACAACCCAGTTGGTGAAATGTCCAAGCGCGCACTATACCTCTACATATTGAAGTGTCAACGCTAAGAACAACTACAATATTTTAGCTGATACAAACAATTCTCTCAACATTTCTTGCAGCCTATAATACCTTTGTTTAAACAATAATCATAAATATATCGGAGGGATGCCGGAGTGGTTGAACGGGGCGGTCTCGAAAACCGTTGTGCGCTTGCCGTACCGAGGGTTCGAATCCCTCTCCCTCCGCCAATATTTATTTAAAATTACTAAGTTATTTTAAATTAAGGAGTGAATCATGCCACTTAAACGCTATTTAACTGAGATAGGAATGGGTGTTGATGTACACGGTAAAAATAATACCAAAGCATCAATACGTGCTGTATCTGACGCAATTAGGCATTCTAGCATCAATTTTTTTGATACTCTTGGTAAATCACCTGATCAAATGCAAATTACTGTTAAAATTGGAGTGCCAGAACCCGAATTAGTCAATAAATATGAGGTTGCACAAGTTTTACCTTATGGGACAGTAAATGTAGAGACAACTAAAGGTGGATTAGAAATCCCAAGTGAGGCAGGAAAAGACTCAATCTACGTAGCAAATGCAGCGGTTATTGTATGTTTTGAGGAATAAAAAACATTAATTTTTTGTTAAAATATATTTTTATACAATTTGTGTGGCATTTTCTCTTTATCTCTCGTAAGGCTATAATTGCCTTTTATCTATCATTTTCTGCCTTTTTGCCATAATATTAACATTCGAAACAAAAGGGAGTTAAACGTGGCAAGTGCACTTCCATCGCAGTTTTTGATAAATGAATTTTTTATCAGCCAATATATTGAAACAGTTGAAGAACATTTCAGTTCAATGTTTCCTAATGTAGAAACTGATACAGCAATTTATGTCGATACTATAGATACAATTCATAGAGCTATCCCTATCTTAGGGAGATCAAACGCTGCATACCATGACATTGAGCACACATTTTATGTTTTTTCTTGCGGATTAGAAATAATTAGAGGGAAGCATATAATTGAAGGAAATATATCTCTCGAGGACTGGTGTCATTTTGTTATTGGTCTCTTACTCCATGATGTTGGATATATCAGAAATATATTAGAAAGCGATAATGATAAAATACAGACAATAGATATGGATGGTAAGACAATCAAGTTAACCGATGAGGATACAGATGCAGTCTTAACAAATTATCATGTATTCCGAGGACAAGCCTTTGCTAAGCAATTTTTAATTAATTATAAAACTATAGATTTAGATAAAATAAATAAATTAATTGCAGGTACAACTTTTCCAATACCAGAAGATTTCTCACCGGAAGAATTTGCACACTTAGTCCAAGCAGCAGACCTAATTGGACAAATGGGTGAACTTTACTACACCTCAAAAATAGCTGCTTTGTATGATGAATTTAAAGAAAATAAGACAACTGAAAAACTGAATCTAAACTCCCCTGCAGATTTACTCTCAACATACCCAAGTTTTTTTTGGCATGTAGTACATCCAAATGTAAAAGATGTTTTCAAATATCTAGAGGCACATGAAGCTGGAAAACTCTGGCTTACAAGCCTTGTAAATCAGGTATTTGCACAGGAAAATATTTCTATATTGGGAGGAAAATCAAAAAGGTTATTTCAAGAGCTGGTTAGAGCAAAACAATTTGCTGTCAACCATGATGAGCGATTGGCATTAATAACAGAGATTTTAATGAAATATTTTAATTGTCAGATTGGGCATGTCTATTCAATGAATAAAACTGGCGATAAAATAGAATCTTCTGGTATTTGGAGAGTTACTTCTGAAGAATTTGAGGATTTTAAAAAAGTAACCCAATCCTTAAGATTTTCTAAGGGAATGGGAATGCCTGGACATGCATGGGAGACTCGAGAAGTACAATGGATTTCTGACCTTGGTCAACGCGATCCAAAAGAATTTCCACGTGCTACTGCTTGCAAAAAACTGGGCATAAAATTTGCGTTTGGTATACCAATACTTTCTGGGGGAACATGTCGCGATGTGCTTGAAATTTTTTCACAAAAATCCATTAGTCCCACAAAAAGCGATGAAATGTTTATTAAAATGATCGCGAACGCAATAAATGACTAATCTAAAAACATAATGGTATACAAATGAAAGATTTACGCCAAACATATGCTTCTAATAGTATGAGTAAAATATGCACTAGATTAACTGAAGCAGGATATGAAAATACAATCACAGAAAATTTGGAATCACTATGGAATATTCTTTCAAAAGATATTCTCGAGCAAAATACTTTGTTCTTTAACTATAAATACTCTTTATTTACGAATGAAATATTAACAAATCTATTGATAGGCCATAACTCCTTTAAATCGGCTATCAGTATACGTAACGCTGGGATGCTATTCGCAGCCCTTATGTCAATAAATGCATCCAGAAGGATTGGTAGTAATTTAATACCTGAAAATGTGAACACACATATAAATAATTCCACTAAAGATGAACTATTCATGTGGGATGCACAAATGCTCGGAAAATTTGAAGTTCGTGTAGACCATATTATAGAGAAACTAAGGGATACAGCCCTAGTAACCAATAAACAATTTTGTCAAGATTTATCCCGTGGTTGCAATTTATTTAACTTACGGGTAACAGCAAACGAGGAATTCACAGGTCTTGTCCGTGCCAGTTTGGTTCTTGGAGTTTTTTCATTCCCAGATCTTTGCTCGCATATAAATTTTGTACGTAAAGATATATGTCTTGGTTGGCCAAAAATTTTTAATCCATCAATAACAAATAGAGATTTTTCATCGCATCTTTTAGATCATTTTTGGCTTAAGTTATATCCATATATATCAGATGGAGTGATATTATTAGACCAAGTTAAAAATGACTTTCTTGGACAGCAACTGACATATAACCTTCATAACTTGGAACAAATGGCTGGAAGAAAATAGTTGAAATCAACACTTTTATATATGTCATTGTTTGAATATACACACTGGAAAAAATATATTAAATTTATTTTTTAAGTATATGCTTTCTTATATTGCATGTCTTAGAAAGAAATTTTACATTGTTCTCTTTCTAAGCGATATAATATGAAATTAGTTTGGAATAGATTGAGATGGCGCAAATAACAACTTTGCCCGAAGCAATAGATCGTAGTGTGCACAACGGTAATAAAATTGCATTAGAAGGTTTTACTCACCTCATCCCTTTTGCAGCCGCTCATGAAATCATTAGACAAAAAAAGAAGAATCTAACCTTAATTCGTATGACCCCTGATATTATTTATGATCAAATGATAGGAATGGGATGTGCTAAAAAAGTAGTGTTTAGTTGGGCAGGAAATCCAGGCGTTGGATCTCTTCATCGCTTTCGTGATGCAGTAGAAAACAGTTGGCCAAATTCAATTGAAATTGAAGAATATAGCCATGCAGCAATGGCAAATGCCTTCGTTGCAGGTGCAGCCGGTTTGCCAATTGCTATTCTAAGAGGGTTTCTAGGAGATGATTTAGGAAAAATATCTGAAAATGTAAAAATTCTAAAATGCCCATTTTCTGGTGAAAGATTATCAGCAATACCAGCTATAAATCCAGATGTAGGAATCATTCATGCACAAAAGGCAGACCGCAATGGAAATGTATTAATTGAGGGTATTGTGGGAGTGCAAAAAGAAACAGTTTTATCGGCAAAATGCTCCATAGTTACAGTTGAAGAAATTGTTGATGACTTAGAAACACACATTAATGCAGTTGTTATTCCAAATTGGGCAATTAACTATATAGCAGCAGTTCCTCATGGTTCTTATCCATCATACACTTTTGGTTATTATAAAAGAGATAATAAGTTTTATACGTCATGGGATAAAATTTCTCGTAATAGAGAAACCTTTATAGCTTGGACAAAAAAACATATTTTAGATCTTGTTCCTCCCTCAAAATTGGAAACGAGAAATGCATGAAGTGAATTATACTACAGATGAAATGATGACCATTGCTGCGTCGAGAAAGCTAGAAAATGGACAAGTTTGTTTTGTTGGTATTGGCCTTCCAAGTGCAGCGGCTAATCTTGCCCGCCTTACTCATGCCCCAGATATAATTTTAATATACGAATCTGGCACATTACAAACTGAGCCTAATGTTTTACCACTATCTATTGGAGATAGTGAACTTAGTGAAAATGCCCTTACAAACGTCTCAGTCCCTGAAATGTTTCGCTATTGGCTTCAAGGGGGCCACATTGGTTTAGGTTTTCTAGGTGCTGCTCAAATTGACCGGTTTGCCAACATTAATTCTACAATAATTGGCGGTTATCAAAAACCTGAGGTTAGATTACCTGGGGCTGGCGGTGCACCAGAAATAGCTACTCATTGTCATGAAATCTTCATAATTATAAGGCAATCTAAAAGGAATTTTGTTGAAAAACTCGACTTTATTACATCATTTGGTCATGGGAAAGGTAATGGAAATAGAAAAGAATTAGGAATAAAAACACTTGGCCCTACAAGAGTTATTACTGACTTATGTATCTTAGAGCCTAATACAGAAACATTTGAACTGACTGTTACTGCAATACACCCAGGCGTTAATCGTAAAATGATTTTAGATTCAACAGGATGGCCTATACAATTCGCCGAGAATGTTGAATTGTCCCCTGCACCAACAGAATCTGAGCTCTCTGCTCTAAGAAATCTTCAAAATAAATCATTAGAGTCTCATTTTCATGAGACATAAAACATTAATTATTTTCACTTCTTTTTTCTGAAATAATCAAACTGTTCTATTCAATAATACTACCAAGATGCTAGTATATTTATAGGTAGGCGAACTCACCGCAATTACAGCAAACCAGTTCTTTTGTTTTACTATACGATATGGAGAAAAAAATGACTAAAGTAGGTAATATCAAAGAAATTTTTCGCTATGCGGTAAAATCAATGGGAGGAGAACTTATTGATGAGGCAGTCATAATAGATGGAGGGATCCTTGGTGATAGAGGATACGCAATTATAGAACAATCTAGCGAGAAAATTGCTAGTGCAAAAATGCCAAAACTTTGGGGTCCCTTACTAGAATTACAGGCAAAATTTACTCAGGAACCTGCCTCTGGAGAGCCTTTACCATCTGTATCAATAAAATGGCCAGATGGATCTGAAAATATTAATACTGATGATGAAATCAATAAAAAATTGTCTCAGGCCTTAGGAAGAAGCGTGAAAATTACCAGTACTAAGCCTGACACCATTAGCCTAGAGAGACTTGACCCACTTGAAGAAGAAGAAACTATTTTAGATATTGGTGATATTATGATGGAAGGACGCTTCTCCGATTATGCAGCGATTCATCTAGTCACAACCTCATCTATTAATAAACTTCATACAATTGATCCTGATCGCTCCTATGAAGCGGGTAGATTTAGACCTAATATTATAATTGACACAGAAGATTTAGGGCAAGGATTTGTTGAAAACAATTGGGTTGGAAAAATTATCCGTATAGGAGAGAAGGTAAAAATAAGAATTACAGATCCAACGCCACGTTGTGCTATTCCGACTCTGGCACAAGCAGGTGGAATAAAAAAAGACTCCAAAATCCTTAAAACAATTGTTGAACATAATAGTCAGCCAGTACCTCTCCTAGATGATGAAATTCTCCCATGTGTCGGTGTATACGGCTTTATCCTTAATTCAGGACAAATAAAAATAGATGATACCATTTCAATTGAATAATAATTTTTAATCATTTAAATTTTCTTATGAAAAAAAATATTAAAATCATTACTTCCTCTCAAGCAGATTGGCCTGATGAAATTCTATCTACTTTTAAGGAATTTAACTTAAAGCAAATTTGCCATGTGCCAGACGCAGGGCATGCAAAATTAATAAACCTTTGTCAATCTGATCCCAAAATAATTTGTACAACCTTAACTTCTGAAGAAGAAGGAGTAGCGATGCTTCTTGGGGCTTGGCTTGGTGGTGATAGAGGTGCTTTGTTAATGCAATCTAGTGGAGTCGGTAATGTTGTAAATATGCTAGGGTTATCAAAAACGTGCCGCTTCCCAATACTTATGCTTATAACTATGAGAGGAGAATGGGGGGAATTTAACCCTTGGCAAAACCCGATGGGTCAAGCTTGCAGAACGGTTCTTGATGCTATTGGTGTAAGAGTTTTTGAAGTTAATTCTGCCTCAGAAATCATTGATACCGTCACAGCCGCTTCAGCTTTTGCCTTTAATTCACAACAAGCAGTTGCAGTTATTCTCTCACAGAAATTCCTAGGAGCAAAATCTTTCGGAGAATCTCAAAAGTGACCCAAAAAAATAGTGAATTGAATAGACGAGATGTAGTTAAAAATATACTAAAGAATAGAGAAAAGGCTCTTGTAGTCACCGGTTTGGGTGGCACTTGCTGGGATGTTACTGCTGCTGGTGACTCCCCACATAATTTCCCAATGTGGGGAGGAATGGGAGGAGCTCCTATGGTAGGATTAGGACTTAGTCTCGCCCAGCCAAAAAGAACTATCCTAGTAATTACTGGAGATGGTGAAATGCTAATGGGATTAGGTAGTCTTGCTACTATTGGGGCAAAACGACCAAAGAACCTCTCTTTAATTGTAATAGATAATGAACATTACGGTGAAACAGGAATGCAAAAAACTCACACTGGAATGGGAACAAATATATCAATGGTAGGTAAAGCAGCTGGCTTTCCTTTTGCTGAGACAATATCAAACGTAAAAAAGTTAAATGAGTTTATTGACAGTCTTCATCTTTCTGAAGGTCCTAAACTTGCTGTTATCAAAGTTTCAAATACACAAGATCCCTTAGTTTTACCGCCACGAGACGGCTCTTATCTCAAAGACCGATTCCGCTCTGCTCTTCTTGGAGAAGAGGCTATAAAGTAGATTTATTGATTAAATTAAATATGAACATAGAAAACTATATTACCAGTCTCTAAAGGCATCAATCATTGCTTCATGATTTTCTCTGGATTGCTCAGCAGTAACACCAAATGTCGGACAGTAAAGTATTAAAGTATCAATTAACCCCTCAAAACATTTGGCCTGACTGATGACATCATCGTGAGTACCAGAAAGTGCTAATTTATCCACCATATCCTCACTAACGGCAGACAACATACCTTCAATGTTATTTTCAGAAAACATTGAACGAATTTTATCTTTTTCTTTAGTAAAACCAGCAGGATCAAGTACAGCATCAAAATAAGGTAATGTTGAATAAAATGCTATTGAATGCTTGGCAAGAGCTCTTGCTGATGAGCGATTTTTGTTTACTGCACAAACCTTGAGTGTAGCTATCTCAAATTCATCTTCTTTACGGTTTGATTTTTTAAAGCCTTTTTCTAAATTTGGCAGCACAAGGTTTTCAAAATATTCGGGGGTATTTAAGAGATTCCCAATTACTCCATCACCTACTTCTCCAGCAAGCATAACCATGTTTTCCCTCACGGCAGCTAAATAAATTGGTATAGAATCATAAGGGGCAGGTATGAATCGAGTATATTCTAATACTCTTATCATCTCACCTTCATAGGTTATTGGTGACTCAACTGATGCAGTCCACATTTTTCTAATACATTCTACATATTCACGCATCCTTCTTACTGGGCGTTCATACTTTAATCCATGCCAATTTTCATTCCATAAAGGTGGTGCTGTTCCTAAACCCAAAACAAATTTATTATCAGTTAGTTCAGCCATGGTCATTGCCGCAGTTTCTGTATGCATAGGAGGTCTAGCAAAGGTTGCCACTCCCGTCCCAAGCCGAATTCCATTTGTAACGTTTGATATTGCAGCTAAGGGAACAAACGCATCTCGACCCAGCTCTGTTGACCATAAACTTTTAGCTCCTGCTTCTTCTGCCTTTTGTGAAAATTCCAATATTTGTGAAAGGGTCAAGTTATCTCCAGTAAAAACGATCCCCCAATCTAAATTCCCTCGCTTTAGCATAATTTAAAATCCTATTTGTAAAAAATTTGGATTAAATAATAATTTATCCTGGTGATGCTCCATCAATACGCCCAGCTAAAACACTTTGATGCCAACACACAAGCTTCCATCTATCACCATCATGATGAAAAGTGATTGTAAAACCCATAAATCGTTGTCTAAAACCGCTATCCTTAGGTTTTCCTCGAAATGTTGAAAAACCACTTATATGCCCGGTAGAACCCCAAACTTTATAATTAACTTCTCTTGGTACCCACTCAAAAAACTCCCATACTCCTTGACCACCACCAAAAGCATGAAAATTTATGTGGTCAATAAATTCTGATTTATCCATTCTCCAAGGATAGTCTTCATCCAATATTTCAGAATCTTCATCAAAAAAATCATAAAATTTCTCTAAATTTCCTTCATTTAAAGACTTTGACCAATCTTTAAAAACCTCTTTTAAACCATTTGTGTCTATTGCATCTTTCACTCTCTAATTCCTTTCTATAAATTTTATTCTCATAATTTTCAAACATATATTTAGTGTACTTTTGGCATAATTTCTGCTGCAAATTCTTCCATCCTATCTATTGTAGCTTCGCAACTATCTTGAAGAAAATTGAATAATAGAGACTCCACACCAGCCTCCTCATATGCCTTTATATCCTCTACAATATCATCTACATTGCCAGTAAATGCTTTTCTAGAACCATTATCGAGTATTATATTTTCACAGACACCTGGGCTACTGATTGCCCAAAAACCAATGTGTATTGATTCGGGTGAGCGTCCCTCATCCTCTGCAATTTTGTAAAGTGTATTTATACCACCTTTGAAGCGTTCTGCGGTATTAAACGGATTCTTTGGATTAGCATCTGAAGGAAACCATGCCTGACCACGCCTAACTACTCTCCTCATTGCAGGAATAGACTCTCCACCGATCCAAATTGGCAAATGAGGTTTTTGAATTGGCTTTGGAGCAAACATTAAATCTTCAAATGATCTATATTGTCCTCTATATTTTGGGTTCTCTTTCGTCCAAAGTTCAATAAATATGTCGATATATTCATCGGTTACCTTGCCACGTTCTTCAAAAGGGGGACTTCCAACTGCCTTAAATTCTTCTGGCATCCAACCTACACCACAACCAAGAATAACTCTACCACCAGATAAATCATCAATTGTCGATGCTAGCTTTGCTGTCAACATGGGCTCTCTATATGGAACAACAATAACAGATGTCATTAATTTAATTTGATCTGTCTGAGCAGATACATATGACATCAATGCAAATGGCTCAAGGAATGTACCGTCAGAAATAGTTGCAAAAGTTGCATCACCATTTTCTGAGTAAGGATAGTTTGGGGCTATATTCCTAGGCATTACAACATGATCAGGTATAGCTAATATTTCAAAACCAAGTCTTTCACCAACTTTTGCGATTTTCAAAATATTTTCAGCCTTAGCCATTGCCCCACCATTTGGAATAGGAAAACCAAATTGCATTTCATCCACCTTTCTCTCAAATTTATATGGCTTAAGATATAAAATCCTAAATTACCAATTAGAAAAATTTAAAAATATAACACCTTAATAGTGGCCAAAATACTTTATAAAGGCCAAACTAATAAAATCAAAGGAGTTGCGACTGCAACAATTATTATCTCTAGTGGCAATCCCATTCTCCAATAATCGAGAAACTTGTAGGCACCAGGTCCCATGACTAAAGTATTGTTTTGATGGCCAATAGGTGTGAGAAATGCACAGCTTGCACCCACTGCAACAGCCATTAAAAATGCATCTGCATTAACATTTAGATTTTGGGCGAGATTCATTGCAATTGGAGCCATAATTACTGCTGTAGCTGCATTATTGACAATATCAGATAATGTCATTGTAACTACAAGAACAAGAATTAACACAACCACAGGAGATAGTCCTGAGCCAATATCCAGAATAACATCAGCTATTAATTCTGTGGTTCCCGATGTTTGTAATGCACCTCCAACTGGAATCATAGACCCAAGTAACACTATTACAGGCCAATTTATTGACTCATATGCCTCTTTTAATGAAATTGACTTTATACCTAACATTGCAACTGCAGCCATGCCTAATGATATAGGTGCGCTTAAAAGTCCAGTTGAAGTTGCGGTAATTGCAGCAATAAAAATGCTAATTGATACCCAAGCCCGTTCTGAAAAATTTATCCGAACCCCTCTCTCAGCAAGCGGCAAACAACCAATTTGTGATAAAGCTGCTAACATCTGCTCCTCTGACCCATGTAAAAGAAGAACATCACCAGCACGCAATCTGGCACGGCCAAGACGTGCTCTGGTTGACGCACCCTCCCGAGACAAAGCTAAGAGATTTATTCCATATCTACTTCTTAACTTTATACCTAAAGCAGTTCGATTCTCGATCATACCTCCCGGACTAACAACAGCTTCGATAAGCGTATGACTACCTAATTTTAAATCTTCAGTAACTTTGGGTCCTGTACCAACCAATTCAATTTCGAGACTTGCAATCAGTTTATCTATGTTTTCAGCTGACACTTCAACAATTAGAATATCCTCTATCCCTAAACGTCCTTGCCAGCTCATAACAGGTTCACGGTTTTCAGATCTAATTATTCCTATAACCTTTGCATCACATTTTCTAAATAATTCAGTTACGCCTCGACGACCTTTACCAATTAGTATTGAATCTTCTTTTGCTTGAAACTCAGCTAAATAAGCTGCCACTTTAAAAAGATCTTTGCTAGAACTATTTTCTCTACGTTTTTTTGGTATAAGTCGCCACCCAAAAAATACAACAAATAACATCCCCACTAATGCAATAGGTCCACCAACTGGCGCAAAATCAAACATTCTAAAAGGTTCGCCAGAAACAGAAGAGCGAAAAGTTGCTATAATAATGTTTGGAGGTGTACCAATTAATGTCACCAGCCCACCCAGAATAGAGGCAAATGCTATTGGCATAAGTATAATAGATGGTGAGTGGGCGGCTTGTTTAGCAGATTTTATGGCAACAGGCATAAGCATCGCAAGAGCACCTACATTATTCATAAATGCAGAAAGTAGTGATGCCAACCCACCTATTAAGCCAATGTGGTTGCTAGGACCTTTATTTAAAGCAGAAGATAAACGACCTGTTAAAGCATCAATAATACCTGAACCAGAGAGTGTCTGACTAATAATTAAGACAGCGCCAACAGTAATTACAGCGGGATGACCAAACCCTAGAAATGCCTGTTCTGGTGGAATTAAACCTAAAACTACAGAAACCATTAATGCGCCAAATGCGACTAAATCATATCGCCAACGACCCCACACAAAAAACAGTAAAGTAGCAGCTAAAACTGAGCATATAGCGATTTGTTCGTAATTCATGAATCCAAAAAATTAATAATAAATTAAAAAAACATATCTATAAAATGATTCAAACACACCTATAAAATGATTTTGCTAATTATCCCCACGAAGTATTACAAAAGTATAAACCCCATTCTCTTCGTTTTGTTTTAAAAGCTTGTGTCCCGCTTGATCACAAAATACACCAAAGTCCATTACAGAAGCAGCATCTGTTGAAAAAACTCTCAGAATTGCCTGCGGCGGCAGCTCTTTCAGTACCTTTCTTGCACGAAGAACAGGTAAGGGGCACATAAGCCCTGTAGTATCTAGTATTTTTTCTTCCATTAAGAATTACCATAGAAATTAAAATAACAAACTTTTTATATATTTCATGGGATTACCTGCAAATAAGGGCTGCCATGGCTTTATAAATACAAATGAACAAAAAGACTAAAGTGGCTAATAACTAAATGCATGCTTATCAAATTAACTATAAATGGCGGAGGGACGGGGATTCGAACCCCGGTTACCTTTCAGTAAACACGCTTTCCAAGCGTGCGCCTTAAGCCACTCGGCCACCCCTCCTTTTCTGATTTATAAATATCAGGTTACACAAATTTCATAAAAGTCGAAAATCAATAATATTTATCTTATTATTTTTTACCAAGATAACAGTCACAATCAAGTCTACAAGTTTCAATTATGCATTAAGGTAATTATGAGAGTAATTCGTTGGTTTTGTTACATTCATTTATTTCTAGCTCTAGGGATATGGTGCTTTGAGTTATTTAATATGATTTTAGAAGGAAATTATCGTTTCATAAGCACCGGGGAGCTATGGGCCTCAATAGACAAAAATAGTTTAGTTGGACTTCAAGCATTAATTGAAAACAATACTTGGTACTGGCTTTGGTGGAAAATTATATTTCCTCTGCTAACCCTTCCAGCATGGGTTATACCTCTAATATTAGGTTTATGTGCACTAATAATCAATTTAGTTTCAAAAATTTTACAAAAAAAATAGCTTATATAAACTAGCCTATTCCTTATCCATTTTTAATGCAGCAAGAAATGCCTCCTGAGGTATTTCAACATTACCTATTTGCCTCATACGTTTTTTACCGCGTTTTTGTCTCTCGAGTAATTTACGTTTTCGGCTTACATCCCCACCATAACATTTTGCAGTTACATCTTTTCTCAATGCACTAACAGTTTCTCTCGCAATAACCTTACCTCCAATAGCCGCCTGAATTGCTATCTTAAATAGCTGGCGAGGAATAAGACCTTTAAGTCTTTGGCATAAAGCTCGCCCCCTAGATTCAGCATAATTTCTATGAACAATCATCGCCAAAGCATCAACGCTTTCACCATTAATCAAAATATTTAACTTGACCAAATCACTCCGCTGATAATTTTCTATCTGATAATCAAAACTTGCATATCCTCTTGATACAGATTTCAAACGATCATAAAAATCAAAAACCACCTCATTTAAAGGCAAATTGTAAACAACCATCGCTCTATTACCAACATAGGTTAATTCTACCTGATTGCCCCTTTTTTCTTCGCATAGGGATAATACTGGACCAAGATAATCATCCGGCACTATTATTGTTGCCTTGATCCATGGTTCCTCAATAGTATCAATTCTAGTAGGATCAGGCATATCAGCGGGATTATGCAGTTCAATAGCCTCACCAGTAGTCAGAGTAAGTCTATAAATAACTGAAGGTGCTGTTGCTACAAGCTCAAGACTAAATTCGCGCTCTAGACGCTCTTGAACAATCTCAAGGTGCAATAAACCTAAAAACCCACAACGAAAACCAAAACCAAGGGCTGGAGATGACTCAGCTTCAAAAACAAAACTTGAGTCATTGAGGCGTAATCTTGATAAGCTTTCCCTTAAACGCTCGTATTCCGCACTATCTGATGGAAAAAGCCCACAAAAAACTACAGGTTGAGTAGCTTTAAAACCTGGTAATGCCTCTTCAGTTGGATTCTTATCATTTGTAATTGTGTCCCCTACCTCACAATCTGAAACATCCTTTATACTTGCTGTTATGAATCCTATTTCTCCAGCACTCAAGGAATCAACATTAATTGTTTTTGGGGTAAATATACCTACCTGCTCAACATTATGTTTATTACCAGAGGACATCATTTTTATATTCATACCTTTGGTAATTTCTCCATCTACAATTCTTAACAAAATTACAACACCAAGGTATGAATCATACCAACTATCAACTAACATTGCTTTAAGAGGCCTATTAAAATCACCTTCAGGTGGTGGTAATCTGTTAACCAGAGCCTCTAGAACAAACTCAACACCTTGCCCCGTTTTAGCAGAGATTGTTATCGCATTTGAAGAATCAATTCCTATTACTTCGTCTATTTGCCTCTTAATACGTTCGGGCTCTGCTGATGGTAGGTCAATTTTGTTCAAAACGGGTATGATTTCATGATCAGAATCAATAGCCAAATAAGTGTTTGCGAGTGTTTGTGCCTCAACTCCTTGGGTTGCATCAACGACCAAAAGAGATCCCTCACAGGCTGCAAGAGAACGACTAACTTCATATGCAAAATCCACATGACCGGGGGTATCAACCAAATTTAGAATATATTCTATTCCATCTTTTGATTTGTATTTTAGACGGACCGTTTGGGCCTTTATGGTTATGCCCCTCTCGCGTTCTAGGTCCATGGAGTCAAGAACCTGACTTCTCATTTCTCTATCATCTAACCCACCACAGACCTGAATAAGGCGATCAGCAAGTGTAGACTTACCATGGTCGATATGTGCAACGATTGAAAAGTTTCGTATATGCGAAAGTTTGGTCATTGTCTTGAGAAAACTCTTGCTAGGTCTGATATAGACAAAATATCTAAATTCAACTTCTTAAGATTCCTGCAGTATGTCTATGAACACTGTGTATGATTTTCCTAGCTACCGATTCAATTTCCTCTTCAGTAAGGGTTCTATCGTCTGGCTGAAGCCTTACTGTAATCCCTACAGATTTATAACCAGCACCAACACCTTTACCTGTGTAAATATCAAAAACAAATACATCACTTATCAACGCTTTTTCAACTCCTTTAGCTGCTCTAACAATTTCTTGAGACGGAATTTTTTCTTCCACAATAAATGCAAAATCTCTATCTACCGACTGAAAATCTGAAGCATTTAAGGCAGGTCTTGTTGTAATAATCTTCCCTTTGGGGGCAGGGATAGCGTCTAAAAATACTTCAAATCCAACCACAGTTCCTGATAAATCAAAGTGTGAAATTACTGCTGGGTGTATCTCGCCAAATCTTCCTAGAACTTTTGTTCCTAATCTATATTCACCAGAACGGCCTGGATGATACCAATCTAGAATACACTTTGTAACTTGGATCTTATTAACTGGAGCCCCAGCCGCCTCTAATGCCGTTAAAGAATCTGCCTTAGCATCAAATACATCTACCGTTCGCATACCACCCTGCCAATGACGCCCTTGAAAATTTCCTGCTCTAACGCCAGCTGCTACATATCTTTGTGCATCTTCTGTATCACCCTCAAACTGAGGTCCTATTTCATAAAATCCTGCATCCTTGTAACCACGGTCAGCATTTTTACTTAATGCATCGATAAGGTTAGGGAAAATGGATGGACGCATTACATCTAATTCAGAACTTATGGGATTTTCCAATACTAGCTCTTGCACAGCACCATCAAATTTTAAGGCTTTTGCCTTTGAAATAAAGGAATACGTCACTGTTTCTAAAAGGCCTCTGGTAGCCAAGGCTCTCCGAGTACGACCTGCACGCTGATCAATAAGAGGCAGCTTATTTTTTTTGCTTGTGTTCGTTTTTGGCAAGGAAATTGGGGGTATTTTATCATATCCAATTATTCTCAGAACCTCTTCTACCAAGTCTGCCTCTCCATCAATATCACCTCGCCATGAAGGGGGCACCACGTTAAACCCTGTTTTATTTTTTTTACATTTAAAACCTAAATCATTAAGAATTTTGATATCTTGAAAATTTTCTATACTTAACCCCCCTAATGATTGAGTCCGTTCGGGTCTATAAAAAATTTCACGTTTCCATTTTGGAACTGTGCCTAAAACCTGCACATCACTGGGTTCTCCACCACAAATATCAATAATCATCTTTGTTGCAAGTTCCATACCATCTGCAGCAAATTCAGGATCAATACCCCTCTCAAATCGATAACGGGCATCGCTTTCAATACCTAGCTTTCTGCCAGTTGTTGCTGTTCGAATTGGATCAAAAAGAGCAATCTCTATTAAAATATTCTTTGTATTCCCCGTACAACCTGTTTTTTCTCCACCAATAACTCCGCCTAAGCTTACTACACCATTTGTATCTTCGATGACTGTCATACCATCATCAATTACATAAGTTTTTTCATTTAAGGCATCAAAATTTTGAGATCCTGACATGATTTTTAAAAAAAGCTTTTCACCAACTAATTTATCGGCATCAAATGCATGAACTGGTCTATTCCGGTCATAGGTTAAATAATTTGTGACATCTACTATTGCTGAAATTGGTCTTAAATCTATTGCTTTAAGCCTATTTTGCATCCACTCTGGGCTTTCAATATTCTTTACTCCCCTTATGTAACGAGTAAGAAATAATGGACACGCATTTTTTTGGGCTTCAGGCAGGTTAAACTCTACTTGAATTGGATTTTTAAACGTTCCCTGTATTCTTTTAACTTCAGGGGTTGAAACGCTGCCCAACCCAGCTGCTGATAAATCACGAGCTATTCCTGAAACCCCCAAGCAATCTGATCTATTTGGAGTTATAGCAATCTGTACTATTGGGTCATCCAAGCCTAATATTTTTCCTACCTCTTCTCCTAATGGGGATTCAGGAGGTAACTCAATTATTCCCTCATGATCATCAGAAAAACCCAGTTCCATCTCTGAACAAAGCATGCCATTACTTTCTGTTCCACGAATCTTTGTTTTTTTGAGTTGGACACCTGTTGCTGGAATAATTGCTCCTACTGGTGCAAAAACACCTTTTATCCCAATTCTCGCATTAGGTGCTCCGCAGACGACCTGAATTGTTTCATTACCAGTATTTACCTTGCACAATTTCAATCTATCTGCATTTGGGTGCTGAACAGCTTCTTCTACGAGCCCTACCACAAAGCCTTTGAGGGCTTTACTTGAGTCCTCTACTTTTTCTACCTCAAGACCTAATGATGTAAGTTTTTCAGTTATTTCCATTTGGTCAGCTGTAGTGTCAAGATGATCCAAAAGCCATGATAACGGAAATTTCATCTGGTAACCCCCGACAAAAAAGAGGGTATGTCTAGAGAGCCAAAGCCATAATGTTTTAACCACCTTATATCCGAGTCAAAGAATGAGCGAAGATCTGGTATCCCATATTTAAGCATGGCAGCACGTTCTACCCCAACACCAAAAGCAAACCCTTGAAAACGATGAGAATCGACTCCTGAGGCTTGCAGAACTCTAGGGTGAACCATACCACATCCTAATATTTCCATCCAATCTTCATCACCACCTAACCTTAGTTGGCCAGACTTGCGAGAACATCCTATATCCATCTCTGCTGATGGCTCCGTAAAAGGAAAATAGCTAGGACGGAAACGAACATTTAAATCATCGACCTCAAAGAAAAGTCTTACAAAGTCAGCCAAACAACCCTTTAAATGTCCAAAATGAGTTCCATCATCAATCACCAAACCCTCGATCTGGTGAAACATTGGGGTATGAGTCATATCATAATCATGACGATATGTCCTACCTGGTGCAATTATACGAAAAGGGGGACATCCACCAATCATTGTCCTTATTTGGACTGGTGACGTATGTGTACGCAAAAGTTTTTGTTCACTTCCTTCTCTCTTGGTGAGATAAAAAGTGTCATGCATTTGACGAGCGGGATGTTCTGGAGGAATATTTAATGCTGTAAAATTGTAGAAATCTTCTTCAATTTCAGGCCCTGATGCTATCTCAAAATTCATTTCCCCAAAAATAGTTATCATCTCTTCAATAACCTGACTTATGGGGTGGATGAATCCTTTAGATCTAATTCTAGAGGGCAAAGTAACGTCTATAGATTCCTCAGCGAGTTTTAAATTGATAACTTCTAATTCAAACTGAGTCTTGCGCACATCGATAAGTGCAATTATTTCATTTTTTATTTTGTTTAAAATAGTACCGGCACTTCGCCGCTCATCGTCACTAAGATTACTCAAACTTTTCATTAACAGAGTTAATCGACCCTTTTTCCCAAGCGTAGCTACCCTTATAGCCTCTAAGTCTGTAAGATTAGAAACACTTTCAACTTCAGAAACTACAGTCTCTCGTAAACTAGAAAGTTCATGCTGCACAGTGCAACTCCTCTAAGAGGCTATGCTTCTGGTGGCCTAACGCACAGCCAAATTAAGGCTTAATTTGTTTTTTTGGCAAGCACATTCTGCACTTGGTCAACAATCGCTTTAAAAGCACTTGGCTCACGAACTGCCAAATCTGCAAGAACTTTGCGATCAATGAGTATTCCAGCTACTTCCAGACCGTGAATAAACTGAGAATAGGTCATCCCATGGTAACGGGCCGCAGCATTTATTCTTTGAATCCAAAGGGCTCTGAAGTTTCTCTTTTTTTGACGGCGATCTCGGTATGCATATTCCATACCCTTTTCAACGCGCTCAATCGCCGTTCTAAAATTTGTCCTTGCACGACCACGATATCCACGAGCCTGTTTAAGAACCTTTTTGTGCCTAGAATGGGTAGTTATTCCCCTTTTTACTCGCGCCATCTTAAGCCCTCCTAGAGATACGGCATCCAGCCACGAACTAACTGTGCGTCACAGTCACGCATTATTGTCGATCCTAACTGGCTTCTCTTACGTTTTTTAGGTTGCTTAGAAAGGTTATGACGGTGATTAGCGTGTCGGCGTCTAACCTTGCCGGTGGCGGTTAGAGCAAACCGCTTCTTTGCACTGCTCTTTGTTTTCATTTTAGGCATTTTTTTCTCTCTTTTTATTGTTTCTAAAAGTTCGATGATTGGGCATGCCTATAGCCTCGTCATCATTAAGGTGCGGTTTCTACTAGTTTGTGGTCTATATTGCAAGAGGAGTTATGCATTTCGATAAAAAATTTACTTGGGACAAAGCACCATAATCATTTGCTTACCTTCAGTTCTGGGCATCAGCTCTACCTTTCCTACTTTATCTATATCTTCACGAACTCTCTCTAAGACTCTTACTCCCTGCTCTTGGTAAACCATTTCTCTTCCACGAAATCGCATAGTAATTTTTACTTTATCACCCTCTTGTAAAAAGCGGTGGATACTTTTCAACTTAACCTGATAATCAGCTTCGTCTATACCAGGGCGAAATTTCATTTCCTTTACTTCAATTATTTTTTGTTTTTTTCGTGCTTGAGCTGCCTTTTTCTGGGCTTGATACTTATACTTTCCATAATCTAAAATCTTGCAAACAGGTGGATTTGCAAGAGGTGAGATTTCTACAAGATCAAGACCAGCTGTATTGGCAAGCTCCAGTCCTCGATCAACGCTTACTACGCCTAATTGTTCGCCGGATTGATCGATAAGACGAATCTCATGCGCTTCGATACCGTCGTTTACGCGAGGTCCCTCGCGTTCTGGCGGTTTCATCGGATTATTTCTGGCTATTCTTCTACCCCTCTCTTCGTAAAAATATAATTGTTAATAAATTTCTAAACTAGTTTGAGGATCTAATCCTGCCCTCTAAATTCATTTCTGTCCAGCTAGCGGGTCCTTTGATTCTGTGGAAAGTATTGAAATAGCTTCGTTAAGATCAAGAATTTCTTAGTTTTTTGAACCTAATCTTCTAATTGCAACAGTATTATTTTCTACCTCACGAGCCCCTAAAGCCACAATAATTGGTACTTTCGCAATACTATGCTCACGAATCTTATAACCAATCTTTTCATTTCTAATATCTAATTCAGCTTTAAGACCTTTAGATCTTAAACTATCCAAGACCTGTCTTGCATAATCATCTATTTCATTTGTGATCGATGCAACTACTACCTGAAGAGGAGAGAGCCAAAGAGGAAGATTTCCACTATAATGTTCAATAAGAATACCTGTAAATCTCTCCAAAGAGCCAAATAATGCACGATGTAACATGACTGGCCTATGTTTTTCTCCATCGATGCCAATGTAATTTGCATCAAGCCTTTCAGGTAAGTTCAAATCGACCTGCAGTGTTCCACATTGCCATTCTCTTCCAATTGCATCTGTTAAAACAAACTCAATCTTGGGACCATAAAATGCCCCTTCACCCGGATTAACTTCATATTTATAACCCATACTATCGAGTGCTCCGCGAAGAGCAGACTCAAGCTTATCCCAAGTCTCATCAGATCCTATTCTAACTTCTGGGCGATCAGCAAATTTTATCTTTACGTCAGCAAATCCGAAATCTTTATAAATGCTTAATATTAGCTCTACGACAGAACAACATTCATCCTGAACTTGTGATTCAGTACAAAAAATGTGTGCATCATCTTGAGTGAAAGCACGAACTCTCATCAGGCCATGCAATGAACCAGATGGTTCATAACGATGAACTTTTCCAAACTCTGCTATTCGCATTGGTAACTCTCGGTAACTTCTAAGATTATTTCTAAATACCTGAACTCCCCCAGGACAATTCATTGGCTTGATTGCAAATATTCGACTGTCCTCGGTTTGAGTAGTGAACATATGTTGGCGAAAGGTTTGCCAATGCCCTGACGCCTCCCACATTGACCTATCCATTATTTCAGGGGTATTAATCTCAACATAACCCGCCAATTCTTGCCGCTCACGCATATAATCCACAAGTGAACGGAATAGCCTCCAGCCTTTTGGGTGCCAGAAAACAGCACCAGGTGATTCCTCTTGGAAATGAAAAAGATCCATCTGTCGACCTAGTCGTCGATGATCACGTTTTTCAGCTTCCTCCAATCTTTGTAAATAAAGATCCAGCTCTTTTTTTGTTGACCAAGCCGTGCCATAAATACGCTGAAGCATCTCGTTCTGTGAATCACCCCGCCAATATGCACCTGCAACTTTTAAGAGTTTGAACGCACCCACACGACCAGTAGACGGCAAGTGAGGTCCTCGGCAAAGATCTACAAACTTTCCCTGCCTGTATATTGTGATAGGTTCTTCCTCTGGTAGCCCACTAATAATTTCTGCTTTATAGTGTTCCCCTGCTTGTGAAAAGAATTCTGTTGCATCATTACGACTCCAAACTTCACGTTCAATTTTTTCATTACGTGAAACAATATCCAACATTCGCTTTTCTATTAATTCCAAATCTTCAATTGAAAAAGGGGTTTCTCGAGCAAAGTCATAATAAAAACCATTATCTATTGCAGGTCCAATAGTCACCTGTGTCTCTGGCCACAGCTCTTTGACAGCCTCTGCAAGAATATGAGCAGAATCATGTCTTATAACTTCCAATGCCTCTTCATCTTTTTCAGTAATGATACGAATTTCTGCATCCTCGCTTATTGGCAAAGAAAGGTCACACAGATCTCCGTTTACTTCTACTAGCAAAGCAGCCTTAGCAAGGCTTGGGCCAATGCTTGCTGCAATTTCTATACCACTCACAGTGGTATCATATTCACGTGATGTGCCATCAGGGAGTTTAATGATAGGCATCAGCGCTGGATCCTTTTTATTAATGGTTCGCTCAGGAGCGCTAACATTTTTGCTGCACTCTAGCTAGGATAGTCAATGAGTCAAGTTGGCAATAGAGTTAAATTCAAATATCTATCTAAATATCATGTTGGTTTTTACTTTGCTAGCGATCAAAGATTGAATATTTGTGCTCTGCAAAACCTTTATTGATGGGCCTCTTGGGGATGTTATAGAGGGCTCTGATGCGTGAGAAAAAAGAACCAATGAAGGGCAACCAGCTGAAGCAATCACATGCATGGGACCTGTATCGTTACCAACAGCTGCAGAGGCTTTGCGAGCTAGAGAAGCTATATCTGCAATATCAGTTTTTCCACAAAAATTATGAACTCCTCTGACATTTATTGCGATCTCGCTCATAATTTTACTCTCAGCATTTGAACCAATTAGTAATGGTGTTATGCCGTCCACCAAAAGCATTTCTGCAAGTTTACTAAAATGCATTACCGGCCAACGCTTTGCTGCCCTGTGGGGAGAACCTCCTGGAACAAACAATACAAATTTTTCTGGTAAATCAAATTTGTTCAGTGATGAGCTTAACCAAGATATATCTGGCAATGGCACATCCAAAATACCTGCAATTTTCAATTGTTCAGCTTGGCGTTCAATTGTGTGCATATAGTCTCTATTCAAGTTATTATGTTCGTGAGAACAACCTCTAACAATACCTGACCATTCTGGTTTTGGGTTTGGGAATAGAAAAAAATAGCTGCTAGACCTCCTTGAGGTTTGTAGATCATAAACTCTCTTAAACAAATTATTTCTTAATTTAGTCCGCAAAGTTAAGAGATTTCTAATATTCCATATTTTTGGTCGCTCATCTGAAATCACTTGATCAAACCATCCACAATCTTTTGCTAATGGTATAAATTTAGGTGAGGTTAACAAAGTTATTGAATCATTTGAATGAAACTCGCGTATTGCTTTGAAAGGACCAGTAGAAAGCACAAAATCGCCAAGAGCACCGTGCTTGATCACTAATATATTTTCTCTATCTACTTTCCCAATCATAATGAGTTTTTTCTGTGATTAGCTCGGTTCATTTTTTATCTCAGTCTTCAAGTAATTCCTTATACACGTTAATTGTTGATTCAATCATTTTTTCCAAGCTAAAATTCTGTTTTATATGAAACATAGAGTTTTTTGCCAAAATGTCTCTAGATTCATTAGACAAATTAAGTGCCTGATTTAAAGCATCTGTCAGGCTATTTACGTCACCTGGCTTGAACAACCATCCTGTTTTACCTGAAATTACTGTTTCTTTCGCACCACCGTGATCAGCCGCCACGACTGGCCTTCCCATTGATTCAGCTTCCGCTAGCACTCTCCCAAATGCTTCTGGGCGAATAGAAGTATTGACTACTACATCAGCCAGCATGTAAGCAGCTGGCATATCATCTGCCCCCCCCACCAATCGTATAGTAGTATTAAGTTTCAATTCATTAATTTTATTTTCAAGAGTTTTCTGATAACTTACATGATCTGTATTCTCTCCAACAAAAACACAACAAATATCACTTCGATCTATTTTGGCTATAGCATTTATTAATAATTCATGTCCTTTCCATCTAGTAAGTCGTCCAGGTAGCATTACTACGGACACACCATCTGGCAATCGCCAACGTTCAGCCAAGTTGACCATTCTTGCACTTGTGACTGCACTTGGATTAAAGATTGAAAGATCCACCCCGCGGTGAACAATTCTTATACGTGCCGGGTCAGCACCATAAACATTCATAATGTGTTTGGCAGTGAAATTAGAATTAGTTATAACCAAATCACCTGATGTCATAATTGAGTTGTAGCGACGCTTTAACATCGTACTACTATTGTAAATACCCTGAACAGTTGTAAGAAAAGGTATATTTGTGCGTTTTGCCGCAGTTCGCGCACTCCAAGCTGGTGCTCTTGATCGTACGTGGATAATGTCAGCATTTAGTTGTCTTATTACCTTAGTTAACCTAAAGATATTTGCCTGTATAATAATTGGATTTTTACTGTCAACAGGCAGTGTTATATGTTGAATTTTATGCCTTTCAAGATTTGTTACTAGCGGTCCTCCGGCAGAAACAACAACAGACCCCCAACCTGCAGCCTTTAGACCTCGAGCAATATCAACAACACCACGCTCAGTTCCACCGTTTGAATTTAGTCGAGGAATTACTTGTACAACTAGGGGCATATCAGATCAGACCAGCAATTATTAAAATATATTATTAATTTTCATATTAAAATTGGACTTGTAGAGCAAAAATAACCATATGCATACCTGAAAGATTTATTCAGGGTTTAGATATTCATGTCTTCAAATAAAATGAAGAGCTCGAGAGCTCCAAAAATATTAAAACGTGCTAAAATGGAACCGCTTGCATACCACTCCATTGAGGGTTCATCACCAACCATTATATTTTTGGGTGGCTTAATGTCTGATATGTCTGGGACAAAAGCAACAACCTTAGAAAATCATTGTAAAGCTGAGGGAAAAGCTTTCATCCGTTTTGATTATACTGGTCACGGAGCATCTGGAGGTAAATTCAAAAATAGTAATATTTCTGACTGGCACAAAGATACATTATCAATAATAGATCATGTATCCTCAGGTCCAATTGTTTTAGTCGGCTCCAGCATGGGCGGATGGCAAATGTTATTAGCAGCAAAAGAAAGGCCTGAAAGGGTTATTGGCTTGGTTGGGATAGCCGCAGCACCTGATTTTACGGAAGATTTAATGTGGAATACTTTTTCAACTCAGCTACGTAATCAAATCGCGAACTATGGATACATAGAAGTTCCCTCAAAATATGATGATAGTTCCTATCCCATATCTTTTAACCTAATTGAGGACGGAAGAAAAAATTTGGTCTTAAGAGAAAAAATTCCGTTCATTGGACCTGTACGGCTTCTCCACGGTATGTGTGATGTTGAAGTACCCTGGGAAACTTCTGTCAAAATTTCTGCTTGCCTAAGCTCTACAAATGTTATCACCACATTAATAAAAGATGGTGATCATCGACTCAGTGAACCAAAGAATCTCGAGCTCCTTAATCAAATTGTTTCCGAAGTTTCCAGTATACAAGGGAATATCGCTTGAAATGTTTTTTGTGAGTAAAAATTCAATTACAATTGTTCTTATCCTATTTATGTTTTTACCCTTTTCAACTAAGGGTTCAGCAGCATCTGAAATGACAAAAAAACTCCTCCAATTAAAAGAGACAAGTTTTTTTCAGGAAACCTTCGATATTGTCATTCACAATGAACCACGCATTGTTCCAGATGTAAAAATTATTAATGGCAACGGAGATGAGATAAATCTGTCAAACCTCTATGGAAAAAAACTATTAGCAATTCACTTTTGGGCCACTTGGTGCATCCCATGCATAAAGGAGCTTCCTACATTGGAAATGCTAGGATCAAGAATTAATAATGAAAAATTTTTGATTGTCCCAATTTCAGTAGATCGTGGCAAGCCTGAAAAAATCAAAATATTTTATAACGATATAGATATTATTAACTTGCAAATTTTCATGGACAAACAGATGGCTGCAGCAAGGCTATTGAGAATAAGTGGGATCCCCACGACCATTCTAATAAACGAACAAGGCTATGAAATTGCAAGGGTAATTGGTGATAGAGACTGGTCTGAATCAAATATAATCAGCCTGATACAAAACCTTATAAATTAAAGTATAAGATTATATTTATGTCCTATAATTATGATAAAAAAAATAACATGAGAAATGGCGATGAATGAGCTCAGCACTATAGGAATTATTAGCGCTTTCGTTGCTGGAATAATTTCCTTTCTCTCACCTTGCGTATTACCTCTAGTCCCCGGCTATATTTCTTACGTTGCTGGCGGTACACTTGAGGATCTTACTGAACATAGTGACAAATCACGCCATCGTTTGGCGGCTATATTATTAAGTATATTTTTTGTTTTAGGGTTCAGCATAGTATTTATCGCTCTAGGTGCTAGTGCAAGTGCTGTAGGCGACTTTCTATTAAAATACAAAACAGAATTTGAATATGCAGCAGGTGGAATTATTGTAGCATTTGGCCTCTATCTAACAGGTATGTTAAAATTACCCATACTCTCAAGAGAAATGAGATTTGTTAGTCGATTCAAAGGGGGGCATCCAATAAGTGCTATTATACTTGGTATGGCATTTGCATTTGGTTGGACACCATGTATAGGACCTGTTTTAGGTAGCATTCTTACATTAAGTGCCAGATCTGGAGAAATAAGTAATGGGGTAATTTTATTAGCAATCTACTCTATTGGATTAGGTATTCCGTTTATTATAGCAGCTGGTTTTACAGGTTTATTTTTAAAGCGTATCAAAACACTTCGTAAGATTGGAAGACCGTTCCAAATAATGACAGGTATTATAATGGTAGTCATGGGAATCTCAATGATTACAGGCCACTTTAGAACATTTGGGTTTATTCTCATTGAAACTTTTCCCGGTCTTGCAACTATTGGATAAAAACTAATTTCTAAAATAATTTTTTTTCTGAGTTTCAATAATTGATTTTAACCCCTCTCTATATGTTGGATATTTTAATTCAACTTTGAGCTCCTCTCTTATTCGTTTATTATCAACTCGTCGATTGTCGTTATAAAAACTCCTTGCCATAGGAGATAATTCAGCATCTTGCAGATCTATTAATGGAGGAGGGGACAAACCAAGTAATTCGCATGCGTATAGCGTAACATCTGAACTCGCAGCACTCTCATTATCACAAACATTGTATATGCAACCTGGATTAGGATCCTTAATTGATGCTTTTAATACACTGGCAATATCATCTACGTGTATACGAGAGAATTGATGACCTGGAACATTTATTCTCTTTGCCCTACCACTACGAACAGACTCAATTGCTGATCTACCTGGGCCGTAAATACCTGCTAATCTAAAAATATGGACAGGTAAATGAAAATCAGAAAACAATTGTAACCATTCTTTCTCTGCGTGTAATCTCCGCTTGCTACGCATATTTGTTGGGTTGCATTGGTATTTTTCGTCAACGTGTTTACCTTGAGAGTCCCCATAAACTCCTGTAGTAGAGAGATAGCCTATCCATTTCAAATTTTTAGCATTAGAAATTTCTTTACCGTGTATAGAAAGCACTGGATCACCGATAGCTGTTGGTGGAATTGAAACTAACAGGTGTGTAACATTAGATATTAACTCTTCAAACTTTGGTATCGGATTATCACCATTGAAGATTAAAATCTGGCGAAAATTTTTATTTTGGAATAATTTATCTCGTTTTGTACCTTTAACTATCCACTTATTTGATCTTAGGGTCTTAGTTAAAGCTGATGCTGAATAACCGTAACCAAAACAAAAAAGAATGTTCTGGGGCATCTTTACACCTCTTAGTATAGACAAAAAAATTAAAATTTTTAGAAGTTTTCATACTTTGTTAAAGTATAATAGTTGAAAACAATTTAGTTTTGAAATTTTTTTACAAACTAAATTCTACAAGTTTTTAATTGATTTCCATTCTCTAATTACATCTTGATCCATTTCTTCAGAAAAGAATTTTTTTTTGGCATCTAATGCTTTGTTTAATGAAAGACATCCAAGTGCCCATACTGCCATAGCCCTTACTAGAGAAGAACGATCCCTTAATTTTGAATACACAGGAATAACTAGACTTTGATCATTGCTATTACCTGCAGCTATTAAAACATTTCTTATAAAACGATCTCTACCAATACGCTTTATTGGACTTTTTGAAAATCTAGATCGAAATGTAGTGTCATCTAGAGCAAGCAATTCTGTGATTCTTGGCAAACTCATCTCTGGTTTTGGTATAAACCTACTCTCATTAGTTTGACTTCCAAATTTATTCCAAGGACAAACAGCCAAGCAATCATCACAACCATAAATTCGATTTCCCATAGCCTTTCGGTATTTAGATGAGATATGCCCTTTATATTCAATCGTGAGATATGAAATACATTTTTTTGTATTAATTTTTCCAAAATTGTCTATTGCATCTGTTGGACAGATATTAATACATTTTATGCATTTTCCACATCTGTCTTTGGAAGGTCTACTAATCTCTAATTTTAGATTAGTAAAAATCTCACCTAGGAAAAGCCAGGAACCAAATTCTCGTGAAACCAAGTTGGTATGTTTTCCCTGCCAGCCAATTCCAGCTTTTTGTGCTATAGGCTTTTCCATTACTGGAGCAGTGTCTACAAAAATTTTTGCGTCACCTCCATATTGAGAGATAAGCCACTTAGCTAAATGTTTTGTTTTTGACTTAATAACGTCGTGATAGTCACCCCCCCTTGCATAAACTGATATTACTCCTCTTGATGGGAATGATAAACCTTGAAGGGGGTTATCTTTTGGACCATAGTTTAAACCTAAAGAAATTATAGTTCGAGTTTCAGGCCATAAAACTTTTGGAGAAATTCTTGCCTCAAGTCTCTTCGCCAACCAATCCATATCACCTTGCATACCTTCAGCTATGAACTTACGCATTTCAGAACTTTGTTTTAAAGTTGGGTAAGGAGAAGCAAAACCAATTATACTAAAACCAAGCTCAAAGGCTTTATTTTTGATATCAGCTGTACGCTTTTGAACTAAAAGTTCATTATCTTTCTGCGGGTTTTTAGAAGTCAAGGTCTGCATAATGCTTTGGAGGTGGGAATCCAGCTATATAATCAGTCAAAACACTACGGAAACTTGGTCTGGACTTTACTCTTGCATACCAATCTTTTGAACTATTTGAAACATCCCAAGGTACATCACCAAAGTAGTCTATAACACTAATTTGTGCAGCAGCCATAATATCACCCATTGAAAATTGATCCCCTGCTAGCCAACTTCTTCTATCAACTAAGTAAGCTATATACTCAAGATGTGTTCTAATATTTGTCAAACCTGCACGCATAGCTGTTGAATTTGGCTCACCACGCTGGAGAAAACGTTTAACAAATTTTTCTCCATAAATATGTCTAGTAACTTCTGTATCAAACTTTTCTCCAAACCATGCTACTAACCGCCGAACTTCAGCACGTGCTCGAGGATCTTCACCATATAAAGTTGGAGATTGGTATACCTCATCCAAATATTCACATATGGGTATGCACTCTGAAACTATAGATCCATCTGATTCCTCAAGGATTGGTACATTGCCAGACGGATTTAAAACTAAAAAACCTTCCCTCCTCTCCCATACTTTTTCAAGTACAAGGTCGAATTCAAGTTTCTTCTCGGCAAGAGCTAGTCTTGCAACACGGCACGTTGGCGATAGCCATATATGATAAAGTTTTCGCATCAATAATAGTTTAACCCAAGCTGCCCTATTCAGGAAAGCTAGTTACAATTACATTGAATAAAGCCAGATTATAAAACTTTAAGTTTTCTTTAAAAGGCCTATAGATAAAATTGAGGAAAGTCTACGGGTAAACGCAACTGGATCTCCCAAAGCTTGACCCTCCAGAATCTTTGCTTGGTCAAATAATAGGTGTGCTGCATCTGTTAAAATATCTGATGAACCTTCTTCACTTACCATTGCAGCAAGACCCTGAATCATATCGTGTCTGGGGTTTATTTCCAACACGCGCTGTTGTTCTTCGACGGGTTGTTTGTGAATCTGTAAAAGGCGTTCTAAATGAATATCAACATCACCAGTATCAGCTATCAAACAAACTGGGCTATCGGTTAAACGCTCAGATGACCTTACATCCTTTACAGAATCGCCAAGGGTAAGTTTGACTACAGCAATTAACTTATCTACTTCACCTTGTGATTCATTTTTTATATCAGAACTTGAGGTCTTATCTTGTAGCTCAAATTCGCTTAAATCCATATTTCCCTGAGTTACTGATTGAAATTTCTTATCATTCCATGTTCCTACTACTGGCAACCAAAATTGATCTACTGGGTCTGTCATTATTAGAACTTCAATTCCACGAGCTTTAAAACCTTCAAGATGAGGGCTGGATCGAGCAGTTAACTCATTCTCAGCAGATAAATAGTAAATTGAAGATTGTTTTTCGGGCATTCGTGAAATATAGTCTGACAAAGATACCCAAACATCAGTATCTAATGTTGATCTAAACATAGCTAATTCTATTATTTTATCTTTATTTATTGGATCTTCATAAATACCTTCTTTAAGCACAGCACCAAAGTTTCTCCAAAAATCTTCGTATGCTGATTTATCTTTTGCAGCGGTTTTAAGTTCTGCTAACACTCGTTTTGTCAAACCGTTTTTGATTTTGGATAAAATTGGATTATGCTGGAGTGTTTCCCTACTAATGTTTAGGGGTAAATCAGAAGAGTCAACTACTCCCCTCAGAAACCTTAACCAAGCTGGGATTAAGCCCTCACAATCATCAGAAATAAAAACCTTTCTAACATAGAGTTTAACCTTGTGTTGCCTTTTTACATCAAAAAGGTCAAAAGGCGGAGTATCTGGAACATACAGCAATGCTGTATATTCTATTTTTCCCTCAGCATGCATGTGAATTGTCCGCCAGGGTTCTGCTGTTGAATGTGAAATATTCTTATAAAAATCCACGTAAGACTCGTTACTTATCTCTGTTTTTGATCTGGTCCATATTGCAGATGCTTTATTTATTATTTCAGGTACATTGCCTTCCTCATTAAAATTTACTGGGATATCAATATGGTCAGAGTAAGATTTAATGATTTCTTTTATTCTGAATGGATCTAAAAACTCTTTTTCCGCCTTACGTAAATGAAGAATTATCTTTGCCCCTCGCTTAGCATCTGGAAATGGTTCTATATTAAAAGCCCCCTTTCCATCTGATACCCATTTATAACCTTCAGAAGATTCGGCGTGCCTGGTAATAACTTCAACTTTGTTTGCAACCATAAAAGCTGAGTAGAATCCAACACCAAAACGGCCTATTAGCTGGGGCTCTTCTTTCTTTTGATTTTTAAGATTTGCAACAAATGACTCTGTTCCAGACTTTGCTATAGTGCCAAGGTTATCAATTAACTCTTCTCGGCTCATACCTATACCATTATCAGTAATTGTTAGAATACCTGCAGCCTTGTCAGTGGTTATCGTAACATTTAATTCTGTGTCTTTATCGAGAAGATTTGGGTCAGTTAAAGCTTTATACCGAGCCTTATCGCAAGCATCAGAAGCATTTGAAATTAATTCTCGGAGAAAAATTTCTTTATCCTGATATAGACTATTGATCATAAGATCTAATAGTTTTCCAACTTCTGCTTCAAACTTATGTTTTTCTGGCTTGCTAGACTGTTTTTTAGAGTCTGACTGTATTTTTTGTTTATCGCTCATTATATTACCTCGCCATTGGTTACCAATCTAACACCCACACTTGCGCCAGATATGGGTGTTAATACAAAATCTTCAAGGTATGATTTTATAATGAACTATTACAATTTATTTTTTTTATATTAGATTTAATCTCTATGCGACATTTGCCTAAATCAAAAACAAAGATCTCTGCAATCTTAGGCCCTACAAATACTGGCAAAACACATTTTGCTATAGAGAGAATGCTATGCCACCAAACAGGGATGATTGGGCTACCTCTTCGTCTATTAGCAAGAGAAGTCTATGAACGTTTACTTACTAAAAAACTACCTTATGAAGTTGCTCTGATAACCGGTGAAGAAAAACTAATCCCTGAGAATCCAAAATTTTATGTTTGCACAGTTGAGGCTATGCCCCTCGACCGCAAAGTTGATTGCATCATTATAGATGAAGTTCAACTTGCCGCTGACCGTGACCGAGGACATATTTTTACTGAGCGGATTTTAAACGCAAGAGGGTTATCTGAAACTATTTTTTTGGGTGCTGATACAATTCGACCTATTCTTAAATCTCTCGTACCTGAGATTACAATAAAAAAACGTGATCGCCTATCCAAACTAGAAGGTGTCGGATATCATAAACTTGGAAGATTATTGCCTCGAAGTGCAGTAATAACTTTTTCAGCACAGCAAGTTTATGAACAAGCAGAATCTTTGAGAGCCCATAAGGGGGGTTGTGTTATTGTGCTTGGAGCTTTGAGTCCCCAGACAAGAAATGCACAAATAGATTTATACCAATCTGGAGAAGTTGATTATATGGTTGCCACCGATGCTATCGGAATGGGCTTAAATATGGATTTAAATCATGTTGCATTTGCTTCAAATAAAAAATTTGATGGATACTCTACTCGTCGACTTTTTAATTCAGAAATTGCACAAATAGCCGGTCGAGCAGGCAGATATCTAACAAATGGTACATTTGGTACTACTAATAAAATACCATCATTTGATGAAGCAAGTGTTGCTGCCGTCGAAGAACATCGATTCCCTTCCATACGTCAAGTATTTTGGCGTAATAGCAAACTTGATTTTCATTCTATAAAAGCCCTTATAAATAGCTTGGAAGTTCCACCACCATATCCAAACTTAAGACGTAAGGGTGACGCAGACGACCAAACTATACTAACTACCTTGAGTGCTAATCAAACAATTCGGGATCGTTTAAATAGCTCTCAAAGCCTTAAATTATTTTGGGAAACATGCCAAATTCCTGATTTTACAAAAACACTGACTGAAAACCATGCTTCATTAATCTCAAAAGTTTTCCTTAATTTATGTGATTACGGAAACCTTCCAGATCATTGGGTAAATGGCCACCTTTCAAAACTAGATAGAACGGACGGAGATATTGATTCACTTACTGCCCGCATTAGTCATATTAGAACTTGGACATATATTGCACATAGAAACAATTGGCTAGCTAATACAAAAAATTGGCAAGAAAAAACTAGATCCATAGAAGATCGACTTTCTGATTCTCTACACAAAAAACTGACCCAACGATTTGTAGATAAACGAATTAGTATCTTAACAAGAGATATTAGAAGAAATAAAAAACTTATATCGGCTGTAAAAAATAATGGTGAAGTTATTGTGGAAGGTCATAAGGTAGGAAAATTATCGGGTCTTCTATTTACACCTGATGAGGATATTAGAACAGATAAAGCAATTAATTCCGCTATAAGACGAGTTTTACCTTTAGAAATAAAACGTAATGCAAACAAAATTTTGCATTCTCCAGATCAATTTTTCACACTACAACTAGAAATAAACAATAAGTTTTTTGGAAAAATTTTATGGAATGATACCCCAATTGCAAAATTAAAAAAAAGTCAGACTATTTTACACCCAACTGTAGCTATTTTAAATAGCGAGAATTTGGATAATGGGGATCGCCAAAAAATTTCATCACGGATTGATCAATGGTTGAAGCAGGAAATCAGAAAGAAATTATTTCATTTGTTTTCTTTGCAAGATTCGTTTCTATCTGGGCCTACAGCCGGAGTAGCATATCAGCTAAGAGAAAATTTGTCTGTTATACCCAAAGATAATATAAATAAAACTCTAAAGCATTTAACCAAAAGTGAACGAAAAATATTAAAAAAACACGACATTTGTGTTGGAAAATTAGCCGTTTATTTGCCTTCTAGCCTTAAACCACTTGCAAGAAACTTAAATGGTCTTTTGTGGTGGGTATATAATGATAAAAAGGGGTCGCCTATTCAACCTCACTCCTCATGTACATCATTTATAAAAACTCCAGGAATACCAGATGAGTTTTATAGATCTATTGGATTTGAACCACTAGGTCCAAGAGTAATTCGCATAGATATAGCGGAACGTATTTCTCAAATCCTACATCATCGAGCCAAGAATGGGCCTATCACTTTAGATAGAAAGCTGATGGGTATTCTAGCTTGCCCCAGCAAAGACTATACTGGGGTAATCAAGGCCTTTGGTTATGAAAATGACGTTGTAAAAATTTCAAAGAATCCAAGATATAGAAAAATCAAAAAAATACAAAAGAGTATGAAAAACACCTCAAGTGATAGAACTTCTCCATTTTCTATACTCTCTAATCTAGAATTAAATTAAGGTTTTCCATGTGAGCATTATTTCTAAAAAAACATTATCAGCAAACCATAACAGATTGGATAAATGGCTGTGGCACGCAAGATTTTTTCGCACTCGTGGTTTGGCTCAGCAATTATGTAAAAAACAAATTATTCGAGTAAATGGTGTAAGAGTTATAAAAGCAAATACAACAATAAAAAAAGATGATATTTTAACCTTCCCAAAAGGTAATAAGATAATAGTAATTAAGATAATTGAAATACCAAAAACTCGCCTTTCAGCAAAAAATTCGATTTCTTTATTTGAAGAAGTAAAATTATAAAGCATATAATTTAGTTAATTCGAATAATACATTAATTTAATTATTAATGAGCTATAATGAGAAAAGTTTTTATTAAAATTATCTAATAAATGTTGAGGAAATAAGATACCTATGCTAGGCAGCCACAATGTTAAAAAAATTTAAAAAATTCTTTGGAGAATCTAACTCCGAGGTAACTAATAAAAATATAATTGATGACAAGTTGAAACTTGGAGCAGCTGCCCTACTTGTGGAAGCGGCTCTTATGGATGAAAACTTTGATGATAATGAACGCCTAGCAATAACAAAAGTTCTTATGAATTATTTTAATTTAACAGAGCAAGAATCCGATTTACTTCTAACAAAAGCCGAGTTTGAACAGGAAAAAGCAATTGATATTTACAGATTTACACAATCTATCAATGATGCAGTAAGTATTTCGGATAGAAAACAGGTGATTCAGATGCTATGGGAGGTTGTTTATGCAGATGGTATCCTTGATAAATATGAATCTGCATTAATTAGACAATTGACTGGCTTACTTCATATAACTGATTCAGAAAGTGCAGAGGCAAAGAGGCAAGCACTTAAAGCTAGGTCTCAAAAATAATTACAAACTTAAAGTTGGCAAAACCGATGTTAACGATTAATTAATAAACTATTACGAATCGCTTGGATTAGACTAAAATTAATTTTAGGTTTAATAGAGATTATGTATTTAGGGGAAAATAACGCAATGAGGAATGCATGACCTATTTGGTAACTGAAGCTTGCATTCGGTGCAAATTTCAAGACTGTGTAGAAGTTTGCCCGGTTGACTGCTTTTATGAAGGAGACAATATGCTTGTCATTCACCCGGATGAATGTATCGACTGTGGTGTCTGTGAGCCAGAATGTCCGGTTGAAGCAATCGTACCTGACACTGGCAGTGAAGATGAGTCTTTAAAGTGGCTTGAAATTAACAGGAAATATGCAGAAAGCTGGCCAAATATTACCAGAAAAGGTGATGTTCCAGAAGATGCAGATGATTTCCGCGATGAAAGTGATAAGTTTGAAAAATTTTTCTCTGAAGAGCCTGGCGAATCCTAATTAGATCAAAAAAGGAACATATGTGAACATATCATGATAATAGTGATTCGTTTTAGAGTCTTAAGTTTAAATTTAATAATTATCTGATTTATTTACCACATATAAATCCTCGGAGGGCAGCACTTTCTTCCTAAATTCAATATCAAGCCCATTGGGAAATATTCTTTATCAACTTTTGTTAGCAAATAAAATTCAATGCTAAAGCAAAAATTTAAACTACTGATTCTGGATATTTAATTAACTGACCATTTATATAAATAAACATAAAAAATGAAAGACTTTAGAGATGGCTATATTAAAACCTAGTAAAACAAAAGGTAGAGCGTCCAAAGCTTCATCAAAACCAAGTAAGATTAAAAATAAACTCAATAAAGCAAAATCATCAGTTAAGGCTAAAAAGACTGCCGTAACAGCAAAAAAGACTACTCCAAAAGCTAAAAAAGCTGCCGTAACAGCAAAAAAGACTACTCCAAAAGCTAAAAAGACTGCCGTAACAGCAAAAAAGACT
>PBVE01000003.1 GCA_002728135.1 Rhodospirillaceae bacterium
TTCAAGTCCTCTCGCGGGCACCAACAAAACGAATAAAAACAATGACTTAGAGGGCAGGGAAGAACGACACGAAAAGAACAAAAGGGGACGGTGTGCACAATAAAACCAAGTTGTGTACAATAAACTTTAAAACAGCCCGAATCACTGGATGTGAATGTCATCATTTTGTTCCAGTTTTTTGATGTCTTTCCAAGCCAGACACCTTCCTTAAATTTTAGTATTCCGCTACGATCCTTCCTAAGGAAGGAAGAGGCTCGCTATGCTAACCGAACAAGAAGTTCAAAAATATAAGTCGGATGGTTATGTTGTTCCAGATTACCGAGTTCCATATCATATTTTAGAATCAATAGATGAAAAAACGGATTTATTTATTGGGGAGAATCCAGAGTTCCGGGATAATTGCTCTGCTCTTTTACGCCATGACATAAGTTTCGCGAGTTATTGTTTCACCCCTGGTATTTTAGATATGGCAGAGCAGTTAATTGGACCAGATATTGCCCTTTGGAACATGAGCCTGTTTGGCAAGCCAGCTAACGATGGTAAGGCAACCCCATGGCATCAGGACGGAGAATACTGGCCAATAAGACCCCTTGCCACATGCTCCGTGTGGGTTGCAGTTGATGAATCCTCGGAGGAGAATGGCTGCTTAGAGGTAATACCCGGTTCTCACAGGAACAGGGCTCTCAGTCGGCATCAACATAACCCAAGTGATGATTTGACGTTACATGAAGAATTGTTGGATACGGAATTTGATGTCAAATATTCTAAAAAAATTCTCCTGGAACGCGGCCAAATCTCTTTCCATGATGTTTTCCTAATGCATGGTTCGCAGCCCAATCGATCCAATAAAAGACGGCGCGGAATGACCATGCGGCTGATGCCTACCACATCGCATTGGGATCGTAATCTTGCTCCGGATGTATTGTCTCATCATCCACTATTATTATTAAAAGGTACGGACAGGTTTGGAAAAAATGATTTTGAAAAAGCAGAAGATCTTGTGCCAAAGATAATTTGAAGCTTATGGTCTCAGCTTGGGTATACTCTAGCAAATGTGAATTAAGGGGAGATAGTTTATGGCGAGTTATGCAACAGGGGATGGATTAATTCCACCCAGAGACGCTGCTCAGCGTGGCCTTAACCAAATCATGAGATTGGGCGGTAATGATAGGGCTTATCCTGCTAGATGGAGGCTGTGATGAAACTAATTTATACCATGATTTTTTTACTGGGATTTATCGTTGTAACTACAGATTCAAAGGCTTCTAATCTGTCGCTTTGTCTTAAATCGGACATATACCTTTGGGATAACTGTTTTGGCAGCCATACCTATGACAATGGAGCTAAATATATAGGAGAATTTAGTAATGGTAATCCCCATGGTCGTGGTGCATTAATCCATGCTGGTGAATGGGTTGGCCATAAATATGTAGGTGAGTTTCGAGATGGTCAATACAACGGTCAGGGCACGTATTCCTATGGTAATGGAGATTTATTAGCAGGAACATTTAAGAATGATAGGCCCGATGGCTTGGGTGCTTTTGCTCATAGCAATGGTGCAAAATATCTAGGTGAATTTATAGGCTGGTCTAGAAATGGTCATGGTACCTATACTTTTGCTAATGGTGAAATATATACTGGTAAATTTAAAAATGATGAACCCAATGGTTGGGGTAAATACATATTTCCGAATGGTGACATATACACGGGTGAATTTGAAGGGTGGCAGCGAAATGGCTTGGGAACCTTTACCTTTTCTGATGGTAGAGTCTTGCAGGGTGTCTGGAAAAATGATGAATTTCAATATGCAAGTGAAGTCAAGATGTCCAACTAACGCTAAAGTTTCCATGAATAGCTCTAATAAATAGGTTGCTTATATCTATTTAGCACGAGGTAATTCATCCCAGCGTGTTGTAAAGGAAGGTGTTTTATAGTTTTGGTTCATGTACCAAGTCTTGGGTTTTTTTACCTGTCCCAATTGCAAGAACCCAGATCCAAAGCGCTGATTAATAATATCGTATGCCTTAGATAATTGATCATTACTTTGTACGTAGGGGTAGAATAAATCTTTAACAGCTTTTTCAGGCCTACTAAGGTTAATTAATATAACGCCAGCTTTCTTGTAATGAATATTAGGTTTGAATATTTGATTTAATCCTCTCATTGCTGCCCTGTGAATCTCTTGGGTGCTATTCGTCTGTGGATGTAGGCTGAGAGTTATAGATTTACTGTATTGTTCTATATCAGTATTAAAGGGGCTAGTTTGAACAAAGACGTTAATCTCTCCAGCTATAAGGCCATGTTTTCTGACCTTAGATGAGGCCCTATCTGAAAAGGTAGCAATGGCTGACTTTAATGCGGTATAATCAGTCAAAGGTTTACCAAAACTTCTTGACACGCAGATTGTCTGTTTATCTGGAGATTCGTCTTCGAGCTTAACACATGATAGTCCTTGTAGCTCTTTTACAGTTCTTAAGCCTACAATCCCAAACTTTTGTCGGATCCATCTTTCGGGGGCCGCTCTGAGATCGTAAGCTGTCAGTATATCTTGTCTTTCTAATACCCTAGACCAGCGACGACCAATGCCCCATACGTTATTTACTTCTGTTTTTTGTAGAGCAATGTCTATCCAAGGAGAATTATTCAAATCAAGTATACCTTCTGTTTTTTTTGATGTTTTAGCTAATCTGTTAGCAATTTTGGATAGGGTTTTAGTTTGTCCAACACCAATGGATACAGGTATTCCCGTCCACTGCAGAACACATTGGCGAATATGTTTGCAGTATTCTGTAAGGTTTAAATGATCAAAGCCTGATAAATCCAGAAAGCATTCATCAATACTATAAATTTCAGACCTAGGGGTGAAGGAAGACAGGACTGTCATCACCCGGTTACTTATATCTCCATAAAGGGCATAGTTACTTGATAAAACTATGACACCCTTTTTTTTAAAATCATTCCTGAACTTGAAGTAAGGTGCACCCATTGGAATACCTAGAATTTTTGCTTCATTGCTCCGGGCAATAACACATCCATCATTATTGGATAGAACCACTATAGGTTTGTTAATGAGCCTAGGTTGAAATATTCGTTCACAGCTCGCATAAAAATTATTACAGTCAACAAGTGCAAAGATAGTCATTCTAGATTTCTTACCGAGTTTTTTACTACGCCCCAAATTTGAGATTCTTCCAGTAAAGGAATTGACGGGTAATCAGAGTTTTCTGGTGCAAGTAGCCATGCACCATGAGTATCACGTTTCAGACGTTTGACTGTTAAATCACCCATTACTGATGCTATAACAATACTACCATTCTTTGGTTCAAGACTTCGATCTACGATCAGTAGGTCACCATCATAGATTCCTGCTCCAATCATAGAATCACCTTCAGCCTTCACGAAATATGTCGCAGCTGGGTGCTCAATGTAGTCATTTAGATCAAGACTTCCTTCGACAAAATCTTCAGCAGGAGAAGGAAAGCCAGCGGGAACACGACTAAGTATGAATGGTAGGTGCAAAGTAGATGTGAGAACAGATAAGAATTTCATAGCGACAATAGGAACAAAAGTGGAACAATTTTGTTATATTGCACTATTTTATCCATTATTCAAGGGCTATAAGGTCACTTTGTTAGTTTGTCTGTTTGGCAAAGTTTTTTGATAATAGCTATAAGGATATATAAGCAACACAGAGAATATTGATTTTTAGCTGAATCAAATATTTTACTTGTACAATTCTGTGTTGCCTATGCCAGTGCAAGATGATAGTTGCAAACAATCTAAATAAGTAGATAAAAGAAAGTGAGCCAAGAATTAAATTCCTGACTCGCTCAATAGATATATTTTATAGCCTTTGTATTGATAAGGTTATTCAGCTGCTGCGGCAGGTGCTAACTTTAACCGGGCTATTTTCTCTAGTTGTGGTTCCTTATGATAATTGCCATCCTTCATTATCATTAAGAAGTTATCTGAGTCTTGAAGGATAGATACATCTTGGGTTGGGTCTCCGTTGACCAGCAATAGATCAGCGAGGTAGCCCTCTTTTACAAGCCCAATATTCATACCCATTAGTTCACCGCCTAATTGAGTTGCTGCTCGTAGAGCCTGTGCATCTGAATATCCAAAAAGATTTACAAAGTGTTCTAGGTCTCTAGCATTGGTTCCAATAGGATTCCATGCAAAGCCATAATCACCACCCGGCAATACTTTTATGCCTCGTTGCCTAAGTTCATTATAAACTCTCATACAACTTTCTAGTTTTCTCTTTAATTCAAGGCCTTCGGCAAATTCTTCAGTTATTCCCCAATCGCTTGCTTCATAAATTGTTGCATAAATGAGACCAGCTGCGGGTGCCATGAATATTCTTTTTTTTCTAGCTTCTATAAGGTCCATAGTCTTAGATTTAACGAAATCTGCATGATATAGAATATCAATATTGTGTTTTAAGGCCATCCTTATAGAGCCATCTGATCGAGCGTGTGTTAGTACGTTGAGCTTGCGTTCATTAGCAACTTCTACGCATGCGGCTACTTCTTCATCTGTATAAGAGAGAGTTTCCATTCCCGCACCGCGGGCAAATTGGTCTCCAGAAATATTAATCTTGATATTGTCGACACCCTCACGAGCACATAGTCGAACTGCTTTAATCATCTCATCTCGTCCATCTGCAATCAATCCAATGGATTCTTGATGCAAGTGTAGTAATCGTTCATCTCCTAATCCACCTGTTGAGGTTATTTCTGGGGAGGCTGCCAGAAGTCTAGGTCCTGGAAAGTGACCAGAGTTAATTGCTTCCTTAAGAGCTACCTCTAAACGAATTTTTGAAACACCAGCTGCAGAGAACAGTGCTGTAAACCCTTGATCAAGCATTGTTTTTGCATTACGGACTGCAATCAACATATGATCTTCTGGGGGTATTTGACCTACCTGTGGTAGTTGCGTGCAGTCAGTATAACATACGTGGGCATGCGGTTCTATAAGTCCTGGCATTAAGGTTGCTCCGCCACCATCAACTATCTTTACATCTTTGGTGCGAATTTTCTTTGACCCAGTGGCTACTTTATGAATCATGTTTCCCTGGACTAGAACCTCACCAGAAGTTAGTTTTTTACCAGTTCCATCAAAAATCTTTATATTTTTAAATAATGTTTGTGCCATTCTCATGTCTCCCCTAAACAACATGTGTGAATAAACCCTGCTAGTGGTATTATGGCCTATAAATTGGGTATTCGACAATACTCTTTTGAAAGTTCTGTATACAGTTCCATTTTAATTTTGTTATCAGCAAAAAAATCTCAATACTTAGAGGAGTAAAATGCAAAATCTTAAAGAGCTAGATACTGAGTATGTAAGAAGTCATTTCTCTGCATTAAATGGAAAGTGGGCCTTTCTGGAGAATGCTGGTGGTACACTCACGGCTAATCAAGTGATTCAACGGGTTCAGAACTATATGTCGCATTTTCATGTTCAACCAAATCATTTTTATAAACCCTCTCAAGATGCTGGAATATTGATGGCGAACGGTCAAGCTGTGGCGGCTGAGATGATTGGTGCAAAGCAAGATGAGGTAATGATCAGTCCCAATACAACAGCAAGTGTTTTTTTCTTAGCAAATTCCATCCGAAGATTATTTTCTGAGGGGGATGAAATAATTGTCACTGACTTAGATCATGAGGCTAATAATGGTGCATGGCGTAAACTCGCTGAATTTGGTCTAAAGATTAAGGAATGGAAATTTTGCAGAGATAACGGTTCTCTAGAGATTGAAACTTTGGAGCCTTTGCTCTCTTCAAAAACACGTATGGTATGTTTTACGCATTGTTCGAATATTACAGGAGCCATAAATGATATAAGTTTACTAGTGGACCGAATACATGATGCTGGAGCAATGGCGTGTGTCGACGGTGTTGCTTATGCACCACATAGGCCTATTGATGTTAAATTGTGGGATGTAGATTTTTATTTTTGTTCTTTATACAAAATTTATGGGCCTCATCTTGGTATTTTTTACGCAAAGAAAGAACATATTGAAAATGCTACAGGTAATAATCATTATTTCTTAGATGATAATTTACCATTGAAATTAAACCCTGGTGGTCCAAATCATGAACTTACATCTGGGATTGTGGGTATAGGAGATTATTTTAGTACACTTCATGACCATCACTGCGTATCAGAAAAAAATACATTACTAGATAAAGTCAATGAGCTTAGTGCCTTGATTTCTAATCATGAGGAAAAGATCTCTCAACCATTAGTTGATTTTCTGACTAAATCTCAGAGCATAGAACTATTTGGGCCAAAGAGTGCAGATAGTATGTTGCGTGCTCCTATATTTTCCTTTGATATTAAGGGGCATAATTCAGCTGAAGTTGTTAAAGCACTAGACCTAGATGAAGTGGGCATTGGTTCAGGTCATTTCTATGCACCACGATGTTTAAAGTCTTTAGGTTGTAAGTTAAATGATGGTTTGATTAGAGTTAGCTTGGTGCATTATAATGATAGCAATGACGTTATTAGACTTATAGAAGCACTAGAGAAGTTAATCTGATTTTTTATAGTTTTTGAATTAATAATTTAAGGTTTATCATTTATTTTTTTTATCCATACTTTAGTGTCATGAAATACTGCACCACCTTCTGGCAGACCTCTTTCTGCGGAGGTAAGCACATTTACCCCTAGTCCACTCTTAAATGCACCGTTTGGCCAGATACTCTCGATGATTACCACTCCATTTTGCTGTTTTGTATCTGTAATATTAACATTAAGGCTAATATACCCTTGATTATTACCAACTTTTACAATTTCGCCTTGTTTCACGTTTAGTGATTCAGCATCTGCTTTAGTTAGAATTATTTCTGGTTGATTCTCTTTAGAAGTAGATGTTTGTGTTTCAGTAAAGCTTGTATTTAAGAAATTATGGGCTGGTGCTGTAATTAACCGGAATGGGTGTTCGATGTCAGGAGATTCAATAACTTCAAAATGATCTGGAAAGTCAGGGATTTCAGGTAATTTTTTCTGATCTTTATTTTCTCTAGTGTTTTTCCAAACCCCACGAAACCTAAATTTCTTGTTGGGAGTAGGCCAGCCGTTTAAATGATGAGCAATATCAAAACTTGGCATGCAGTCATGCCAACCTGTCTTAAGAATTTTTCTAGAGTCGGGGTAGTTCGCTTTTAATAATAGATCATCGATAATCTGAATTGCACTCATTTTGAAACCTGGATGTTGGGCTCCTAATCTTTTTGCTATATCACAAATTACCTGATGATTTTCCCTGCTGTTTTTATAAGGCTCTATAATTTTTGGTCCTACTATTACATGGGAATGACCACCTCCTTGATAAATATCATTATGTTCAAGAAATGTTGTGGCAGGTAAAACAATATCTGCATACTTAGCTGTATCAGTGAGAAATTGTTCGTGGACGCATAGAAATAAATCCTCTCTTTTGAGCCCACAATTAACTTTTGAAGAGTCTGGAGCAACAACGGCAGGATTAGTATTCTGTATTATCATTGCTTTAACTGGCACACCACCTTTAAGATCTTCCGTATTTCCAGTTAGAATTTCTCCAATCCTTGACATGTCAAGTTTTCGTACATTGGGATCATAACTATCAAGGCCCTCAATTAGGGTTTTATCCCAACCATATATGGATTTATTTGAATAAAGTGCTCCACCACCTTTATATTGCCAAGCTCCTGTAACGGCAGGTAGGCATGAAGCAGCATGCATATTTATTGCACCATTTCGTGAACGGGTAAAGCCATATCCTAGGCGTAAAAAACTTCTTTTGTTATTTCCATAGAGTCTACCAAAAGCTTCTATTTCTTCGACTGTTAGACCTGTAATTTTAGAGCCCCAGTGTGAATCTCGTGTTTGTAGATGGTTTTCAAACTCTTTTGGGTAGTCTGTGTATTTTTCCATGTATGATTTATCAGCATACCCGTCTCTAAACAGAATGTGCATGACTGAACAGGCCAGTGCTGCATCAGTTCCAGGTTTTAAAGCTAAATGTATATCCGCTACTTGTGCGGTTCGCGTCTGATAAGGGTCAATAACTATTAATTTTGCATCACGCTTCTTGCGAGCTTTTGAAATGTGATTCATTACATTGACCTGGGTAGAGGCAGGGTTTCCTCCCCAAATAACAATTAGATCCGATTCAGATATTTCGCGTGGATCAACACCAAGGTAATCTCCTGCACCAGCTACCCAACCAGCATCTGCTAAGGTTGTGCAAATAGTTTCTTCTTGACCGGAGTATTTCATTACATGCCGTAATCGATTTATTCCGTCACGTTGAACTAAGCCCATTGTGCCAGCGTAATAATAAGGCCAAATAGACTCTGATCCATAAAGCAACGTTGCTTGTTTAAAAGCGTGAGCAATTTCGTCTAATGCAACATCCCATGAAATAGTTTTAAAGTTGCCTTCACCTTTTTTTCCTATTCTTTTGAGTGGTGTGGTCAGACGTTTTTGATGATGAACTCTTTCCTGATACCTAGAAACTTTTGAGCAAATTACTCCATCAGTATAAGTGTTTGTTTTTGAGCCCCGTAACCTTCCAATTTTAGTTTTATTTATACGTTCTATTTCAAGAGCACATGTTGAAGGACAATCATGAGGGCAAGCGGAATGGAATATTTCAATAGACATTGTTATACTGCTTTGAATAAAAAGGTATCATTTTAAATGTTAATCCCTTGGTCAGATAAGAAAGTATAATATATTAACTGAAACTGATTAAAAAATATTTTGATCATTTTAGTTTCTATAATTCCTTGTCTAAGGCATAGGCCATCCATGTAGTTAGTTAATTTTATATTAACTACATACTTAATTTAGAAGTTTGCAAAAGTGTAATGAAAATAAAAATCTTTAATTTAATTTTATTATCAATGTTTTTTAGCCTATATTCTTTTGAATCCATGGCTGATGAAGATTATGCTGCACAATTATATAAAAATAAAAAATACAAGGCAGCAGGTAAAATTTGGAATAATCGTGCCATAGAGGGAGATCCTCTTGCCCAGTTTAATTTAGGACTTCTTTTTGAAAAGGGTGAGGGTTTCAAGATTGACCCTACGTTAGCCGAGTCATGGTATAGAAGGGCAGCAAATGCTGGTTTAGGGGAAGCACAGTTTAACCTAGCTGTACTCCTATCAAAGGATACACCAAAAGAGTCACTTTTTTGGTTTCAGGTTATAAAATATCAATCTAAAGACCTCTTATCCGTGATGGCAACAAATTCTTTTAATGCACTCAGTAAGAATTTTACACATCTTGAGATTTTAGAGATTGAAAAAAATGCTCAATCTTGGATTAATTCTGGTAACTCATCTCTTCCCAAATTTTCATCAAAGAGCTTCCAGTTAGTTGGGCTTAGCCAGAAGCAAGTAATAACACTCCAGAAAAAACTTTTAGATTCAGGTTTTATGGTTGGTCCAATTGACGGACTTATTGGAATTCAGACAAGGAGTGCACTTATGGATTGGAGGAGAGCCAATGGATACAAGCCAGAATTAGACTTTGTCCCAGAATGGTTAATAAAATAGATGTCTCTACGTGAATGTAAATAAATCGTTCATATATAGGGGCTATTTATATAATTTATATTTTTTACCTAGATAAATGCATAAACGAAAGATAAATGGGGCAATTATAACTAGAATAATTATGCGCATAACATGATGAGTAGATACAAAAGCTGACTCCGTACCCATAGATAGTGCAATTATACTCATTTCTGCTAAACCACCTGGTGCGAATGCTAAAAATAAAATATTTCCTGATACACCAGATATCTGTCCTAGTGCGTAGGCTAACAAACCTGCAAGAAAAACCATTATTATGCCAATTAAAATAGCTAATAGAAAAGGCCCTTTGAGATTCTTAATTGGTGTACCTGTAAACCTTGCTCCTATTGCGGAGCCGAGCACTATCTGTGCTAGAATTACTAATTCTGGCGGAGGACTACTTTGAATAACTCCTGTAATTGAGAGAGTTGCACTGAGTGTTAATGGTCCTACAAGTTGTGCAGCAGGAATACGAATCAGGCGAGCGAGAGGGTAGCCGATTACCGCACAACCAATTAAAATAAATATATCTATCAAATTACCCATAATATGCTCAGTTTGAGCAAAAGAGGTCGGATGATTATCAACAAAAAACCTGAAATAGAAGGCAATAAGAAAAACCGCAGTTAGCACGCGCACTCCGTGTGTAAGTGCAATACGTTTTGGGTCACCTCCCATGGTTTCCCCAACTATTGTCATTTCACTAAGCCCACCAGGTGTGGCAGAGTAAAAAGCAGTTACTAAATCATATTTACCAAGTATTTTCAGGAGAAAAATTCCTGTAAACATCATAAAGACTACTGAAATAATCACCCCAAATAAACCTATAGTCCATTCATTTCCATTCGCAAAAATATCTGGAGTGAATTGGCTACCTAATAGAATACCTAATATGGCAACCATAAAGTTTCGAAAAATGTTTGGAACTAGAATTGGGGTGCCTAGCATAGCTGCTAAGGTTGCAGCTGACATTGCTCCAAGCATCCAAGGCAAAGGTAAATCAAGAGCGAAAAATACTGCACCCCCTGATGTCCCAATTACAAGAGCCAATGTAAGCCGTCGTAAAGTATGTTTGTTAAATGTCAAATTTTATGCAGTGCTATTTACTGATTTGGCTTATAAACTATGAAAGAAGAGGCGTATAGAATTTCAAACTATAGCATATTAGAAATCTAATAATCTCAATTTTATTGTCAGATTAAAATATATTTATGGGGTAAATTGCTCATTAAGAATTCTTTCTTCAAGATTGTGCTCTGCATCAAAAAGTAATTGTATTGTAGTATCCAGATCCTCAACTATCTCAACATGTAATACATCACGCACCTCTGTATAATCAGCTACTGCACTAAGGGGCCTTTTCTTTGCTTCAATTGCACGAAATTCTACTCTTGCATTATTAGGGAGTAAGGCTCCACGCCATCTTCGAGGTCTAAATGCACTGATGGGTGTAAGTGCTAAAACTGCAGCTCCAAGAGGAATAATGGGACCATGGGCAGATAGATTGTAGGCGGTGCTACCTGCTGGAGTAGCTATTAACACTCCATCACATATTAATTCGTTCACTCTAGAAATACCATCTACATGGATTTCAACTTTTGCTGCTTGACGGGTTTGTCTGAGTAGAGATACTTCGTTTATAGCTAACGCTTCATACGTTTCCCCAGTTATAGTTGTAGCCTTCATATGTAGAGGGTGTATTTTTGCTGTTTCAGATTTATTGATTCTTTCTGGTAATGATTCCAATGAGAATTCATTCATAAGAAATCCGACTGTTCCCCTGTTCATACCATAAATAGGTTTCTGCATTTGCATAAAGCGGTGTTGTGTTTCTAGCATAAAGCCATCACCACCAAGTGCAATTATCACATCAGCTTCATCGGGAGATAAAGTTTTATATTGATTTAGTAATTCACCAAGTGCGGCTTGTGCTTGTGGAGAATTTGATGCAACTACCGCGAAAGTTTTTCCATCACTCATTTTAAGGTCTCTTGATACTGATTATAATATTACTATTTCATGTTCGTATATTTGGAATTTGTATTTCTACATTGTTAAGACAATTAAAGAAATCACCCCCCCGTTGTGCTCATATGTCGTTTGATAGAGTGGTTAGTTGAGCGACGATCAATTATAAAGTCGTGACCTTTAGGCTTTCTAGCTATGCCTTGATAAATAGCTTCGGTAAGTGGTCCATCGCTTTCACTTTCACGCAAAGGTTTTCGTAAGTCTATAGAATCTTCTTGCCCGAGGCACATATATAAAATCCCAGTACATGTGAGTCTAACTCTATTACATGACTCGCAAAAATTGTGGGTCAGGGGTGTTATGAAGCCTATGCGTTGCTTAGTTCCCTCTATTTTCATATATCGGGCGGGACCACCTGTTGTGTAGTCAGTCTCAACAAGATTAAATTCCTCACGTAACTGTTTTCTTATCATTGATAACGGTAGATAATTATCAACTCGGTCTTTATCTATTTCTCCAAGAGGCATAGTTTCGATAAAAGTTATGTCCATATCCTTAGTACCACACCAATTAATTAATGTGGCAAACTCATCGTCATTTATTCCCTTCAATGCCACAGTATTAATCTTGACCTTGATCCCTGCATCTAGTGCAGTATCAATCCCATACAACACTTGTTCTAATTTACCCCAACGAGTTATATCTTGGAACTTTTTGGCGTCTAAGGTATCCAGAGAAACATTGATCCTTTTTATTCCGCAAGAAGATAAATCCTTGGCATACTTAGCTAATTGACTTCCATTTGTGGTAAGTGTCAATTCTTCAAGTGTTCCGGTTTTTAAGTTGATGCTTAAGTTCTCTAGTAACTTCATTATTCCTTTTCTTACAAGTGGTTCTCCCCCAGTAAGACGGATTTTTTTAACACCAAGTTTTATAAAGTTTAAACAAACTCTCTCTAGTTCTTCTAAGCTTAAGAGGTCTGATTTTGGTAAAAAAGTCATATTCTCGGACATGCAATAAAAACATCTGAAATCGCATCGGTCCGTAACAGATATGCGCACGTAGTCTATGGTTCTTCCATAGGGGTCTTTAAGTAAACTCATCGCATGTCACTATATGTTAAAATACAGATAAATTCTGCAGCTAATCTCATAAAAGACCTTCATATATAAATAAGTTTATGTTTAATAAACAAAATGTAGTTATTTAAAAATAGAAACCCAGCACTATCGTGCTTTATTGAATAAAATTATCATACAAAGTTAGCATTCTCTATTGCAGTCTGGCAAATTTTCCTATCTCTATATTTAAGAAAGATTAATTAAACTTATGTCATTTGTATGATGGAATAGTTGAATTTAGTAGATATATTACTGGAAGTTTTAAATCAGGTGTATTCTTAATGAAAAAATTCAGTATAAAACCAAATCCAGAAGATCCAAATTTAACTAGTTATATCGAAGGTGTGGATCAAAATGGTGAATTTTTATCTGTCCCAGTAGTTGAAGAGAAGCCCCTAACAATCTATTTAAATAATCAGGAAATTGTTACGGTTATGACGATCAGGGATCGACCAAAACAATTGGCTCTTGGCTATTTGATAAATCAGGGCATGGTTAGTGAGCAAGATTCTATTACCTCAATTGATTATGATTCAGAGATAGAAACTGCTGTAGTGAGGACATCAAATCCAACTAATCATGAGGATCTTTTACGCCGTAAAACCCTAACTTCTGGTTGTGCACAGGGCACGATGTTTGGTGATTTGATGGATAAATTTGATTCTATATCTCTTGATACCAGTGCGATAATTAAAACAAGCTGGATTTATTCATTAAGTAAGCAAATAAACCTTCAACCAAGTTTATATCTAAAGGCAGGGGCTATTCATGGCTGCGTTCTTTGTGAGGAAGATCGCCCACTGGTGTATATGGAAGATGTTGGTAGACATAATGCTATAGATAAAATTGCAGGGCATATGTATTGCGAGAACATAAAATCACAAGGTAAACTTTTTTACACTACTGGCAGACTCACAAGTGAAATGGTTATTAAAACAGTACAAATGCAGATACCTATTCTGATTTCTAGGTCAGGGTTTACTGCGTGGGGTGTTGAACTTGCTCAAAAATCTGGATTAACTTTGATTGGTCGTGCAAAGGGCACGAGGTTTATGGCCTTATCTGGGAAAGATAGAATTGTTTTCGATCATGATGTCATGCCTTTGAATAAAAAAATATAAAATCTGTAATGCAAATAGGCATCTTGGGATTAAATACATTAGTTTTTATAATGTATGATATTGGAATTGATTTTAATGTAGAGCCATATGACAAACATTAATAAAAGTAAGATAGTTGCAGTGCTTTTAGCAGGAGGAGCAGCTCGTCGAATGGGGGGGGGAGATAAATGTTTGCATTATCTCGCTGGTAAATCCTTACTTGAACACGTAATTTCTAAGATAAAAAATCAAGTTGATTGCATGATAATTAATGCAAATGGGGACCCCTCAAGATTTTCTGGTTTTGGTCTAGACGTTGTAGGTGATGTTGTACCTGGCCAGCTAGGTCCTTTGGCCGGTGTTCTAAGTGGTTTAGATTGGGCATATGAAAAAAAACCTCAGGCTAAATGGGTATTGAGCGTACCTACGGATTGCCCTTTATTACCATTTGACCTTGTTGAACGTCTTATGTCTGCAATTGTAATGAAATCAGAACAGGAAAAGAATCTTGATTCAGAAAAAACACATGATTCTTTATGGATAGGTTCTTGTGTAGCATCTGGAGGGCGTTGTCACCCAGTTCTAGCATTATGGCCGATTAACTGGAGGAATCAACTCCGTGATGCTTTACTTAATCAAGGTATAAAGAAAATTGACCTTTTCACGAAATCACTACCATTAGCAATTGCAGAATTCTCAGTAGACCCTTTTGATCCATTTACAAATATTAATACACCTGCTGACCTTATTAGTACGAATAAAATATTGGCAAAAACATAGAAAACTTATTTAGGAACTTATTCAGCAGCTGATAAATCTGTGGGGTTTACCTGTGCAGCACAAAATTTGAATTCAGGTATTTTTCCAAAGGGGTCCAGCACTGGGTTAGTAAGAATATTAGCTGGTGACTCTGCATAGCAGAAGGGCACGAAGATAACCCCGATGGGGATTCCTGAGTCGGCACGTGCCTTAACTATTATTTCTCCTCTGCGTGTAGAAACTATAATATCATCACCTGGCGATATCCCCCGTTCTTCAAGATCTAAAGGTGCCATACAACCGATAGCTTCTGGTTCAATTTCATCTAAGACGCTGGACCTCCTTGTCATGGCACCAGTATGCCAGTGTTCAAGCTGTCTGCCTGTCGTAAGAATTAATGGATAGTTTGAATCTGGCATTTCATCAGGAGGGATAATGCTTGCAGGAACAAATTTTCCACGTTGGGTTGGCGTTGGAAAACCGTTACTAAATATAATATCATGACCTGGTTCATCAATTGAATCACAAGGGTATGTGACAGCACTCTCTGATTCTAGACGTTCCCAGGAAATATTATTCAGAGACTGCATACAACCTTTCATTTCAGAAAAAATGTCACGGGGGTGTTTATAAGACCAAGAAAGCCCCATTCTTTTGGCCAGTTCTTGTAAGATCCACCAATCAGGTTTTGCTTGACCTGGAGCATCTAAGGCTTTTCGTCCCATCTGTATTTGACGGTTTGAATTTGTTACTGTGCCATCTTTTTCCGGCCAAGCCGTTGCTGGAAGTACTACGTCCGCAAACATTGCTGTTTCAGTTAGGAAAATTTCCTGAACAACTATATGATCTATTTTTGCCATTGCTTCACGAACATGATTTGAGTTGGGGTCCGACATGGCTGGATTTTCACCCATTATATGCATGCCCTTAATAGACCCTGCATGTGCTCCATCCATTATTTCAACAACTGTTAGGCCTTTTTCGGGGTTGAGTGATTGGTTCCAATAATCACTAAAAAATGAATGGTGTTCGGGATCCGTAACAGGCTTATAGTCAGGGTACATCATGGGGATAAGACCAGCATCAGATGCTCCTTGAACGTTGTTCTGTCCTCTAAGTGGGTGAAGACCAGTTCCTGGTCGACCTACTTGGCCTGTCATTAGAGCAAGTGAAATCAAACAACGAGCATTGTCTGTACCATGGACGTGTTGGCTAATACCCATGCCCCAGAATATTATACCTGCAGTGGACTTAGCATAAAGGCGGGCAACTTCTTTAATTAAATCACTATCAATGCCGCAAATGTCACTCATAATTTCGGGATTATAATTAGCGAGGTGTAGTCTCATTTTTTCGAAGCCTTCTGTGTGGGCTTGAATGTATTTATTATCACAGAGTTCTTCTTCTACTATTACATGCATTATAGCATTTAATAATGCTACGTCCGTTCCCGGTTTAAATTGTAGAAAATGAGTCGCGTGTCTAGATAAAGCTGAGCCTCGTGGGTCTAGTACAATGAGTTTTGCCCCACGTTTTACGGCATTTTTCATGAATGTTGCAGCTACTGGGTGGTTAGTAGTTGGTTGTGCACCAATAATTATAATAACGTCTGCATTTTCTGCCTCATTAAAACTTGCTGTTACAGCTCCTGAACCAATACACTCTAGCAACGCGGCTACCGATGAAGCATGGCATAACCTAGTGCAGTGATCGACATTATTAGTGCCAAAGCCTGTTCGAATCAGTTTTTGAAAAAGATATGCTTCCTCGTTCGAACCCTTGGCAGACCCAAATCCTGCAAGAGCGTTTGCTCCATTTGTGTCCCTTATTTTTATTAACCCATTTGCTGCTATATCTAGTGCTTCCTCCCAGCTTGCTTCACGAAAGTGAGTAAATGGGTTAGATGGGTCTATTTGTATATCACGGTGTTTGGGGGGGGCATCCTCACGACGAATCAATGGTGTATTAAGTCTTTCTGGATGATTTGCATAATCAAAGCCAAACCTTCCTTTTACACAAAGTCTGCCAGAGTTAGCAATTCCCTCTCGTCCATCAACCCAAAGAATTTTATTATCTTTAATATTATATCTAATTTGGCAGCCTACGCCACAATATGGGCAAACACTGTCGATTTGAGTATCTGGTTCAATTTTTCCAACTTCGTTTGCTGGCATAAGTGCTCCTGTGGGACATGCTTGAATACATTCACCACATGCAACACAGCTTGAGTCTCCCATTGGGTCGGCAAAATCAAAAACGATTTCGTTTCGTGCACCACGACCTGCCATTCCGATTACGTCATTCACCTGAACTTCGCGGCAGGCTCTTACACATCTAGTACAATGTATACAAGCATCTAGATTTACGGACATTGCTGTATGACTTGAATCTGGGCGTGGTGTTTGTCGGCGCGGCTCAAACCTACTTTCTGTTTGCTCCATTTTCTCTGCCCATGACCAAAGTTCTGAATTTGGGTCGTGCGATTCATTTTGAGGCGGTTGGTCTGAAATCAAAAGTTCCATTACCATTTTTCTTGAAGATTCTGCACGCTTATTGGAGCTATATACAACCATCCCTTCAGAGGGTTTCCGAATACAGGATGCTGCTAAGACGCGTTCCCCTTCAATCTCAACCATGCAAACCCTACAGTTGCCGTCAGGCCTATAGCCAGCACTCTCAGTATAGCATAAGTGAGGTATATCTATTCCTTTACGCTTTGCAACTTGCCATATTGTTTCATTTGGATGGGCATTTAATTCTTCACCATCAAGAAGAAACTTTATAGTTTTTGTCATGCTAATTCCTCTGGAAAATACTTAATAACGCATTTTATTGGGTTTGGAGCAGCTTGACCAAGGCCACAAATGGATGCATCTGTCATGGCATTAGATAGTTCTTCGAGAAGCTTAATATCCCAGGTTCCGCTGGTCATTATATTACATGCTTTTTCTGTGCCGATACGGCAGGGTGTACATTGACCACAGCTTTCATCCTCAAAAAACCTTGTTAGATTTATAGCAGCTGCTTTGAGGTCATCTTTATCGGATAAAATAATAACAGCAGCTGACCCAATGAAACATCCATGTTCTTCTAAGGTGCCAAAATCAAGAGGTATATTCCCTAGAGAAGCGGGAAGAATTCCACCAGATGCACCCCCAGGTAGGTATGCTTTGAAGTTATGGCCATTTGCCATACCACCACAATATTCATTAATTAATTCATTAACTGTTATACCTGCAGGGGCAAGCTTCATTCCAGGTTTGTTTACTCGTCCAGATACAGAGAAACTACGTAAGCCACTCCGTCCATTTAGACCTTTTTCTGTAAACCAATCAGGCCCTTTTTCGCAAATGTCTCTAACCCAGTAAAGTGTCTCTACATTATTAATAAGTGTTGGCCGTCCAAATAAACCAACCTGTGAGGGAAAAGGTGGTTTATGACGTGGTTCGCCTCGTTTACCTTCTATGCTTTCTAACATTGCAGATTCTTCACCACAAATATATGCACCAGCACCTCGTCGTAAATGGATTCTTGGCAGATTCTTTAGCTCAAGTTTATCAAGTTTCTGCAATTCAGTGTTCAGTATGTGTCTTATGTGTGGATATTCATCACGCAAATAAAAATATACATCTGTAGCTTGAATTGCCCATGCACCGATTAACATGCCTTCTAGCGTTCTATGCGGATCACTTTCAAGATAAATACGATCCTTAATTGTTCCTGGTTCCCCCTCATCAGCATTGATAGCCATAAGTCTTGGACTTGGTTCGGAACTGACAAATCTCCATTTGCGACCAGTAGGGAAGCCTGCACCACCTAGCCCTCGTAATCCGCTATTTTCTAATTTTGTTATGATATCTTCTGGAGAATAATTACCATTTAGACAATCTTTGAGTAATTTATAGCCTCCCTCATTGGTATAATTGTCCAAGTTTTTATAATTTGGTATTTCGGGGCTAAATTCTCCTGACTGAATTACAGATTCAATAACATTTGGGTTAGCGTTGATTACATGTCTATGCCCGACCTCTGCTACTGGAGCCGTTTCACATCTTCCCATACAAGGTGCAGGAATTACCCTTATTGATTTACCATAGGTTGCCCTGAGTTTATCAGTTAAAGTTTTTGCCCCCATTAATTCGCAAGTGAGGCTATCGCAGACTCGTATAGTAATTGCAGGAGGTGGAGTTTCTCCTTCCTTAACGACATCAAAATGAGCATAAAAGGTTGCTACCTCGAAAACTTCAGCCATCGATAATTTCATTTCATGGGCCAGAGCTGTTAGGTTTGGGTATGATAAATGTCCATATGTGTCCTGTATGAGGTGTAAATACTCAATAAGCAAGTCACGTCGCCTAGGTTTATCATTCAATAAATTTTTAATTGTATTTAGAGCTTTAGTTTCAACTTGCCGCCCTTTTCCCTTATGGGGCGTAGATCTTTTTGATCGTCCAGGATGCTTTCGACGAAATGCCTCCTTGGGAGCTTTATTCATGGTCCCCCCCCTCCAACACTGAGTTTGCTTCCCGTTGTTTATACTATGAGTGAGTTTGTCAATAAAATTTATTAATAAGCGGTATACAATCACATATTTTTTTTAATATGTAAAATTTATCAAAATTATCATATCATTTGTTTTATCTATCAACTGACATCGAAAATAATTTGCTTATTTCCAATTCTTTTATCATCTCTAGCATTGCTTTTGCGGTAGGTGGAAGAGGTTCACGATCAGAAATTATTGCACCGACTTTAAATTTTATATTTGGTTTTATAAGTTGAATTAATGATAAGCCTTCAGGTAGTATTGATCCAATTTCTATATGACTTGGTACTATGGCAGATAATTGTTCAGAAGCTACATGGGGAACTAGGCTTGCTATAGAATCTGTTTCAAAAGCTGGCTCAGCAATTACTCCAACTTTAGAAAATACAGAATCAATTATCCTGCGGTTCTGCATATTTTTTCCTAGTAGGCCTAATGGTAATGAAGCTGCTTCTTCCCATTTAATAGTTTTGTACTCCTTAAATGGTGAATCATCTGAAATCAAAAGACAATAGGATTCGTTATATAGGTGTGTGTTTTTAACTCTTTTGAGGGGCTCATTATCTAAATAAGTAATACCCATATCGATCTCAAAATTGTCCAAGGCTCTCTGAATTTCCTCAGAGCTCATTGATTTTACACTTATATTAACGGAAGGATAATATTTATAGAACGGAGTAGTGAGATGTGAAAGAACTGACAAAGCAGTTGGAATAACACCAAGTCTAAGCCGTCCTTCAAGGATTTTTCTTAGCTTGCTGACTTCTTGGTGCATGGCTTCTGTATCTGTGATTATTCTCTCTGACCATTCAAGAACCTTTTTTCCTTCTGGAGTTAATCCTTGAAATTTTTGTCCACGCCTAACTAACGGTACTTGAAATTCATCTTCAAGTTGTTTTATGGCAGAAGATAGAGCTGGTTGAGATATATTGCATTCTAATGCTGCACGCCTAAAATGAGCGTTCTTAGATAGAGCAACGAAATATTTCAAATTTTTCAATATCATTGACTATTTTTTTAATAAATTTTTAATCGACCTAAATTATTCATTATGATTACTCTAAACCATATACTACTAATCCCTGTAAACATCGATTCTGTTATTTTATGAGTAATTTTGTGATTTAAAAACTCCTAGTAGATCAATTTAAGGTGATTTTATATAAATGAATAAACGTATAAGCATTTGAAATAAAATAATTTTATATTTTTTTTCAAATATAATAAATTGTTTTTAGTAAGTTACTTGCAGCATAGACAATGGATTCTTATACTCCGCGCCCTCACTATCTAGGAAGAATTATAGGTATGACCAGTGGCTCGTAAAAGAATTAAAATTCCAAAAAACTATAAACCAGAACCAAAAGAAAAGTTTATGAACTCGATAATGCGGGAGTATTTTCGTTTAAAATTAATTGCTTGGAGGAAAGAAATTCTTGGTGAAACAGGCGAGACTCTTGAAAAACTTAGGAAAGATAATGCTCCAGCATCTGATTTGGCAGATAGAGCTGCCGTCGAGACGGAAAGGGCTGTTGAGCTTCGAACTAGGGATAGAGCACGCAAACTAGTATCAAAGATTGATGAGGCCTTGGGTCGTATAGAGGATGGCTCATACGGTTATTGTGAGGAGACAGATGAGCCAATTAGCCTTAAGCGTCTTGAGGCACGTCCGATTGCAACCCTTAGCCTAGAGGCACAGGAACAACACGAGCGGTATGAAAAAACTCATCGTGATGATTAATGAAGTAAGATATTTTATATATTTCTAGCCTATTCTTTATTCAGGTGCATATATTTCAAAGTTATTGTGGATAAGCATGTCACGGAGACGTTTGTTTCTCCATAACAATAAAATTGACTTCTATTTCTACGTTGTCATCAACTATTGAAGTGTCACCCCAGTCTCCTTGTCCAACACCAAATAAGCTGCGTTGCATTATTAATTTACCTTGCACGTGTTTCAAATTTTCTTTCTCTATTTGTTTTAAGTCTGAGGGTGGTAAAATATTAAAGTGGAAATCAATAGGACCTTTAATGCCACGTAAGGAAATTATTCCGTGGGCTATAAAACTATATTTTTCAGTGTTTCCTTTATATTTTATATTGTTGCTTTCAAAAACTGCTTTAGGGTATCTTTCGATATCAAACCAATCTTCAGTTTGCACAACCTTTGTCAGAATTTCATAAGGGGTTTCTACACTTTTTAGGTCTACACTAACTAAGACATATGAAGTGTCCAGATTGTTTTGGTCAAATATAATTTTCGTATCAAAATCTGAGAAAGAGCCGCTGGTTGGGACCCCCATTTGTTTTCCTGTAAACTCTATTTTACTCTCTGATGTAAGTAATTCCCATTCCTTTGTTGGTTCTTCTGTATCTGCAAGTGTAACTTCTCCATACAAAACATTGGATAAAAGAATCAAGAAAACAAAAAAATGATTCTTGTGGCTCATCTTGATGGGTTCCTAAAAAACGGTAAGATTCTGTTTATTATATTATCTCTCTTGTAGAACTGGTGATATAAAAAGGCAAATATATGTGCTGAGATTAAGCTAAGCATTACAATCCCAATTATAAAATGAATTTCTTGGAGGATTATCCTAAGTACGTCGCTGGTATGGATCAAATCAGGAAGTTCAAATGTTCTGAACACAACGACTTTAAAGCCCGCTGCAGATGACATGAGCCATCCTGATATTGGTAACACAATTAGGCAAACATAAAGTAATAAATGTATTGTAAGTGCTATCGCTCTGTATAGTAAGGGATTAGAGTTTGGTAGTGGAGGGGGAGAACTTATAATTCTCCAACTGAGTCTTAGAATAACCAAAATTAGAAGAATAAAACCGATAGATTTGTGCCAAGAATAAAGTTCAAGTTTGTCAGGACTTATAGCCATGTCAGTCATAACGTAACCGATAGGATAAAGAACTAATAAAAATGCAAGTGTAATCCAATGAAATAAAATAGCTATTATACCAAAATGTGTTTTTGAATTTAGTAATTTCACTTTTGATCACTTACAGTATTTTTATCCATTATTTTGTCGGATGAATTCTACTTCAATTTCAATAATTACGGTATTGCCTACAGCAGGTAACCATGCTGTTAAACCAATATCTGACCTATTAAAAGTTCCTATTGCTGAAAAACCCAGAGTATCCTCTCCTGTAAGGGGGTTTTTGGCACCACCATTAAAAGTAACATCAAGAGTTATAGGAATTTCCTCGTCTCGTATACTAAGAGTTCCTATAACTTTTCCATGATTATTATCCTCAAGAATAATTGATTCGCCTATAAATGTCGCCTTAGGGAATATTTCAACATCAAAGAAATTTGGGCCTCTTAATTGTGCATCTAATAATTGATTATCTGTATCTACGCTGGCAGTATCAATAATTGCAGAAATCCTACTTTCGTCAGGGTATTGATTGTTAAAATATAAATTGGCATCAATCTCGTTAAATCGGCCAACATAGTTTGAAAAACCAAAGTGATTTACTTTAAATATAACTGATACATGAGTAGGGTCACTTTTGTAACTACCGATATTTAGAACTTGAGGTGATTTGTTAACTTCATGAGTAACAACGCGTATTGCTTCACAAGAACTAAGCATTATAGAAATAAAAAATAATCCTAAAGCAACTTGAAGATGTTTTAAGGTCATTAAATGAATTCCCTTTTAACTAGACTACAAGCATATCTTTCTTGATGGATCATTATAAAATATTTAATTTTTGTTAGTCCTCCCATGACCAATCTTCATACTTTTCTCTTAAAGCAGATTTTTTAAATTTACCCGCTGATGTTTTAGGAATTTCTTTGATAAACTCATAAGCTTCTGGAACCCACCATTTTGCAAATTTTTCTAGTAACATTTTTTTTAATTCACTAGGACACACATTCAACCCTGGCTTTAATACTATTGCTGCTAGTGGTCGTTCATCCCATTTTGGGTGAGGAATTGCAACTACTGCTGCTTCGCTGATAGATGGGTGCCCCATTAGTGCATTCTCTATATCAACTGAGCTAATCCATTCACCACCTGACTTTATTAAATCCTTTGTTCTATCAGCAATTTTTATATATCCATCTTCGTCAATTGTTACAACGTCACCTGTTCCAAACCAACCATCTTTAGTCCATTTATCACTCTCTGCATTATAATAACTAGATGCTACACACGGTCCTTTTACCTGAAGTTCACCCATAGTTGTGCCATCCCAATTAATCTCGCCTTCTTCATTCATAGCCCTCACTTCAACCATCGGAGCTGGTGGTCCTTGCTTTGCACGCATATTGAATTTTTTATCATCGTTCCATTTATCCATATATGGACGTAAGTGAGAAACAGTTCCGATCGGAGACATTTCTGTCATACCCCAAGCGTGAATAGTATCAATACCATGAGCAAAAAAACCTCTTATCATAGATTCAGGCATTGCAGAACCGCCAACTATTGTTCGTAAATTCGAATTAAGTTTCCAGCGTGTAGGTGATTTATCAAGTTCTTGTAATATTCCAATCCAGATAGTTGGAACTCCAACTGCTACAGTCACTTGCTCATCGTTTGCCAAGTTAAGTAAACTTACAGGATCCATATGTGGGCCCGGCATAACCATTTTTGCACCAACCATAGCAGCAGCAAAAGGTGTACCCCATGCGTTTGCATGAAATTGAGGAACAACGGGCATTAATACGTCATTTGATGAGTAAGAGCATGTATCTGAAAGGCAGATGCCGTATGTATGGAGGACAACAGCTCGATGCGAGTAAACTACACCTTTAGGTTTACCTGTAGTTCCAGAAGTATAACACATTGCACACGGGGAATTCTCATTTAATTCAGGGAATTCATAATCTTTTTGGCCGGTTTCTAAGAAGTCTTCATAGCATTCATATCCTGATGGAAGCTCTTTACCAGAGCGATTAGCTACAAAAACACGCTCGATTTTTGTATTCTTATGAATTTCTTGAAAGATTGGGAGTAAGATCTCATCAATTATAGCAAAGCGATCATCTGCATGATTAGCAATGTATGTTAAGTCTGAAGAGTGGAGTCTGAAATTTAGGGTATGGAAAACCCCCATAGCACATGGTACACCAAAATATGCTTCTAGGTGAACAGAACTATTCCACATCATTGTTGCTACTCTCTGGCCTGGCTCTAGTCCAGCAGATTTTAATGCTGCAGAGAGTTTCTTAGATCGGATATAGAGGTCTGCATATGTGTATCGTTGCAACGATTTATCTGGCATACTTGAGACAATTTCAATTTTTTTAAAAAGGCTGCCAGATCTTTTTAGAATTCCTGTTAATGTAAGTTGGTAATCCATCATTGTAGATTGAATCATCTTTTGTACCTATCTCCATGGAGTTCTATATTGCGTTTTCTTAACCTTTTGTGATCCCAATAAAGTGAAGAGTGAATTGTATTATGGATGAAAAATATATATATCGCCAATACACAAAAGATGAGCTTGATAGACAATATAACAATCGTGCTAGGCATCCTCAATCTAAGAAATATTTCTCTGATTGGAACCCTTAGAGTAAAATTGTTAGTGGTATGCTTAAAATATGTCTTTGTTTTATTTTCTATATACTTTTAATAGACACCTAAAGCATATTTACTAAGCCTTTGTTTTTTGTCTATGTGATGTCCAAATCAGAATAGTTAGGGTGATGCAAACAAGGGGTACAACAGTAAGATTCATGTTTTGCCAACCAATCAAATTGTGTAATACCCCTGACAGCACTGATGAGAATGCAACGGAACCAAATACTAGGAAGTCGTTAATGCCCTGTACTTTAGCTTTTTCAGAAGTTTTATAAGTTTCTGTCACTAAGGCAGTACCGCCAATAAATAGAAAATTCCAACTAATACCTAGGAGGATGCTTCCTATCCAAAAATTAATCAGTGCTGTTCCAGAAATGTTCAATAATATACAAACTCCTAAAATGATTGCTCCAAACTCCATTATGCGGTATGTGCCAAATCGTTTTATCAATGCACCAGTAAAGAATGATGGTGCATACATGCCAACAACATGCCATTGAATCACTTGTGCAGAATGAATGAACTCAAAATTACAAGCTGCCATTGCCAGTGGTGTTGAGGTCATCAGAAGTGACATGGCAGCGTAGCCTGAGGAGGCGGCTAGAACTGCAACAATAAATTTTTGAGTAAATATAATTTTGTGTAATGGGCGTCCAGAACTTTTTCTTTCTTCTTTACTAGGTCTTGGAATATTGATGAGCCTAACAACGATAATACTTGCAAGGAAAAGTGTACAAATAGCTATATAAATTCCTGCAAAATTGATTGGTGCTAGCATGTCTTTTGACCAATTTGCTAGCAGTGGACCCAGAGAAGCCAAAACACCTCCAGCCATGACAAGTGAAATAGCTTTGGCTTTAAAACTGGCTCCGGCTGCATCAGCTGCTGCAAAACGGTAATATTGGCCTACAGCATTCATAACACCAATTATGAAGCTTGCTATAGAAAACAGGATAAAATCATCGGAAATGATAGATAGTATTGCAAGACAAGCTCCAATAATTCCTATTAATAGTCCTACAGTAAATCCATTTTTTCTTCCAATTTGTTTCATAAGTAATGAAACTGGGATTGTACTGGCCATCATGCCAGCAAATTGAGATGCTAGTGGAATAGTAGCTAATGATTTATCATCGGCAAGCATATATCCAATAAGTGCTGATGATGCTACAATAGCAGTTGTGCTAGTCATAAATAATGCTTGGCAAATTGCAAGTAGAACTACATCACGGCGAGGTGAGGGACTAACATCAGTTGAAACAATTTGTTTCTCATTCATAAGTTTAAGTTAATTCTAATATGTGTTTATGAATAGAGGTTGTGAGGGTTTCTGATGCGTCAGATAATGCTGTAACCACATTAAAATGATGAGTATTATCAATTCCAAGAAAGCGACTTTGTTTGTTATATTTTTTACACATTGAGGCATAATCTCTAGCTTGCATAATGAAGGCTTTTGTTTCATCCAGTCCAACTGCAACTAATGATGGGGTATTATTTTTTGGGACAATTAACAGAGGGCTATTCTTTATTGCATCACTTTTACTAAGTTGTAAATCTTCGTTTATAGAAGTTTCAATAATTGGTTCTAGATCAAAAACACCGCTTATGGGAGATGAACTCTTTATAACATTTCTTGGTAATCCTTCAGACTCCCAATCAGTCATAGCCATCATCGCTGCCAAATGCCCACCTGCTGAATGGCCACAAACATGTATTTTAGTATTTTTTGCATTTGCTCTCTTAGCATTTTTATATAGCCAAACAATAGCTAAACGGCATTGTGAAACTATTTTTTCAATAGTTACTGTAGGGGCCAATGCATAGTTTATTGATGCTACTGATATACCTGACGGGACAAAACCTAGAGCAGGAAATGAATGGTCGGATTTGTCTAGTGATCTCCAATAACCTCCATGAATAAAAACTAATAAAGAGTTATCATTTCCGTTAGCTGGGAAAAGATCCAAAGTCATCTTTTGCTCACTTCCATATGAAATATCTATTTCACAGCTAAGAGAATCTCGGGCAAGTTTGCTGAGCATTCGCCATTTAGTAAAATGATCTTCAAAGTCAGGATGACGAGACCGTAAATTATAATTCTTTTCGTTTGAAAGCGATTTCTCTTTCATTATTAACCTATTAAAATTAAAAATTAATGCCTTAACGGTGGTGTCCTAACTGATATTTTACCCTTTAACTGCTTTGGAATATCTTCTTCCTTGAGATTACCATTTGAACTATCTGAATATAATTTTGCAACTATAAGTATATTAGCTGCGTCATTTGGGGATAATCCGCTAAACCTTATTGTGTATTTATCTTTTGCACGAAATGAGATGTTGCAGGGACTCAGACACCCGTTAAGGCAAAAAACACCCCTCAAATCTATTGCTTCAGGAAGCGAGTTGGTCTTAGTAATGTCTTTTATTTTTTCCAGTAAAACAGCTCCTTGCCTCATACCATTAATTTCGCGATTCGTTTCAGACCAGACGCAGGAGCGGCAAACATACATTATATTCCGTACTAATTGGCTGCTCGGCATTTTTGTTCTGGACTTAGCCTGATTATCACTTTGTCTCTTTTTGCTTTTTGTCTTTGGTTTGTCGTCAATAGGTTTTCTTCTTGATGAAGAGCGAGATGTTTTTATTTGTTTTTGCATGTTGCTATCCAAAATAAAAATCTAAGAGTGCATCATTTACTAATTGTGGTTTCTCAATTGGTGTCCAATGGCCGCACCCACTTAGAATTATTGTTTTAGATTTTTTGATACGCTTTGCCATTGCAATTGTCGCCTGAGGTGGTGCAACACCATCTTCATCGCCAGTAATTAGTAAAGCAGGGCATTTTATATTTCCAAAATTTGCAGCTTTAGCTTCTGATAGAGCTTCACATGTACGAGCATAACCTTCTCCATCTTGACGCATTAGAATTTCCCTTACAAAAGCAGTTCCAGCTGGGTTGGACGATCTTGTTTCTGCTGAAATAGAAACTTGTAAGAGTGTATCTGCAATTGGAACCATACCTTGTTTTCGTGCAATCCGAGCACGTTCACGAATTGCTTCTCTTGCTGCTTCAGGTGGCTGTGCAACGGGTCCTAAAAGGCCAATACTTTTGATCTTTTTTGGTGCCTCTGCAGCCATATGTGCACATATAATTGTTCCCATTGAATGGCCTAAGAGATGGGTTGACTTTATATTGAGTTTATCCATTAAATTAAACATATCCTTTACAAGTGAGGCAATTGATATGCGACCCTTGAGTGGAGAGCGACCTGAGCCTTCTAGGTCTGGTCGTATGACTTTATGAGTTCTTGATAAAACTGAGTATTGAGGTAGCCAAGCGTTACTTGAACCGCCAAGGCCATGAATCATAATGATTGGTTCGCCTTCACCGTGTATTTCTACGGCAAGATTTTTTCTGTTAATTTTAATCACCTTTACCCCCTATAGATCGAAACACTATATTCTACTCGACATAATTCATAAGAGTACCTAAATTTTCAATCTCAATTTTAATCGTGTCACCCTTCAACAAAAATTTGGGTGGATCAAATCCGATTCCCACTCCTGCAGGTGTTCCTGTTGAAATTATATCTCCTGGCTGAAGAGTTACTCCTGCTGAAATTGTTTCGATTAAAGTAGGAATATCAAAAATTAAATCACCAGTATTTGCATTTTGGCGAAGTTCATCATTTACCCAGCATTTAATTGATAAGTTTCCTGAATCAATCTCATCACTAGTCGTTATCCAAGGCCCCATTGGGCAAGATGTGTCAAGTGATTTGCCAATAAACCATTGTCTATGCTTCAGTTGAAGGTCTCGAGCTGTTATATCATTAATTATGGTATAACCAAAAACGTGTTTTAAAGCAGATTCGTGATGAATTTTTGCACCTCCAACTCCAATGATTACAGCGAGTTCAGCCTCATAATCTAACTGCTTGGTGAGCTCTTGATGGTTCATTATTGGAGCATTTGGCCCAATTATAGCCGTCTGAGGTTTAGTAAAGATAATTGGATTGTCAGGTATATTGTCGCCTCTTTTGCTCGTTGCATCAAAGCCACTTTTGGTAAACTCTTGAGCATGTGCAAAATAATTTTTCCCAATGCAAAAGATATTTTTAGGTGGGTTTGAAATTGGAGCTTTGATTTCTATTTCTTGAATGTCTATTTTTTTAGATATTCTTAGTTTGTCCTTTAAATTATCAAAGTTACTAATGAGGGTGATCATGTCAGGCAAATTTTGTTTAGTCAGATCTGATACTAAAGAACCAATAGGCGAAATATAGTTTTCAGTTGGGTCTATTATTCCAAGATCTTTTTCCCCTTTATATTTAAATGCGGCAAGTTTCATAGAATATTTCCATTTATACGAAGACTGTATTTTATTTACCTTAGATTTAAATAATAGTAACGATCTTCATTAAATTTTTATTGAGAGTAGACATGCAAATTAATTAGTAGGATTCATAAGATTATCTGGACAATTATATTTTCCTGAGAATGTTACAACATCACCTTCAATAATAACATCCCCAGAGGCAATAAGTTTAACTGCTAGTGGATAACATTTATGTTCAGCGAATAATATACGTTCAGATAGGGTCTCTTCGTTATCTGTGGGAAGAACGGGAACTGCTGCTTGAACAATTATTGGACCAGTATCAACTTCTGCTCTGACATAATGAACTGTACACCCACTTATTTTGACACCCTCTGATAATACTCTTTGATGAGTATCAAGACCTCTAAAGGCTGGTAAGAGTGAGGGGTGTATATTAATTATTTTATTATGCCATTCTTTGACAAACTCTGTTGTAAGAATTCTCATAAATCCAGCAAGGCAGACAAGCTCTACCTTTGCATCCTTTAGTTTTGCTGATATTTCATTTTCAAAAAGTTCTCGATTAGAAAATTCTATGTGTGGAATAGCTATGCATGGAATATTTGCTTCTCGAGCACGTGTTAATCCTTCTGCACTCATTTGGTTGGAAACAACTAAAGAAATTTCAGCTGGAAAGTCTGGATTTTTACAAGCATCAATTAGGGCTTGAAAATTTGTTCCTCTACCCGATAACATGATTCCAAGTTTAAGTTTCTTAGTCATTCTGAACCTAGGCCCAATAGTTTGCAGCTAGGAGGGTTCGCGGTATTTCCATCAACTATTTCTCCTATTTTGATCGGCTCAAAATCTAATAATTCTCTTAAGCTTATTTCTTCATCTGGATTTATGATAATGGCAAATCCAATTCCGCAGTTAAATGTTCTGTAAAGTTCAATAAAATCTAAATTCCCACATTTATGAAGCCATTGGAATAATGGTGGCAGTTCCCAACTATCTGTATTGATAATTAAGTTAGTAGAATCTGGTAGGACTCTAGTTATATTTTCTACTAGCCCCCCTCCTGTTATATGAGCAAAGGCCTTTATCTTGATGTTTGATTGAATTACTTTGATGGCTTCTTTGACGTATATACGAGTTGGTCGGAGTAATACCTCAGCTAATATTTTTTGTTTATCAAACGGAGCAGGCTCTAATAGGTCACTATCTGTCTCATTAATTATTTTTCTAATCAAAGAATATCCATTGGCATGGGCACCTGAGGAAGGAAGTCCAAAAACAATATCACCTGATTTGACATTGTTGGTTGGCAGTATATTTGAACGTTCGACAGCACCAACACAAAATCCAGCTAGGTCAAAGTGATCTTTGGAATACATACCTGGCATTTCTGCAGTTTCTCCACCGATTAAAGCACAGCCAGCTTCCAGACATCCATCTGCTATTCCTTTAATAACATTTTCAGCAATTGATATATCTAGTTTCCCACAAGAGAAATAGTCTAGAAAAAATAAAGGCTCTGCGCCTTGTGAAAGAACATCATTTGCACACATTGCTACTAGATCTATACCGATAGTATCGTAGATTTTACTTTCTATTGCTATGAGCAGCTTTGTTCCAACGCCATCAGTACCTGAAACTAGTACGGGGTCTTTGTAGGTTGTCGCTGATAAATCGAATAGTCCACCAAAAGATCCAATTTTACCATGACTGCCTAGTCGGGCAGTGCCTGCTACTATTGGTTTAATATTCTCTACAAGTGCATTACCTGAATCTATATCTACACCAGCGGATTTATATGTCGTTCTTGGGTTAGCTTGTTTACTCATGTTACTCTCTTTAAGCACCCTGAATCGGATGCTATATGAACATACCTTATATTGAGGCTTATACAATGAAAGTTAGGTCTATACAAAAATATATAAAGCGTGCTTGGAGCTTTACTTTACTTAATGTTGTATATTTAGTAAGCATTTCGCTTCTAATTATTCTCATAGGCAACTATGCCCTATACGCTAAAGAATATGTTTACACAGTTACTGATGTTGAAGTAGATGTTACGGGGAAATCCTCGGCTAAGGCCCGTGAGATGGCTTTTATAGCCGGTCAGAAGACAGCCCTTGAGACATTATATGAACGTTTAGTTTTGCAGGAAGATATATCAAAACTATCATCAGATAGGTTAATTATTGAGGAATTGATATCTTCTTTTGAAGTTCTTGAAGAGAAAGTCTCACCAACGAGGTATCGGGCTAAACTAAAAGTCTCATTTGACCCGGGAAGTATTCGTAATTATTTACGCCGACAACTTGTTCGTTTTGCCGAAACACAAAGTGAAGGAGTCCTTGTCATCCCAATATTCTTAAATAATGGTTTTATAGTCCCTTGGGTGCAGGATAACCGTTGGAATCATGCTTGGTCAGATAAACAAGATCGTGCAAGTCTTTTGCCGTTTGTTCCTATCAAAGATAATTTAGAAAATATGCACCAGGTTGAGGATTTTTATAATTTGAATACCCCTGTTGAAAAAATAAGAGAAACTTCGCAGCGTCATGGCTTCAAAATTACTCTTATAGCAATTATGGATTATTCAAATATCAGTGCAGATAATCTTGATAATTTGATTGCAGACGTATTTGAATTAGATTATCCAGAAGAAGGTTCTACAAATTCTGGTATAATTGATAGTCAAAATAAGACAGAAAAAGATCAAGCAGCTTTTTTCCCCGAAGGAGAAATCTCAGTAAAATTAAGATATATAGATGTAAATAGTGACACAATTAGTCACTTGAAATTTAAAACTAGTGGAAAACAAAATACAAAAACTCTATTCTCTAGTATAGTAGGCAATGTGGTTGGAACTCTTCGTGAGAAATGGAAGGTGTCAAATTTATTAAGGTTTGATCAGGAAAATGAATTATATGTTAGCGTATCTGTGAATAAAAAGCTCAGAAATTGGGTGCACATCCAGCAAGAACTCCTTAATATGCCTATAATAACTAGAATAAAGATACTCGAATTATCTAATCTATCTGTAATACTTAAACTAGGGTTTTTAGGTGGAATCGACAAGTTAGAAGAGTCATTAATGGAAAAAAACCTTGAGTTGAATATTGATGAGTTTGGTTGGAATATAAGTCAAAATATAGAATTGCGAGAAAGCCAATGACCATGCGTCCACAGAACTATGTTGTAGTTTGGATTGTTGGGTTTATTCTACTAGCTATTATTCTGCTATTGCTCAGTGATATTTTGTTGCCTTTTATTGCAGGAATTGCTGTAGCATATTTTTTAGATCCAGTTGCTGATCGATTAGAACGCCAAGGGCTGTCTAGAATCCTTGCAACTTCACTTATAACAGCTGCTTTTGTTATTATTATAGGTTTAATGTTATTTTTCCTTTTACCTATTTTGCAAGGACAAGTAGTAGAATTTCTGAAAAATTTACCAAATTACTTTCAATCTGCTCGGGGTTGGGCGGAGCCTATGATAGAGCGCTGGTCTGCTGAGTTAGAGCCTGATCGAATGAATAAAGTTGAGTCTGTTATAGAGGATTTTTCTGGAAGGGCTGTTCAGTTTACTCTTAGCCTAATAGGTGATATCTGGGCAGGTGGAATGGCACTTGTTAATTTCTTGGCACTTATTTTTATAACACCCGTAGTGACATTTTATATGTTACGAGATTGGGATAGCATTGTAGACAAAATTGATAATTGGTTACCTCGCAGGCAAGCACCTACTATAAGAGAGCAAGCTAAACTTATGGACTCTACTTTATCTGGTTTTGTTAGGGGAACAGGTTTAATTTGTATAATCCTTGCAGCTTTTTATGCTGCCACGCTGAGTGCGGTTGGACTTGAATTCGGTTTTGCTATTGGTGTCGCAGCAGGTTTGCTATCGTTTGTACCTTATCTAGGGTCTATAGGAGGGCTACTTATTTGTGTAGGTATGGCTCTTATTCAGTTTGATGATGCATGGGTAATAGGTGTCATTGCTGGTATTTTTATTCTTGGACAAATAGTAAGCGATTATATTTTAGTTCCTAGACTCGTAGGTAAGCGTGTTCGTTTGCACCCTGTCTGGATCATTTTTTCAGTTTTAGCTGGTGGAAGCCTATTTGGGTTTGTAGGAATGCTAGTTTCTGTTCCTGTTGCCGCTTTAGTCGGGGTCCTAGTTAGATATGGTGTAACAAATTATTTAGAAAGCGATATGTTCAAACACGATACAGATGAAACTAATTCTAGCCCTATAGGATCTGGCAAGAATGAGAAGCCAGAAGGGGATGGGTTGAATTGAATTTCCAAAACCTGGATTCACAGCTAGTTCTTGATCTAGGACACAGACCTGCCTTGGAACGCGAGGATTTTCTTATTGCTCCATGTAATAATGAGGCTGTTTCTCAGGTTGATAAATGGCCTTCTTGGACATCTCACTTATTAATTCTTGTAGGCAACCCTGGTAGTGGCAAGACTCATTTAGCGAGTGTTTGGAGAGCTATGTCCGATGCAACTATTATAAGTAGCAAAGACCTTAATCGTGACCATAACCCTTGGCGCCTTTTGAGGCCAGTATCTGCATGTGTTGTAGAAGATGTATCAGAAAAAATTGACGATCAGGCTCTTTTACACTTAATAAATGTTGCTACTGAAGTTGGAGGATTTTTACTGATTACCTCTATTAAAGCCCCATCAAAATGGCCAATAAAATTAGCAGATCTTGCATCTCGAGTAAGAGCTGCACCAATAGCAACATTACATGAGCCTGATGATAATTTGTTAGCTGCAATAATGGTGAAACTTTTTGCAGATAGGCAGTTAAGCGTGGCCCCTGAGGTTATAGGTTATTTGGTTACGAGGATAGATAGGTCTTTTGATGCAGCTAGAAGTATTGTTGAGGAGTTGGATCGAACGGCACTATCTCAAGCAAGGTCTGTTACTATACCTCTTGCTAGAGAGGTATTAATAAAGCTAAATAACTAATCCATAATTCAGCCAAGTTTGACTAAATTTCATTAATTCTTAAAATCTTAATATTTTCATTTTCAATTGTGAATGCTAATCGTCCAGCTTTTAAAGCTAAAGCAAGTTCACCAAATATTTCCCTTCTCCAACCTTTAAGTGCAGCTATTTCATCACTGCGAGCCTCTAATGCTTTTACTGGCATAGCTGCAATTCTTTGTAAGTCGTAATTATTTGCAACTATACGTTGTGCAACTTCTGCTGTTTCACATTGAGTCTTAAGTAATACTTTTAGTAGATCCATCATAGGCCCGACACCCCTATATGTTTCTTTTTTCTCTGGAGGGGTTGGCCAACTATTTTTTGGAGATTCAATAGCAACTTTTACACAGTTTATGATGGCGTCACCCCACTGAATGTCACCTTTTCTATTTTTCAGAGACCTGACTTTTGATAGCTCCGATACTGAGCTAGGGGCAATAGCTGCGATTTCATTAATTGCCTCATCTTTAAGAATTCTTCCACGTGGTATATTTTTTTTTCTAGCCTCAATTTCTCTCCATGAGGCGATTTCACGAAGGATCACATAAAATCTGTTGCTTCCGCCACGAGTTTTAATTTTTCTCCAAACTTGAAGAGGATTAATGTCATAATTATTAATGTTTAGTAGGGTGTTCATATCTTCTTTAATCCAGCTTTCACGCCCAGTATCTGACAATTTTTTTCTAAGTTTTTCATAAATTATTCTAAGGTGGGAAACATCAGAAAGAGCATAGGATAGTTGTTTGTCACTTAATGGCCTTTGAGACCAATCAGTAAATCTAAGAGTTTTATCAATCTTTTCGCCTACTAACTTATTAACAAGCTTTTCATATCCGGCAGCATCACCAAAACCACACACACTTGCTGCTACCTGTGTGTCAAAAATAGGGCTCGGTATTTTACCATTTAAATGATAGAAAACCTCTAAATCTTGCCGAGCAGCATGGAAGACCTTTAAAACAGTCGTATCGTTGAGGAGTTTTAAGAGAGATTCTAAATCGATATCTTTAGACAAAGGATCAATTATAACGCTTTCTTGTTCACCTCCTATTTGAATTAAACAGAGCTTTGGCCAGTAAGTTTTATCGCGAATGAATTCCGTATCAACAGTAATAAAACTTGAAGTAAGCCACCCGTTTACGTAGCTATTCAAGGTTTTTGTGTCTTTTATTATCTTTATTTTTTGATTCATTGCTTTGCTCCAGCCTTTAGAAGAATATCAACTATAGATTGATGCCCCCTGTCTCTGGCAACTTTCAGTGCTGTTTGCCAACTGTTAAGATTAGATTGTCTATCAATATTAGCGCCTGAATTTAGTAAGGTTTTTACTATTTCTACTCTCCCATACCTTGATGCGATAATAAGTGCTGTCCGTCCATATTGATCAGTCCCATTGATATCAGCTCCATACATAAGGAGTATTTTAACAGTTTTATTTCCATTATATTTCTTTGAAGCCATCATGAGAGGAGTGCCGCTATTTTTGCCTCCCTTACCAATCTTTTCGATATTAGCACCAGCTTTAAGAAGAATTTTTATAACATCATTTTTTAGTAAAAGTGCTGCCCAGTGAAGTGAAGTCCATCCAGCCCAGTCTGGAGTGTCGGGTGGTATTCCCTGATGCAGAAGCTCTTTTATAAGTGTTATATTACCTTCTTTAGCGGCTTCAACTATTGGATGAGTGATAGTATCGTTAGCTGGAGCAATTTGTTTAAGCTGATCATAAGGTAGAAAAATGCTTAGGGAGTTAAGTAAAATAGCTAAAGCTAGGATTTTGCATAACAAGAATTTCATATCTATGTATTTGGTTGCTTATTAATTTGATGAGAGATAAAACATTTAAATTTTAGTTAGACCTTGACAAAGTTTTAGATAAGGTGTGCTTTTCGCTCATTATCAATAATTAATTATGCACTTAATTCAATAGAGTTGCATTAATTACTTCTTTTATTTTCTGAGGCTAAAGAATATGCATCGATATCGATCCCACACTTGTAATGAGTTGACTCAAGATTTTGTAGGTAAAAATGTAAAACTTTCTGGATGGGTGCATCGAGTCCGTGACCATGGGCATCTTGTATTTATAGATCTGCGTGATCAATATGGCATAACTCAGTGTGTCGTCGAGGCCTCTCATGAGGAGTTCAATAGTATAAAAACCCTTAGGCAAGAAACAGTTCTATCTTTGATTGGGAATGTTGAGCCTCGAACTAAAGATACAATCAACATGAATATACCAACCGGTCAAATTGAGTTACGAATTGAATCACTAGAAATAATTAATGAGTCTTTAACCCTTCCGATGCCTGTTCATGGTGATCATGACTATAGTGAAGAGATCAGGCTTAATTTTAGATATCTTGATCTCAGAAGAGAACGAATGCAAAAAAATATTGTATTACGTTCAAAAATAATTAGCAGTATAAGGCACCGTATGTTGGAAAAAGGCTTTTTGGAGTTGCAAACGCCAATTCTTACAGCAAGCTCACCAGAAGGTGCGCGTGATTTTCTTGTGCCTAGTAGACTTCATCCCGGGAAGTTTTATGCTTTACCTCAGGCACCACAGCAATTTAAACAGCTAATTATGTGTTCAGGTTTTGATCGTTATTTCCAGATTGCACCATGTTTTCGTGACGAGGATGCTAGAGCAGATAGGTCTCCGGGTGAATTTTATCAACTTGATTTAGAAATGGCTTTTGTGGAACAGGAAGATGTATTTGATGTAGTTGAGCCAGTAATGCGTGGTGTCTTTCAGGAATTTTCTAGTTACACTGTATCTGATCCTTTTCCTAGAATCACATATGCTGATGCCATGTTACGTTATGGAACTGATAAGCCAGATTTGAGAAATCCAATTGAAATTTCAGATGTAACAGAATTATTTAATAACAAGTCTGTTAACTTCAAATCTTTCAAAAATGTTATAGAAAAAGGAGGTGTAGTTCGGGCAATACCAGCAAAAGGTGTGGCAGAAAAGCCAAGGTCATTTTTTGATAAATTAATAGAATTTACAAAAGGTCTTGGGGCTCCTGGTCTGGGATATATAATATTTTCTGATAATCAAGCTAAAGGTCCCATAGCAAAATTTATACCTGATGATATTCTAGATAAGTTGCGTGCTGAGATAGGTGTTGAGAACGGAGATGCAATTTTTCTTTCTTGCGATCAAGAAAAAAAAGCAGCTTATTACGCTGGAAATGTAAGGACTGAATTGGGCAAACTTTTAAATTTAGTTGAAAATAATACTTATAAGTTTTGTTGGATTGTTGATTTTCCAATGTTCGAATTTGATATGGAGAGTGGAAAGGTAGAATTTAGTCATAATCCTTTTTCAATGCCACAAGGTGGACTAGAGGCACTTACAGAACGAGACCCACTTGATATTCTTGCGTGGCAGTATGATATCGTCTGTAACGGTGTAGAATTATCTAGTGGAGCTATACGTAATCATCGTATTGATATCATGCTTAAGGCCTTTGAGATTGCTGGATATTCAAGAGCTGATTTAGAGAATCGTTTTGGTGCTCTCTTTAATGCCTTTCAATATGGAGCACCACCTCATGGGGGCATTGCTCCGGGTATAGACCGTATAGTAATGCTATTAGCAGATGAACCAAATATTCGTGAAGTGATACTTTTCCCTGTTAATCAAATGGCACAAGATTTAATGATGGGTGCTCCTGCCGAAGCAAGCAGTAATCATCTCAAAGAGCTTAATCTTCAGATAAAGAGCATTAAAAGTTAGGCTAAACCAGTTTATCTTCGTATATAGCTTGATCTCTAATTTTGTAGAAAAAGATGGGGTGTGCTGTGCACACCCCACTAGTTACAGTGGCCATGGTGACCGCGGGAGATAAACGGTCCTTAGGAGCAGCCACTGGTTGAACCACAGGTGTCACATTTCATGCACGTCCCATTTCTTACTAGTGTAAAATTTCCACACTCTTGGCATGCTTCTCCCTCATAACCTTTTAGCCTTGCCTGCCGCACTGATTCTAATTGATCAGAGACATTTTCTGGATCACGGTTTTGTGAATCATACACCATAGCGACAGCTGTATTTCCCTCAATAGTAGGCGTTGTATTGGATTCTAGTTGTGATTTGATTATAGAAGTTGGGTTTTCTTGGTCATCAGCACCACCTGTTAATACCAAGAGGTTACGTCTAACGTATCCAGCACTTACACCTGTTACATCAAAATTAGGATTTAGTTCTTCATCTTCTTCATCTGGTGCTGGCATGTGTTCATTCTCATTACCTCTTCCAATGCTATCTGGGAGTAGATCATCTGGTTCTGCATGTGATAAATCTGAGCGTCCAAGGTAAGAGATAGCTAATTCTCTAAACATATAGTCTAAAATAGAAGTTGCACGTTTAATGGCGTCATTTCCTTCAACAAAACCTGCAGGTTCAAATCTAGTAAATGTAAAGGCATCTACATATTCTTCTAATGGTACTCCGTATTGAAGGCCAATTGAAATAGCAATTGCAAAATTATTCATTAGACTCCTGAAGGCTGCACCTTCCTTATGCATATCAATAAATATTTCCCCAAGTGATCCGTCTTGGAATTCACCAGTTCTTAGGTATAGCTTATGGCCTCCAACAATAGCCTTTTGAGTATATCCTCTTCTCCTATGAGGTAATCGACGTCTTTCTCCTATTTGTGTAACTATTCTTTCAACAACCCTCTCGGCGACTCGAGATGCACGTTCAGTTTGGCTGTCTTCCATAATCTCATTAGTGTCTTCATCGCTTAATGTCATCGCACTGAGAGGTTGTGATAATTTTGAACCATCTCTGTATAAAGCATTCGCTTTGACACCAAGTCGCCAAGAAAGTATGTAGGCATTTTTACATTCATCTATTGTTGCATCGTTATTGAGGTTTATAGTTTTTGAAATCGCTCCGGATATAAATGGTTGTGCACTGGCCATCATCCGAATGTGGCTCTCGGAGCTCAGCCAGCGTGAACTTCTGGGACCACATCTATTTGCACAATCAAACACAGGCAAGTGTTCTTCCTTAAGATAGGGGGCTCCTTCCAAAGTCATTGAGCCACAACAGAAAACATTAGCGACCTCAATTTCTTTGTCTGAGAATCCTATGTGTTTAAGTAAATTAAAAGACATATTTGAAAGATCTGATTCTTTTATACCAAGTTTTTCTATGCAGAAATCTTTACCTAAAGTCCATTCGTTAAATGCAAATTTAATTTCAAATGCCCCTTTTAGGGCCTCTTCTAATGCATTAAGTTCTTTGTCAGAAAAGCCTTTTTCTCTAAGTGCTTTATGGTCAATTTCAGGTGAGCCATTTAAAGTTCCTTTTCCAACAGCATAGTCAACTATTTCTTGAGCTTGTTCATTATCATAACCAAGAGTTTCCAACGCCTTTGGCACTGCTTGGTTTATAATTTTGAAATAGCCACCACCTGCAAGTTTCTTCATCTTTACAAGAGCAAAATCTGGCTCAATGCCTGTAGTATCACAATCCATAACTAGTCCTATGGTCCCAGTTGGTGCAATAACAGTGGATTGGGCATTGCGATACCCATGTTTTATGCCGAGTTCAAGGGCTTTATCCCAGGAATTTTTTGCTGCTTCACTTAGAGGAAGGTTTTCAAGGTTGGTGTGGTCAAGGGGGACAGGCCTTATAGATAAATCCTCATATCCACTTGTGTCTCCATAAGCAGCCCTTCGGTGATTTCTTATGACACGCAGCATTGCTGTTGAATTATTTTCATATCCCGGGAATGGTCCAAGCTCGGCGGCCATTTCTGCAGAGGTAGCATATGCTGTGCCAGTCATAATAGAACTTATAGCCCCGCAAATTGCTCGCCCCTTATCGCTATCATAAGGGATACCAGAAGCCATAAGAAGTCCGCCTATGTTGGCGAAGCCCAAACCGAGAGTTCTATAGATATAAGAGCGTTGAGCTATTTCAGGAGAAGGGTATTGTGCCATCAGTACAGAAATTTCTAAGGTAATGGTCCAGAGTCTTGTTGCATGTTCGAATGCTTCTATGTCAAAACTTCCAGACGGTTGTTGGAAAGTCATTAAATTCAAGGAGGCTAAATTGCATGCTGTATCATCAAGAAACATATATTCTGAACACGGATTAGAAGCGTTTATTCTTCCGTCTCCACTACAGGTGTGCCAATCATTAATTGTGGTATCGAACTGTATTCCTGGGTCAGCTGATGCCCATGCTGCATTTCCTATTTCATCCCATAGATCTCTGGCTTTGATAGTTTTATGAACTTTACCATCCGTTCGCCTTATTAAATTCCAATCTTTATCTTTTTCCACACAATCAAGGAATTCATTAGTTACTCTGACAGAATTGTTGGAGTTCTGACCAGAAACTGTAACATAAGCTTCAGATTGCCAGTCTGTATCGTAAGTAGGTATTTCTAAAGATGTAAATCCTTGCTGTGCAAATTGAATCACTCTCTGAATATAACTCTCTGGAAGCATTGCTGCCCGGGCATTTTTTATTGCGTTTGCTAGGTTTTCGTTGTGTTTTGGATTAAATTTACTTTCTATGTCGTCTCCATTTTGGCAAGCGGTCATCACTAGATTAAGGTGTTTTTCAGCTAATTTTGAGCCTGCTACTAAAGCAGCTACTTTTTGTTCTTCCCTTACTTTCCAGTTCACAAATGATTCTACATCTGGGTGGTCAACATCAACTATGACCATTTTAGCAGCTCTACGTGTAGTTCCTCCCGATTTTATTGCTCCTGCAGCACGGTCACCGATTTTAAGAAAACTCATTAGGCCAGAAGATTTTCCACCACCGGATAGAGATTCACCATCTGCACGCAATTGCGAAAAATTTGTTCCAGTTCCTGAACCATATTTGAAAAGTCTGGCCTCTCTGACCCAGAGGTCCATTATTCCACCTGGATTAACTAAATCATCATTGATACTTTGTATAAAACATGCGTGTGGTTGTGGATGCTCATAGGCTCCTTCGGAAGCAACCAATTCACCACTTTCAAAATCTACATAATGATGGCCCTGAGCGGGGCCATCTATTCCGTAAGCCCAATGAAGACCTGTATTGAACCATTGAGGCGAATTTGGGGCACACATCTGCATGCATAACATGTAGCGCATTTCGTCAAAATAACTTTTCGCATCAGCTTCTGCGTCAAAATATCCAGCTTTCCATCCCCAATAGGTCCATGTTCCTGCTAGTCTGTCAAAAACTTCTTTGGCAGAGATTTCTCCTCTAAATTTTTCATTATTGGGTATGCCATTAAGAGCATTTTCATCTGCTGTATGACGCCATAGCCAAGAAGGCACATCGTTTTCTTCGACGACTTTAAGTTTAGTAGGGACTCCTGCTTTTCGAAAATATTTTTGGGCAAGAACATCACAAGCTACCTGCGACCATGCAGCAGGAACTTCTATATCATGTTGTGCAAATACAACTGATCCATCAGGGTTTTTTATTTCACTTACTGTCGAGCGAAAATCTATACCGAAATAAGGTGATTGCTCCTCTTGTGTAAAAATTCGCGCGATTCGCATGCTTTGTTGCTCCCTAAACTTATTTTAGTATTCCGATATGATTACCTTAGAATACAAAAGGATTTATAAGTAATGCCAGATATCTCGATATGTTGGGGTAACAACATCCAATATACCGGATATTTAGTGGGTAGCACGATACGCTCCATGAAATTGGTTAGCAACTATATTTTGTGACTCTTTTAATAAAGTACACAATATAGTGTGGGGCATCTCTGGGGATAACTTATGTAAATGTGGATAATATTTGTGTATATAAATAAAATATTTAAGTACAAGTGCTTATGTAAAATAATTCATGTTAAATATTAATTTCTTTATGCATTGATATTAAACTAAGAGTTTATATAATTTTAGATATTTTAATTTAAACATAAGATTATTTTTTTATTTTTTATAACTTATTGTCATCAAACAGGGCACAAATGGGCAAGAATTATATACTGAACTTTCTTGGATTCGGATTCAATTTCATGTAATTAGGTTTCTGTTATATGTCGTTAAAAGGAGTCTTAATATGACAACCATAGGAACACGTATTTTTACAGCCTTGAGGGGTCGTTTAATAGGGACTGATGAATTTGGAAATAAGTATTATTCAGAGCGCCGCAGATCAAAAAAAAATCATGAGCGTCGATGGGTGATATATTTTGGAGAAGAAGAGGCAAGCAGTATTCCAGCATCATGGCATGGATGGCTACATCATTCCTTTGAAGCCCCTCCCTCAGAAAATAGTCGTGTGTCTAAAGCATGGGAAAAGCCTCATACTCCAAATATGACGGGTACAGCTAATGCATATTTGCCACCAGGACATGTGTTGAAGGGGGGTAAAAGGTCACCTGCTACTGGAGATTATGAGTCTTGGCGTCCTTAATTTGAAATTGTTTGATAACCCTACTGCTTGTCCTTTACATATTCGTTTAGTCACTTTTATTCTTATCCCTAGTGTCACTTTTAAAAGACTTTAGCTCATCGTATGAAAACATAAGTCCTGCAGCGTTAAAGCCTCCGTCAACATTTATTACTGACCCTGTTATAAAACCACATCGTTCATCTGCTAGGAATGTTGCAGCTAGAGCGACATCAACGGCTTTACCAAATTCACCAGTAGGGATTCTTGCTAAATATTCTTTTTCTTGGGAAGGACCAAATTTTGTAATTCCGGTATCAATTGGACCAGGGGCAATAGAATTCACTGTGATACCATGTGGAGCAAGTTCAACTGCCATTACTCTAGTTAACTGCATTATTCCTGCTTTTGATGTTCCGTAGGCTGCTCTTCCAAAACTTCCCCGTTGTCCTGAAATTGAGCCCAACATGATTATTCTACCATATTTCTTTGGTACCATAATTTGTGCTGCCTTTTGTCCACAAAGGAAGGCACTTGTAAGGTTGTTTTTTATAATTCTTTCCCACTCATTTAGTGGCATTTCTAAAAAGGCACAATGGTGGGGAACCCCTGCATTAGATACTAATATATCCAATGTGCCATCAAAAAACTTAACAGCTCTATCAAATGCTTTTATAACTGACTTTTCATTACTAGCATCAGCAGAAATTGAGCAAACACTAGTTCCAAATTTTGAGGCAAGTGCTTGAGTTTCTTTTGCCTTATCTATATCAAGATCTAGAATTGCTAAGTTAGCACCAGCCTTGGCCATAGCAAGGGCAGTGGTTCTACCTATACCTCTTCCGCCGCCTGTTATCAGGGCACATTTTCCATCTAAAGATTTGTGAGAATTCATGATTTTTGTACCAGTGCATGTCTTTTTTTGCCAGCGGAGATTTTTAATGTTCCATCTTTGTCAAAGTCATTAAGTGTGACTAACTTCATTTCATCTGTAATTGTATTATTGTTTATTTTTGCACCACCACCACGGATTATTCTTCTTGCTTCACTTTTACTTTTGGCCAGATGAAGGCCGTATCTAGAGTCTGCCATTAGCTCAATTAATGATAAGCCGGAAGTAAAATTTTCAGCATTTATGCTTGCTATAGGCAGATTTTCACCTATACCAGATTTCTCAAAAGTTTCGTGAGCTGTATTTTGTGCTTCCTTTGCAGCTTTAAAACCATGGCACAAAGTAGTAGCTTCGGTCGCAAGAAGTTTTTTAGCTTGATTTAGCTCAGCTCCTTCTAATTTTTCTAATTTTTGAATTTCATGTAGAGGGATTTCTGTAAACAAACGTAAAAATTTTCCTACATCCTTATCGTCAGTGTTTCTCCAAAATTGCCAGTATTCATAAGGGCTAAGCATATCCTTATCTAGCCAAATAGCTCCCTTGGCAGTTTTGCCCATTTTTGCACCAGAGGATAGAGTAATTAGAGGAGTAGTTAGTCCAAATGTTTCAACTCCAGCTACTCGTCTATTAAGTTCCACACCATTAACTATATTCCCCCATTGATCTGATCCACCCATCTGCAGTCGGCAGCCTAGACGCTTTGATAGTTCAAGAAAATCGTAGGCCTGTAAAACCATGTAGTTGAATTCTAGAAAGCTTAGTGGCTGCTCGCGTTCAAGTCTTTGTTTGACACTGTCGAATGTTAGCATTCTATTAACTGAAAAATGTCTACCTATGTCTCTAAGAAATGGTAAATATTCAAGTGAATTTAACCAGTCAGAATTATCAACAAATATTGCGCCATTATTTTCGTTACTGAAGGTTAAAAACTGCTCAATGCAATTTTTTATACCACATTTATTTTTTGAAATTACTTCTGTTGTTAATAATTTTCTAGACTCATCTCTTCCACTTGGATCCCCAACTTGTGATGTACCACCACCAACTAGGACTATAGGCTTATGCCCTGATTTTTGAAGCCATTTGAGCATCATTATCTGGACAAGTGATCCTACGTGCAAACTATTGGCCGTACAATCAAATCCAATATATGCACTTATAGTATTATTCTCGGCAAGAATATCTAGGCTATCAGAGTTGGTGCACTGATGGATAAAACCGCGTTCTTCTAGCACGTGCATAAATTGAGAGCGAAAGGTAGCCATAATTTTCACCTAGTTATGAGCATAATCGATGAATAAAAAAAGAATGCTTAATATAATTAGTATATCACTGAAATTGAGACAACACAGTCGGCAAGATTATAATATAATATAACAGAAATTAATTTTTAAGAATCAAATTATTATTGGTGAAGTATTGCGCGAAATTTTATCGATAGGGCTTATGAGCGGCACATCACGTGATGGAGTTGATGCTGCAGCAATGCAGACAAATGGGATAGAAGTAGGAAAATTCTTCGCTTCATTAACAATCCCTTACTCTAGGGAGGAACAACTTTCAATAGCTGCTGCATGTTTGCCAAATAAGGTTTGCGAGGAAACTTATGTTAGGGCAAATAAAATTGTAACTAAAGCCCATATAATTGCGGTAAATAAATTAATCAAGAAACTTTGTATATCGAGAGAAGAAGTAGGGGTAATTGGCTTCCATGGCCACACAGTTCGTCATGATCCAATAAAAAAAATTACAGAGCAGATAGGTGATGCTGAGGCTCTAGCCAAGGAAACGGGTATAAATGTTGTGTATGACTTTCGTAGTGCAGACATTAAGGCTGGTGGGCAGGGAGCACCGCTTGTGCCAATATTTCATGCTGCTTTATGTTTAAATATTCCTCGTCCTATTGCAATTTTGAATCTGGGTGGTGTTTCAAATGTTACATGGGTTGGCCCAGACTACGATATATATAAACCAGATGATAATAATTTATATGCATTTGATATAGGTCCTGGATGTGCACTTATTGATGATTGGGTTAGAAATAAGAAGGGCTGGCTTTTTGATTCTGAAGGAAAGTTTTCTAAGACAGGAGTTGTTAATTTTTCAAAGTTAGACAAATTAATGGGAGATAAATACTTCAATCTATTTCCTCCAAAAAGTTTAGATAGAGATTATTTTGATACTACTCCTTTACTGTCTCTAAGTGATGCGGATGGGGCGGCAACTTTAACTCGTTTTACCGTAGAGGCAATTTCCAATAGCGTCAAATTAATGCCTGCTCCACCTATGCGATGGCTTATTACTGGGGGAGGTAGAAGAAATATTGCCATTATGGAAGGCCTTAATGATGCACTCGATGCACCTGTGGACACTGTCGAGTCAGTGGGGTGGAATGGTGACGCATTGGAATCACAAGCATTTGCGTGGTTAGCTGCACGATCTATTGCCGGTTATCCTTTGAGCTATCCGCAAACTACAGGTGTCAACTTTCCTCAAGTTGGTGGTCGTCTGGTATGTGCCGATCGTTTTAAAAGTAATTTAACTTAGCTAAATAACTATTGGCTGGCCGGGCTCATGGATTCAGACACATAACTCTTAACATTTTCTGAGATTTGATCAATATGATTTTCAAAGAAATGGTCAGCTGATTTCATAATACGGTAGTCAATTGTAATATGCTTTTGTAGTTGAAGTTTTTTAACTAATCCAGCCGTATCTTCTTCAGGTACAATTTCATCCTTCTCCCCTTGAATAATTAGTCCTGACGAAGGGCAGGGGGCTAGGAATGCAAAATCATATAAATTTGCTGGTGGTGCAATTGAAATAAAGCCCTCAATTTCTGGTCGCCGCATTAATACTTGCATGCCAATCCATGCACCAAATGAGAAGCCTGCTACCCAACATGCTCTTGCATTGGGGTTGTATGTTTGCATCCAATCCAAAACTGATGCTGCATCTGAGAGTTCTCCTTGTCCATCATCAAATGACCCTTGGCTACGTCCCACTCCCCTAAAGTTGAAACGCAAAACACAAAACCCAAGATCTCGGAAGACATGAAATAGGGTATAGACTATTTTATTATTCATAGTTCCACCATGTTGGGGATGAGGATGGAGTATGAGTGCTATTGGGGCATTTGGTTCCTTAGAATGGTGATAACGTCCTTCCAAACGACCTTCTGGTCCATTAATCAAAACTTCTGGCATGCTTTCTCCACTAATTCAGCTTAAAATTATTAAACCAATACATTATTTCTTGAAAGATTCTACAAAATATTAGTGATGTTAAGGGTTGAGTAAATTAGATAAAATACTTGATAATACGTTCCAGATAAACTACATCCCTCGCATAAGTATACTTTTTTATATCAGGCACTCATAGCAAATTAATGATATAGGGTGCATATTAGCAATAAATACATCATGGCGGCACAAATGTTCAAACGAATTAATGAAGACATTGAGTGCATATTTGGTAGGGACCCTGCTGTTCGTTCAAAACTGGAGGTAGTTTTGTGCTATCCAGGTTTTCATGCAATTCAGTTTTATAGATTAGCCAACTTCTTTTGGAATTTGCGTTTGCGCCTGTTTGGTAGGTTTGTCTCCAACTTAGGCCGATGGTTAACAGGCGTAGAGATACATCCTGGTGCAAAGATTGGCCGGCGATTTTTTATTGATCATGGGATGGGAGTTGTAGTTGGGGAAACAGCTGAGATCGGTGATGACGTTACCCTATATCATGGAGTTACACTTGGTGGTGTAAGTTGGTCTCCGGGAAAAAGACATCCAACTTTAGAAGATAATGTTGTTATAGGTGCTGGTGCACATGTGTTAGGACCAATTACTATAGGATCTGGAGCGAGGATAGGAGCTAATGCAATTGTTCTTAAAGATGTTGCTCCAGATTTAACGATGATTGGTGTTGCAGCACGCCCAGCAGCTACTAAGCCTAAAGCTGTAGATGGCAGACGCCATTTTGCTGCATATGGCACCCCATCACCAGATATTTCTGACTCTGTATCTAGATCAATCGAAGCTCTTTTAGATGAAGTACAAGAATTAAGGAATAGAGTTCAGGAATTAGAATCTGATTTAAAAGATAGTAGAGTTAATTTAGACAAAGTTGATAATAATCAAAACTCAAAGAATCGAAGTGCAGAGNGATAATAAAAATTTTTATATCATAAGTTTTATTTATTTTTATAAACTATAAGTTTTAATATATCNTAGATGACAACTACATTTGATATTAGAATCCAATTCAACATAAATTCTTGCGGAACCTTATAGTGGAACGAGTATATCTGGATTATAACGCAACTACTCCAACAAAACCTGAAGTAATTAAAGTAATGACAGAAGCTCTTTACGAGCATGGAAACCCTTCATCTGTCCATTCCTTCGGAAGAAAGGCACGCGAGTTAGTTGAAAACTCAAGAGACTCAGTTGCAGAACTTGTTGGTGCAAATGCTACGGATATAATTTTTACGAGTGGTGGTACTGAGTCCAATAACATGGCTTTTGCAGCTTCTGGCAGAAGAAGGCTTGTATTATCCGCTATTGAACATCCATCTATTCTGACAGCTGCAAGTCAAAAGTACTCTGATGTGACTATCCTACCTGTTAGTCAAGATGGATTAGTTAGTCTCAACGAATTATCCGAGGCTATTGGCTCTGATGGTTCTGAAACATTAGTTTCTATTATGCTTGCAAATAATGAAACAGGTGTTGTAGAGCCAATTAAAGAATTAGCTAACGTTGCACATTTAAAGGGTGCACTTTTTCATTGCGATGCGGTTCAGGGACCAGGACGAATACCAATCGATATAAGGAATCTTCATATAGATATGCTTAGTATTTCAGGCCATAAATTTGGTGGCCCAAAAGGAATAGGAGCTTTAGTTATTTCTCCCCAACTTCAGATAAGCCCACTTATTGTGGGTGGTGGGCAAGAGAGAGGTTGGAGAGGGGGGACAGAAAATATTTCTGGAATTGCTGGCCTTGGTAAGGCTGCAAGTCTTGCAATTTTAGATTTGGAAGAAATCGATAGAATTAGAGAACTAAGAGATACTCTTGAATCACGAATTGAGACTATGTGCCCAGAAGTAAATATTTTTTGTTCTGATGTTGCCCGCCTACCTAATACTTCAAGCTTGAATATGCCGGGTGTCCAAAGTGATACCCAGGTTATAACTTTTGATCTTGCTGGTATAGCAATTAGTGCTGGGTCTGCTTGTTCCTCGGGTAAGGTGGAGCCATCGCATGTTTTGAATGCAATGGGTGCTATGCCATCAATAAGTGGTTGTACAATCAGAGTAAGTATGGGTTGGAACAGTAATATTAATGATATTGACCGTTTCACTTCTGTTTGGAAGGCAACATTTGGCGGGCTCTCAAATAAGTACAGGGAATCAGTTAGCAAAACCTCCTAGAAAGTATTTGACTAGGTTATGTAATTTTTTGTTAAAACCACTCTTGTGGAGAAAAACGTTTAATGCCAAAAATTATATTTGTTAATCCTGACGGTACAAGAACTGAGGTTAGTGCTGAAAATGGACAAAGTATATTAGAAATTGCACACGAAAATAACATAGATATTGAGGGAGCTTGCGAAGGTTCGCTGGCATGCTCTACTTGCCATGTAATTGTTGATCCTGAATGGTATAATAGGCTTATCGAACCCACTGAAGACGAAGAAGATATGCTTGATTTAGCTTTCGGGTTGACTAAAACATCTCGCTTGGGTTGTCAGCTGCTAGTTAGTGATGATCTTGACGGATTAGTTGTTTCTTTACCTTCGGAGGTTAATAATCTATTAGGCTAATATAGATACAAGAAAAAATATGTATTCAGAAAGTCATAAAATTTTTGATAAGCTGCGCACAGATTGTGGATCTTTATGGCACAGTTATACAAGGCATCCTTTTGTATTAGCTTTGGGTGATGGAAGTCTTCCTAGGGATGCTTTTATCCGTTATCTCAAGCAGGATTATCTTTTTCTTATTGATTTTTCGCGAGCATGGGGGCTGGCTGCGTTTAAGTCTGAAAAGATAGAAGATATAAGATCAGCATGTAATAGTCTTAACTCGATTATAAATACTGAAATAAACTTTCATATAGATGATTGTTCTCAATGGGGGATAACACTAGATGAGCTTAGGCGAAGTCAGCATGCTCCTGAAACCCTCGCATACGTTAAATATGTTTTTGACTGTGGACTAGAAGGTGATTTATTAGATTTGCATGTTGCATTGGCTCCATGCATTCTTGGATATGGTGAAATAGGGCAACAATTAAAGTCTTCTGCTTTAATGCCAGATGAAAATCCTTATAGTAAATGGATTGATCTATATTCTGGTGAAGAATATCAAAGTGCTGTTTATACAGAGATTAATACTCTTGATAAATTATTTAATTCTCTTAATGGTTCCGTTCGCTACACTCAACTATTAGAAATATTTAAAAAATCTACTCAATTAGAAACAGAATTTTGGGGTATGAATCTGTCCTCTTAGACTTTAGAAATTATTAAAATACTATATTTATTATTGCTGAAAGTTATCAATAGCACCATATTGAAGTTATGTCTGATAATGTTCATTTAGATTTGGGCCTAGAGGGGCCACCTAGAAATCATCGTGTAGTAGTCGCCATGTCGGGGGGTGTAGACTCATCTGTCACAGCTGCACTCATTAAAGAAGCTGGTTACGAAGTGATTGGCATTACTCTACAGCTATATGACAATGGTACGGCAACTGGTAGACCGGGTTCATGCTGCGCAGGTCAAGATATTCATGATGCACGACGAGTAGCTAATCAAATTCAAATCCCTCACTATGTTTTAAACTATCAAGATAGATTTAAAGAAGCAGTAATTGATGATTTTGCAGATTCCTACTTGCGTGGAGAGACCCCTCTTCCGTGTGTTCGTTGTAATGAGCGGATAAAATTCAGTGATTTACTAACAGCAAGTAAAAATTTGGGAGCAAAAGTACTTGCGACTGGGCATTATGCACGTTCGTCATTGGGGTCTTTAGGCCCAGAGTTGCACGCCGCTAAAGATCTATCTCGTGATCAAAGTTATTTTCTTTTTGCAACGCAGAAAAACCAACTTTCATACCTTCGCTTTCCTCTAGGTGTTTTCCCAAAAGAGTTTGTACGTGAGCAAGCTAAGCGTTTTAATCTGCCTGTGGCTAAAAAACCAGATAGTCAGGATATTTGTTTCGTCCCCGATGGTAACTATGCCAAAGTAATTGAAAAATTGAGGCCTGGGGCGGCACAACCTGGTCTTATCGTTGATAGTACGGGGAAAAGACTGGGTATGCATAAAGGTACTATTAATTATACAATTGGACAGAGGCGGGGTTTAGGTATTTCAGGGAAAGAACCAATCTATGTTACAAGTATCGATCCCCTAAAACATCTAGTTTATGTGGGAACTCGAGAAGAATTGATGGCTGATCAAATCTTAATTGATGATGTTAGTTGGTTGACTAACAGAAACTTTGATAAAGATTATTTAGTTAAGGTTCGTATTCGTTCTACCCACAAAGGAACTCCTGCAAACCTATCGTGGAATGGTCATAATTCTTTGATTGTAAAATTGCATCAGCCAGAGTTTGCGACATCAGCTGGTCAGGCTTGTGTAATTTATGATGGAACACGTGTGTTAGGAGGTGGTTGGATTTCACGGATGCTTAGGGCCAATAGTAAAATTCTTCCCAGCAGGATGATCAATAGAAGTAATGAAACAGAGAAAATTAGAAATATTTAAGAACCATGATTAAATCATAAAAATTGTTGCCAATTGAAAATTCATACTTTTCTTTTATAAAACACATAGTTGACCTTCTGAAATCATATGGCATATTTTCTTCACAAGTTAAGGCGGGGTAGCTCAGTTGGTTAGAGCGTCGGAATCATAATCCGAAGGTCCCTGGTTCAAATCCTGGCCCCGCTACCACTTCTCCCTTTATAATCAATGACTTATTAACTTTGAAATAAATGCAATAGTGCAAGGATATAAGAATTATATTGCTAGATATTTTCGAGCTACATCTGGGTTGTTCAAATCCTTAGTGGCAAGTTGTGTGACGATACTACCTTTATCCATTACTACACAATGGTCAGCAACTGCCCCGATTAGGTCAAGGTTTTGTTCGACTATAAGAACAGTCAACCCTTCTTCATCTCTTAATCTTCTAATTATTTCGCCTATTGTTTGCACTATGTTAGGTTGAACTCCTTCTGAAGGCTCATCAAGAAGTATTAGTTCTGGGTTTCCAACTAAAACACGTCCTATAGAGAGTTGTTGTTGTTCTCCACCGCTAAGTGATCCAGCTTTTTGACTCCCGCGTTCTTTTAAAATTGGAAAAAATTGAAATACGCGCTCAAAATTTGTAGATCGAGGGTTTCCACCAACATTTTCGCCCATTCTCAGATTATCTAGAACACTTAAGCGAGTAAAAATACCTCTGCCTTGAGGAACATACCCTATACCAAGAGCAGCTCGTTTAGCAGGAGATAATTTTGTTATATCAATATCATGAAGATAAATTTTTCCTGATGAGGATTTGATATGACCAATTAGTGATTTCATTAATGTGGTTTTACCCACACCATTTCGGCCAATCAGAGCAATTATTTCTTTAGTGTTAACCTCCAAAGAAACATCATTTACTATTTTAACATTACCGTATCCAGAGGAAAGGTGATTAACTTTGAGAACCATAGCTTTTACCCACCATACCCTAAAGTGTGCCCATATAAATTCGTCTTACTTCATCATTTTGTTCAATCTCAGAAAATGTACCTTGAGCAAATAATTGACCATAATGCAGAACTGAAGTTGTTGAATTTAAATTTCTTATGAATTCCATGTCATGTTCTATCACTACAACAGTTACTCCGTCATGATTTAGTTTTTGTATAATAGAAGATGTTAACCTAGTTTCATCTTGAGACATTCCTGCTGTAGGTTCATCCAAAAGAAGAAGTGTAGGTTCTGCTGCTAGAGACATTCCTATAGCTAGCCATTGTTGTTGACCATGTGATAGGTCACCCACAGTAACCTCTTCTGTTCCTTCTAGGTGTAACTGGTTTAGTAATGACTTAGCTTGTCCTGATATATCTCTAGGTTTGTAGTGCCGCCTGAGAGGAATAAATAAATTTTGATAAACACTAAGTTCTTGGAATACTTGCATAGCTTGAAATTTTATAGCCATGCCGAGTCTAGCACGGGCATATGTAGGAAGCCGCGTTACATCTTTTCCATCAAATATAACTTTTCCTGATGTTGGTTTTTCTATACCCATTAGCATTTTAAAAAAAGTACTTTTACCGGCCCCATTTGGTCCAATAATACAATGAATTTTATCCCGTTCTATCTCTAGATCGAGACCATCTAGAGCACGAACACCACCATATACACGGACAAGTCCATTCGCCCTTAAAATATTTTTTTCATATTTTGTATTTGATTCAGGACGGTTCATTCTTCATTCTTTCTTGAAACGCCATTACCAGTGGATAATCTGGCTCTTAATAATAATTCAGCTTTATTAAAATAATCAGCAAGCGTTATAGCAAGTCCTCTGGGGGCAAGAAGCATTGCAAAAACTAAGATAGCACCAAGTACTAAGAGTGCTATTTCACCTTCAGAGACAAGTCTCAATGAAGCCCATTCCAGGACTAGTGCCCCAATAAGTGCACATCCTAGGTCTTTTCGACCCCCTACTGCTACCCAAATAACTACAAGAATATTTGGGCCTACTCCAAATCCATCAGGATGGATATAGGTGCCCCATGCGGTATATAGAACACCCGAAAGCCCAGCAATTGCAGCAGCCAAACAGAAAACACTTAATTGGATTAATCTTACATCATATCCAAATGTTTCTGTTCTATCAGGGTTTTCTCGGCATCCAACAAGTATATAACCATAGCTGGAGTTAACCAAACAACGAAGGCCTAGGTAGGTTATTGTCAAAAGGCCAAGAACAAAATAATAAAAGGATACACTGCGGCCATCTAATTCAATCACAGAGTCTCCAATGCCAAATATTAAGCTTGGAAGGAGTGGAGCTGATGCTGATGCTGGTCTTAGGCCATTCATTCCTCCAAGATATGCTTCGCCTAAAGTATAACTTGGATCAGCAGTTTGGCGCATAAACATACCAATTAACAGAGAGACAACAAGCATTAGAATTGCTATGTAAACACCTCTTAGACGGGCGTAAAACATTATACCACCAATAATAGCAGCAAAGATTACTGGAACAATAATACCAGCTATAAAGGCGACGTCAGTGTTTCCATGTAAATTAAGTAGATTTAATGCGACAATACCGTAAGCGTATCCTCCAATGCCAAAAAATGCTGCTTGGCCTAAGCTGAGAATGCCACAATAACCCCAAATAAGACTCAAGCTGAGGGCAAGAAACCCAGATATTAAGAAGTTACTAAAATTAATTATATCATAGCGTCTTAGGTATTCTGGTGCTAAGGCCAAAAGAGCAATGACAACAAGGAATCCAAGCCAGAAAGGCAAGCGACGTCCCATAGTTTGAGGCCCATTCAAGGGGCCTAAATACTTGTCCAATTTGCTTCCAGAAGAGGTGTTCACTTGTTAGTAACCTTTCTTACTCTGATTTTACGACGCTCAATATACTCGGATATTCCTTTGGGGAGGATTAGCAGAATTACAAACGCTGCACCTATCATTGCAACATAGCCGATATATACGTTAACTAGGTTATTAATACCTGTTTGAATACCTGCTAGAGATAATGCACTTGAAATTAATCCTGAGATTGCATTAGCACTGCCGCCCGTAACAACAGTTATAAAAGCTAAAGGAGTATAATTTATACCAAAAAATGGAGAAATTGTTGCTGTCAAGGCAAACATGCCACCTGCTATACCGCCCATTGCACAGCCAAGCCCAAATGTTAAGGCATATATATTACCCGTATTCACACCTAGCGCATTTGCCATATCCGGATCTTCCATCGTAGCACGTGCTCTGGTGCCAAATTTAGTATATGTGAAAATGGCCCAAACAGATGCAACCATAGCAATAGCGACAGCAAATAATACTAAACGATAGATGCCAAATGTTTGTTCACCTATTGGAAAATTCCCAAATGGTGTTGGAACATTCAATATTGATGGCCCAAAAATTATTAAGAACCCTTGGCTCAGTAGTAAACTTAGTCCCCAGGTTACCACTAAGGAGGAAAGAAGTTGTTTGTAGAAATGTCTTATGACAAGTCTCTCCAGTATCATTCCAACTAATCCGGCTCCAATCCCAGCAAAGATGATTGCTATCGGTGCAGGAATGCCTGCGTGATATGAAAACGCGGTGATATAGGCACCGATCATCATTAGCTCACCATGGGCCATATTTATTACGCCCATCATTCCAAAGATAATTACGAGACCTGAGGCCGCTAGGATTAAAAATCCAATATTATCAAAAAGTTGATAGATAACATCGAAAACAGCAGCGAATGTTTCCATTTTAGAATTGCTCTATCTATCAATTGTTATTTGGTTAAAAGTCGACAATGTCAAAAATCTCTTTTGGGTTAGAGGCAGTCCATATAAGTTTATGAACTGCCTCGTTTTAATCTTAAAAAATTGTATTAAGATTTTTTCCCAAGAAAAGATTATTGTCCTTCAAAGAAAGACGACCACGCAGGGTTGTCTGGTGGAAGAAACTGACGATTTGGAGCTTCTTTTCTCATGTCTACACCAATTTCTTTGAGGAAAGTTGGTTCTGTATAGCCTAAGTCTGTAAGAAGACTAAGAGTGTGATCTTCATTTACCATAAACAGGTAAGAATGCATGGCTGCATGATGCTGATCTCCGTGCATTTTCCAAGGGCCACCAGGTGCTTCTGCAACTTCAATACCTGATTCAAGAGCATCTATTACTGCTTCTGTTTCAGTTGTGCCAGCTTTAGCCCAAGCAGCTGCCATAGCTTTTACAGCTGTATAGCCGAAGCCAGCATGCTCATTTGCGTAAACCATATCTGGGAACATCGCACGAAGTTTTTTGGTAAATGCAATGCTATTTGGGTGAGGAACATCCTCAATGAACCCTGGTGTAACGTACATATTTGCAAGCGAAGGTGCTGCGAAGCGCTTATGCTCATAGCCATCAGCTATAGTGACGTTTGACCATGTTGGAAGTGACATGCCAGCTGCTTGTGCTTGTGGGTAAAACTGAACTTGTTCGCCTCCGACAAGACAATGAACTTGAAAGTCAGGACCTATTGACTGAATTTTGGAAATAGTAGCTTGCCATTGAGAAACACCAAATGGGAAGTACTCTTCATATTCTATCTCTCCTCCATAAAGGTTTGCTGCAGTACGTGTCCAAGCACCGATTGCTCGACAAAAGTTATAATCTGCACCAATAAAAATCATACGAGGGCCAAGATTTTCAATCATCCATTTTAGAGCGGGTAGCACTTGCTGCTCAGGTGTTGGACCTGAGAAAAAGGAATAGTGATCAGCTATACCGCCTTCACCCTGATTGTTATGCCAGTAAATAGTTTTATTTCTGACAACTTCTCTTCGTGCGGCTTCTCGTTCAGCACCTGTGTAAGCTGCCATAACAACGTCTGCCTCGTCATCAAAAATACATTTTTGAGCTAACTCTTGATAACGTTTTACTTGAGATTGTCCATCATATTGAACTAGCTTGACGGTTTTTGTCTTACCATCAACAGTTATACCACCGGCATCATTAATTTCTTTAACAGCTAGTTTATAACCGTAGGTTTTAGGTGTTGCCATAATAGAAAAGTCACCAGACAAATCATCAATTGCACAAAGAACAATTTCTTCATCTGTTGCAGCTTTTGCTGTATTTACTCCAGGAACACTTACAGCAACAGCTGTAATAATCCCTAGGGCAGCAGCACCGGCAACGAAACGTAATAAAAACTTATTCATGCCATTTATCTCCCGAAATCATTATAGTTTTCAATAAATTTTATAATATTAAGTTAATTCAATTTTGTTGGTTGTAAATTACCTATATCGATTTATTTGACATTAGCTTCTATTGTGGACATAGTAAATACTTGTTATGAATATACACATTATAAAATTGTGAAATAATAATTTTTCATAGATTATTCTAGAAAAATTTTAAGATTTGGAATGTATGAGGTGTTGTAGATGCATTTAACTGTACGCGAAGAAGAACGCATCCAACTTTGGGCCGCTGCAGAAATGGCGAGGAGAAGGCTAGATAGAGGTATTAAGCTTAATTATCCTGAAGCTGTGGCTCTCATATGTGATGAAATTCTTGAGCGAGCCAGAGAGGGAAGTATCCCAATGTTGCCCGATTTAATGGAGTACGGTGCAACAATCCTTAAAAGTAAAGACGTGATGGATGGTGTTCAGGGAATGATGAAAATTATCCAAGTTGAAGCACTCTTTCCAGATGGCACAAAACTGGTCACAGTAACTAATCCCATTCGTGATTAACTCAGAGGACTAAATGTAATGTCGCAAAAAAAATGGTCCCCACCACCAATACCAAAATCAGTTGTTCCAGCTGAGGCTTTTGATGTGGGCGAACCCGAAAAGTGCGGGATGATAGAATTTGCAAAAGGTGACATAACAATTAATGAGGGGCGGGAAACAGCCACTTTGGTTATGGTAAATACTGGGGATAGACCAATACAAATTGGGGCTCATTATCACCTAGCTGAGTGTAATAGAGCTATGGCATTTGATCGTGAAGCAGCTTTCGGCATGCACTTAGATATTGCAAGCGGATCAGCTATTCGCTTTGAACCAGGTCAAAGCCGGAAAGTGCAAGTTACTGAATTTGCTGGTCGCCAAGTCGCATACGGAATGAATAATATGACGAATGGCACGACGAGATCAGAAATAATTAAAGACCGAACCATGCGTCGCTTGCGAGAAGAAGGTTACTGCTTTGAGGGAGAAAGGTTTAAAGTGATTGAACCTGCAGACAAGCGGTTTGGAAATAAAAAATGAACAACTTTAATAGGTTGTTTTCTGCGAATTCGATATTGATTAACGCCCGAGGAAACTTCGATTATGAGTATTGATATCAAGCGTCCAGATTATGCAGCACAATACGGCCCAACTACGGGCGATAAAATTCATTTGGCTGACACAGGATTAGTTGCTGAAATCGAACACGATTATACTACTTATGGTGATGAGCTTGTATTTGGCGGAGGCAAGACCATTCGAGATGGTATGGGTCAAGCATCAAAATGGAAACAAAGCGATGGTGCTTTGGATATGGTAGTGACTAATGCCATAATTATAGACCCTATTCTTGGAGTAGTAAAAGGTGATATAGGCATACTAAATGGAAAAATAGTCGGGGTAGGTAAATCTGGTAATCCAGATACTATGAATATAACACCGGGTCTTATTGTCTCTCCAAATACAGATATCCTCTCTGTGGAAGGAATGATTGTAACGCCAGGTCTTTTGGATATTCATCCACATTTTGATTCTGTTCAACAGCTTTATGAATATCAAAATGCAGGTGTTACAACAGTTATTGGTGGAGGGTCAGGTCCAAAAACTGTAGGTATCGAATGTCCTGGGGTATTTAATCTTCACAGAATGCTGGAGGCAATGGCTGATATACCTCTAAATTTTGGAAATTTTGGAAAAGGTAATGCCGCGACAAAGGGTTCATTGATCGAACAAATCTTGGCTGGTGCAACAGGTTTAAAAATACATGAAGACTGGTCTTCTTCGCCTGCTGCAATAGAAACAACTATGGATTTGGCCGATGAATACGATTTCCAAGTTCAGATACATGCCGATACATTAAATGAAACGGGTTATTACGAAGACACTGTTGCGGCAATTAATGGAAGAGTAATGCATATCTACCACGCTGAGGGGGCAGGTGGTGGAAACGCTCCAGATATTATGCGATGTGCAAGTGAACCTAATCTCCTTCCAAGTTCTACAAATCCGACTAATCCCTTCTCAATAAATACATATGATGAAGAGATTGATATGTTAATAACCTGCCATAACTTAAATAAAGAAGTGCCAACGGATATAGCCTTTATTCAAGGAAGAGCCAGAGCAGAGACAATGCGAGCTGAAGATGTACTTCATGACCTTGGGGCAATCAGTATGATTGGTTCAGATAGTCAGGGAGTAGGCCGGGCAGCTGAGAGTGCTCAACGATCTTTCCAACTGGCAGCAGTCAATAAAGTCAGATTTGGTCGCCTTGCAGAGGATGGTAAGGCTAATGATAATTTCAGAATAAAGCGTTATTTGGCAAAAGTTACGATAAACTCAGCAATTACTTTTGGGGTTGATTCATATGTTGGGTCAATTACACCAGGAAAACTTGCTGATTTAGTGTTTTGGCGCCCAGAGTTTTTTATCGCTAAACCTGAAGTCACTTTAAAAGGAGGATTTATTTCACATTCTGTGATGGGTGATCCTGCAGGATCGCTTATGACTGGCCAACCACTAAAATATAGGCCACAATATGGATCACTTGGTGCCAATCCACAAAGAACAAGTTACTCTTTTGTCACTAAAGCTGCTATAGAGGATGGTCTTGAAGATAAGCTTCTTAGTCACCAGACATTAGTCCCTATAACCCGTTGTCGAACAATATCAAAACGTGACATGATTCATAACAATGCTATGCCCGATATTCAGATAGATCCTGAAACATACAATGTGTATGTAGATGGAGAACGTGCAACTGTAGAGCCAGCAAAAACGCTCCCGTTGGGTCAGCTATTTTATTTCCGGTAAGAGTTTTAGTTAATACTTATTTATTATGGACGTGATTACTGAAATAGTGGGAAATATTAACCAGTTTGGTGATAATACATTCCAGAAGGATCCTGTACTACTAACATCTGATCAACGTACTAGTCCTCATATGATGATATCCAGCGAAGAGGGAAGAAATCTTAGAATATCCTTACCTAGGGGGGAAGAACTTGATGACGGTGATATTTTATTAATTGATGCAAAAGTTTTAGTTATAGTTAATGCAGCACCAGAGAATCTATTTATAGTTCAGCCAAACTCTTCTATTGATTGGGCAATTGCCGGTTTTCAGCTTGGAAACTTACACAGGCCAGTAAGGTTCACAGGTGATGCAATGCTAACTCCTGTTGATCCTATGGTTGCTGATATTCTGTCAAAGCTTGATATAAGCTATTCTCAGAAGAAAATTCCTTTCTCCGGTAGGAGGGTAGGTGCGTGGGGTGTTCATTCCCATGAGCATTGATATAAAACCATCACACTCATCCAATTCTGCTATTCTTAATCTGTTGCAGATTGCTAATTCGTCATTTCCAACTGGTGCTTTTAACCATTCATATGGTTTTGAAACGCTTATCAACGATGGCTCTATTCATGATGCAAGTTCTTTTGGAGAACACTGTTTTGATTGGCTAATTTATGGCATGGCAAAATCAGATGGTGCTGGAATGGCATTATCGCATCGTGCAACGATTCAGAACAATTTGGAAGAACTAATATATTTAGATGAGCAGGTTGGAGCTCTTAAAACTGCAAGAGAAATTAGGGAGGCTTCAGTGAAGACAGGTTTGGCAATGCTTTCTAGCCTTCAGGACATCTTTAAACTTAATGCTTTAGTGCCGTATGCCGAGGCTATTAAAAAGCAGGCTTGTAGTGGACATCAAGCAGTTGTCTTTGGTATTGGGTCAGCTGCCTTAGACATAAATGAATATGACAGTGTACTGGCATTCTTACAGTCTAGTTTTTCAAATTTGATCGGTGTTGGTTCACGTATAATTCCATTAGGACAAGTTGAAAGCCAAAACCTTATTCGTCAAGCAGCTCCAATGTTTATAGAAGCCGCAGAAATAGCAATGGCCACAAATAGAGAAAATCTCAGCTCTTCAACGTTTGGTTTAGATTTGGCAGCGATGGAACATGAGAGGCTCTATTCTCGTCTTTGCATGTCATAATAAAGGCATAAAATGATTAAAATTTTAGGAGATAGTAATGCGCAGACCAGTCAGAATTGGAATAGGCGGCCCTGTAGGTTCGGGTAAAACAGCACTATTAGTAGCTCTATGCAATGTTATGCGTAAGAAGCATTCAGTTGCAGCTATAACTAATGATATTTTCACAAAAGAAGATGCAGAATTTGTATCACGAAGTGGTGCTATTGATCCTGAGAGAGTCATAGGTGTTGAAACTGGAGGTTGTCCACATACCGCAATAAGAGAAGATGTTTCTATGAATTCTCATGCTATTGAAGAAGTATCAAAACGTTTTCCAGATTTAGATATCGTTTTCCTAGAAAGCGGAGGTGATAATCTTGCTGCAACCTTTAGCCCTGAGCTTGTGGACAGTCATATTTACGTTATAGACGTTGCTGAAGGCGATAAGATTCCCAGAAAGGGAGGCCCTGGTATAACTAAATCTCCATTGTTAGTAATCAATAAAATCGACTTAGCACCTCATGTAGGTGCAGATCTCTCAGTTATGGATAGAGACTCAAAAAAAATGAGGGGAGAAAGGCCATTTTATTTTACTAATATGCGTGATGTTGAAGGTTTGGATAAGGTTATAAATTGGATTGAAACACAGGTTTTATTCCTTAATCCTGAAGAAGAGGTGGCTGATGCTACTTGATCCCCTTCAGCCCGACCCAGATTGGATTGTCGGTAAATACGCACTAATGAATGTAGAAGCATCCGTTCATGGAGATAAAACCAAGATCCGACCGGTATGCTGGAGAATTCCATATCAATGGCAGGGTACTCATTATCAAAATCATGATGACCAACCCTATATGTTATTAGTAAATAGTAGTGGAGGTTTTGTTGAGGGAGACGTTTCTCAGTTTCATGCGAAAATAGAAGAAGGTGCAAGATGCTTATTCACCACAACCGCCTCTAGTAAGTTTTATAAATGTCTAGATGGAAAGGTTTCGCGAGAAATAGTTGATATAGTGGCTGACAAAAATAGTTTGGTTGAATATCTTCCAGATGAAGCAATACCGTTTGAAAGAAGCAAGGTTCAAAGAATAAATCGTATATCTTTACACCGTACCTCAAGATTATTTGCTACAGATATGATCTCGGCAGGTCGCATACATTTTGGTGATGGAGAAATCTTTAAATTTGATAGTCTTACTAGTGAATTCCAAGTTTCTATTGACGGTAGAACAGTTATTTTAGATCGGATAGATCTTCCTACTTTACAAGATGTCCGAGCACTTTCTAGATTATGGTGTGGTTACTTGCATATGGCTACAGTATTTTCTTATGCCCATGATCTATCTTCTGGTGTTGAAGATAAAATTTTTGAATTAGGAAAAAAATTAGAGAACAGCAAAATAGCTGTAAGTCGTATTGATAATTTTATTACCGTAAGGATTTTATCAAAAGAAACATGGCAAGCTCATGAAGTTTTATATTCTATTTGGGAAATACTAAGGCCAGAAATTGCATATAAAGAAGCCTCGCCAATCATGAAGTGTTAATGTTCCTAGTTCATAAACAAGTTTACATACATCTATGTAAGCAATAGTAGGTTAATAAGTCATAACAAAGCCGTACTTTGCCCAGCTCGTAGATTATTTTCTTATAAGTAATACTTCAAACATTTCAGGAAAATATATGAGCTTCACTAATTGTAAGTGACTTTAAATTAGTGTCACAAATCTAAATTTTTACGCCAAATTTTAGAGCTAAATTCAGAGATGTTAAGAATTTTCAAATAATGATTTGAAAAATATAAGAATTTTTATTATTATTATTGAGAATGATTATCATTCGCATTAGTATTATTTCTACTTCATAAAATAATAAACAAAGGTTCAATCGTGAAATCTACATTAAAATTCTTAGATTTAGAATTTCCGGAACAGCTTATTGTTTGGGCAATGAGGGTTTGGACACGGATAGGTGATGAAGAAGCAAGTCTCCATTATATTTTGCGTGATGGTCTTTCCAAAGCTGGTGCAACCAATGCTTATATAGACTTTGATAGTACAATGACAATTTTGAACGAAACATCATTGTTGCCTTATCGTACTGGTTGTCCAGATGGTTGCTGTGAAAATTTCCAACACTTGTGTGCTATAGAGAAAATTTTCCTTATGACTGTTTCTCGGTTGCAATCATCTAGCTCTATTAGAGTTTTTCATACTAACCTTAATAGGTTTATTACTCAAAAAGGAATGCACTTGGTCGATGAACCGATCAAGCAGCTGGCTGATTCATTGTATAAATCAAATATTAGGTTACCTATTCAAGATTGGGATCTAGAGTTTGATATAGAATATTCAGGTGAAAATATGCCCCAACATAGAACTTTTCATTAAATTATTATGATAAATCATCAGAAAGGATAAATTCATGAGTCCGTTAGATCACAGAAAAATAGGTAATAGAGTCCCTGATGTTGAATTTCCGGTCAGGGAAAATGATGAGTGGCGCAAAATTACCAGTAATGAAATCTTTGATAAAAAAAACGTTGTAATTTTTGCTTTACCTAGGGCATTTACTCCAACATGTTCTTCCAGTCACCTTCCTGGTTACTCCGCACATGCTAATGAAATCAGGGCTACTGGCATTGACTCAATTTATTGTCTTTCAGTAAATGATTGGTTTGTTATGCAAGCTTGGAAAGATAATTTAAGCGTGGGAGAAGAAATAACAATGTTGCCAGATGGTAATATGGATTTTACTAAAGATATGGGAATGTTGTTAGATAAAAGGCATTTAGGTTTTGGCCCACGATCTTGGAGATACTCAATGGTTGTAAGAGATTGGAGTATAGACAAATTATTTGTGGAAGATTTTGCAGATGACGGTGATCCTTTTGCTGTTAGCGGTGCCCCAAATATGTTGCAAAACTTGATTTCTTAAAAATTTATTATGTCTCATAATTTTACAAGAATAGTGTTGGTAGCCATAGATGAAATTTTTGACTATGGAGCTTATAGAAGACTAATTAATGACAAGGATTCTGAACCTAGAACATAAAAACATATAAGATTAATTAATATGATTCTTTTAACAGAATTTTATAAAAAAATTGATAATGGAGGGTTGTAAAAACCCTCCATTATCTTATGAATCTCATAATTTTAAACTCATAAGCGAAATAAATATAATACTAGATATACTCATATTTATGATTTATCAGGGGAATACAATTATTATTTCAAGACAGTATAATTGATTCTAGCATAAACTATTTTGTAGTATTTACTTGAGTTAGTTTAATAACTAGAGACGACTTTGACACTATATTAAATTTAATAATAAACCTCATAATTAATTGTAATTAATTAAATTTTCATAACAAATTAAAAGTTTTAAAAATTACCTAAATAAAACTAGACTTGGCCGTGATATGAGAGTGTAGTAATTTTTTAATTACATAAATGTTAAAGTTGTTTATTTCTAGTCTTGTGTTTTTTTTAGATTCTAATTTAGCTCTAGAATAATTTATTCAATGGGGGGTCCCATAGCATAATGAATGAAATCAGATGTCCGCATTGCGATCAAGCATTTAAGATTGATGAAACGGGTTATGCAAATATTCTTAAACAAATTAGAGATAGTGAGTTTGATAAGGAAATAACTGAACGTATGGGGTATGCTGAAAAAGATAAAAATAATGCTGTCGAGCTTCAGAAAAAAGAATCTGAAAAGTTATTCCATCAATCAAATTCTCAAAAAGATATTGAAATTGAGAAACTTAAATCTAATCTAAGAGAGCAAAAAAATATATCTGAATCAGAACTCCACAAAGAAAAAACTGAATCTAAGAAAAAGTCCGAGCTCCTTGAGCAAAGACTTTATTCTGCTGAAACTGAAAAAAAATTAGCTATAAGAGAGGCAGTATCTGAAGTTTCTAAAGAAAGAGATAATTATAAAAAAGATTTGGAAAAAGCAGAACTAGAAAAAGATATTTCTTTGAATGCTCAAAAAGATAAATATGAAAACAAGATGAGAGATATGCATGATGCCATTGAACGTCTTAAAGATTTCAAATCTAAACTATCTACAAAAATGGTGGGAGAATCTTTAGAACAACACTGTGAAACAGAATTTAATAAACTACGTTCATCGGCTTTTCAGTATGATTATTTTGAAAAAGATACTGATGTAAAAAATGGGAGCAAAGGGGATTATATTTATAGAGCTAAAGATCAGAATGGAACTGAGATTGTTTCGATTATGTTTGATATGAAAAATGAAGAAGATATTACATCAACAAAGAAGAAAAATGAAAAATTTTTCAAAGAATTGGACAAGGATCGTAATGAAAAGGGATGTGAATATGCTGTATTAGTTTCACTTCTTGAAGCCGATAGTGAACTATATAATTCAGGAATAGTAGATGTGTCTCATCGATATCCCAAAATGTATGTTATTCGTCCCCAATTTTTTATACCAATTATAACCATTTTCAAAAACACATCTATCAGTTCACTAGAATATAAAAATGAATTAGAGATATTCAAAGGCCAAAATATAGACATTTCTAATTTTGAAAATAAATTAGAAATGTTTAAATCTGCTTTTGGAAAAAATTATGAGTTGTCCTCTCGCAAATTTGCTACTGCAATTGAAGAGATTGATAAATCCATAAATCATTTACAAAAGACTAAGGATGCTCTTTTGAGTGCAGATAGGAATCTACGTCTTGCAAATGATAAAGCCCAAGATGTTACAATAAAGAAATTAACAAAAAATAATCCTACAATGGCTTCAAAATTTTCTGAAATATCAGAGGATAAATGAGTCTAAATCAATATGGTTTTAATTAATTCTCAGTTTTTGGTGATGATATGTATAAAATAGGAAAAACGCCCAAGGAGAAGTGGGTAGTTGGGAAAGTTCTGGAAGAAAGAGCAGCTGAGTTTCCAGATCATCCAATTGTATATTGGGAAGAAGAAACATATTCATATTCAGATCTGAATCGTACTGCTAATAGGTTTGCTAGAGGCTTAAAAGAAATTTCAGTAAATCAAGGTGATCGTATCGCTGTAATGATGTCTGGCTCACCAACTTATATTGGAGTGTGGTTTGGCATAGCTAAAATTGGAGCAATTGAGGTTCCTATAAATACTGCATATAAAGGCGATCTTCTATCTCATATAATCAATAGTGCAGGAGTAACAGTTGCCGTAATTGAAAATGATTTTGCCTTAATTTTTGATGAAATATTACATTCATGCCCTAAACTGCGTCGCATAATTGTTCATGAACCAGATAATACTACTCTGAAATTACAAATACCTGATGGTAATCCATTTGATGATATGGAGTCTGTGTTGAGTGATATGGGAGATAATTTTCAATGTGATGTTACCTCTGAGTCTACTGCTTGTATAATGTTTACCTCAGGTACAACAGGCCCATCAAAGGGTGTGATAATTAATAATGCTTTTGAACTCTCTTTTGCTGTAATTTTTAACGAAATTGTATCCCTGAAACAATCTGATATTACTTATAATTTTTTACCTTTCTTCCACATTGCAGGAAAATTTATTCTCTTAGGTACGATGTTTGTAAACGGTAAAATGATTCTTCGACCACGTTTCAGTGTTGAAAAATTTTGGAAAGATGTGAGGCGGTTTGGTGCAACAGTTACTGTTGGAGTTGGCGGTATTTGTCAAATGCTGTACGCACAACCACGAGAGGATAATGATTCATCAAATACATTACGTATGATTTATTCTGTTCCTAATCCTCATGATGTTTTGGAACAGTTCAAAAGCAGATTTAATTTAGAACTAACTGAAGGGTATGGTTCAACTGAGGCAAATATAGTTGTTTACACAAGGCCTGATGAAGAAACTCCGCTTGGGGCAGCAGGAAGAGCTGCCCCCTATTATGATATACGTGTTGTAGATACGAATGATCAGGAAGTTTCTGCTGGTATTTCTGGAGAAATTATAGTTCGGCCTAAATATCCAAATATTCTTATGGAAGGTTATTATGGGTTACCAGAAAAAACACTAGAAACTTTTAAAAACCTTTGGTTTCATTCTGGAGATCGTGGAATGATGGATAAAAACGGATATTTATTTTTTCTAGATCGAATGAAAGATGCGATACGAAGGAGGGGAGAAAATATTTCATCTTTTGAGGTTGAAAGGATCACAGCTAAGCATGCTGCAGTATCGGAGGTTGCTGCAATAGCTGTTCCTGCAGATGTTGGAGAAGATGAAGTAAAAGTAGTAGTAGTGCTGCAAAGTAATAAAATTATAACGGAGAGTGAATTATTCCAGCACTGTGCTCAAGAAATGCCTTATTTTATGGTTCCACGTTTCATAGAGTTTGTCGATAATCTTCCTAGAACTCCGACTCAAAAGGTAAGGAAAATAGAATTGAGAACATTAGGAGTTACTAAGTCTACTTGGGATTGTGAAGAACATGGTATGAAGATTACTAGGAGAGGAATTAAATCAATAACTTAATATTTAAATTACAATCAAAATGACAAATAATGGAGAAATTTGTGTCTTTTAATCTTCTTGAAGGATTTCGTGTTGTCGATATGAGCCAGTATGCCCCTGGCCCTTATTGTTCTTTATTGTTAGCTGATTTAGGAGCTGAGGTGTTCAAGGTAGAACCACCAGGTGGTGAGCCTATGAGACGTGTAGGTCCAATAGAGAGCGATGGAATCTCTGGTTGGTACAAAGTTTTGAATAGATCAAAAAAAGTTGTTGAATTGGATTTAAAAAGTGAAGAAGGAAAAGAATCTTTTGCAAAATTGCTTGCATCCTCTGACGCTCTATTAGAATCTTATCGACCCGGAGTTCTTAGCCGGTTGGGTTTTTCTGAATGTAATATTGCTAAGATTAATCCAAACATCGTTGTGTGCTCTCTTTCGGGATGGGGTAAAACAGGCCCTTATTCTGACCGGGCTGGGCATGATTTAAATTATATGGCTCTGTGCGGTGCTCTATATACTTCCGGGCAATCAGGAAAACCTTCAATAACAAATCCACCTGTAGCAGATTATGCAAGTGGGATTCAATCTGCTTTCTCAATAGTTGCAGGGCTTTTGTCTCAGATGAGGAAAAAAGATAGCCGGGATAAAAAACCAATTTTTATTGATACAAGTATTGCAGAGTCAGTTTTACCATGGACCGCGTGTGTACAAACTCAGGAAGTGTCAGAGGGTATTGCGGTCAATATAGAGGGCACGTTTTTAAACAATGGTGCTGCTTTTTATCATATTTATGAAACAAAGGATGGTCGGCATGTAACAATTGGTGCTGTTGAGGAAAAGTTTTGGAAACAATTTTGTATTGCTATCGGGAAAGAAGAATTTAGTTCTAGACAGTTTGAACCTTGTCCTCAAGATAGTTTAATAGCTGATGTTTCAGCAATAATAGCAACTCGCACCCAAGCAGACTGGGTTGAGCATTTCAAAAATTATGATTGTTGTTTCGAGCCTGTTCATAGCCTTGCAGATGTTAGAAATAATGAGCAAATAATTTATAGAAAAATGCTACGACTTGAGAAAGATAATGATCAAAGAGTTGGGGTTTCTTTTCCCGCTTGGATTAATGGAGGCCCGATGCCTGAAAGTAAGCCCTTGCAATTTCTCTCACTAAGAGATTTGAAAGAGCAGTGCTGACGTCATTTAATAGGTTTACCAGTCAAATTTGGGGAGTTTAAGATAAGTGAACAACAATATTATTCATGATTGGATTAGGCATCACTCCGTTCGTCGTCCTGACCACGTTGCATTGGTTGACTATGAAACTGGTTATGAAATTACTTACAAAAATTTAAATGACAAAATTGATGCCTGTGCATTATTTATAAAGGATAAATATAAGATTGCTGCAGGTGATAGAGTTGCAACACTGGCACAAAATTGTGTGGAAATATTTATAGTTCAGTTTGCTTGTGCTCGGTTGCGAGCAATATTTCTACCTATGAATTGGCGTCTTGCAGATCAGGAGCTTGATTATATAACATCAGATGCATCCCCAAAGGTTGTGTTTTCTGATGAAAGATTTTTTGAAACAGCCCATTCTTTATCTCAAAGGACAGGTGCTTTAAGTAATGAGCTTATTAGTGCAGACTCAGAATTTTCTCTAGCTATAAATGAATGTAAAAATTTTGTAGTTAAAGATCCACCCAGATTTGATGACATTTGGCATATTCTTTATACGTCTGGGACAACAGGACGCCCAAAAGGTGCACAACTATCACACGGACAAAACTTATTACAATGCCAAGGTTTAGGTTCCGAATATAGTCTTACAAATGAATCTGTAGGCTTAACTTATACACCTACATTCCATGCTAGCGGTCTGTTCATGTTTTCAAATCCTACCTTGTTACAGGGAGGAAAAACAATTTTAATGCGCCAGTTTGATGCTAAAGCATGTTTGGCAATAATGAAGGACGCCGATGTTAAGGTCACACATACTTTGGCTATTCCCACTAATTTACTCATGATAAGAAATTTAGACGATTTTTCTGAAGTAAATTTTGACGGTTTAATTATAGGGTCAGGAGGAATGCCTGTTCCAGTTGCATTAATTGAAGAGTTTGCAAGCCATGGTGCAAGAATTCCTCAAGTATGGGGAATGACAGAATTATGTGGTGTCTCAACATCTTTGCCAGCTGAAGATTATCTTAGAAAAGCAGGGTCATGTGGCCCCCCACTGATGAATGTCGAAATTAGTATTATAGACTCAGAAAAAAATCATATAGATAAACCGGATACTGTAGGGGAAATTGTAGCTCGTGGTCCAATGGTTATGAGGGGTTATTGGGGAATGGAGCATCTTAATGATGAGTTCTTTATTGATGATGGTTGGTTTAGAACAGGGGATGCAGGAAAAATTGATACGGATGGTTATTTAACTATTTCTGGCCGTTGGAAAGATATGTATATATCAGGAGGGGAGAATGTGTATCCAGCGGAGGTTGAAGAAATAATATATCAAATGTCCGAGGTGCATGAGGTTGCCGTCATTGGTATTCCACATGATTTATGGGGGGAGACAGGGCGCGCTCTTGTAGTTTTGAAACCTGAAATGTTTCTGTCTGAAGATAAAGTAATAGAATTTTGCAAATCACATCTGGCAGGATACAAGGTACCTAAGTCAGTTATTTTTGTTGATGACTTGCCTCATAGTGCAAATGGTAAAATTCAAAAAAGTAAATTAAATATTAATTTTAGTTCAGATAAAGTGGCGGGTTGATATTCATATGGGGGAGGGACATTTTCATCATGTACATATTTTTTGCACAGACATTTCGAAGTCAATTGATTGGTGGCAAACAAATTTCTCTGCCGAAATATGTTTTGACGATATAATGGGTGGCTCCAGGAATGTTTTTGTAAGAGTAGGTGAAGGTCGTTTACATTTTTATGATCAGGCACCAAAAACTTTTGCAACAGGCACTATTCACCACCTTGGTATAAGAGTAGAAAATTTAGGTGAAACAGTCTTAATGATGAAAAATAACGGAGTAGAGTTTAGAAACCCAATTCGTAGTTTTGATGGTTGGGCATATTCCATGTGTCTTGCACCTGACAATATTCTGCTGGAACTATTTGAGGTAAGTAATGAAATTAAAGATCCAAAATTGCTAAACTATTTTTCTGACTCGTCGTCTCATTTTTTATGAGAGAATGAATCTGGTTTAGTCTTGCCAACACGTTTCCAATATTTCTCAGGGATTAGGTCGGGATTTTTATAAAACATCCATTTGCAGGGTTTTGCAGCATCTTCCTCATATCCAGTCACCCACAATGGGTAACCACCCCACTCAATAGGTAGAATTTCATTAACTGCACAATGGATGCAATAGTAGGGCACGCCTTTTTTGTTCCATGACCAGTCGTAAGCCTTTTGGGTTACACCAAAATTATAAGGTTTAGTTAGCCTCGATGGCGTGCCATCAACAACATCGCCTCTTCTCATCCTCCCCCCAGAGCCACATGGGTCCATTATTATTGTGTATTTTTCTTTATCTTCTTCGATCTTAATATCTCCTTCTTGCTTCGGTCCGCATCGGTGAGATCTCATCATTTCTGCTGTTAATTCAACTTGCTGTTTGACGCTCATTTTACTGAAAACTTTCCATGTACGTCGAAGCATCCAAGTTTCTTGACTCTCACGGAGAATTTTATACATCAAACTTTCACCACAATGAGAAGATATTTTTGTAAGAAGGTCCCACACCCAGTCACAAAAGAGATCATGTAGTGACTTGTCCTCGTTATGTCCTGCCTGAGCCAAGTCCTTTGCAAGTTCTTTTTCTCCTTTATCTATTGCATCAATTAATAAATTGTGTGTTGGCTTGCCGAGAGTTTCAACATCGTCGGTTCGAAGTAGGCGTCCATGAAAATCACTTAACTTGAGCATTTGTAATGCACCTAGTTTTGTTAAAAAAACAAGCAATCTATATAATAGATATTATATATCAGATGTAAGTCCAATTTTTTGAAGCGTGGAATGATTAGGTTTTCCAGTCATTTTATCCCAGCCCATTTCATCATAATATTCTTGGACCATCTTTCTGAGATGTGGTCTAATTGTTTTGCCAGCCGCTTTTCCTACACTAGGTGCTTCCAATAATCTTTCTGATATATCAAATTCATCCTCGGGTTTGAATCCACGCTTGATAGCAATCACTCTTTGAAGATTGACCATTCTCTCCCCTACGATCATTGCTTCTTTTTCGTCAAAGTCTGACCACCCTGTAGCCAGAGCTATACTTTTAGATGAAAAACCAAGTCCACCTTTTACTCCCCAAAGTGCAAACCAACAGACGCCAAGGGTATCTTCCCATAATTTTTTCATCTGTGTTTTTGCTACTGCTTCGGCTTTTCCATCGGGAACCATTGGTTCACCAAAGTCTGTATAGCCGAGGTCAGGATCTGTAGTCCATGCATCAACACCAGGACCCTGCCAACAAACACCAGCTCCAGCTACTATTTGTCCTAATAAGACACTCCATGCTGGACGCCAATCATGCATATTGATTCCTCCACCACGTATGTGTAATACACAGGCTTCTGCTTCTTTCCCAAGTAATTTGGACGCTTCTTTAAGTCCCTTAGCTAGTACATTACCGCCAAACCCTTCACCTGAACACATTTGATCAAGGAGTTCAACTGCCGCCTCGTAGTTTCCCCAGTTTAATTCTAAGCCACCTGTTTCTTCTTTTGTTAATATACCTCGTTCATATAATTCAAAAGCCATTCCCATCAGTGACCCTCCAACCGAAGAGTCTATTCCCATAGCATCAAAGTAGTCAGTTAAGGCAAGTGCTTCACTTGGGTCATCAATTCCTACCATTCCAGCCGCACCTTCCATATTTTCTCCACCGCCACACATACTGGCAGTAAAACCAGCAAATTTTCCACTGTTAATTTTGCAGTCGTATGCACATGCTATGCTGCAGTTATAGGACTCTTTCGGAGTGATAGTAAAATCTTTGGCTGCTTGGACAAATCTCTTTGAAAAATCTTCACCCCACAAGGGGTCAGACAAATTTTTACCAGCAAGCATATGGCTTTCTCCGACATAGCTATAGGCACGAGTAATGCCACCTTTTGCTAATATTGTTCCAACTGCAGGAGCACCTTCACCAGGTTTTGGTTCATGCCATATCGCCTTGTCCCAGGTTTGAGTTAATTCGCCAAACGCTAATGGTTCGTTGAGAGGTACTGTACTAGTACCACGAACGGCAACAGCTTTTAATCTTTTGGATCCCATTACAGCTCCAACACTACCTTTGGATGCACCATGATTACGGTCATTTTTAATGGAAGCACCCGGAAGCATTGCTTCTCCTGCTGGGCCAATACATGCTACTGAAATTTTTTCTTCGTCTCCTAATTCACTTTTTATTAAGCGCTCTGTTTCACGGGTGTCTTGACCCCAAACTTTACTAGCATCACGGATTTCTACATGATCATCATCAACCCACAAGTAAACAGGATTTTCTGCTTGGCCAGTTATTATAATTCCATCATATCCCGCATGCTTTAGATACGCTGCCCAATAACCATGTGTATGCCCTGTGGCAACTGCATATGGTGTATTAAAATTAAAAGAGACAACTGCCAAATTAGAGGAGCTTGGAGCAGATGTTCCTGTTAGAGGTCCTGTCATGAGTAAGAGAGGTGCAGCAGGATCTGTTGCTTCTATACCTTCTGGGGACTCATCTATTAGAAGGCGCATTCCTAGTCCTATTCCACCAATATATTCGCGAAGAATTTTTTCATCAGGTAATGGTGAACATGAACATGTTCCATTATCTAAATTTACCCGTAAAAGCTTACCAGCATATCCACCTTTCATTTCTCCCCCCTCCCAAATTGAAATAAAAAATAGTTTTATCTAAATATATTTATGACTTTAACATAATAATTGTATATATAAATTTTAAAATTTGTTGATGTTATTTTGCTGGGATAAAACTATTGTTTTTTCATATTTAATGACAAGATAGTTTAGACCTTTAATCTCAATCAAGTCTAGGAAGTTAATAAATGAAAAAGGATAAATGGATCGTATATTTATCGGGAGAGATTCACTCCGACTGGAGAGATCAAATTAGAAAAGGTACAGAAGATTTAGGGTTAAATATTGAATTTCTCTCGCCTGTGACTGACCACAAATCAAGTGATGATTGTGGGGTGTCCATTCTTGGAGAAGAGCTAGAGGCTTTCTGGCATGATCACAAGGGGGCAAAGCTTAACTCAATCATTACAAATACGCTTTTAAAAGAATCAGATATTGTTGTAATACGTTTTGGGGAGAAATATCGTCAATGGAATGCAGCATTTGATGCAGGCTACGCCTCAGCACTCGGTAAAAGTATTATTACAGTTCACGATGCTTCTTTAAACCATGCCCTTAAGGAAATTGATGCTGCGGCGAAGGCTGTTGCTGAGACTCCTTTGCAGGTCGTCGGTCTATTGAAGTATATTACTCAGGGAAAATTACCAGAGTGAATTTTTTAAATTTTGGTTTTATTTCAACATTTTGAGACATGCAGTTGCTGCTGCCTCAACAATTGAGTCTTTATCTATTTTATGTTTTGCATAGAGATCAATTATGTCACCGGACTCACCAAAATCTGTTATCCCCAGACAATATGGCTGGTGCCCCATTACAGATCCAAGCCACGAAAGTGAAGCAGGATGAGAATCAGATACTGTAATCAGACAAGCATCATCTGCTAATAGCTCAAGTAATTTCTCTATATGAGATTTATAGTTTGGTATTTGATTTGTGTCATGAGTTCTAGATAAAAGCCAATCATGAAATAGTCTGTCTAATGAGGAGACAATTAATAACCCAAGTCCTGGGATTTCATCATGTAATGTATCATATGCACTTTTTGCTTCTGGGGTTACAGCACCAGAAACAATAATTGCTAGTTTAGAGCCCTTAAGTGGTGTTTCCATCCAATATGCACCCTTTAGTAAGTTATCTCTGAACTTATTACTTATTTGTCTAGATGGTTGGGTTATAGCTCTTGTAGTAAGCCTTATGTAGATAGAACCTCCATCAGCTTCTTGCATATGTTCAAATCCCCACCGCATAATTTCAGCAAGTTCATCAGCGTAAGCTGGTTCAAAAGTTGTTAATCCAGGCTGACCTAAACCAATAAGTGGTGTGTATATGGATTGGTGGGCGCCTCCCTCAGGTGCAAGTGTTATGCCTGATGGGGTCCCTGCCAGCATAAACCTTGAATCTTGATAACAGGCATAATTCAGTGCATCAAGTCCACGGGCAATGAAAGGGTCATAAACAGTTCCAATAGGAAGGAGTTTTGTGCCAAAAACTTGTTCACTAAGCCCGAGAGCAGACAAAAGAAGGAAAAGATTATTCTCGGCAATTCCTAATTCAATATGTTGGCCTGCTTTACTCAGTGCCCACTTTTGCATTGAAACTACCTTTTCAGAATCATAGATGTCTTCTCGTTCTGCTCTATTGAAAATACCTCTTCTATTAACCCATCCACCGAGATTTGTTGAGACAGTGACATCTGGTGAAGTTGTTACAATTCTGTCTGCTAATTGTGTGTCACCTTTTCCTAATTCATTAAGAATTTTACCAAAAGCTTCTTGGGTAGACATCTGTGCTGAAATCTTTAAGGGTAATGTTTCAGGAACCTCAATTATCTTATTATCTTTAACCTTGTTTTTTGGTTGGTATAGCGGTGTTCGAGCTAAAAAATTCTCAAGAGATTTTTTACTTACATTTAAACCGGAAAAATAGTCCCATTCTTCGCCATCAGTTATCTTCATAGAGTCTCTAAAGCTTGCCATTTGTTGGTTATTCATTAGGCCAGCGTGATTATCTTTGTGACCTGCGAATGGGAGGCCAAAACCTTTGATTGTGTAGATAATAAAACAGTGGGGGACACTGTCATCCACATTTTGGAATCCTTCAATCACGGCTTCCATATCGTGGCCTGCCAAGTTTGTCATTAACTTATGGAGTTGTTTATCAGTTCGAGAGCCGATGAGTTGCATTACTCCAGGAATATGACCTAGTTCTGATTCAATCTTTTTACGAAAAGCTGCTCCACCTTTAAAAGTAAGAGCTGAATATAATTCATTGGGGCATTCATCTATCCATTTTTGGAGATCTTTTCCACCCTTTTCCTTAAAAGCCTTTTTAAGTAGTTTCCCATATTTAAGAATAATAACTTTCCAACCTACAGCATCAAAAAAATCCTTTATTTTTTGGAATAGTCGATCAGAAACTACTCGGTCAAGACTCTGCCTATTATAATCTATGATCCACCATAGATTCCTACTTTCATGCTTCCATCCCTCTAACAATGCTTCAAATACATTTCCTTCATCTAGCTCAGCGTCTCCCATTATTGCTACCATGCGCCCAAGTTTTTTATTCTTGGGTGCAAGCCTTCTTAAATGAAGATAGTCCTGAACTAACGATGCAAAAAGAGTAGTGCCTACACCTAATCCAACGGATCCAGTCGAAAAATCAACTCCATCTGAATCTTTTGTTCTTGATGGGTAAGATTGTGCTCCGCCAAGAGAACGAAAACCCTCAAGTTTAGATTTTTCTTGTCTGCCATATAAGTATTGGATTGCATGATAGACTGGGCTTGCGTGTGGTTTGACAGCTACTCTGTCATTATCTGTAAGCACGTTAAAATAGAGTGCTGTCATTAGAGTGGTTACAGATGCACAACTAGCTTGATGTCCACCAACTTTTAATCCATCACGACTTTCTCTGATATTATTTGCATTATGAATCATCCATGCTGAAAGCCATAAGATTTTTTTTTCCAGGGCTTTCAGACATGTTAAATCTTCAGAGGAAACAATATTGGATGTTTTATTCGCGTTTTCGTAATTCTTACTTGGCATATGTTTCTTCCTAAAATCAAGCAGAGCACGAATTTTAGATTATTTATTTTAAGTGAAATTTTCTTAAATGCATATATTTTTATTATAAGATAACTTTTTAAGCCCAGTATCGACCTGTCGCACCAATTAAAATAGTGGCAATGCCAATTAATAAATTGATTCCAACTACTCTTCTCATGCTGGCAAGTGCTTTAGCAGAATCTTGAGTATTCCCATTTTTTAAACTTCTTACTAATTTTCTATAAGGAGATGAAATTAAGTGTCCAAATAATCCGATCATAAGCCATCCAGTGCCCTGCATAATATGCACGTGTATTCCGCTTGATGAGAAACCCCCAAGTGCTTCGAAAATCATTCCATAACCTGTTGCAACCAGAATTATACAACAAACACCAACAACTGGGAAAAATTTAGCTCCTATACTCTTCCATAATTTGAATCGTTCCTCAGGAGATAAATTCATTGCAGCTGGTCTAACTGCTGTATAAGCAAGAAACATTCCACCAACCCAGACTACTGCAGCAATTGTATGTAGACCGACAAAAAATGCCATTTATTACCCCATGTAATGAATATATTTGATTCTGTTATATTCTATAATTTAACCTAATAGGTGACTACACTTCTTATTGAAGCTCCTTTATGCATAAGATCAAAGCCATCATTTATTTTATCTAGGCTTAGTGTGTGCGTGATCATTGGGTCTATTTTAATTTTTCCATCCATATACCAGTCAACTATTTTTGGAACATCTGTACGTCCCTTTGCACCTCCGAATGCAGTTCCTCTCCAAACCCTTCCAGTAACTAACTGGAAGGGACGTGTTGAAATTTCTTGGCCTGCACCTGCTACGCCAATAATAATACTTTCTCCCCAACCTTTATGGCAGCATTCTAGTGCTTGACGCATCGTATTAACATTACCTATGCATTCAAAACTAAAGTCAGCCCCACCATTAGTTAAATTAACAATAAAAGGGACAAGCTCCTCTCCAGCATCATGGGCATTAACAAATTCAGTCATTCCAAATTCAGTTGCTAGATTTTTTCTATTCTCATTTATATCTATTCCAATAATTTGATTTGCTCCAGCAAGGCGGGCACCTTGTATTACATTGAGGCCTATTCCACCTAATCCAAAAACCACAACATTTGCTCCTGGCCAAACCTTAGCTGTATTTATGACCGCACCTATTCCGGTGGTGACACCACATCCAATGTAACAAATTTTTTCGAATGGTGCGTCTCGCCTAACTTGTGCTAATGCTATTTCTGGTACTACACTATAAGTTGAAAAAGTTGAGGTGCCCATGTAGTGAAAAATGGGATCTTTTCCTTGAGAAAAGCGACTTGTTCCATCTGGCATGAGACCTTGCCCTTGCGTTTCTCGCACAGCCTGACATAAATTTGTTCTACCACTTGTGCAATAATTACATTGTCTGCATTCTGGAACGTATAAAGGGATTACATGGTCACCAGGGCTAATTGATGTTACTCCTGAACCAACTTCAACTGCTATACCCGCACCCTCATGTCCCAGAATAGCGGGAAAAATTCCTTCTGGATCATCCCCAGATAGTGTAAAGGCATCAGTATGGCAGATACCAGTTGCTTTCATCTCAATCAAAACTTCACCAGAACGAGGGCCTGCTAAGTCAACTGTTTCAATGCTAAGGGGCTCTCCGGCTTTGTGCGCTACTGCTGCTTTGACTTTCATATGGGCTCCAATTTTTATTTTATTTTGTTTTCGCTTGTATTGGTGACAATATCTATAAATTTCCAATTAGAATCACCCTGTCATCGAAGGTGCAGTCCAATCAACCTTTCGCTCGGTAACACTTAATTGACAAACATTATATAAACTATGAAAAAAACATCTATGCCATGGTATATTTTTCAGTTTGCCATAAAGCTAACTTATAAACTAATTGTTTTGTTAAGTTCATACAATTTGTATATTTGAATTTATAAATCTTCTTTTTGAAAACATTTACTATACAAGTTTAAGGGAAATCAAAGATGATTAAAGAATCTCTTATACAAAAACTTAGGGCATTGGATACACCTACAGTGTGCAATGCACTTGAAATCGTTTCTCCCCAGAGACGAGGCTATGGTTTTACTACTGAACATTTATATTGCACTCGTCCTGATTTACCACCGATTGTTGGATACGCATGCACTGCCCTTTTTAGGGGAGTAAGGCCTGGGCCTAGACCTCCAGATGAACAAAAAAAGTTTGAAGGAAAATATTTTGATTATGTTTCGAATATGCAAGGCCCTCGAATTGCAGTATTTCAAGATGGTGATGGTAAACAAGCTAAATCTGCTGCGATTTTTGGTGAAGTAATGAGTGCTATGCACTCTGCACTTGGCTGCGAGGGACTAATAACTGATGGAGCTGTTCGTGATATGGAAATGATGATGGATGGTTTCCAATGCCTTCATGCTGCTATAGCACCATCTCATATTTGGTTTCATATGGCTGAGTTTGCGTGTGAAGTTAATATTTGTGGGATGGTTGTTAATTCAGGTGACATTATACATGCAGATGTTCATGGGGCAGTAATTATCCCAGTGGATGACATTGAAAATATCATTTTGGCTTCAAATGAAATATCAAGTCGAGAAAATCGTATAATTGACTTATGCAAAAGTGAAAATTTCACTGTTGAAGAACTAAAAAAAACTTGGGGGGGAGAATGAGTCCCATAAACGTCATTGGCTTAGATCATGTTGTATTAAGAGTGGCGAATATCAAGATCTCATTGGAATGGTATAAAAATGTTTTGGGGTGTGTTGAAGAGCGCATTGTACCTAACCTTGGTTTGTATCAATTGCGTCTAGGACTAGCTCTTATTGATTTGGTTCCATTTGATGGCACTCTTGGAAAAATAGGAGGAGGCCCGCCAACAAAAAAACGACGCAATATGGATCATTTTGCTATACAAATTATAGATTTTGACGAAAAAAAAATCAGATTACATTTATCCCGCCAAGGAGTTGAATCTACTAGTGTTGAAAGAAGATATGGATCCCTTGGACATGGACCATCAATGTACATCTTAGATCCAGATGGAAATACAGTTGAATTAAAGGGCCCGCCAGACTCAAGCCAGAAAGAAAAATTAGATGGTGTTATATACAAATTTCCAAAAAAGGGTGAGACTGCGAGGTCTTTTGCACGTAGTACGTTATTGGCGTCTGTTCGCCGAAGAGAGAGTAGGAATAAGAGGAAAAAAATAACATGAAGGCTGTTGTAATTCATAAACATGGTGGACCCGAGGTGCTTGTCTATGAAGAAGTCAATACACCAGTTTTAGGGCCAAGAGATGTGCTTATAAATATTAAAGCTATAGGTGTTAATCATTTTGATTTGGACGTCCGGAATGGAATTTCTGGCCATATTGATTCTCAAATGCCCCATATCCTCGGTGTTGAGGGTGCAGGAGTTATAGCAGAGGTTGGTTCTGCTGTTACGGCGTTCAAGCCTGGAGAGAGAGTCATGCCATATCTGACAACATCATGTGGTCATTGTTATAGGTGCCTCAGTGGTCATGATAATATTTGCATGCATTTTGATAAACTTGGGGTTACTCACTGGGGCACATATGCGGAATATGTAAAGGTTACTGATGATAACGTCATTCGAATGCCCGATGAATTAAGTTTTGTCGATGCTGCAGCTACTCAAGTTGCTGTTGCAACTGCTTGGGAACTAGTAGTTGTACATGCCAATATTCAACCTGGTGACTCAGTTTTGATAAATGCTGCAGGATCTGGGGTAGGTACGGCAGCTATTCAACTGGCTGTAAATGCGGGAGGTACAGTGATTTCGACTGCTGGTACAGATGAGAAATTAGATCGTGCTAAGAAACTCGGTTCTTCTTACGGAATAAATTATAATAAAGAAAGTATTGAAGAAGGTGTGATGCGAATTACGGGTGGTAGAGGTGTAGAGGTATGTATTGAAATGGTTGGGGGTAAAGTTTTGCAAGAAAGTATACAGGCATTAAACCACAATGGACGTTTGGCAACGTGCGGAGCACATGCTGGGGAAAAGGTAGAAATTGATATAATTGAAATTTTTCGAAAACAAATACATATTTCTGGAAATCATTTTTCACCAAAACATAATAATGAAAAAGCACTGCGGCTTGTTGCCTCGGGTAAGGTTAAGCCAGTAATTGCAAAAACCCTTCATCTATCTCAAATGTCTGAAGCACATAAACTTATTGAGTCACGAAATTTTTTTGGCAAGGTCGTTTTAGAGACGTAGATTTATAAATTTAGGAAGTGATTTTATAAAAGGACAAAATAAAACTAACTGGGAGTCGCTATGCCTAAACATATATCCTCAACTGATTTAGAAAATTATAGAGAAAATGGCTATCTCTATCCTATCCAGATTATGTCAAAAAGTCAGGCCTTAGATATAAGAAATCACATAGAGTCTATAGATAAACCTATGTTAGACAAAATAGGGGGAGAATTGGGACATAAAGCACATTTATTGATGCCCATTCTTAATGACCTTGTAAAGAATCCTGTTCTTCTTGATACTGTTGAGGATATTTTAGGTCCTAATATTTTATGTTGGGGTGGATCTTTTTTTACAAAGAAACCAGGTGATAATGCTTTTGTATCTTGGCATCAGGACTCAAACTATTGGGGACTTTCTGGGGGAGATGTTTTGACTGCTTGGGTGGCCCTATCGCCAGCTACACGTTTGTCGGGAGCAATGAAAGCATTAAGTGGATCCCATAGAGGTCCAAATTTAAAGCATGTTGAAACTTATCACCCAGATAATTTGTTGTCGCGCGGTCAAGAAGTGAAGACAGATATAGATATTGATTTGGTAGTTGATATGACCTTGCAGCCAGGTGAAGTATCTCTTCATCATATCGACCTTGTGCACAGTTCAGCACCAAATCAATCAAATGATGCACGAATTGGCTATGCTATAAGATATATTTCAACAAATGTACAGTCTTCATATGATAAGGATAGAGCTTTGCTAGTTAGGGGAGTGGATAAATTTGGTCATTTTGACCCCGATGTTGAACCGGATAGGGGGTTTTCTCCTGCAGCAATTTTAAATTATATTGAATCTAATAGGCTGCATATGGAACTTCTGTATCAAAACGCACCAAAATAGTTTTAAAATTATCGTGCTAATAATTATGTCATAATCAACTTAATCGGGAGAAGCTAAGATGGCATTGAGGCGAGTATTAAATGTCTCTGTTGCACAAATGGGTCCCGTCGCAAGATCTGAAAGTCGACATAAGGTTGTAAATAGGATGATCAAGCTCATGGAAGAGGCACACCAACAGGGCTCTTCATTTGTTGTTTTTCCGGAATTGGCACTTACAACTTTTTTCCCACGTTGGGACTATGATGATAATGATGAATTAGAGTCTTGGTTTGAAGTCAATATGCCAAATGCATATACAAATCGTTTGTTTGAATGTGCAGTGCAGCTAGGGTGCGGATTTTATCTCGGTTATGCTGAGTTGGAAGAAGACTCATTGGGAAGAAAGCAATTTTTTAACACCTCAATTCTTGTTGATACCAAAGGATGTATCATCGGTAAATATAGAAAGATACATTTGCCTGGGACAGACGAGCCAGTAACTGGAGCATCTCACCAACACCTAGAAAAAAAATATTTTGATGTTGGAAACTTAGGATTCCCAGCATTCAATTTCCAAGGTGGAGTTTTTGGCATGTGTATATGCAATGATAGACGCTGGCCTGAAGTTTGGCGTGTGCTCGGACTCCAAGGTGTTGAGGTCGTTGCATTAGGGTATAATACCCCAATGGAAAATAGATATGGACTGTCTAAGTTGACAGACCTAAGTATGTTTCATAACCACCTTTGCATGCAAGCTGGAGCTTATCAGAATGGCACATGGGTTTTAGCGGCAGCTAAGGCGGGAGTAGAGGAGGGGATACACCATATAGGCGGATCGTGTATAATTTCACCTACTGGAGAAATTGTTGGTATCTGTAAATCTGAGGACGATGAAGTAATCACCGCAGAATGTGATTTATCTGAAGGAGATAAAATTAGAGAGACAATATTTAATTTTGAAAATCACAGACAAATTAAATATTATGGCTCAATAACTTCTCAAACAGGGGCTTTAAAGCCTAATAATTAAATATGTACAAAAATCTTTATTCATTAGGTAAATGGACTAAACATAATTAGCAAAAAATTTATTTACTTCAGTTCGAGCATTTTTTGTCCATTCATCAAGCTTCTTTTGTTCTTCGAAATCTAGGTTCTTCCAACGTGGTTGCAGTTTTTGCGGTAAAACAACTGCTTTGTTGAGCCAATCCTTCTGAGGGTCGACATTTAAAAAGTTTGCTAATGTAGTTAGTTGGGGTTTTGGATCTTTGACAAGACTTTCATAGCATAGATAGTGTCGATGACTATTCGGTATTTTTTTAAATTCAGCTAAACCCTTTATTGTCATTTCACTCCAAAAATTTGCACAATCTTTTAATGGTGGTGGATTTTTAAGCATCCATTGGGCGGGCCATTTCGAAATAAAGAAGTTTTGATTATTTGGGAATTCAGCAAATAATTTATATTTTTTACTTCGGCCCATTGGGCTGTCTAAATTAAGTGGGTTAACACCGAGTTTTCGTAATTTTGACCAGATCCAAATTATTGCGCGAGCAGGTTTAAATGATTGTAAGGATAGCGAAACGTCACGACCATCCCTATACATCATTATAAATTTTGCCCTTGGAAAAAGTTGCGGAAGGATTCTGGCATACATAAGACTCATACCACTTCTTTCTACCCAAATATTTCCACCACATAAATTTTTTAAGTTTTCGAAAAACATTACATGGTGATCTTGCCTAGATTGCATTGGTTGGTTGGGGACAGTATTTGACAACTGGTCAAACAGTTTGTCTGGATTATTACTTAAATGTGGCAAGGTAATTTTGAGTATTGGTGGAACATCACCAATCGCGAAACGGCCTACATCAGATTGATATAGAAACTCACCTGGCATAGTATCACGAGATATCATTATGCGAACTATTGGTGAAGATTTGGATAGTCTTTGCCAATAGTCACTACCTGTGAGGCTACCCTGAAGGAGACAATCTAAGGCATGTGATGCAAAAAACTCTGATATACTGAGTATGTCTGGATGTAAGTTTATAATATCAGAAACTAGTGTTGAGCCGCAGCGTGCAGGCCCCATTACAAATGCACCATCTTGTCCAAGTTTATTTATTTTTTTATTTGACATTGTAATTGAAGATTTTTTTGTTTTGATGAAAAAATGAATACGTTGGCAAAGAGTTTGGCAAGTAAAGGGTTAATTAGAAAAATTAAAAATCATTATCTTGTGCTTTGGCAGGTTTGATATCATTAAAAAAGGCTCTTGCCGATACTTGTTCTCTGTATTGAATCTTTAAGTCAGTCTGCCATTTATTTTCACCCTTCTCAACTTTGACAATTTCTAGCACTACTTTTCCTTTTTCATAAATTACATAAAGGCTATTCTTTTTTCCTTTTTCAAATTCCTTAAGATCTTGCCTTGAAAAAGAAAAATCTAACTTATATTTATTTTCTAAAATATTACGGTATTTATGGTAGATATTTAAAGGTTTTTCTCTTGAGAATGTATCGTCTAATTCATTCCTAAAATTCATACCTACTAGTGTGCCTAAGTCGATAACCAATCTCGATAAATATTTCTGACCAGAGTTTTTTTTCTGCATGAAATATAAATCGAATTTCATATTATCCAATCCATAGCATTCTAAATCAAAAAATGGAGGGATATCATTTCTATCAAAGTTTATTTTGTCAGAAGTCCAAGTTCTTCTACAAACGCCTAGTTCTGTGATACTCTGTGAAGTTAATCCAGTTTTGAGTTCTTTGAACCCAAAAGCTTTTATTGTTTGCACCTGTTCTCTTTCCTCAGCTTCTTTTTTCTCCTGGGCTATGCGTGCCTGTTCTCTTTCCTCAGCTTCTTTTTTTTCCTGAGCTATGCGTGCCTGTTCTCTTTCCTCAGCTTCTTTTTTCTCCTGGGCTATGCGTGCCTGTTCTCTTTCCTC
>PBVE01000004.1 GCA_002728135.1 Rhodospirillaceae bacterium
AGATTGCAACTACTGCAGTATGGTTATGCATGCCTGAATCTGAGTCAATCACTGGACAGGCTATAGCTATCGCTGGTGGTGAATGGATGTAAAACCCCAAAGGATTTAACATTGGACAAGGTAGTAGAACCAAAGAGTATTACAAGAATTCACTTAGACCTTTTAGGCGGTATTTCAGGTGATATGTTTCAAGCTGCTTTTCTAGATTTATGGCCAGACTTAACAGATAAACTTAATAAAGATTTAGATGATGCTGGATTTGGAGAAAAATTTAAAATTGTAGCTGAACCTTATAACGATCATTGTCTTACTGGGTCAAAAGTGGATGTTATTTGTACGACAACACATAATGCAGAGCCCAGTAAATGGGGTATAATCAGGTCTTTAATAGAATCATCAAAACTTTCTAAATCAATTAAAATTATTGCAGTTGATATTTTTTATAAATTAGCAGTTGCGGAATCAAAAGTACACGGAATTGATAAAGAAGAAATAACTTTTCATGAAGTTGGTGCTTGGGACTCAATTGCCGATATAATTGTTGCTGCTTGGTTGATTGAAAAATTTTCACATGTCACCTGGACGGCAAGTCCACTTCCTCTTGGATCTGGCATTGTAAATACTCAACACGGCAACTTGATGATTCCAACACCTGCAGTCACTCAATTACTGAGGGGTTTTACAATACTTGATGATGGAATAATAGGAGAAAGAATTACACCTACAGGTGCGGCAATAATTTCCTACCTCCAACCTAAACAGATTCCACATCAAAAAATTGAAGTATTATGTGGGACCGGAATAGGTTTTGGCACAAATACATTTCCTAAAATAAGCAATGTTTTGCGTATAATATTTCTTTCAGAAAGAAATATAGAGCATCTTCTTGAAACAGATGAAATTGCTGAATTTACTTTTACTGTAGATGATCAAACTCCAGAAGATTTGTCAGTTGGCCTTGAATCAATCAGAAACACCGAGGGAGTTTTGGAAGTATCGCAAAATTCAGTTTATGGTAAAAAAGGTAGAATTGCATTTAATATCTGCGTTTTAGCTAGAGCTGAGAATAAAGATTCAGTAATTGACCTATGCTTTAAAGAAACAACTACGTTAGGTATTAGGTGGCAAATGATTCAACGTGCATTAGTACCAAGACAAATAAAGTTTATCGATGATACAAACATTCAGGTTAAAGTAGCTAAAAGGCCAAATGGGGAAACAACAGCAAAAGCTGAAATGGAAGACATTAAAATTTTTGGAAACCAAGAGAATAGAAGAAACATAAGAGAATCTACTGAAATTCAATTCAGGAAACTTCATCCCAAAGGTCAATTAAAATGATAGAAAGGAAAGATGTTCAAATAGACTTAAAACGTTCTGAAAGAATTGGTATCAGTGAAGCAATATTATGCAAAGGCAAATCTATTTCACAAATCTCCGAGGCTATTAATGGAAACCAAAATCACTCCGCCTTACTTACACGCTTAGAACAAGAAATTTTAATTTCTCTACCCAAACAATTACAAAATAAAATAGACTATGAACCAATCTCCCGTACTGGAATATATGGTAAAACTCCTAAGATTAATATCTCACCAAGAGTTGCCGTTGTAACAGCAGGAACCTCAGATACTCCAGCAAGCAGAGAAGCCGTAAGAACACTTCAATTTTATGGTGAAAACTCAGCAGAAGTTACAGATGTTGGCGTTGCTGGTATTTGGCGTTTGTTAGATAGAATTGATTTTATAAAAACATTTCCAGTGATAATTATTGCAGCGGGCATGGATGCTGCACTACCAAGTGTTATAGGTGGACTAGTAGGGTCTTTAATCATAGGGCTTCCAACATCAACAGGGTATGGAACTGCAGAAAATGGACGAACAGCTCTAAATGCTATGCTGACGAGTTGCGCACCTGGCCTAGCAGTAGTAAATATAGATAATGGATATGGTGCAGCTTGTATTGCATTACGCACATTAAATCAAAAATTTTAAAGAACTGGGATCTGATTAAATATATTCCGACACAGCATCATTTAACCAAGCCCATAGATATGCAGCATAACTTAGGTCAGTATAAATCATCCAAGAACTTTCATTAACATTTTCACATGAAATACGATGTATCAGAACACTTGCTTGGCCTATCAGGCTTTGGGCACAAGAATTCACTAAGAAAACATCGTGATGAAAGTCAAGCGGGCATCCCTTCTCAAGAACTGCTTGTGCATCATAACCAGAAAGTGATATCACTATTCGCGAATCACTTATATCTGTCCATGACATGTTGTATTCTCTACATTCTGAGAACATAAACTTATCTAAACAATTAGAATTATCATGAGAGACAAATAACCATTCGTATGGACCCAACCAGAATATAGTTGAATTAAAATCTTTGATTTTTTCTGTGGTGTTTGGCTCCTGCGGAAGTTTCACCTTTAATTTACTTTCTACTAAACTAAAAGAGTTATGATCATCTGATTTTATCTGCAAATTAAAAATTTCAGAACACCTCATCTTTTTAAACTTAATCTTATCTCCACTAAATTGTGTTGAACTCTGTTCATAAAGACCTAAAATTGGGTGCTCTAAAAGCCTTAGTTCAGACATTTAATCGATCTCCATTAGGATCATAAAAACAATGTGATACTATTTTTGCATTTACACTCATACTGTTAGATGGACCGATTATTCGAATATTGGATCCTATCAAGGATCTTCCTCCCTGAATCAAACCCAACGCTATTGGAATTCCTAATGATGGGCTGTTATAACTTGAGGTTACATGACCAATACTTTGTTTGTCTGAGCCCGAAATCTCATCAGATAGAACCTGTGCTCCTTCAGGAATGTATGTTTCTGGTAAAAGCCCAACTAATTGAGGCCTTTTCTCACCTATAATACTTTCACGTGATAATGAACGATGGCCTATAAAATCTTTTCTCTTCCTCATCATCCAGCCAAAACCGATGTCATCTGGAGTTACTGAACCATCCGTTTCATGTCCTACAACGATATATCCCTTCTCTGCACGAAGAGTATGCAAGGACTCAGTACCAAATGGCGTTATATCATAGCGTTCCCCTATGCTTATTATACTCTCCCAAAGTGAATGTGCATAACGTGAAGGGATATTTATTTCATATGATAATTCTCCAGTAAAACTAACTCTAAATACTCTGGCTACTACCCCAAATATTTTAATGATTTTCCAAGTATGATGAGGAAAAGAAGAATTGCTTACATCAACATCTCCTGCTAACTCTAAAAGAACGTTACGGGCATTTGAACCAGCAATAGTAATAGTTGACCAATGGCTGCTAACAGATGTCAGAAATACATCTAATTCAGGCCATTCACATTGCAACCATTCATCAATCCAGTGAAAAACTTTACTTGCATTACCTGTAGTTGTAGTCATAAGCCATCGCTTGTCTTCTAGGCGGGAAGTCACTCCATCATCAATGACCATACCATCATCACCACAAATTATCCCATACCTGCATGACCCCACCTTAAGGTCATCAAAACGATTGATATAAATTCTATTTAAAAGTTCGCCAGCATCAGGACCAACAAGTTCAATTTTACCCAACGTAGATGCATCAAATATACCAACAGATTTTCTAACAGCCTTACATTCGCGATTAACAGCTGCTTCCATCGTTTCTTCATTTTTTGGATAATACCAAGGCCGCTTCCATTGGCCAACATTCTCAAAAACAGCTTTAGATTCTTGATGCCAAACATTTAAAGCAGTGATACGGATGGGTTCCGCCAAATCTCCTAAATCCCTGCCAGCAAGTGCCCCGAATGTGATAGGAGTATATGGAGGTCTAAAACGAGTAGTTCCAATAGATTGTGGGTTAATATCAATTTTTTTTGATAAGATGCCAAGTGCATTTACATTAGCAATTTTCCCCTGATCCGGACCCATTCCAGAGGTAGTATAACGTTTAAAGTGTTCAATAGATTTGTATCCTTCACGAACTGACAAATCAATGTCTGAGACTGTAACATCATTATGTAAATCTACGAATTGCTTGTTATTTGATTTTTTTGACTGCACATACCACACTGGACTTACTGCATTTAAACTTTTACTGCCTTTGGTTTGATAAACGATATCTGGGAACACACTAGTTCCATTTTGTTTAATTATCTTTTTAACAATGTTAAGAGATTTTGAAATAGTATCTTGAAGATCAAAATTGCCAGCAGCTGCACCAATAAGGAAAATATCTTTTGGAATACTCTGACAATTAAAAGAGGAAACTTCAGTGTCAAAACTCACACTACCACCAGCTTGAGCAATTAAATTAAGATTTGGATCATAGCCCCCTGATAAACATAATAGATCACAGTCTATTTTTTTATCATCTTTGTTTTGTGAAATTGCTGTGTCTATATTTACTGGCCCGAAAGAAACTGATCGTATTTTTTTCTTACCGAATGCACAAATAGGTGCCTGACCCATAAATACTGGGAATTCAGAATCAAATGCTAAATTTTCATTATTATCTGATTTTTTACGAGAATCAGATAATGCAACTATATTAGCTCCACAAGCTTTTAAATCCTCTGCTAGGGTATAAATCGATGCGTTATTACCAGCTATAGCTACGTTTTTTCCGGGACAAACACCATAACGATGAATCAAATCTGTGACAGCACTACCTAGCATCACCCCAGGTAAATCATTATTTTGGAATACCATTGGTCTTTCTAATGCACCGGTAGCATATATTACTGACTTCGCTCTTACTTTCCAGAGGCGTTGACTTATCATTGTATGGGATGAATGATTATTAGGTTTAATTATTTTTTCACGAAGAACTACGAAATTATGGTCTGAATGTATAACTGCTGTAGTCCTCTTGAGGACCATACAATCACCGATTGATTCTAGTTCAGATTCAATGTCTGATACCCATTTTTTTACTGGTTTGTTATTAATAGTCACTTCTGAATTGAATTTTGAGCCACCAAGGTTAGCTCTTTCATCCGCCAAAATAACCCTATTACCAGCCTTTGCAGACACATGTGCAGCAACTAATCCTGCTATGCCACCTCCTACTATTAATAAATCATAGTGAACATATTTTTTTTCATAAGTATCTGGATCTTCAAACTTTGGAACTGTTCCAAGTCCTGCCGCCTTCCTAATAAAATATTCGTATATTGGCCAGAAAGATGCAGGCCACATAAACGTTTTATAATAAAAACCTGCAGGGAACATACTTGAAAATGAATTATTTATTGCAAGGATGTCATACCTCAGACTTGGCCAAACATTTACACTTTTTGCTATTAAGCCTTCAAAGATTTCAGTAGTAGTTGCACGTTCATTAGGTGTGCTTCTACCATGAACTCCAATTTGAACCAATGCATTTGGATCATCAACACCCACACCAAAAATTCCTCTTGGACGATGATATTTAAAGCTCCTTCCTACTAATATGACACCATTAGCGAGAAGAGCCGAAGCTAATGTATCGCCCTTAAACCCTGTGTAAGTTTTGCCGTTAAATGTAAACATTATAGGACGATTTCGTTCTATGTCTCCAAGTCCTTCAACTCTAAAAGGTTGCTTCTTCAATTCTTTATTGCTCCCTATCAGAATAAGATACAGATAAATTACCTTCAGGGTGTTTTTCTGTAATAGGCCAGCTCGATCTTATCTCGTGTGTAATAGTATTACGCTCTATGTGAAACCACTTGCGGCAACCGTGAATGTGATACCAACGTTCTACGTGCCATCCTTTTTTATTTGTCCTGTTAAACAAATAGTCAGACCACTCATGATCTGATTTTTTTAAAGGGTCTAAGGGGCGTATGACTTCAGATTCTCCACCTGAGGAAAATTCTACTTCGGAACGTAGTCCACACCAAGGGCAAGGAATATTTAACATTGTTTTCCCTTTTTCAACTAATGTGCAACTGCAGCTGCACCATGTTCATCTATTAGCTTACCCTTTGCAAACCTATCGAGAGAGAAAGGAGCTGCTAAATTATGGGGTTCGCCAGTTGCGATGTTATGTGCGAATACATAACCAGATCCAGGAGTTGCCTTAAATCCTCCTGTTCCCCACCCACAATTTATATATAAATTGCGAAGTGGTGTATTACCAATAATTGGACTTGCATCAGGACAGATATCTACAATTCGACCCCACATACGCATTACTTTTAAACGACTCAATATTGGAAATAATTCCAAGCTTGCACTCATCATCTCCTCTATAACGGATAGGCTTCCTCGTTGTGAATAAGAATTATATTTATCTGTCCCTGCACCTAACACTAGCTCTCCTTTGTCTGATTGACTTAAGTAGACATGAACAGTCCCAGACATTAATACGACATCAAAAAATGGTTTAAGAGGTTCTGAAACTAGTGCTTGCAAAGGTTGGCTGCAAATAGGAAGTCGAAACCCAGCCTTTTCCGCAAGCACACTTGAATGGCCAGATACTACAAAGCCAAACTTTTTTGCACCTATACAACCACGTGTTGTTTCTAAAGATCTAACTATTCCATTAGATGTTGATACAGATAAAACCTCACAATTTTCAATTATATCTATACCCAAATTATCAGCAGCCCTTGCAAAACCCCAGGCAACAGCATCGTGGCGGGCTACTCCACCACGACGTTGTATAGAGCCTCCCAGAATCGGGTATCTGCTTTTTGAGGATAGGTTGATGATAGGAATTAATGATTTGATTTGGTCTGGTGTTAACACCTCAGAATCTATTCCATTCAAACGTATTGCACTTACTCTTCTCGTCACTTCGTGCATTTCTGACTGAGAATGTGCGAGATTTATTACACCTCTTTGGCTTAACATAATATTAAAATTGAGTTCTTGACTTAATTTCTCATATAATTTTAACGACAACTCATATAAATGTGCACTTTCATTCCATAAATAGTTAGATCGAATAATAGTGGTATTACGACCAGTATTACCACCACCAATCCAGCCCTTCTCTAGAACTGCAATGTTGTTAATGCCATAGTTTTTTGCGAGATAATAGGCAGTAGCAAGGCCGTGACCACCTCCCCCAACAATTACTATATCGTAAGATGACTTAGGTGCAGGCTTTCTCCATGCCTCTGGCCATCCCTTGTGACCATCTCTCGACTTTTGAAATAAATTAAGGGCTGAGTATCTTGTCATTCAAGTATTTGTGAACTCTTCAATTTCTTCTAAGTAAGATACAACTTTTTCTAAGGGCTCTACATCTCCAAACTTTGCATCTATATCAAAAAGATTCCACTCAACAACACCTGGAACACGATCCCCTACACCTTCACGGACTACAATTGGGCGGAAACCTTCCGCTATTGCATCTTCGGTGCTATGTCGAACACAGCCTGCCATGGTTACTCCTGTAATAATCAAGGTATCAACCCTGTGGGCTCTCAAATAACCAGCTAGATATGTTCCGTGGAAAGCACTTGCTCGTTTCTTACAAATGACCTGCTCTCCATCAAGAGGAGCAATCCTTTCATCTATCTTTGCAGCTTCTGACCCTTCTCGGACTGTCTCAACAGGAATTTTCAAATGCCATAATCCTGTATCCGTATTCATTCCCTTTGGATCCTGGTATGCCGTAGTTGTATATATAATGGGTATATTTTTTGCCCTCGCAGATTCTAATAATTTTTGGTTAGTTGGAATAATTTGTTCCATATTATCACAAGTGAATGGATACCCAGGCTGTGTCCATGCATTTGCAAGATCAATAATTAAGAGTGCAGGACGCCTACCAAACCCTATGCGTCTTTGAAAACCACGCGTTTGATATATTTTTGAGTCTGCATCAAAAATAGTTTCCAATGCTTTCTTAATTTCCTCGCTACTTGCGGACATGTTCGCCTTCCTATTTTTAAAGTTTGTATATAACTAGTCCTAAAATAATATGATTGCCATCATAAAACTAATCTAATAGAAAAATATCTGTTAGTACAAAATTGGTCAAACGTTCACTGCAAAATTATAGGTTATATATTAATATAAGTTTTATTCCATCAAAAGGACACCATTTGGTTGTAATGACTTACGATATATTAATTAAAAATGGCGATGTAATAAACGGCCTAGGTACTCCAAGGTTTAAATCAGACATCGCTATAGATAATGATAAAATAGTAGCTATATCGAGTTTAGATGGTGCCAAGGCCGAGATGGTTATAGATGCAACAGACATGATCGTGTCACCAGGCTTCATAGATGTCCATACTCATGATGATAATTTAATATTTTCTGATAGTTCAATGCGACCAAAAATTAGCCAAGGGGTTACATCTATTATTGTAGGTAATTGTGGTGTTAGTCTCGCACCACTAATTTTAAATCAAGTCTCTCCTCCACCCCCTCAGGATCTTTTAGGGGAAAAAGATAGCTATAAATACTCAAATTTTTCTGAATACAGATCCGCAATTGAGAAATATCCACCAGCTACTAATGTTGGTTTTTTAGCAGGACATGGAACATTACGTATTTGTGCTATGGAAAGCACTGAAAAGCCTGCATCACCATCCGAGATAAAAAAAATGCAAATTCTTATAGATGAAGCTATGTCCGTTGGAGGGCTTGGGATATCTACAGGATTAATTTATGAGCCAAATAAAGCTGCTACAATTGATGAGATTTCTGCAGTAACTGAAGTAGTAGCAAATTATGGGGGTATATATACAACCCATATGCGCGATGAATCAAACCAGATCAATAAATCAATCGAAGAAACATTGTTAATAGGTCAAAGAACAAATGCTCCTGTAATAATTTCACATCACAAATGTATGGGAAAATCCAATTATGGGCGAAGCTCAGAAACACTTAGAAGAATTAATCAGGCAAAATCTTTCCAAACTGTTGGCCTTGATGCATATCCTTATACCGCAGCATCAACTGTTATATTACCGGAAATGGTTGAAATGTCAGAACGTGTAATAATTACTTGGTCAAAAACCTTTCCAAACTTCTCGGGTCACGACCTAGAATATATTTGCAATCAAATGAAATGCAAGAAAGAAGATTCTGTAAAAGCACTTATGCCTGGCGGTGCAATATATTTCTTAATGAATGAGTCTGATGTTCAAAAGATTCTTCAACATCCAGATACAATGATTGGCTCTGATGGATTGCCGAATGACAAACATCCTCACCCCCGCCTTTGGGGAACATTTCCTCGCGTTCTGGGTCATTATGCAAGAGATATAGGTATATTTACCTTAGAAGAAGCTGTAAGAAAGATGACAAGTCTGAGTGCAAGAACTTTTAAATTAAAAAATCGTGGTGAGCTAATTCCTGGTTCATTTGCTGATGTAGTTATCTTTGATCCTAAAACTGTTAAAGATAATGCAACTTATGATAACCCTCTAAAACCTTCAGAAGGAATTGATACAGTAATCGTTAACGGAACTATTGTTTTTGAGAATGGAATACATTCAAGCTCTCGCCCTGGTGTACCCCTGTTGCGGTCATAAAATATTTGGTAGAGTTATTTTTTAATTCTATTTATTAAAATATAGAGTGAAATCGAAATTAGGACTTAGTAGTATGGCTCAGCCTTCAATTTTTACAGCTGCAACTATTATTATATCCCTCGCAGCTTTTTTTGGTTTTTGCAATTATAAGTTTCTGAAACTCCCACATACTATCGGTCTTGTAATTATATCTCTTTTTACATCCCTTGGTGTATTGGGTGTCGATTCTATTGCACCGAGCTTAGGAATTGAAACTGCTGTTACAGGATTTGTTACAGGTATAGATTTTTATGAATTATTAATGGAAGGAATGCTGAGTTTTCTACTTTTTGCAGGTGCACTACATATCAATCTCAATGATCTAATAGAAAAAAAATGGGCTATAGGTAGCCTAGCTACTCTTGGAGTCCTCATCTCTACTTTCTTAGTTGGATTAACTATATGGGGATTATCTAATCTTATTGGGCTTAACATACCCTTTATTTGGTGTTTAGTCTTTGGTGCATTAATTACCCCCACAGATCCAGTTGCAGTACTTGGAATATTAAAAACTGTAAAAATTCCAAAACCTCTCAAAACAAAAATTGCTGGGGAAAGCCTTTTTAACGATGGAGTAGGAATCGTAGTTTTCCTTATCATTGTAAGCTTAGCAATAAGTTTAACAGATCCTACAGGTCAAAGCATTACACCAACTGTTGCTGATGTAATTAAGCTGTTTGTGCAAGAAGCACTAGGCGGTGCGGCCTTGGGTTTTATAGCAGGGTGGATTGCATATCGAATTCTCAAAACAGTGAATGAGCACAATCTTGAAGTACTTATTACATTGGCTTTAGTAATGGGCACTTATTGTATAGCTATTGCTGCACATCTTTCAGGACCAATAGCTGTTGTCATTGCAGGTTTACTGATTGGGAATCATGGTAAGAATTTTGCTATGGGGGAAACAACTAGAGATCATGTTACAAAATTCTGGTCATTACTAGATGAAATCATGAACTCAGTTTTGTTCTTGTTAATAGGTTTTGAAATCCTATCTCTGACATGGTCTGGACAAATTGTAACATTTGCGCTGATAGCAATACCTATCACAGTAATAGCACGTTTCATAAGTGTAAGTATTCCCTTATCATTACTAAAACTTAAGCAAGAGTTTACTAAGGGTACAATTCCTGTACTAGCCTGGGGAGGTCTCCGTGGCGGAATATCTGTTGCCCTAGCACTCTCACTCCCGGATGGCCCCTCTAAACCGATTATTCTTGCTGCAACTTATGCAGTAGTAGTTTTTTCTATAGTTATACAAGGGCTAACTGTAAAGCAGGTCATCCAATTAGCTTTAGGAAAGACTGCCAACAACAGCAAGTAAGATGCCTTTACTTTAAAACGAGAAATCAAAATATTCAAATTACTGGCTCAGTAGGAGTATATAACCCTTTTCTATCTTCTATTTCTAATACCCATAAATCTTGGTCTATATTCAACTGGTGCTTAATGTATTCATCTACTTTACTTTCCATAAAATGACCCTCACCAAGAGTTCTCATCCAAACTAATTTTCCACTAATATCTCTGGTTTGGCTTAATAGAATACACTGCCCATCCATCAAATTAATTTTTAACAGCACCGCTCCTGCATCTATATCACCACGATGCAATAACACAACCGGAATCATTTCGATGTCACATTGTTTTATTAATGCTTTAACTCTGATTTCTGATTTTATTTTTGGTTCTAAAAACATATTTCCTTTGTCGTTTTAATGATTAGATTTTAAATATAAACAAAATTACGACTAAAATAACTAAAGCATGTATTGTTATTTAAATGTTAGCTAAATGTCCAAATTATTAATAAAAAGGCACAAGAAGATAATGGAAATCTTAAGCAATTTTGACAGTGGTAACATCGTTTGCAAATCTAATAAGGATCCATCCAATATTATATTGGAGATAAGTCCAGATAAGGGGGGTAAATTCTTTCAGTGGTTTTACTATCGACTATCTGGAGCTAAAGACATTGATGTCACCATGAGGATAATTAATGCAGGTGAAGCCTCATATACTCAAGGTTGGCTTGGGTATCAGGCATTAACAACGTTTGACAGAAAAGAATGGACACGGGTCAAAACTGAATACCATGATGGAATATTAACTATTAATCATAAACCTAATTCAGATCTACAATGGTATGCATACTTTGCACCTTATTCATTGGAGCGTCTCAATGATCTGATTGCGAAATGTCAACAATCAGAATTTGTTGAAATAAATTCAAACTGTTTAAGTGTTGAAAAAAGATCAATAGATATTATAAAAGCGGGTTCTTCTCAAAACAATGATCTCGTATGTTGGATTATTGCTCGACAGCATCCGGGAGAATCAATGGCTTCATGGCTAATGGAAGGGCTAATAAAAAAATTAATTCTAGAAAAAAACACACTGGCAAAGAGACTTTTAGACTCTGCAACTTTTTACTTAGTTCCAAATATGAATCCAGATGGCAGTTTCCATGGTTTTTTACGCACAAATGCCAAAGGGGTTAATTTAAACCGAGAATGGGAAACCCCAAGTCTTTCTGATAGTCCAGAGGTTTATAATGTAAGAGAATTAATGAAAAGGACTGGATGTAATTTTTTTCTTGATATACATGGAGATGAGGCACTTCCATACAACTTTATTGCTGGCCCAGATGGAGTCCCATCAATAAACCAAAAGCAAATTTCCTTGGTAAGAAAGTTTGAAAAAGCACTATGTGATTTATCAATTGAGTTTCAAGATCAATATGGATATCCAAAGAACCAGCCTGGCAAAGCTAATCTTAAGATTGCAGGTAACTGGGTAGCTGAATACTTTGGCTGCCCTGCCATGACATTAGAACAACCTTTTAAGGATAATGCAAAAAACCCAGATTCTATTTATGGGTGGTCTTTGGGTAAATCTTCCAAGCTTGGCATCACAGTTTTAGAAGCACTCGATAAAATTATACCTGATTTATAGACTAGCATTAAAATTCTATTTCTTAATTTCTATCTAACTTTAGAGAAATTGAGTTAATACAATATCTTAACCCCGTGGGTTCGGGTCCGTCTGGAAAAACATGTCCCAAGTGAGAACTACATTTTTTACACTGAACCTCTATTCTCTTCATTCCATGGCTATAATCTGCCTCCTCATGAACGGCTTCCATACTTATTGGTTGAAAAAAACTTGGCCATCCTGACCCAGAGTCATATTTTGAATTTGAGTCAAATAAAGCTACATTACAGCATACACACAGGTAAATACCTGCAGCCTTTTCATTATTATATTTTCCCGAAAAAGCTGGCTCTGTACCCTTTTCTCTACAAATATAATATTGTTCAGGAGTTAGTTTCTCATTCCAAGAGAAAATTTTTTCTTCATTTTTATTTACATCATCTGACATTTTATATCCCCTCATACTATTAATTGATAATTAAGTAGTGTTGTCTTTTAATGTCAAAGTCTGTTTTATGGATACCAATATAAACACTATTTTATATTGGTATCAATATTGATAAACCAATATAGATTGAATAATAAATTTGTAGGAACTAATAAAATGATAACTAAAGGCATCAAAGAATTATGTGATGAAGCAGAAAAAGAAGTTCAAACTATAAAAGCATCTGAAGCTATAAAACTGTATGACAATAACGAAATACAACTTGTAGATATCAGAGATATTCGTGAGCTTTGGAGAGAAGGAGCGATTCCAGGAGCACACCATGCTCCAAGAGGTATGCTTGAGTTTTGGATTGATCCAGATAGTCCCTACCATAAGGAAAAATTTGCAACAAACGAAAAATTTGTTTTTTTCTGTGCTGGAGGCCTTCGCTCTGCTCTTGCTACTAAAACAGTTCAGGATATGGGACTCAAACCGGTTGCCCATATAGCTGGTGGGTTTGAGGCTTGGCGAGAAGCTGGCGGAGCTATAGAAATAAAAGAGAAAAAATAAAATTACCCTAATATGATGATTTTTTCTTTCTCCATTTCTGCAACGAAATTTTTATTATAGCCAATTTCTCTAAGAATATCAGCTGTATTCTCACCAAGGCGCGGGGCATGCATAGATGGAGAAGCTGGCTCATCTTCGAATTTTATTGGAACACCTAATTGTCTATTACCGTCATTATCTTGAATTATCATCTCACGATCATTTAACTGAGGTATATCCATTGCCTCTTTCATATTAAATACTGGGGCAAAGCAAATATCTTTACCCTGAAACCAATTAATCCATTCTTTCTGGGTTTTTGTCATGAACGTCTCTTTGAGATATTTTTTAAGTGGTTTTTGTTGGCAACCAGGTGGTAATTTACCACAAGAAATCAAATCCTGCCTATCCATAGCAATCAAAAAATTTTCCACAAATTTGATTTCACTACCGCCAAGAGTTATCCATTTTTTATCCGCAGTTTGATATACTCCATAAAATGCACTACCACCTTGGGTCCGTTCAGTTGACGGATCTGGTGCCTTATCCTCGCTAAAAACTTTTCCGATTATGTGAGGTGTCCAAGAAAAGACAGCATCATACATACTCATATCAAGATAATCCCCTTTACCTGTTTCTTGACGCCGGAAAAGTGCCATAAGTATCCCAGATAAAGCCATTAAAGATCCTGCCAGATCTGATGGGGGTAAGCAAGGTATGCTAGGCTCACCATCTTCATTTTTGCTCATACTTAAGACACCTGAAAGTGCATTAACACTAAGGTCGTGAGCAGGAGAATCTTTATATGAACCACTTTGACCAAAAGCTGATATAGAACAATAAACTACCTGAGGGGCTACAGTCCTAATAGTCGAATAACCAATACCTAATCGATCTACGACACCAGGTCTAAATGTTTCTAGAATTACATCTGCGGTTTTAGCTAATTCTATAAAAATTTTACGACCTTCTTCATTTTTAAGATTAATTGCTAAAGACCTTTTTCCTCTATTTGTATTCCGAAAGTAAACACTTACCCCTCCCTCTTTTGGACCAATGTTCCTTGTGGGATCACCATAGATTATATCTTCTACTTTGATAACATCTGCACCATGATCAGACATCATCATAGCCAAATGAGGTCCAGGTAAAAAACGAGATAAATCTAGCACACGTATTCCATTAAGCTTCATCAGATCACACTTTTGAGTTACATTAATTAAATTTAAGAGAATATATAAATAAATTCACGATAAACATTTAAAACCTTCATATATTATATAACCTAAATACTACGGGTTGCCTTCATCTGGAATTTGGGGAAAGTATGGCAAAAAAAAATACTTCACAAAATAATAGACCCAAGACAAGGTATCAGAAGATAGTTGATACTCTAGTATCAGATATCAGTCATGGACGCTATACCATAGGAGAAAAATTACCAACCGAATCTGAATTATGTATTAAATTTAAGGTTAGTAGACATACAGTCCGGGAGGCATTACGTAGGCTAAATGAATTAGGATTAGTTGAACGTAGACGAGGTTCCGGTACAATTGTTAAAATTCTAGAGCCGACTAAAAAATATGTTCAAGCACTTTCAAACGTTGGTGAATTTTTAAAATACCCAGAAGATACTGAACTTAGTGTTTTGAATGTAGAAGATATAATAGTTGGCTCATCATTATCAAAAAAACTTGGATGTAAGACAAACAGCAAATGGTCTAGAATCCGATGCATACGTAAAACTAAGGCCGAAGTACCTATCTGCCTAGTTGAAATTTATGTCAAACCTAAATTCTCAAGTGTGGAAAAACTTATAGGCCACGATGATACACCTGTATACGCTCTCATAGAACGACACTTCAATCAAACAGCTGGAAAAGTAGACATTGAGTTATATGCAGATACAATAACAGAAGAAGGAGTGAAACAACTAAAAGTAGAGCCTAACTCACCTGCATTGGTCGTTATTAGACGCTATTCAGACCCACCTCATTCATATTTTGAAATATCAATAATCGAACATCCATCAGGGAGATTTATATATAGTATGGAACTTGAACAAAAATGGGTAACAGGAAGAACATTAAAATGATAAATAAAATTATTCAACCACCTTTACGTTCACTATTGTTTGCCCCTGGCAACCACCCTAGAAAAGTTGAAAAAGTTTTTAATAGTGGAGCAGATTCTGTAATACTTGACTTAGAGGATGCTGTAGCAATAACAGAGAAAGTATCCACAAGAGATACTGTTGTAAAAGCTCTTGTGAAACAATCTGAAAAAATAAAAAAACCAGCAGGTTATATAAGAGTTAATGGACTTGATACTGAATTTTGCTTAAGTGATCTTAGAGCAGTAATTGGACCTTGGTTATCAGGCATTGTAATACCTAAAATTGAATGCCCCTCAGAAATTTATACAATTGAATGGTGTATTTCTCAAATAGAACATGAGCAAGGTTTAACACCAGGTTCAATAGACCTAATACCAATTATTGAAACCGCTAAAGGTATCACATTAATAGACGATATAGCAAAAACTGCTGCACAAACTCGAATAACCAGAATCACATTTGGTGCCGCAGATCTTACTGCTGATATGCGTATGGAATGGTCAGCTAACGAAAAAGAACTAGATTATGTTCGTAGCCGAATAGCTCTAGCCTCAGTCAATGCCGGTCTTGACCGTCCGATTGACACGGTTCATATTCGCCTAGACGATCTTACTGGTTTTAGTAATGTTACAGAGAAAGCTCGTATTATGGGTTTCTTTGGAAAATTATGTATACACCCAAATCAAATAGCCCATACAAACAAAATATTTACTCCAACATCAAGTGAAATTAAGAAAGCAAAAAACATTGTATCTGCCTTTGAGAATGCAGAAAAAGATGGTTCCGCTGCAATCGAGGTAGATGGTCAGTTTGTCGATTATCCTGTGGTAGAATCAGCTAGAAAGGTGTTAGAACTTGTCAAAATAATATCACATAATAACGATGAATGAGACATGCATTAAACATAACCATGTTATTAACTAGTATTATAAAAATTTAAGTAATTAATATTTTATTACGAAAGTTTTCCATCTATATAAGACTCAAAAACTTTTTTTATCTCTGAATTATTAGCACCACTTCCAATTAGTAATGAAAGCAATATTCTTGCCTTAAGCCCATCTAACCATCCTCCGTTTAAGACCCCCCTCTCGTATAAGTAGATCTCTGAACCTGGAAACATATATGTCTCGCGAAGATTTTCTCCATTACCCGTTCTAGATACGAGCACCACGGGCATTACTTTTGTTGCTTTAATTATTGGCTTAACCATCTTCGGGGTTACATGTCCACCACCAGTAGCTTCAACAACAAGTCCTTCATACTTATCTGAAATAACACAATTAACTAAACTACCATCATCAGCCATTGCAGTTTTAAGTAATGCGACCCTAGCCATTGAACAATTACTAGTAAATTTACTTGAAAAAGTAGGCATAGGACTTGAAAGAATTCTTACAGAATTTTCTGAGATCCATCCAATTGGCCCTAAGGGTTTTGATCTGAAGGCATTAACATTTTGGGTGTGGCACTTATTTACATATCTCGCTGCATGAATCTCACTATTAAAAACCAATAAAACTCCTTTTCCCTTTGATTTTCTGTCAGAAGCTACCATAACAGCGTCATGTAAATTTGCCGGCCCGTCTGCACCTGGTAATGTAGGGTTTCGCATTGCACCCGTTAGAACTACAGGAGCATTTTTCTTATAAATAAGGTCAATCAAAAAAGCACTCTCTTCTAAAGTGTCAGTTCCGTGTGTAACCACAACCCCATCAACTCCTAAGTCTATGTCTTTATTAATAGCTTTAACTAGTTCCTGAATATCATCAAAAGTAATATGTGGGCTTGGTAGCTGACGAAAATTTTCTGCCTTAACTTTTACTTTCTCAGAAATTCCTGGTATTGCATTTATTAAAGTATCTGCCCCTAAGGTAGGTGATACACCTTTCCCTTTATCCCCAGAACTGGCTATAGTGCCACCTAGTGAGAAAACTTTTACTGTTGGCTTCATTCTAAACTCCATCCTATGTAATTTTACCAAGGGGGCGACAGTGTAAGTTTTACCCACTACATTATTGTATAAATTAGTTAAAGTATAATTATCATGGTAGAAATAAAACTCAACCGTCCACGAGATGCAGCTACATTGATCCTATATAAGAAGATAGGCCATAACCTTGAAATACTTATGGGATGTAGGGATAACAAACATGCTTTTATGCCAAATAGGTATGTTTTTCCAGGAGGAGCAGTTGATAAAGCTGACCGTTTTGTCAAAACGGCAAACGAACTCAGAACAGATGTATGGTATAATTTATCTAAAAGTTGTTCACGATCTCGTGCACGAGCACTTGCAGCAGCTGCAGTAAGAGAAACGTGGGAGGAAACGGGTCTTAGATTAGCAAAAAAACAAAGTCTAGATAAACCAGATAAAATACAAGAATCATGGAGAGGGTTTCATCAAAATAATTATGCACCTGCTTTCCAGTCATTAGATTTCGTGTGTAGAGCAATTACCCCCCCAGGGCGACCCAGACGTTTTAATGCAAGGTTTTTTGTTGCACCGGCAACTGAAATTATAGGCAAGATTTCTGGCAATGGTGAACTTAGCGATATAAACTGGTTTACAATTAAGCAAGCCAAACAATTACCTATACCAGATATAACCAAATATGTATTAGATAACCTACCTACTTGGTTAGAAGTTAAGGGCAAAAGGCAACAAACACCTCTCCTGAAAAGAGTAGGTAAACAATTTGTAGAGATGACAGAATAATTTCTCTAAATACTTAAAGTTCATTACTACAAACTAAAGAAATTAATAATTAAGATATATGACTAGACTAAATACAAATATTCAATCGTTATGAATTCCACATTCAGTTTTTTCTATGCCAGACCAACGTCCGTCCCTATAGCCCTCCCCTGATTTTGTTGGTCTTGTACATGGCAAACAACCTACAGACGTATAGTTCTTCTCTGAGAGAGGGTGTAAAGGTAAACGTCGTGAAGTAAATTCAGATTTAATTCGTTGTTGATCCCAATCTGCTAGAGGATTTATTTTAATTCTACCATTAAGAGAATCAATTTTTTGTAAATTAGTCCTAGCCCCACTATGAATTTGTTTTCTTCCAGTCACCCAACAATTAAAACCTGCTAATGCCTTTTCAAGTGATATAACCTTTCGCAGATAACAACAAAGATTTGGATTCTTTGACCAAAGGTCTCCATCTGGATCGTGGACATTAAGATCAATTGGTGATGGAGCAACAGATTTTACAGCTGTTAACTTTAAGGTGGATATAATTTTATCTCTATAGGCTAAAGTTTCTGGAAAATGTTTGCCAGTTTCCACGAAAACAACAGGAGTGCTACTATCGATATCCGATACTAATGCAAGTAATATAGCAGCCTCAGTCCCAAAAGATGAAACTATCGTTATATCACCATAAAAAACCTTTTTTATCATTACTTCTAGTAATTCAGGTGCATCAAGATAGCCATATTTGCGTTGAAGTTCAGATGCTTGCACTTCTGCAAGTTCCATCTTTTTCCTAGCTGGACGACTTGAGATAAATGCAGCAGTCATAAACCTTTCTCTTCCATATCATAATTATTTTTATCCTTATTTTCCTGTGGTCTAAGGCTACGCAGGTGAGTAACCGATACTCTTTTGTCTCCTGTCGGCTGATACCAAATATTTAAATCTGTGATAGCCCTAAGCCAACCTGTTACTGTTTCATTATCTCTGACGACAAAAGAATCAAAACCACACCGATGCATAAACAAGTATTGATCCCTAAGAACATTACCAACCGCCCTCAGCTCTCCTGCAAAACCATATTTTTCCCTTAAAACCCTTGCAGTAGAATAAGGTCGACCATCAGTAAAAACTGGGAAGTAAATAGAAATCAAACTTAAGTCTGCTATATCCTCAGCAATTATCTCACAATTATCATCTGATTTTAGGTTTACACCGATTTGCCTTCTATGGGAAAGCAAGACCGACTTCTCATCTAACCATCTATTCAATGATACTATAATATGGGGTAAATCAGGCAATTCATCTTCATCTCCTACCTGAATCCATATATCATCTATAAATGTTCCATCTTTAATCAACTTCATAAACAGCATCCTTGAATGGTTTGGCACCAAGCCTACGGAATACATCTATAAAACTCTCTCCATCAATACGAAGCTCGATATATTTTCCGATAATTCTTTCTAAAGCTAGAGGAATACTCTCTTTATCCATTGAAGGGCCCAGTATTTTACCTATTTGTGCATCCTCACTAGCAGATCCACCTAATAAAATCTGATAAAATTCCTCACCTTTTTTATCTACACCTAAGATTCCAATATGACCTGCATGGTGGTGCCCACATGCATTGATACAACCCGATATTTTTATTTCTATTGGGCCAATTTCTTCATGTCTTTGTGGATCATCAAAAAGCTTTGCAATTTGCTGGGCTATTGGAATAGATCTTGCGTTGGCCAAGCTACAATAATCAAGCCCTGGACATGCAATCATATCACTGACTTGACCGATATTTGGGGTTGCTAATTCACTAGAAGACAGTCTGCTCCAGACTGTAAACAAATCATCTAATGGTACATGGGGTAAGACTAAGTTTTGTTGATAAGTAACTCTGACTTCGTCAGAACTATATTCCTGTGCTAATTCAGCAATTAAATCCATTTGATCTGCAGATGCATCACCAGGAATATCACCTATTTTTTTAAGAGAAATGTTAACTATACAATAACCAGGAAGGGTATGATCTAAAACATTATTAGTAACCCATCTTGCAAACTGCTTATCTGATTTCCGAGCACCTTCAAACAAAACTGAAGTTGCAGGCAGAGCCTTATAACTTGTATTTTTAAAATAATTCTTGATTCGTATTAACTCACCAGGGGGCAGCTCAACTGATGTAGATTTTATACTTAGCCATTCTTTTTCAACTAGAGCTTTAAACTCTTCTATGCCTAATTCATGAACAAGAATTTTGATTCTTGCTTTATATTTATTATCCCTTCGCCCCATTAAATTATATATTCTTAAGATAGCTTCAAGGTACGAAAGTAAATAATTAGCAGGTAAAAATTCTCTTATAGTTTTAGCAATCATTGGAGTACGGCCTTGTCCACCTCCAACCATGACCTCAAACCCTAACTCAGTATTTTTATTATAAATTATTTTCAACCCTATATCATGAAACTTAATAGCGGCTCTATCTTGCTCTGAACCAGTTAGTGCAATCTTAAACTTGCGTGGTAAAAATGAAAATTCTGGGTGCAAAGTAGACCATTGACGAATGATTTCACTCCATATTCGTGGATCATCGACTTCATCTTTAATAGCACCTGCGTATGGATCAGCAGTAACATTTCTAATACAGTTACCGCTAGTTTGAATTGCGTGCATATCTACAGATGATAATTCTTCTAGAATATCCGGAATATCTATTAGTTTAGGCCAATTATATTGAATATTTTGCCTTGTTGTGAAATGACCATATCCTCGATCATACTTTCTTGCTATATGGGCAAGCATTCTCATTTGATTCGATGATAAAACTCCATAAGGGATGGCAACTCTGAGCATATACGCATGCAATTGCAGATACACTCCATTCATTAACCTTAATGGGCGAAACTCATCTTCTGTAAGATCACCCGACATTCTTCGATCAACTTGTTCTCTGAACTGCTCTACCCTTTTAGCAACAAGTGATCGGTCAAATTCATCATAACGATACATTAATCGTGCCACCATAATTTAATCATTTTACAATCCTTTTGGACTGCAGGTGGGACCACCACCAGCTCTTATCAACTCTTTCATAATCTTTGGCCGAATACCCGATGATGAAATCTCAACATCGACTAGACAAGCTCCTATTACAATACCGCTATTTTCTGCGTTTTCACCAATGCCCAGTGCGACAACAGCTTCATCCTCGCTATTTGTAACACGGGCTAAATGTATTTCTGGACTCCATTCGTCATCGGCAGTTAAATAGACAACAACTCCATCTTCTAATTTATTTGCAGAAACAACACATTGCATTATAATTTCCTTCCAGGCTAAACTGCCATTGGCAAGTCAAAAAAATCTTCAGTCCTAAATTCGTTGCACCCCAACTTCGTAACTTCACCAACAACAATTATTGCCGGAGATGCCACCTTATTATTTACAACAATGCTCTTAAGGGTATTCAGTTCTCCATAAAATATACGCTCATTAGGCAAGGTCCCCTGTTCAATAACTGCAACAGGGCATTCTGGTTCTAGACCTGACTCCAGCAACTTTTTTGATATTTCATTTACTTTTCCAATACCCATATAGAAAACAATTGTCCTACTAAGTTTTACTAGAGCATCCCAGTTTATCCCTCCACTACCATGCATTCTGTGTGCAGCTACAAAAGTAACAGAACTTGAATACTTCCGATGAGTCATTGGTATTTCTGCGGTGGCACCGCAGCCCAGTGCAGATGTAATCCCTGGAACTATTGAAACAGGTATGCCATGACCTAATAGAAATTCTAATTCCTCACCGCCCCTACCGAACATAAAAGGATCACCAGCTTTTAATCTAACCACCAAACGTCCAGCAGATGCTTCATTAAGTAGGAGTTTATTTATTCCATTTTGTTTATATGAATCTTGTTTATTTTTTTTACCAACGTTAATTAGCTTAGCATCACGACGCGAAGTTTCTAATATTTCTTCAGATACTAAACGATCATAAACAATTACATCAGCCCTGCTAACTAATTGAGACGCTTTTATTGTCATTAACTCAGGATTACCTGGGCCTGCTCCTACAAGATAAACTGCTCCTAACCTAGGTTTGACATTATTTAGTGCTGATTCTATCTCTAACCTAGCCAAATCATGATCACCTTTTTCAAGAGCAACGGAGAATGACCCATCGTCTAACAAGTTGTCCCAGAAAACTTTTCGTTTTTCAAAGGAAGGTATTTTATTTCTAACTTTTTCTCGGAAAGTGCCAATAAGAGATACAATCTCACTCATATGTTGTGGGATAGCGATCTCTATTGCGTTACGTATACGCCTTGCTAAAACAGGAGCATTGCCACCTGTTGATATACCAATGACAATTTCCCCTCTTTCAACCATAGCTGGAATTGTAAAATCAGATATGGCAGGCTGATCAACACAATTGATTAATATGCCTAATGATTTCGCATGTTTAGAAATCAATTTATCCTCATTGTTGTCACCACTAGAAGCAACAATTAAATATGTTTCATTAAAATCATTAGATTTCCAAGGTCGATCAGTAACAGAAAATGCGATAGTTTTTGGAAGGTTTTTCAAACAATGGTTAGACCGTGACCTGAACAAGAACACCTTAGCACCCGCTTTTGATAGTAGGCGTGCTTTTGAAAGTGCAGGAGGGTTTTGTCCAATAACTACAACTCTTTTTTCTTTAAGATCTAAAAAAGCAGGGAAATATCTCATAATCACTTTCTATTTATTGTAACATTTATATATTGTGATACTTATATAAAATACAATATATAAATGCAAATATATTATTTTAAACAATTAATTTTGTGAAATATAGAAAATTAAGTTAAATCAGCATTATACAATATCAATGATTGATTATTTATCTGCAGGATCAAGTGGTACTATTTCACCACTTGATGCCTTAATTCCGTCCCAACGCTCAATATTAGGAGAATCTATGCCTAACTGATCGAGCATACGTCCTACAAATTGATCTAATATATCATTAATATTAGATGGGTGTGCATAATATGCAGGATTTGGTGGCATGATTACAGCCCCAAGCTTTGAGAGCGTTAACATATGTTTAAGATGAATTGTACTTAAAGGGGTTTCTCGAGGAATTATTACTAATTTTCTTCGTTCTTTAATTGTCACATCTGCTGCTCTATGAATTAGATTATCTCCAAGACCAGTCGCGATTGCTGCAAGAGAACGCATTGAACATGGGACAATTAACATTCCATCAACCTGAAACGAACCAGAAGAAATTTTAGCTCCCATGTCTCCAGAGGGATAAATAAAATCTGCGATAGAGCGAATATCGTCAAGTGAGTGACATGTTTCCTGAGTGAGGGTTTGCAAACCCCAGCGGCTGATTATGACATGTGTTTCTATCCCTAATTGATTTAGAGTTTCTAATGTCCTAAAACCAATTGATGTTCCCGTTGCTCCAGTAATGCCTATAACGACTTTTTTCATTGCAAATAGTCCTGCCATATAAATTAGTTGCATACACTATTTAAGAGTTCACAAAGATCAAAACAGCGTAATTTTTTAATAAAATTCTACTTGTCTATACCACACATATTCTTGCCAAGGTGATTTGAATAATTATCAAACCACAGATCTGATTTCTGCTCTACTCCACTGGATGTGGAGACAAGTGATCTTTTTATACCATCATTGCTATCCAAAATAACCTCAAATATATAGTTATCAATTATCCCCTGACGGTTTTCATCAAGAGATACCTCCCCTGTAGGGGTTTCAAATTCTATCTCTGATAGTTCTTCCCTGAGTAAATGATAGCTTTCTTCAATTTTTCCTTCAATTTTTCCTTCAATTTTTTCTAATGCAATTAAGAGAGCTTTCATATTCACATAATATGAATAACTGAATAATGAAGGGCCATTTACTTTTAAATTGTGGAAACTTTTATAAAAATCTGAAAAATCAGACCATGTTTCTAAATCGTCATCTCCAGGAATTGGGCCGGAGGTTAAGGTTCCTAGTTCATGAAAAGGTGCTTTATTTGCGTAAAATAAAAAATCTGCGTTTATTGACGTTGGCCCACCAATAATTGGAAGTTTGCCTCCTAAATCTCTATACATTTGTACAAAATAAGCTGCGTCTTTGCCACCTAGCGCCAAAAATATAGCATCTGCTGGAGTCTTATCTATTTTTGCTACTACTTCATCATAACGTTTACTTGCAGGAAATAGCCATTGTTGTGACACAATACTTCCGCCTGACCTACAAAATTCTCGAGCGAATGCATAAATTTGCTGGTAGGGGAAAGAATACTCTTCACCTATAGTAATTACTCGCTTATAACCTTTATTTCTATATGCGTACTCCCCTAAACCAGACAACCATTGAATTGTATCACCAGAGAATCTATAAACGTTTGATGCAGGATTATCTAATGTCATACTTGGTGACGCAGAGCTGCCGTTCACAAAAATAATTTCAGGCATCTCATGTGCAAGAGATCTCAAGATTTGCCCCTCATAACCCGTTAAAGGCCCGACAATTATTCGTACATTATTATTTTTAAGGTTTTGAACAGCTAGTTTTAAGCCTTTTGAAGTTCCATCTGTATTTTCAACTACTAATTCTACTGGATTGTCATTTAATTGATCATAATACTCTGCTAAAGCGAGCTCTGCACCTCTAATTGCCTCTTTACCAAATGGTTGATATGTACCTTCAGTTGCAACTAGAAGACCTACAGGAATTGGGTTGGCATTGATAACCCCGAGAGGTAAAAATATAAGTAGCCCTATGAATAAGAATGATAAGGTTCTGACATTACACATTTGAAATACTAAGCTCCTGTCAAAAAAAATTTAAAGTAAACATTATCATTAAAATCAATTATTAGAGTCACATCTTGGTATCCCAGAATTAATGATGTTCATAAAAAATATTTTATATTTTGTTCAAAGGTTGTTGGGAAGGATTTTTTATAAAAAATCTCCTTAAGAAATAACCAATGAACACCTAAAACAGGAGTCAAAAATGTCCACCACAGGAAAATTTTCTCATAATATTAAGAATAACAAAAATTATATAATAAAATATTTTTGTGAATTTCTAGGAACATTTACTCTTGTTATTTTTGCTGCTGGTGCTGTTATCGTTGATAGTCTCACAGCTGGAAGTCTGGGACCTGTAGGTTGTGGTCTTATATCTGGAATAATTGTTGCAGCTATAATTTATACTTTCGTAAATATTTCTGGGGCTCACATTAATCCCGCCTTATCAATAACAGCGACCTTACTTGGATATTTAGATAAAAGATTACTGATTGGGTATATAATTGCACAAATGACAGGGTCAGCACTCGCAGGGTTTTGCCTTTTGTGGTTTCTTGGAAATCATGCCAACATTGGAGCGAATGTTCCAAACAATCAATTAAATATATCTACGTCAACCGTTTTTATTATTGAATTCTTCTTAGCTTTGATTTTGATGCTTATAATAGCTGCTACAGGTTTTGATAAGCGTGCCCACAAACATACTGCAGGACTAATTATTGGTGGTGTTGTTGCTATAGAAGTTATGCTAATGGGTCCAGTCTCTGGTGCGGCGATGAATCCTGCCCGTGCTTTTGGCCCCTATTTGGCGAGTGGAAATATAGACAATTATTGGATTTACGTATTAGCACCAGTAGCTGGAATGCTTACAGGTGGCGGTATTTTTCGACTAACTCATTTTATCAAAAAATAAAGCGAAGATCTGCAATGAAAACCTTATTTTTGCATTAGCAACCTAGAGTAAATCATGATATTGATTCTTTTACCTTTACACCCCACTCATCATAATTCTTCAAATCACTCAAGCTGGTATCTGGGGATAAATCATTGATGTATGGAGTGAAATCAACATGCCTAAGGGGCCTAACTTTAATCTCGTATGATTGAATACTTCGCAAACTATCATCTACAAGCTTAGGTATATCAGGGTTCATTTCTGCCAGCATACGTGATGTAACTTCTTTACATAAACGTGCAACTTCCCGGCCTGTAAGTCTTTCAGACAAACGAGCCAGTTTTTCATATGAGAGAGATCTATGGTCAACTGCTAGGCCTCTACCCTCTAAATGAATACGAAAAATATCAGCACGTGCTGCCTCATCAGGCAAAGAAATAAGGATTCTGCGTTCAAACCTCGACAAAACAGCAGTATCAAGATCCCAAGGTCTATTGGTCGCACCAATTGTCATTACCAGGTTACGTTTACCTTTGTTTGCAAAGCCATCAATCTCAGATAAAATCGCTGCCAACATCTGTTGGTGATATAAGTGACCCTCCATACCCCTACTCTTACAAAGTGCATCAAACTCATCTATGAAAATTATTGAGGGACGGCCATCGTTTGTAAATTTTCTTGCAAGCCTATATAGAGTGCTGATTAGCTTGCCACTTTCTCCTACCCACTTACTTACAATTTGGCTAGCTTTTACGTTAAAAAAAGTTGCGTTTAACTTATTAGCTATTGCACAAGCTAAAAGAGTTTTACCAGTTCCTGGTGGACCATAAAACATTATATTTTGCCAGCCTTCAACATCCATACCTTCAGGAGATTTTGCCATTGCAAGACCATAATGAAATTTTAGTTCTTCTTTTAGTTCTGCTAATCCACCTATATTATTCCATTCAATTTTACGTGGAGTGTCATCAATCAAAAGTAAAATCTGTTGCTCCTGTAGATCACTGTCTTCATCAGAGTATACAATCTCATCTGCAGGCATTTCAGAGGGTTTAACCCTGTCTAGGTCTGCACGGCCAGTTGTTTCTAGAGACCGTGAGCGCTGTTTATATTCAGCAACACGCAGTGTCATAGCACGTTTTTCTTCACTATCATCAATAAGCTCAATTGCCTGTTCTGCAAATTGTGCTGCCTTCTTATAGGACCTTGCTGCATCAACAGTCTTTCCAGCCTGCATCCTTGTATTTGCCTCGGCTAGCATACGCTCAACCGCTTTTCTAAGCGCATCTGGACCTTGCTTGTTCATTTGCACGCTGCTCCTAGATATTATTAAACAACTTAATTTTTATTACTATTTACTTATGTATAAACCTTTATTCTCTAAATTGCTTATGCATAAGAGTATTTGATGGCAAACTTTCGTCGACTAACTTTTTTGCTGTTTCAATTCCAGCAACAGGCAAACTATCACCCTTCAATAATCCGATTTGCACTAATACTGAAGCTTGATCCCAATAAATATGCTCATGATAAAGTTTATTTCCTCTAAAGCATACAATTGCCACCAAAGGTATCTCAACATATTTTCCTGTTGGTGCAACACCAGGCAACATCCAGTCAATTTCTGTATTATGAGTAAAAGAAAATAACAATTCGTCAACAACCCGATCTGAACCAACAGTTCGGGATATTGGAATTAATTTTGTGTCTGCAGGATTTGTGAATATAAAATGATCCTGATAAAACCTACTAAGGTCTTCATAACCAACACCCCCGGTCATAGTTGGTATATGGTTTACATAGGGCTCTCCAACCATTGTATCCATTGTTTGGTCAACATCCCGCAAACTAAATTCATACTCACAATGTTTATCCCAAAGGTCTGAAAGATTATAATATGGACCCATTACATCACGGAACAAACCAATAGAACGTGAATGTGCCATCATACTAGCTGGTTTATCATAGTTCTTATGTTGGAAGTTGGCAAAACCGTGATCAACACTTTGATATGTATAAACCTTTACATTTTCTGATCTAGAAAATGCGTTAGTAATTTCTTGAACGGCTGAGGTCGGAATATATTTATCATTNCTACCAAAGTGATAAATGAGTGGACAANTAATTTTTTTTATTAAATCTAGATTATCTTCAATTCCTACTCCATAGTAAGAAACTCCACAATCAATATCAGTATGTGCNGCAGCAAGATGGACTAGTTTTCCACCTAAACAAAACCCCAGAGCTCCAATGCGGCCCATGCATTCTGGTATTGTTCTTATTGCAGAAAGTGTCAACAAAATGTCGCCAATAGCCTGATCCTCATTAAATCTTGAGTATAAATCCATTGCACGACTGTAATTATCAGGGTGATAATCAAGTTCTATATGAGGCTCTATTCGCCAGAAAAGATCAGGTGCTAAAACAACATAACCCTCCTCTGCGTAATAATCTGCTATTTCTTTTATACTCTCGTTTACTCCAAAAATTTCTTGAAACAAAATAATTCCTGGACCGCTTCCAATCTCAGGAAGAGTTAAATAACCACTAAAAGTAACACCATCTTCTTCTAATAAACTAATCCATTGCCCTGACATTACATCCTCTTTTCAAAGAAGATAAAACATTTATCTTCTTAAGTTAACTATCAAATAAGCATTTATTCAGTGAAGATTTTAGTTAAACCATATAGAGTAATGTATGAGAAGTTATATTTCTCATATTAGCTGTTTTCCTAGACAGATACCTTCATTATAGTGCAGGTTAATATCTGAATTTAAGTTGTATCAGAGAAATATAAAGGCAGTTTAGCGATAAGAAGATATATTCATTTTTAAACAGCTTTTAAACTTCGTAATTAAGAAACTAAATATTTTAGGGAGACAATAATTATGGCCAAAAAACATGCAGTAGTAGTAGGTGGATTAGGCATTATAGGACGGCACGTCATTTCCGCACTTGAAGCTGATGGAGACTGGAGCATTACAACATTATCGCGGAGAAAGCCAGATTTTCGAACTACAGCAAAGGCTATACAAGTTGATTTACTTGACCGTAAAGGGGCAGAGCAGAAATTATCTGGTCTGACTAAAACTACGCACATATTCTATTCTGCACTTGCGGGAGGCATTGCGGCTGAGAATGTTGAGGGTAATGTGAATTTAGTCAAACATTCCGTAGGGCCAATATCTAAAGTTGCTCCAAACTTGCAAAGGGTAGTTCTTAGTCAAGGTGGAAAGTTTTATGGTTGCCACCTTGGATATCATAAAACACCATCTATAGAGACTGACCCACGTCATATGCCACCAAATTTTTACTACGATCAACAAGATGCTCTTGCACGAATGCAAAAAGGAAAAAAATGGACATACGCATTAGTGAGGCCAGAGGTTGTGGTTGGATATGCCCAAGGTATTCCGCTTAACTTCTTTGCGATACTAGCAATCTATGCAACAATTTGTCGTGAACTTAAGGTTCCTCTGAATTTTCCAGGCCCAGATACAGCATTCAATGCACTAAACAGATATACAGATGCAGACCTTTTAGGAAGATCTATGTTGTGGATGGCAACAGAACCGAAATGTGCAAATCAAGCATTTAATATGACAAACGATTCAGGATTTAGGTGGACAAATATATGGGGTGACATTGCAAACTATTTTGGGTGCACTCCTGGTGTGTGTATGCCTTTTAATGTTTCGGCCTTCATGGAAGATAAGCGTCCAGTTTGGAACCGTATAATGAAAAAATATAAACTTAAGGCAGATTTATATGACAAAGTATCATGGGAATTTGCTGATTGGAATTTTAATAGAACCTGGGATACGCTACTTGAAGATGTAAAACGTATACAATATGGTTTCCATGAAGTAATGGATAGCTGGGATTGTTATAAGGCAACGTTTGATAAAATGAGGAAGAACAAAGCTATCCCTGTCTATAAATAGGATTTGCAATTGACTGGTGCGGTGTGTAACCCAACATCGTGCCAGTTATTTGATGACATCAAATGCCTCACCGAAAACTATTTGCAAACACAAAAATAGATGGATGAAGTACGCAAATTAATCATTGGCGGATCTTTGGCTTTTTGTGCCGGCCTATGCTTTAGTTCAGGAGGTTTTTTTGTCCGATCAGTTCAGATCGATCCATGGGAAATATTAACGTTTAGATGTTTATTTGCTGGATTAGGAATTTTACTATATCTCATTATTACCGAACGAAAAAATACTCTTAAAAAAATTACTGAAATCGGTTGGCCTGGACTAATAATAGGAATTGCTACAGCTTGGGCAATTATAGCTTACGTTCTGGCTATGCAATCAACTTTAGTTGCTAATGTATTAGCATTAATGGCCACCTCTACAATCCTAGTGCCTATTCTTTCTGGTCCAATCTTGGGTGAAAGAGTACCTTTAAGAACATGGATAGCCGTTGTTTTTGGTTTTATTGGAATTCTCTTAATGGTTTTTGAAGCTGTTGGAACTGGTCAACTGCTTGGAAATATTCTCGCATTTACAATTGCATTAGCAATTGCAGCTCAAACAATAATCGCACGTAGGTTTAAATCAACATCAATGATTCCCTCCGTATTGATTGGAGCAATTATAGCTGGGGTTGCCTCATTACCTAGTGCACTGCCAATTGAAGCATCTACAGAGGATATTTTTATGCTCGCTGCATTCGGCATTACTACACTGGCAGTTGCACTAATTCTTTATTTTACAGCAGCTCGGTATTTACCCGCACCAACACTGATTCTTGTTGTTTTAATAGATGCTGTTCTTGCCCCTTTTTGGGTATGGTTAGGTTTTGATGAATTACCAAGTCTCTTTACGTTCATCGGTGCAGCTGTAATTTTAGCAGGAGTAACTTATAACAGTTTTTTTTCGATAAAAAAATTATCCTTCAAATAAAAAGTCTAGATAACGCAATTTATTATTTTTTAATATAAGGAATAAAATAATTATTCAATCTCGTCAGAAATATACCTATGCTGTATTTTGGATGTTTGGAACCGTTGGATCCTTCACCTTAATGGCAATAGCTGGACGTGAATTGGCTAGCCACTTTGATACATTCCAGATATTATTCTGGCGCAGTGCATCAGGGGCTATAATTGTTATATCTATAATTTCTATTTACCGATGGAGAAACATCCAAACACAATTTCTGGCACGTCATTTCTTGAGAAATATTTGCCATTTTGCCTCACAATATGGATGGTTCTATGCAATCGGGTTCATACCTTTAGCAAAAGTCTTTGCTATAGAGTTCACAACTCCAGTTTGGCTTGCCCTAATAGCTGGGATTTTTCTAAATGAGAAAGTTACGCTTAAGCGCTGGCTAGCTATTGGCCTTGGATTCATGGGTGTTTTAGTAGTTACTAGACCAGGTATTGGTGAAACAAACTATGGAGATATTGCTGTATTAGGAGCTGCAGTTGGTTATGCAATAGTTTATGCAATAACCAAATCTGTGGCAGATAAAGACAAACCCTTAACTATCCTGTTTTATATGGTATTAATCCAGACCCCTATTTCTCTAATTTTTGCTTTTGAAAACTGGGTATGGCCATCTGATAGCATAAGTTGGTTTTGGGTTGCTATGGTTGGAGCATCTGCATTATCGGGACATTACTGCATGACACGTTCATTTCAATTAGCTGATGCTTCAGCTGTTGTTCCTATAGACTTTATAAGATTACCAATAATAGCAATTATAGGGTATCTAGCATACTCAGAAACAATAGAAATTTGGGTGGCTGTAGGTGCAATACTGATTATAATAGCCAATTATATAAATATTCGTGAGTCATCATAATATTATCTAAAAATTTATAAATTATTCCTATTTACTACCCAAAGGATTAAAATATATGTCACACCCACCATTGAACGGAATAATAATTCCAGTCACTCCTTTACAGCAAAATTGCTCAATTTTGTGGTGTAATGATACGAAATATGCTGCTGTAGTTGATCCTGGAGGGGAAATAGAAAAAATCCTTGGTATGATCGAAGAAAAAAAACTTGTCCTGAATAAGATTTTAGTTACACACGCTCATGTTGATCATGCTGGTGCTGTAGCAGAACTCTCTGATCGTTTAAATATACCAATTTTTGGCCCACATTTTGAAGATCAATTCTGGATTGATCAAATCGAAGAAGCTGGAAAGCAATATGGTATCCCTAGTGCACGAAAATTTACACCAAATGAATGGCTAGAGGATGGGGCCTCAGTAAATTTGGGTAACTTATATTTAGATGTTTATCACTGTCCTGGTCATACACCTGGCCACATCATTTTTCACCATCCAGCTTCCAAATTGGCTGCCGTTGGTGACGTGTTATTTCAGGGTTCCATTGGAAGATCAGATTTTCCTCGAGGAGATATGAATACATTATTAACATCAATCCAAGAAAAACTTTGGCCTCTTGGAAATGAGACAACTTTTATACCTGGTCATGGTCCTCTCTCGACATTTGGTGCAGAGAGAAAAACAAACCCTTTTGTTGCTGATCACCTTATCTCATCTAATTTATTGGCATAAAAAAATATTTAACTTACTCAGATCATTACATCTCCACCATTCATATTCATAGATGCACCAACATAATTTGAACCTTTTTCAGATGCTAATAAAAGAACTGTTGGCACAACCTCATCAACTCGTCCTGGACGACCAATGGGCATAGAACTTTCTTTAGCTTGCCTCCATTCTTCAGGAATAGCCATATATAGGGGAGTTTCAATGGGGCCAGGGCAAATAGAATTTACGGTAATACCATATTCAATCAACTCATAAGCAAGGGCACGAGAAAATGAGAGCACACCCCCTTTTGAGGCACAATAATGTACCATAGTTGGTGCCCCCTTATGGGCAAGCTGAGAAGAAAAGTTTATAATTCTACCCCAGTTTTTTTCTTTCATACCTTGAATAACTTCGCGCGTGCACAAAAACATAGAGCGCAAATTAACTCGCATCATCTCATCCCAAAGTTCTATAGACATATCTTCTAAAAGAGATGTTGTGTCAATCCCGGCATTATTGACAAGAATATCTGGATTACCGAGCGTATTCATAACCTGCTTAAATGCTTTAGGAACATCAGATTCGTCACCCACATCTGCCTGCAAAGCTATAGCTATCCCACCACTATCAGTTATTTCATCTGCTAATTGTCTTGCAGATACAACATTATTATCAATGATAGCTACTTGTGCACCTTCTTTACAAAAAGCCCTTACAATACCCTCTCCAAGCCCGCTACCACCGCCTGTGATAACAGCAACTTTGTTTTCAAGTGAGCTCATGTTACATCTCCCATCATAGATTGATTAAATTAAATTTAATTTAATGTTTTCTTAACTTTCTTAAGAAATCTGACTGTCGCATTAATTGTTTTCTCTGGACATTCTACTAAATCAGCATGACCAATATCTTTATATACTTTCAATTCACAATTTTTAATATTGTCAGCTACCCATTTTGATCCTGCACCTTTAGGACCAGTGTACATAGGAGTCAGCATATCTTTAGCTGCCGTAATTATCAAAGTGGGGCTTTTTATTTTTTTTATGTCTTTGCAGAGATCCATTTTTTCCATGGCCAAACATGCTTGAACAACCGTTTCGGGAGAATTTAGCCCAACAACTGTTCTAACCATCTCAATAAGGTCTGCCCCTTTGGGGCCATCAAGATATTCAGCACCCACAGCTTGAGTTACAACATGATCAGCAAACTCTGGACTGCATCCCCAGCTCGTTGCCATATGACGCCAGGTACGGAACATAATTTTCCGCATTGTATCACACTTGGCAAAAGCACAGTCACTAACTATACCCATACAACGCTCAGGATATTTTGCAGCAAATTTTAGAGCAATCATCCCCCCCGCAGAAGTTCCCATAATATGGCTTTTCTCGATATTAAGAGAGTCAAGTAATGCAGCAAGGTCGTCAGCCCATAGGTCTAAATCATATGATTGTAATGGTCTATCAGAAAGTCCATAGCCACGTTGATCGTATGAAATTAATTTGAAATGTTCTGCTAACCCTGACCAAACCATTCCGAAGTTTTGCCTGCCAAAAAGTGACCCGCCAATTAGAGCCAATGGCTCACCCTTACCCATAAATTCATAGTAAATATTAATCCCATTTGCAGCAATTTTTGGCATATTTTGATCTCCTGACTAGGTATAAAAATTTATGAAAATTTATGGCAGTAGAATTATGCTACCAATTAAGTGAATATCTTTCAAAGAAGATTAGTATTTCTATTTTAATTTAACTTCAAATTATTCTAGAATAATTTGATTTAAGTTATCTTAAAATTAGAAAATAATTGGTTAAGATGATTGACCTCTAACAATTTACTAGGAGATTATCTAGCTAACATGGACACACTAAAAACTAACACCGTAGGTTCTCTCCCTTCTTTTGCTGCGAAAAAATTCCAAAATCATACGGCCTTATATTTTCAAGGTAAGAGATGGACCTATAAAGATTTTTTAAACGAAGTTGATCAAGTCGCAAGAGGTTTAATTGCAATTGGGGTTAACCCAGGTGATAAAGTTGCACTATGGATGGTAAATCGTCCTGAATGGCTCTTCACGATGTATGCCGTTGCAAAAATAGGTGCAGTTCTCGTTCCTTTGAATACACGCTATAGAACCATGGATGTATCTTACACAGTGAAAAATTCAGATAGCGTTGTATGGATTTTTCAAGCTAAATCTGGACCAGTAGATTACTTTGATATGGTAAGAGATAACCTTAATAAAGCAAAAGATAAAACTGATATCTCACAAAACTTCCCTAAACTTAGAAAAATTGTCGTTTTTGGAGCTAAGCCAGACCTTGGAATGCTCTCATGGGATGATATGATTCATAGAGGAAAAAAAATAACAGAAACCACATTAATGATAAGATCTGACTCTGTTAACCCAAAAGATACTTTCATAATTGCCTATACCTCTGGGACTACAGGAAACCCCAAAGGAGTAATGCATAAACACAATTTAATAAAAATGACTTTAGATCGTATTTCTCGATTGGGTATGAAGAAAACTGACATAAATATTACAAGTCTTCCATTATTTCACTTATATGCTTATGGAGAAGCTATAGCCTGCTTACTCACTGGATCTTGCCAAGTCCTCACAGAAACTTTTAATGCTGCAGAAAACTTGGATCTCATTCAAGAAGAAAAAGCCACAATAATTCACGGTTTTGATACACATTATAAAGATATGCTGGATGAACAGGAAAGAAAGCCCCGAGATATTTCTAGTCTACGTTTTGGCACTTTTCCCTCAGGTGCACCAAGCTCCATAGAAATAGCTTATCGTACACAAAAAGAATTAGTCCAAACTGTATCTGGTTGGGGAATGACTGAAACATGGACATTTGCAACTGTTTCCAGCCCGAATGATACAATTGAACAACGTTGTGAGGCTTCAGGAAGACCAATGCCTGGGGTAAAAATCAAAATTATTGATCCCAATACAGGAATTAGTAAACCAAGAGGCGAACAAGGAGAATTGATTGTCCAAAGTTATATGAATATGCAAGGATATTATAATAATGAGGTAGAAACAAATAAAACCATTGGAAGAGACGGTTGGTTAAGAACTGGAGATACAGCAATTTATAGAGATGACGGACATGTTCGTTTCCTAGGAAGATTCAAGGACATGCTTAAAGTTGGAGGTGAGAACGTATCTCCATTAGAAGTAGAGGCATTTTTATTAAAAATTCCATCTATAAGCCAAATTGCAATTGTCGGTGTTCCAGATGAAAGACTGAATGAAGTACCTGCAGCTTTTGTAGTTTCTGATATTGAACAAACAGTAACCTTAAAAGAAATCAAATCGTACTGTCAGGATGTTATTGCTAGTTATAAAATTCCGCGTTATTTATTTTACCTTGACTCACTTCCGATGACTCCTACTGGGAAAGTCCAAAAACATAAACTTAGACAAAAGGCTCTAGATAGTCTTTCCTAATAAATGATTACAAGAGATATATTATGCATTCTAAATATATTAACTAATGGGGGAAACTATGGAGAATAGTTTTGACATTAATATTGACTGTGGTGAAAGTTTAGGTAACTGGATAATGGGAGCAGATGAAGAGCTTATGCCTCTAATAACTACTGCTAATGTGGCATGCGGATTTCATGCAGGTGATCCAATTACCATGCAGCGCACTGTAAAACTTGCAAAGGAAAATAATGTTGCAGTTGGTGCACACCCAGGCCTGCCAGATCTAATTGGGTTTGGACGAAGAACAATGTCACTTACACCAGCAGAAGTATATGCAATGACAGTATTCCAGGTCGGATCACTGAAAGCAATGCTTGAGTGTGAAAACATGACCCTCCACCATATCAAGCCCCATGGAGCTCTTTATTCTATGCTAAGCAAAGATACTTCTCTGGGAGAGGCTTTCTGCCAAGCTACAATTGATATATCTCCAAAACCTATGATTTACTACCCAGCTCCAGTGGAACAACATGCTGTCACTCGAGTAGCCTCTAAGATGGGGATTCACGTTGTAGGAGAACTCTATTTCGACCTTTCTTATGCTGATGACGGGTCGTTAATTCTCAAACGTGCCAATGAAGGAGCAGACCTTGTAGATACAAAAAATAGACTAGCTAATTTCTTTGAGACCGGAGTGGTGGTTGCTGAAAGCGGCGTAGGGGTACCTTTGGAGGCACAAAGTATTTGCCTTCATGGTGACGGACCAAATGCTGTAGACTTAGCAAAAACCATCGGTCAAGGACTTAGAGATGCAGGCTATAATTTGTCACCGTTAAATATCTGAAAATTTGAATATTTATAAATTACTATTAATTTAAAAAGTTATTTTTAAAAACTAATGAACGATAAAAACATTGATTTATGAACAGCCAAAAATCTCCCCTGCTGGGGACTGTTTTATGATGATTGAGTTTGGTAATGATGGTGCAATTGAACTCAATTTTATGGCACTTGGCTTGATGCATTTGATAAGAGATCAAAAAGTCCACGGTATAATTGATACAACACCTTCATATAATTCACTTCTAGTAGAATATGAACCATCTGACATCAGTGATAATGACTTAAAGAAAGAATTGCAAAAGCTTTTTTTAAGCTTAGGTTCAGTCGAAGAAATTGAAATTGAGAGCAGGCTGGCTTATCTACCCTGTTGCTATCTTGATCCATGGACTAAAGCAGCAATTGAAGACTACTGTCAAAAAGTCAAAAAAAGGGAATTTGACCCAGACTTTGTTGCTCGAATAAACGGACTTGAAGACCGCCACCAACTTGTCCGAGTCCATTCTGGGACAGAACATTGGGTAGCTAGTGTCATGGCTCTACCAGGTTGTGCCCTTATGAGACCATTGGACCCCAGATGTCTTCTTACTTCGCCAAAGTACAACCCACCACGACTCTGGACCCCTGAAAACGCTGTATGCACTGGAGGAATGTCTACTTCGATACATACTCTCCGCGTTCCAGGTGGATATAACCTTATTGGTAGAACACCAGTTCCTGTTTATGAAGCATCTCAAAATTCTCCCCCCTTCAAAAAACAAGTCACACTTTTACAGCCAGGGGATAGAGTTAAATTTATTCCAATTGATGCACATGAATATAAGTACATCAGACAAGAATTAAAGAAAGGGAAATATTCTTTCCGTACTACAGACTATATAAAATTTTCAGTACATGCCTGGAAAGCTTGGGTTAAAACACTAAATTATCAAGAAAGATTCTAATGTCTAGAACTATTCGAGTCATAAAACCAGGATTGGAAACCACAGTTCAGGACTGGCCAGGTTTAAAAGGTGCTTTCAGATATGGATTCAATCACTCAGGTGCCATTGACCATTGGTCTTTTAGACTAGCAAACCTGCTAGTTGGAAATAAACCCGGAGCTCCTGGCCTAGAAGCCCAGTTCATAGGTCCCACCTTACTTTTTGAAAGTGATCAATTATTTGCACTTACTGGTGCGAATATGCAAGCCACGCTTGATGGAAAATCGATTCCTTGCTGGCAAACTCTTGAGGCATCTGCTGGCCAGAGATTAGCTCTAGGTTCTGCTATATCTGGAGCTAGAACTTATATAGCTTTTTCTGGAGGTATTATTGCTAAACCTTTTCTTGGGTCATGCTCTACTCATACAATGGCACAAGCAGGAGGAATAAACGGAAGAAAACTAGAGATCAATGACGAAATAAATATACATTCATCAACTCAAACTCAGAAATTTACCACCCCAGAATTGATACGCCCTCCAAAAGCTAAAGAAAAATATTGGGAAATTGAGATGGTTGTTGGCCCATGCGATGATTGGATTTCAGATCAAGGACATCAATTGTTCATTAATAGCGAGTGGATTGTCTCTCCAAGATCAAACAGAATGGGAGTTCGTTTAGAGGGACCACCATTAGATTTTTCTTCTCGAGCAATAGATAAAGCCCCTGAACATGGATCTCATCCATCAAACTGTGTTGATATCGGATATCCTGTTGGAGGTATTAATTTATGCGGCGATACTCCTGTTGTCCTCTTGCACGAAGGTCTTACAGGTGGTGGATTTATTGTTCCGTTTACAGTACCAAGTTCAGAATTTTCCAAAGTAGGCCAGGCACGACCCCATGAGATTTTCAAGTTTAAAGCAGTTTCTGTTCAACAATCACAGTCTAAACGTCATGAAATAAATGAAATTTGCCAGACAAAAAACCTTCGAAAATTAGGTGATTAAATTTCACTCTGCTCAGGCTTAAACTCAGACCAGTCATATGCTTTTTGGAATACATAGCCCGCACGGCATAGAAGACTTTCTCCTAATGCAGGACCCATTAATTGAATACCAATTGGTGCACCATTATTATCAAAACCAGCAGGAAGAGATATAGTTGGATTTCCAGTTAGGTCAGCAATACTAGTATATTCAATTAACCTTTCTACTGCTTCTGCATCTTCACCAATTTTACTAAATTCTTCTACAGTTGGTATTGGCTGAGGTAAAGTCAGCGTTACTATCAAATCAACTTGTTTATGTAACAAATCTATGGCACCAGATAGTTCCCGTCGATGAATAGTTGCTTGTGCATATTCAGCTCCAGTAACATCTTCTCCAGCTTGGAGGAATCCCTTAAGCGTCTCAGAATACTCATCCGAACGAACTGGGAAAGTATCCTTATGTGCAATAATTGCTTCTGCTACACATAATGGCACCCAGCCCTTAACAGCATTATTAGTTTGCGGCATTTCAATTTCTATAATCTCAGCACCCCCACTCTTCAGAGCTTCTATACAGGCCCTAGCCGCATTTAGTATTTTGTCATCTGTATTGTTGTTAATATATTTGTAATCAATACCAACTCTTACGCCTGAAACACCACTACTAACCTCTCCAAGGTAATTAGGTACCTTGTCTGGAAGGGTGGTTGAATCTTGTTCATCGATTCCGGCAATAACACCCATCATTGCTGCTACATCTTCTACTTTACGTGCCATTGGCCCCACGTGATCCAGAGTATCTGAAAGCGGGAATACACCAAAACGACTTACGCGACCCCAAGTTCCTTTAAGACCAACTATACCGTTACAAAGAGATGGAAAACGTATTGAGCCACCTGTATCACTTCCTAATGATCCGTAAGTTAGACCTGCAGCCACAGACACGCCTGAACCGCTTGAAGATGCACCAGACCAACGATTCTTTACCCAAGGATTTACAGGTGGAACTATATCAGGATGATGCATGGCTAATGCACCTTCAGTCATTTGTAATTTACCAACAATTACTGCACCAGCACCTCTTAATCTTGCAACCACTGTCGAATCTCTAGAAGGCACACGATTATTAAACATCGGCATTCCGCAAGATGTGATTATACCTTCTGTATCACAAAGGTCTTTTACTGCTATAGGTACTCCGTGAAGAGCACCCCTAATCTTGCCAGCCTTAATTTTCTCATCTGCTTTTTTTGCCTCTGATAACGCACTCTCCTTCATAACCAGAGCATAGGATGAGTAAATATCATCAAGCTTGTCTATACGTTCAAGTATCGTTTGTGTAACTTCCTCAGAACTGACTTTTCCGCTTTGAATATTTTTACCTACTTCTACAAGACCTAAAAAGGGGATATCATCCATCGTTTCCTCACAAATATTCAGTTATCACGTAGCATGGGTTTATAATTCTATAGAGTAATGTAATAATCCATCTTATTGAAGAAATAGTTATAAATTAATAATCTTAATTATTTATCCGGAAAATAATTAAATTTTTGTGTTGCCCTTATAAACTATAGAGAACAAGTAGGGATAATACATATATAAGGATAAGGATATTAAGGCTATGCTAGGTAATGAACAATATGTAAAACGAAATGGCCTGACGATTTCCCCTTTACTTTATGATTTTATTAGATCTGAAGTATTGCCCATAGCTGGTATAGATGAAAAAAAATTTTGGTTAGAATTCAGATACCTTTTAAAAGAATTAATGCCAGAAAATAAAAGAATCCTTGATAAAAGGTTTTTTTTCCAGACTAAAATAAATGAATGGCATTCAAACAAAAGCTCTGAGGATCATGACCAGCATGCTTACACAGAATTCTTAAAAGATATAGGATACATCATCCCTGAAGGTGATAAATTTAATGCCTCCACAGAAAATGTCGATGAAGAATTTTGTAGTATAGCTGGCCCACAACTTGTAGTTCCACTTATAAACCCCCGATATGCAATAAATGCAGCAAACGCCCGATGGGGTAGTCTTTACGACGCTCTTTATGGCACTGATGCAATTCAAGATAAATTGATAGATCCTTTAGAGACTTATAACCATGAACGAGGGGAAAAAGTTATTTCTTGGTGCCGTAATTTTCTTGATAAAGCAATCCCACTTGACCAAGGAAGTCATAGTGAATCACTAAACTATTCTATCGAAGAAGGAGAATTATTAGTTACTCTAACAAATAATAAAACCACTAGGCTAAAAAATTCACAACAATTGGTTGGTTTTGATGGTTCAATAAATTCACCTAAATCAATTCTTCTAAAAAATAATAATTTACATATTATTATTGAGTTTGACCCAAACCATATAGTTGGGAAACAAGATAATGCCAATATTTATGATATTAAGCTTGAGTCCGCAGTTACTACAATTATGGATTGTGAAGATTCTATAACCGCAGTAGATGTACACGACAAAGTAGCAGTTTATAGAAATTGGCTTGGTTTAATGAACGGGGAGCTTAGGGTCTCATTTGAAAAAGAAGGTAAAACTATATTTCGCAGCTTAAATCCTGACCTTTCATTTCTTACAGCCTCAGGGACTCAAATAACACTACCCGGAAGAAGTACAATGTTAATTCGTAATGTTGGTCACCTAATGACAACAGATGCAATTTTGGTTGAAAATAATAAGGAAATTCCAGAGGGTATTCTCGATACTGTTATTACCTCTCTTATAGCCATGCATGACTTAAAGGGAAACTCATGTTTCAAGAATAGTATTAAGGGATCAATTTATATTGTAAAACCGAAGATGCATGGACCAGAAGAAGTAGCTTTCTCGAATAAACTATTTTTAGGTGTTGAAAAAATATTAGGCCTATCTACTAATACATTAAAAATGGGGATAATGGATGAGGAAAGACGAACCTCATTAAATCTTAAAGAATGCATACGAGAAGCATCTGAGAGAATTGTATTTATTAATACAGGATTTTTAGACAGGACTGGGGATGAAATACATACCTCTAGCAATCTAGGACCAATGGTCCGCAAAAACGAAATGAAAAATACTGCTTGGATATCATCATATGAGAATCGTAATGTTAATATTGGCTTAGATTGTGGCCTACAAGGAAGAGCACAAATAGGAAAAGGTATGTGGGCAATGCCCGATATGATGAGGGATATGTTAAAGAATAAAATTTCACATCCTGAGGCTGGTGCAAGTACCGCGTGGGTTCCATCACCAACTGCTGCAACTATACACGCAATCCATTACCACCTAGTTGATGTTACCGAGCGTCAGAACCAAATCAAACTCAGAGAATCCTCTTCATTAGAAGATTTATTGGACATACCAATTGCAACTGAACAAAAATGGTCCGAAAAAGAAATACAGGAAGAACTAAATAATAATATTCAAAGCATTCTTGGATATGTAGTTCGTTGGATTTACCAAGGAATTGGTTGTTCAAAAGTTCCTGATATTAATAATATAAGCCTTATGGAGGATCGTGCTACACTCCGCATATCTAGCCAACATATTGCAAATTGGTTGGATCATGGAATCTGCACGAAAAACCAAGTTATAGAAACTCTTAGGCATATGGCAGAAATTGTTGATAAACAAAACTCTTCTGACCCCTTATATGTCCCAATGAAGGCTGATCTAGAAAATAATTTGGCACTTCAAGCTGCATACGATCTAATATTTGAAGGCAGAAAACAGCTAAATGGATATACCGAGCCTATACTTCATAAATACCGAATAAAAGTTAAGAACTCTTAGTGCAACTGGTTAACACCTAAAGGTAAACTATTTCGATTTCAATACTGATATATGAATAAAGGGATTTTTTATTTCACTTTGTTTTTAACAAAAGTAGCAGAATATCTGACTTCACCTTCGAATAATGCTTTAGGTTTACCTAAACCGTCAGTTTCAAAAAAAAGATGCTTTACTATCGGTGTATCAATTGTAAAACCCTTTTCTGCCATTCTTTGACGATGGTATTCCATTGCAGCTGGAGTAAATTCTTTTGCGATTATTGTTATACACTCAGATCCATTTGTGTCCATTTTTTCTCTCTCAAACTGATCGTTACTATTAAAACAGTTATTAATACTAGTTAATTGCAAACGCATATCAAGTAAGATTAAAAAAAGTTATGATGAACAGATAATTAGCTGATCTTCTGTAAATGAAAACTCAGAATTAAGTTAAGTTTAATGTATTAACTATATTAACAATTAATCTTTACTCAATTTCAAATGCTAAAGTGAAAGTCAGGTCATAATGTGCGGATTTTGTGCAATACTTGGGGGATCTTATCATTGGTCAGAATTTGGCACTGACTCTGAACAATACATAACTTATTCAAATAGTCAGCCTCAAAGGCTAGAACGCCTAAAACAAATAAAACAAATAAACCGCGTAATATCCATAATTGGATTTAACATATCAGATTGGGCGAATAGTAAGTATTTAGTTAGGGGTCCAACTGGGAAAACAGAATTAGCAGATAATCTCTCACATTTATGGTCTGTTATAGAAGGAATTTCTGTTAGCAAAATTGATCCATTGGACAGAAAATTTTTAAAACAGATCGAGTCAATTGATCATGATGAGTATTAATTAATATCATAGGTCTATAGGGTCTTTACCCGAACCTATCGGACAACGTTTAGAAAAATCATCTGCCATTTCCTCCATAGTGACCATTCGAACACCAGTATGAGCCATCATATGGTCAATTATCCTCTCTAACATCATAAGAACATGGGGTTTGCCGGCACTATCTGGATGTATAGTGCATAAAAAAATCGCATAACTATGATTTCTATAGACCCAATCAAATTGATCTTGCCAAATTTCACCTAAACTTCGGCCTGTCACCCACCCATGACTATTTGGGAATGATTTTACGAACATAGTAGGAGGGGCATCATCTAGCCACCAGCTTGCTGGAAGTTCAATAAGCTCAACTTCCTTTCCTGGTATCCAGGGTTTCATCCAAGTCTTCGCATCCTGACTATAATCAATCTTTGTCCAACTATCTCCATCTCTCAACCAATATGGGTGGTAATCATCTTCCATTAGACTGCTGTCATATTTAATACCACGCTCACGTAACAAAGCTATGGTATTAGGGCTCAGTTCCCACCATGGAGCCATGTGCCCAACTGGTCGTTTTCCAGTAAATTTTGATATAACATCAATAGTTTTATCTAATACATCTGCTTCTTGATTACTTGTCATTGCTAGAGGGTTCTCATGAGAATAACCGTGAATGCCAATTTCATGACCATCATCAACAATTTTTTCGAAAATGTTTGGAAAGCTTTCAACAGAATGCCCCGTTACTCCCCATGTTGTTTGTATACCGTAACGTTTAAAAAGATTTAATAGCCTTGGGACACCACGTTTTGCCGCAAATACTCCCCGTGAAATATCGCAAGGTGAGTTCTCTCCACCGAAAGAACCAATCCATAGCGAAACTGCATCAAAGTGAGGATTGAAGCATACCTGAATGTCTTTATTTGGAAATGTCATCTTTACTTTACCCTCAATAATTAACTATTAATTCACAAGATTAGGCTTTAAAGAAAATTATGCATTAAACGAAACTTCCTGAAAATTATTTGAACAAGGTTGGCCATCTGTAACACTTAACCTCGAATGTTTAAGTGAAAGAATAATGGCGTTACAGGTTTCTAATTGCATTGTCTCATGTTCATCTGTGTCCAAATGAGCACAAATAGAATGAGGAAATCCAAAATGATCACTTAGTGCATATCGTGCAGTTTGTTCATCCAATTGCTGACTTTGTTGAAATAATCTTCTTAGCCTCTCATGACGATACATAGTGTTAGGCCATATACGGACCACCTCTGAGTCTACATCTAATCCACAAAAATGATTAGAATGTGTCAATATACCTTCTGTAGGATAAACATAACCTTCTTTATTTGGTGCCACCTCAAGATCAATAGCTTCCCCATCGACATGACCAATAATAAAATTCATTGATACAGTTCTTTTTGTGCCACAAACAGCAAGTATTGCCTCATGCATATTTTTTGAATTTAGAATTTCTCGAACCCTTATTCTAAATGGTTTCTCATATAAATTCTCTCCGTCATCTGTGCACATCATTGCATTAATTACCACACCAATTCCAGCATCATTAAGCCCCTGCATCCCACCAATTGTTCCAATTTCACCATGGCAAATAAAATTTGTTTTTTCCTCCCGCTTCACTCGGGAAATCATTGTTTTCACTCCCGGTATCCAGTCCCAGGTCTGTCCGAGCAGGGTATCTCCAGATATTGTTTTTTCAGGAAGAATGGCAAATGAAGTACACCCATCCACGGCACCCGATTGTTGATGTTTTTCAGCCTGTTTAAACATCGAAATAATTAATTCATAACGAACATTAAGCATAACAATTTCTGTAAAGTCACATCCCGACCCAATAGCCACACCTTCCAATTCATCAAAGAACTCAGAATCAAAAGATCTTAATTTGGGAACCCATTTTTTTGACTCAGCCAAGATCTTATCTATTGAAAAGCCAAGTTTTTTAAATCGTGTTAAATAAACATCTATATTATGTGATATATCATCCTTTAGCTCTTCCCCATGCACACACCCACGTAGTCTAGGGTCATTGCCAAGATCTAAGACTGGTAAGGCCATTACTATCCTCATAAATTTTATTGATCAATTTGATAATTTCGCAATAGCATAGTTTGATTATGCATGAAACGTAAAGAGTAGGTTACATGATTAAAAGAATATTGTTTAGAACATACGGAGAGTAAAATGATTTTATTAGATAAGGTAGGGCTTATTACAGGTGCTGCATCAGGAATCGGAAGAGCAACAGCCATCGCAATGGCCAATGAAGGGGCAAAAGTTATGCTGGCAGATACTAATGAAGAAAAATTAAAACAAACTGCCGATTACCTGACCCAAGAAGGCGCAAAAGCATCATTTATCACAACCAACGTCACAGATGAGAAAGAAATTATTGACCTAATACAATCTACATTGGGAAAATTCGGAAAATTGCAATTAGCTTTCAATAGTGCAGGCATAGTGGCACCTATTGCTGAAATCCATAAACAAGAAACACAATCCTTAGACATAACAATGGATATTGACTTTCGGGGTGTATACCTATCAATGAAGCATGAAATACCTGCTATTCTTGAATCTGGATCAGGGTCTATAGTAAATGCATCTTCGACATGGGGACTGAGAGCCTATCCTGGAAGGTCAGCTTATGTAGCCGCAAAACATGCTGTATCAGGATTAACTAAGGCTACTGCACTTGAATACGCATCTAGAGGAATTCGTATAAATTCCGTAGCACCGGGCCCTATAAATACACCATTACTTATTACTGACTGGAAGGATAAAATTGATATCGTAGCATCAGCAGTTCCTATGGGGAGAATAGGAGAGGCAAACGAAGTTGCTGAAGCGGTTGTATGGCTCTGTTCTGAAAAATCTAGTTTTATAACAGGCCATGATCTTCCTATTGATGGTGGAATGCTTGCCCGAGTCGGTTGATTTTACAAATTTATTGTTTATCAGTTGCACAATTAAAACAAATAGTAACTGCAGGATCATTTTCTAACCGTTTCTTTTCTATGTGTCCATCACAGGAAGCACATAAACCGTAAGTCTTCTGTTTAATTCTAATTAAAGCTAAATCTATCTTTTCTATAAATATTTGGCGCCGATTCTCGGTTTCAATTGCCATTGCCTGAGCTCGCATTGCATCCATTCTAGATAACCTACCAACTGCTGGCTGATCAAGCCTAACCACCCCCCTTTCAGACTCAGTTTGTTTTGAAAGTGTTAATAATTCTTTTTTTTTATCAAGAAGTGATTGATAGAGTTTTTCGCAATTTATTTTATAATCCATTTTGGATTCCGCTTATTAATACACAGGAGTTCCGAATTCAGCAGAGTCACGAAGCTTCCAATACATTTCATCTAATCTTTTTGTTATAGGCCCAGGAGCCTCAAATTTAAGTTTACAGCCCCCCACCTCTCGAATTGGGAGGGCTCCACCTGCAGTACTTGTAGTAAATATTTCATCAGCTGTATGCAGATCAAATGTCGAAACTTGACACTCTCTATGTTCTATACCTTCTTGAGATGCTAAATCAACAAACGTTTGGCGTGTAATACCTCTTAATATCCCTTCGGATGGAGTGAATATTTTACCTTGCTTAACCACAAAAATATTAGAAGCTGGCCCTTCAGAAACATAACCATTCTGGTCTAGCCAGATAACATCATCATAACCAGCTTCAAGAGCATCAATTTTAGCCAATTGGAAATGTAATCGATTAACACACTTATAACGTGGATCAAGAGTATCTGCTGGGAACCCTCTCAAGTGACTAATCATAAGACGGATTCCATTTTTCCTACCATTGTCATCAGCTAAGAATATATAAGGAGCTGCCCAAACTATTTCTGTAGGTTTATTCTCTCTAGGATCTGCAATAACCTGTTGAGAAACACCACGTGTTGCAATAAACCTTATACTAGCATCCTTAAGGTTATTCCTTCTAACAGTTTCAATTATAGCTTCACGCCATCCATTTCTATCTAGCGATGGAGTAAGCCTTGTTGCCCGAATTGAATCTTCAAAACGGCTCAAATGATCTTCCAGTTTAAAAATATTTCCTTTCCATGCTGATACCACATCAAAAACAGCATCTCCCAAAAGGAACCCCTGATCTAATACAGATATAGTCGCCTCACTAAGAGGTATAAATTGACTATTAATATAAATTAGTGGATCAGTTTTCATTATTTTACATGAAATGTAATAAATATTTTTAAATTCATTAAATCACCCTTGAAAAACGTAATTATTTATAACGGTGCCATAATCACTATTTGTAATTAACGTTTATCTATACCCTTGTTAATAATTTACCAGAAGAATCAAACTCTATTTCCATAATATCTGATATAAGCTCATCATTCGTGCCTAATTCTGCTGCCAATGATGGAGAAATCAGTATTTCATCAAGATAAAGCGTAGAACGAATTATACAAAGACGAGCATTCTCACCATCTAATCTCCAAGAAGATGCAACTGCGGCACGTATTGCTTGTGATTCATCAGCAAGTGCTGGAGGCAAACGAACTTTCTCAACTGAGGTTGCTGTCGTTGCATTTAAATACATAGCATACAGATCTAGACCATCAACTACAGCCTTAGTAGTAAAGTCTGCGGCACCTACACCAAGTCCATTTCCATGGCTTTCTGGCGTAACTCCTAATATAACTAACTTATGCACAAAAGGTTTCTTAGGATTATCTTGCCCGCGTATCTCAGCTCTGCCAGAAACTGCAGGATCCATGCCACTACCTGAGATATTCTTTCCTAATGTTTCAACTACAAGGACATCAATTTGCGAAAAAGGTAGCTTTGGTAGTAATTCTTTTGCATTAATTAGTAGCCGACTATCCACATCGTGAAAATCTTCAGGCTCTGCACCCTCTATGATGACAGCATCATGCCTTGAGTTCTCAACAATACCAATTCCATATGCTATAGGTGAGTTATCAATTGCTATACGTGCCCACTCTGGCAAAACTTCTGCATACCCTTTGGGACCAAGACGATGGACTAAACGTGCACCCTCAGCTTTTCCTAAACCTATAGATACCATTTTGACAATACCACTCTCGATATCTCTAGGAAAAGAGGTATGCTGTTTAACTCTGTTAACAACTAAAACTGCATCTGCATCAGCTGCAAAACGATCAAAATACACAGGTACGCCCTGGCTGGTAACACCTTTTTGAACGACCTCCATAGTTGCTTTTATGGGACATCCCATTGTTTCCTCTGTATATCCTAATTCTTTAAGCAAAGTAGTTTGGGCTTCAGCACTTCCACCACCATGACTTCCCATTGCGGGAACTATAAAAGGTTTAAATCCACGCTCATGCATCCATTCAACTGAAGTGCGTACAACCTCTGGCTTAGCCTTAATCCCCCTACTCCCGCATGTTATTGCAATTCGGGAGCCAGGATCTAAATCCGAAAATCTTTTAGAACGATTGAGTAAATTACGTACAGCAGTACGGATTTCCCTTATAGCCGGTGCATCAGGGTGTTTCAATCTGACACGAAGCACTCCAGGCAAAGGTTCCTTCTCCGCCATCGGCAATCTAATTTCTGGAAATATAGGACTTTTACGATCATCCATATCTTGTTTCCTGTTATGATATTATACAAAGCCAATTTAATTATTTTTTTCGGAATTCTTTTGTAGCCTCTTTATCTACAGTTAATGTATTATCTGCTAATGAACCATGAAAATAAACACCGTAGATTTTATTTGCTCTCTCTATAGTCTCATAAGACTCTATCACATCTTTAAGCACTCTATTTGGGTCCCTCTCAAAAGGATCTCCATAGCCTCCTCCTCCACTCTGATTGCCCCTAATAAACTCCCCTTTACTTATCCTCACAACAACCATATTTGGAAGTTCTTCCTCTTGTCCATCAGATCTTACAATAAAATGTGAACATTTCTTTCCATGGTTACCTCCTCGAACCCCTTGAGGTGCAAAATGTGTCCCATCACATGGCCATATTGCGTTCATATCTTCTTTTATTGGTCCATAAGCTACTTCTTGACCTGGTGCCCCTCGGTATTTACCCGCACCTCCGCTGCCAGTCACAAGACGTAAATAGTGAAACTGCATGGGGTGCTTAAGCTCATCAATCTCTACAGAATCTCTATACATTAGACCCCCAACTACTGGGATTGCATAAGTAATCCAACCATCTGATGTTGGACCTGCGGGCCCCCCATTAGAAGCTATATGCAATTGATTAACATAAGGTTTACCATCAACTCTATGATCGTTTCCTGACACAACAGCAAATCCAGCCCCTAAACCAACTCCCCCTTCAGCCAAACCCCACCCGTCGCCTAATTGAGCAAATGCTGCTTGGGTAATATTTATTAGTCGGTCAGCAATATTAGTTGTAGCAATAGAGCAACTGTGTGGGAACTTTGGTTTACCTACTACCGCACCATCTTTTAAATGTAATATGATTCTTCTAAATGACCCAGAATTTCGAGGAACTGTTGGGTCTATAGAATTGAAAACTCCCGCTATTACAGAAGCTGAAGCACAAGCCTCACTTTGGTTAAACCCACAATCAACATTTGGTGGGTGATCCAACAAATCGAGGTCAATTAAAGCTTTTTCTGGATCAATTTTGAGTGTTACCTTAAGGGGGATTCCATCAGGTAACAGTTCTCCAAATGGATCATGTGCACCTGAATTAAACAGTTCTGATTTCGGCAATTTTTGTATTGCATGGCACATTCTCTCTTCTGAATAATCCAACCAATGATCAATAAACTGTTTAATAGTTTCTTTGCCATATTTTTTACAAAGCTCTTTTAGTCTTCTCTCTCCTATCCTTGCAGAACCTATTCCTGCAAGAAAATCACCATACCATTGACTTGGGACTCTTACACGAGATCTACACATACGCACAACATCATCAATCATTTTGTAATTTCGCTGGATTCGTACAGCAGGAAAAATCAATGCACCTTCTTCATATTGGTCTTTTGCTGCAGCCATATAAGTAGTAGGTGCCGCATTCCCAATATCAGCCTGATGTGCTTTAGCAACAGCTGTAAAAAAATGTTCCCCTTCAAAAAAAACTGGAACTAGAAATGTGTGATCCGCAGCATGAGTATTTCCTGAATAGGGGTCATTATGCAAAAAACAATCTCCTTCATTGATATCACCATCATGTAATTCACACATTGTTTTTGTTTGCAAATGTGATCCAAAAATATGAATAGGAAGTCCTTCTGCAGATGCCAACAGCTGATTATCAGCTGTACATATTGCACAAGAAAAATCTCGAGCAGAACTAATTACTGCTGAACGTGCAGCTCTAAGCAGAGTGTTTGTCATCTCACGAATAATACCATCCATACGATTAGCAAGTATAGCGGTCATAAATGGATCAATTTTAGACTCTTCAATAGAGTTTGAAATTTTTTCAAAAATCATTATTTTTCCAAAATATCAATAATGTAGTTTCCAGAAATACTTATTTTTGTGACCATATTTGGATAAACAACTATTGTCGTACTTGGCTCCTCTATAACTGCAGGCCCCTTAATTACACTTCCAACTGGGATATCTGACCCCTTATATATAGGTGTACTTATTGGCTCTAGGCCTCCAAACCAACAATTTCGTTTTTGTGAGAAAGACGGTAACTCTGCTTTTGTTACATCTGAATTATAACTTTTTACTATGTCTAATTTAATAGACAATCGAGCTTTCCAACTCATTATTTCAACTGGGCTTCCTTCATCACGCACTTCAAAAACTCTCTGATGGACATGATGAAATTTGTCTACAAAACTTTTAAGATCTGATTGTTGTAAAAACCTCTTGTTAGGTAGAGGAGTATCCAATTCCCATACCTGTCCAATGTATCGTGCTTCTGCAATATAATCGATTTCATAAGGGACATCTGAATAGAGTGTCATTGAAGCTTTAAAAGCTTCTAATTTGTTCTGCAATTTACAAAGAACATTATTAACACCTTCGAAATCAAAGGACTCAGATGTTGTGACCAGACTTAGTGTCTCTTCAGCAACAATATCAGCAAACTGCATTCCGGAAGCTGATAACGCAGAAGCTAATTTTGGGATTATCACACGATGACAGCCTAACTCCTTGGCTATATTCATTATATTTATTCCAGCAGCACCTCCCCCAGCAACTATTGAACCTTCCCTCGGATCAAACCCCTCATTAATTGTTATATCACTGATAGCTTTCATCATTAAGTCACTAGAAAGAGTTAAAATCTTCCAAGCAGTTAAATGGCTACTTAAATTAATTTTATTTGCAATTAATTCTATTGACTTCTCCGCGGCTTTTACATCAAGAGTCATCTGGCCACCTAAGAAAAAATCAGGATTGAGATATCCAAGAATAGCAGCAGCATCTGACACGGTTGCATCTGTCCCCCCTTGGCCATAACACGCAGGTCCAGGTTGTGCACCTGCAGAATTTGGGCCTATACGCATTAACCCACCTTCATCAACCCAAGCTATTGAACCTCCACCAGCACCTACTGATCGTACATCAACTGAAGAGATACCAAGTAAGTGACCAATGTATGGTTGACCTAACCAGGTATCCCTTGTAAACGCTAGATTTCCGTCACGAACAAGACCTACATCAAAAGTTGTACCACCTGTATCACATACGATTATATCCTCACCACATCCTTCAAGCTTAGAAAATTCCAACCCAGCTATAGGAGCCATTGCTGGACCCGAATTAACAGTATAAATGGGTTTATCTATTAATGACTTTATGTCACTGCACCCACCTGCAATGGTAGAAACAAGGATATCCCCGCTATATCCAGAGCATCTTAGATCTTTTTCAAGATCATAAAGATGACTTTGCATTAAAGGCTTTAGAGAAGCATCTATGGCTGTAGCTGAGGCACGACGATATTCACGAACGACAGGTATTAACTCATGTGATAAAGTATAAGGTAAATCTGGCAAATTATCTGATAATATTCTTGCCATCTCTTTTTCATGATCAGAGTTTGCAATAGACCATAAAAAACATACCGCAACAGCCTTGAATCCTCTACGATTAATCTCCTTACACAAATCTAATGCTTGATTATAGTTAAATGGGATAACTTGATTTCCTAAAGAATCTATTCTTTCTTCAAGCTCAAAAGTATTGTGGCGAGCTATGTATGGTGTAGGGAAATCTGATGAAAAATCATGAGGATTGTATTTACCACCCTCTTTTACAACTAAAGTATCTGGGAATCCTTTTGTTGTAATAAATGCAGTTTTTGCAACAGATTCGGTGATTATCGCATTCGTAGCTCTTGTGGTTCCATAGATCAAAAGTTTTCCTGCTGACAACAACTCTTCTAAGCTTATATCTCTGTCAAAAGCAGCAGATTTGAGAGCATTACGCATGCCATCAAATATTCTATTAGTAGTTGTTAAAGCCTTCCCAATGTTTTCGTTGCCACTTTCATCACTAACTATAACATCTGTGAACGTTCCCCCAGTATCGACTGAAATTTTATAAGACATTACAATTTTTCCATAATAATTATTCAACAATATCAATGCAAAAAATCTTACTTGGATGTAAAGTTAAGAAAAACTTTTTTATTACTCCATTAGAATAAATCAGATAATCAGGAAAGTTTTTGAAATATATTAAAATTATATAAATGGAGGTAAATATGCCACAAGAAAACTCAGCTGCTGGAAGAGATGCTCGCTACATGTTACACGGATATTGCGACCTTGCAACTAATCGTAAACTTGGGTCTTCAGTAATTTCTGGTGGGGAGGGCATATATGTATATGATGAGAATGGGACTATTTATCTTGAAGGTGCCGCAGGAATGTGGTGTACGGCATTTGGTTTTGGCGAAGAAGAAATAATTGAAGCAGCAGTTGAACAACTTTATAAACTCCCATATTATCATACTTTAGCCTACAAATCAGTTAATCCAGCTATAGATCTAGCTGAAAAGTTATCACAAATTGTGCCTATTGATGATGCCAAAGTACATTTTGCTTTGTCTGGATCTGAAGCAAATGATTTTTTAATCAAATTCACTCGTTACTATAATAATTCTATCGGTAGGCCAGAAAAGAAAAAAATTATATCACGAATTAATGGATTCCATGGGGCTACAATTGGGGCAGCTAGTCTCAGTGGCATCCCAGTCATGCATAAGGCCTTTGATCTTCCAATAAATAATATTGTTCACATTACAGAACCAAATTGGTTTCATAATGCATACCCAGGAGAGAGTATTGAAGAGTTTACAAACAGGTTAACTGAAGAATTGGCTAACGTAATCATGGCTGAAGGCCCCGAGACAATTGCTGGGTTCATTGCAGAACCAATTACTGGTGCTGGTGGTGTTATTATTCCGCCAGAGAATTACTACCCAAAAATTCAGGAAATTCTTCATAAACATGATATTATGTTTTTTGCAGATGAAGTGATATGCGGTTTTGGTAGGACCGGCAAAATGTGGGGCTGTGAAACCATGGGTATACAACCCTCGACAATGACCTTAGCAAAGTCTCTTACTTCGGCATACCAGCCACTTTCAGCATTAATTATTAATGATCAAATGTATCAAGGCATGGAAAAAGGTTGTGATCAAATAGGGTTTTTTGGGCACGGTACTACATATGGAGGACATCCTGTTAGTTGTGCAGTTGCACTCAAGGTAATAGAACTTTTTGAACGAAGGAATATGCTCACACACATTCAAAACGTCTCAATTCATTTCAATGATCATATAGCTAAGCTTAAGGAACACCCACTTGTTGGACAAGTTAGATCGAAAGGTTTACTAGCTGCCGTTGAGCTTATTGCTGACAAAAAAAATAAACGTTTTTTTGAACCAATGGGATCCGTTGCAAAACGAGTAAAAGATTGTGCTGAGGAAACGCATAAGCTTATCATAAGGCAGGTACCCTGCGGCGATACTTGTGCTTTCTCCCCACCATTAATTATCACGGAAAATGAAATTGATGATATGTTTGGTAGGTTTACACTTGCACTCGATCAAATAACAGACGAACTAACCAAAGAAAATTTAATTAACGTATATTAAATTCTGATGCTTATAAGAGGGAAATTTTTTCTTATTCCCCCCATATTTTTATCCCAGCATGCTTAAATGATGTGCTCTTTGAGATATTCAGTCTTATTAAAATAGGGGTTAGGGCTTCAATAGCTCGTGCACTCTCTGCAAGTCCACAATTGTATACTTTTACACCTAACTTTTCAATTAACTCAGTGGCTTTATTTTTAGCGTCTAAATTGTTCCCACATATAAGAATATCACAATTTATTGGTTTTTTAATTTCTTGTAATACCTTTGCAGAAACATTATGAAGAGCTCCAACAACAGGTATATCATCCCCTAAAAAGGCTTGAGCTGATTCAGTTGCTGAACCTTCAGAAGGCATAACAACTTTTTTAGGATTATTCTCAGCCAAAGGCACAACAATATCTAATACAATTTTGCCCCGTAGATTACTTCTCAAGCTTTCAAGTGTGGGGTGATGTGCCTCCCATGGAACAGAAAGGATTACCATTTCATCTGCCTGCTCTACTGCATGTTGATTACTACCTCCAATGATTGTTGCAGCCCCTGTTGGAAGGTGAGTTGTGATTTCTGAAGAAATTTCAGCAGCACGTGATGCATCCCGTGAGCCAATAAAAACATCAACACCTGCCATTGCAAACCGAAGTGCTAATCCTCTTCCTTGTGGTCCTGTTCCACCTAATATAGCTATAGTCATCTAAATAGATCCTCCTCTTCAGGTCGAATTAAATCTGCTGCAGAATTATCAATAGGGTCCCAATCTAAGCCTTTGAACACTATTATTGGACATTTACCTCCTTTCTTCATCAACAGGCCAGATGCAGCAGCAATTTCATCTGCGAATGCTGGTTGAGTAACTCGTAAACGATTTCCAAACGCATCATATACACCATAGAGATGGTGAGTGGCTGGCACTCCAGCAAGCCCTATCGCTACATTTACTTGACCAATACGCCAGGCTCGACCAAATGTATCAGAAATAATAATACCAATAGATCGTAAACCGGTTCTATTCTCAAGTTGATCTCTTATCTTTCGAGCTGATTTATCGGGGTCATATGGCAATAGTAATGCAGTATTTTTCTCATCTATATTAGATTCATCTATGCAAGCATTGGCACTAATATATCCCAGTTTATGCTCAGTGATTAAAATGCCTTCCTCTAGGTCTTGACGCTCAACAGCTCGAATGACTCGTTTACTTTCTTGCAAAATAATTTCAACTTTACGAGGATCTTTACGTACTTTTTTAGATAACTTTATTGCTTCTCTAGATGGCTGTACATCTGAGTACGAAACAAACCGATTCTCCGCCTTGGATACTATTTTGTGAGCAATGACAAGTATATCTCCTGCTTCTAGTTTTTTATTATCTCTGGTTAAACCAGAAAGAAGAAGGTCCACGAGATCATCTCCAGGTTTAATGTCAGGGATGCCAGGAATTGCGTATAAATTAGCTGGCAAGGCTTATTACCCCCCAAAAATTTAGTTTTTTTGCAATCATTCCGTTAGGGTCCTTTTTAAGATAATTATATATATCTTCCTCTGTATCTAAATCCAAACCCAACCCTGAAAGTTCTAGAACATCTAATTCAACACCAGATCGTAATGCAGCCTGTTTATGCTTTTCAAAACTATCCCTTCCATAATAATGTTCAATAATACCAGGAGGTTGTTCCAACAAAGCATTTGTTCCACCATCAGCTGTAGCGGGAACACCTAGGATTCCTGGACAACTTAATTTACAGTCGACTAATTGTGCTATTTCCTCCCTATCTAAAATCGCTATATCAGAATGTACTATAAGCTGCCTGCTAAATCCTTTTTGCAAGCTATATCTGGTAGCAAATTCAACAGCATTATTTAGACCACTCCCAGGATCAGTTAATACACATGCTCCTGCTTCTTCTCCCTTTTTTTTGAATTGATATGAGTCAGTGATGATTGTTAATTGAATTTTTGGCCATTGGGAGCGGTAGAAATCTAGAGATTGATTAAAAAGAAGTGTTGAGAGCTCCCTTCTTTGCTGACTGCTTAGAAGTGTTGACAGCCTGTTTTTTGCATTTTTTGCCGTTCTTACAGGAAGGATGATGTTAAGTTCGTGAGTCATTTGGGTCGTACTAAATTATAATTTTCAGCTCTCTGGATAATTTTTTTTGTCAAATTTATTTTATCTTCTAGGTTTAGCATAAGAGTGTTCTCAACCCATACATCACAATAACTATCTTCAATATATGAAGTTAAATATTTATCTTTTTCATCAATTACTATTACATCAATTAATCCATGATATAATTTAGCAATACCCCTTGAGTCTGGCATATGACCTAAAGCTTGCAATATTTCTACTGCTGGCCCTTTTATTGCCTTACCTCCAATAAGTGGAGATACCGCAATACAAAGTCCTTTTCTCTCCTTAATTGCATTGAGGATTTCTGGTATAGCAAAAATAGGGCCAATACTTACAATAGGATTAGACGGGGCTATACATATCACATCTGCACTTCTAATAGCTTCCATAGCCTCAGGAGTAATAGTTGCAGAGTCGGCACCCTCAAATGATATTTCTTCAACAGTTGGTTTACAGCGTTCTTTAACAAAATACTCTTGAAAGGGTAGCCAACCAAGGGAAGTTTTAACCATAGTATTAAGAGGTTGATCTGTTGGCAGTATAATATCAACATTAACTCCCAAAGCTCTCGCAATATCTTTTGCAATAATACTTGGCCTATCCCCTTTTCTACGACGTTCAGTTCTATAAATATGAAGACCTAAGTCTTGATCTCCTAGCTGCATCCACGTTTCACGTCCAAATTTTTCAAGAACACCTAATGCTCGAAAAGTTTCATTCGAAACACCCCACCCCCTTTCACGGTCTATCAAGCCAGATAATGTATAGGTTAAAGTATCAATATCAGGGGAAACCCATAATCCGTGGAATTCCCAATCATCTCCAACATTTCCAATTATTGAAAGATCTTTTGGGTTACAATAACTGGCAAAACCCTCAGCGATCTTTGCCCCGCCAACTCCTCCGGCGATAATTAAATATGATTTAACCATTTTATTTTCATTAAGTTATCCAAGAACGGCTAGCCAGTTGATATGCCTTACTGGGGCCTTTTCTCGTAACTAAGGGCTTGTCCTCTACCGGATCATGATCTTTATAAACCGCAATAGTTTTGTAAAGTGTAGAACGCTGGGCAGGAATTCGTCCAGCACTACGAATTATACCAGTCATCTCCCTTGGCATCACCTCCTGCCCCCATTCAGCACCGGCGGAGCGAGATATAGACTCATTCATTAGAGTTCCCCCAAAGTCATTTGCTCCACAATTAAGAATTACCTGAGCTAATTCAGGGCCTAGCTTTACCCAAGAAACTTGAATATTTTTAATCCAACCCTTAAGCATTAATCGAGAAATCGCGTGCATTTTAAGATTTTCGTAGAGGGTAGGGCCCGGGCGAACCCCTGGAACATCTCTATAAAGACGAGAATCCTTATGAATGAATCCTAAGGGCACAAATTCTGTAAAGCCACCCGTAGATTTTTGAATATTTCTAATTAAATCTATATGAGCTGACCATTGTTTGGGTCCATCTATATGACCATACATTATAGTCGCTGTAGAAGGTACCCCTACATTATGTGCCTCTGTTATAATCTCGATCCATTTTTGGGTGCTCAATTTATCCTGAGTTAGTATCTTTCGTACTTCAGTATCTAAAATCTCAGCAGCTGTTCCAGGCATTGAGCCTAGCCCATTATTCTTTAAATCAGAGATAAATTCATTATATCTCATACCTGTTTTTTTTGCTCCATACCAAATTTCAAAAGGAGAAAAAGCATGAACATGTATTTGTGGAATTTCTTTCTTAATCGCATTTAATATTTCTCTGTAATATCCTCCTGAGATCTTAGGATGTAAGCCGCCCTGGATACAAACCTCAGTCGCCCCTCTACGCCAGGCTTCTTGGGTTCTATTAGTAATTTGCTCAAGGGACAAACTTTCAGCATCAGGAGCTTCAGCTCGTTTAGCAAAGTTACAAAATTTGCAGCCCATGTAACAAACATTTGTAAAATTTATATTTCTATTCACTACAAAAGTAACATTATCACCCACCTCATCCTCACGGACCTTGTCAGCAACAGAAAGTAGAGCAATCAGATCTTTTCCATCTGCACCAAAAAGAGCTACACCATCCTCCTCAGATAATTCAACATCTGTGAGAGGTTTTTCAAGTAATGTTCTTATTGGTGTACTGGCATTTTCTAAGGCCTTAGAGAAGTTTATTTCCTCCCTAGGCCAGCTTTGATTAGATTTATCAAGATGATTTAATTGAGAAATAATAGTCAATATATGCTCCTAGATTAATGACTGTAGTTTGCTTCAAGGAAATTTACACGTTCTGCTGTTTTAGGTTCAAGATAACGTTCAGAGTTCTCTATAAAACGATTATAAATAGTAAGTCTTTCATTTAATTTATAACCTTTCTGCCCCACCCCCACTTTTAACAAATCAATTTTTGGCCATGCACACTCTGGATTAATATAATCTGCGGTCAATGGGGAAATTCCCCCCCAATCATTAATACCACAATCAATGTAATCAAGATAATTATCTGATAAGTTAGGCGGTGCCTGTAAACTAATCTCTGCTGGCAACATTAAACGTGCTACAGCTAATGTTCGGCACATATCATCATGGGATGGTTCTGGAGAATTCTCCATTAAAGTGCCCTGCTTTGCTCTAAAATTCTGGATGATCACTTCTTGAATATGTCCATAACGTCTATGAATTTCGATAATATCCACTAAAGTCTCTAAGCGCTCCTTCCAAGTTTCTCCAATACCAATTAACAGGCCAGTAGTAAATGGTACGTTCTTTCTCCCAGCACGCTCTAGAGTTCTAAGTCTTTGTATTGGTGTCTTATCAGGACATTTATAATGAGCCTCGCCTTTTTTCAATAAGCGACGGGATGTATTTTCAAGCATCATACCCATACTTGCACTAACTGGTTTAAAAAGTTCTATCTCTTCATTATTCATCGTGCCCGCATTAATATGTGGTAAAAGGTTCGTTTCTTCCAATACTCGGGCACACATGGTATATAAATAGTCAATCAAACGGCTAAAACCTAAGTATCTAAGCTGATCTTGAACTACCTGATAACGTAACTCTGGTTTTTCACCCAAACTAAATAAAACTTCTTTGGCATCCAGTTCAGCCCCACGAACTACAACATCCATCACCTCCTCTGGAGACATTATTTTTGCTCCAGGTTCACCAGGTCTCTTTACAAAAGTGCAGTAACCGCACTCATCGCGACAGTAATTAGTTAGTGGGACAAACACCTTCCTAGAATAGGTTATAGACTTTCCCCAGTACATATCCCGCTTCTCAGCGGCAGATAAACAGAGTCTTTTCAAAGATCTGCCACTTATTGACTCGAGTTGAAAAAAGTCTTCAAAATTTCTATTATTCAAACTATTTTCCCTAAAGTGCTTATAATTCTTAATTATATTAAAATTATTATATTAAATGTCTAAACTATCAACAGCACCAGCCCTAATGATGCTGGTCAAGTATTTTAGAAAAACTTTCTAAAATTTATATAAAAAGGCTAGAATTCTTGTATTATAAAAATTGCATTAAACGTATTAAGTTTCCATAAAAATCTACATAATATTTATATACTGCTAATAGTAATTATTTATCTTTGTCTTTAATTCTAAATAGTATTAGAAAAGGAATGAAAAATGGAGTTTGGATTTAATATCCCAAACGGTGGAGCACTTGCAAATAACGAATCCATCGTGGCCATAGCACGCAAAGGGGAGGACTGTGGCTATTCCTTGCTAGCTATACCTGACCATATAATAATACCTCGGTCTATTGGAGATAATTACCCATATTCGGCTGATGGAAAGCTCAACTTCTCAACTCTAGCAGGCGGAATGTGCCTTGAGCCTCTCGCAATGATGGCGGCTGTCGCTGCACAAACAAAAAAAGCCCGAATTTTAACGTCTGTAATGGTTGTTCCATACCGTGAGCCTATGCTAACAGCAAAACTTATATCCACAATTGATCATCTTTCAGGTGGACGTACAATTCTTGGATGCGGTGCTGGATGGATGCCAGAGGAATTTGACGCTGTAGAAGCTCCCCCCTTCGAGGAACGTGGAAAAGTAACAGACGAATATATTGATATCTACAAAGAACTTTGGACCAATGATGAACCACAATTTCATGGAAATTATAGAAAATTCTCAAACATATATTTTTCACCAAAGCCAATACAAACACCTCATCCTCCTATTTGGATAGGCGGAGAGAGTAAACCTGCAATGAGACGTGCTGCCAAACGGGGTGATGCCTGGTTCCCAATAGGGTGCAATCCCAAACACCCTCTTGATACTATGCCTCGATGGCGAGCTGCAGTTGCAACTATTCGTTCAATTTGTGATCTAGAAGCCCGAGACCCAGATACTCTCGAGCTAGCGTATTGGTCTGTCTAGACTGCTGCAACCGGAGATTCTATTAAAGCTAATGATGGCGAAAGAATGATGTTAACTGGGAGTGCTGATGCAATTCTTGACGATATAGGGAAGCTTAAAGAATTAGGAGTTAGTAAACTTCTATTTAATTTTCTTGCTGAGACAGAAAACGAAACTTTAGATCGAATTCAAGCATTTAGTGAAGATATCCTATCAAAAACTTCCTGAAAACTTAAATATCATTTTCACAGGCAATTAGCTCCTTTCCTATATTTAGGGCTATTGCCTGTGATTTATCTCATTTTCATCTCAAGATTAAACAGAGACTCTTTAACCTAGTACAGCTTTTGTAGATGCTGCCACAATGTCAACAATTTCATCGATAGTCTGATTATCTGTAACGATCGGTGGAGCTAATAAATAAGCATCATTTCTAACACGAGAAAATAATCCTCTAGAAATACACTCATTATTTAATTTTGCACCAATACCATCCTCTGGGTCAAAAAACTCTTTTGTATCTCTATCTTTCACATACTCAATACCACACATTAACCCAAGTCCTCTAACTTCGCCAACATTAGGATGATGAGATAAAGCATCCTTCAAGCCCACTAAAAGCCTCTTACCTTTCTCCTCAGCTTGTTTTGGAAAATCATCTTTTTCTACTACACCAATCATAGCATTTGCAATTGCACAACCTGTTGGATGTGCTGAATAAGTATATGCATGCATCCACGGTTTTCCGCTTGAATTCATGGTATTTGCAATTTCATCGTTAATACCTATTCCACCAAGTGAGAAATATCCCGAGGTTATGGCTTTAGCAAATTGGATCATATCTGGCTCTACATCCCAATGTTGCAATCCAAACATTTTTCCAGTTCTACCGAAACCAGTTATTACCTCATCAGAAACCATCAACACTTCATACTTTGTACATATTTCTCTGATGCGTCGGAAGTAATCATGTTGTGGTACAATTACTCCACCAGCACCTTGAACAGGCTCTGCGATAAACATAGCAACTGTTTCAGGTCCTTCAGAAATAATTGCCTTTTCTAATTCATTTGCAGCTGCAATACCTTGGCTTTCGGAACCTTCAGGGGCCTCATAGAAATAAGGGTATGGTCCAGGAATGTGAACAAATCCAGGCATACGTGGTTCAAACATAGGCCAATAATAATTTAGGCCAGTTGCACACATAGCAGCAAAGGTTACACCATGATATCCACCAACTCGAGAGATAACCTTGATTTTTTCAGGCTTTCCCTTCACTTTCCAGTAATATCTAGCCATCTTTATATTGCTGTCTGTAGACTCGCCACCACCTGATGTGAAGAAAAATTGATTTATACTAGGATATGTTATTCGTGCCAGATTCTCAGCAAGTGCTATAGCCTGATCATTGGAGCTACCAGCGTAACCCGAAGCAAACGCCATTGCTTCTAATTGATTACTTCCAGCCTCTATAAGCTCAGAACGACCATTTCCAGCTGTATTATTCCAAAGGCCAGAAAGTCCATCAATAAAGCGGTCTCCATTTGCATCAAATAAGAAAGCACCTTGACCCCCAATCCAAACCTTTCCTGTTGAATGAACTGATTTGTTGTGCAAAGGGTGGATCATATAAGCAGCATCACGCTCCAAAAGGGCTGCTTCAGCGTTATTCGACATAATCAATTCTCCTGAGTCTAAAACTTTGTTTTGCCAATCGTATTAGGAATATCAAATATTATCCAATATATCTGAATATCCAAAACTGACATATGAATAATTTTATTTTGTCATTAATACCATATTAGTAAGGTAAAATATTTATACGAATATATAACAATCTCTTAAAGAAAAAATAATGGCTTAAGAAATTATATGTTAAGCAAATGACCATTATATTATCAAAAATAATCAAGTTAAATAGATAACTGGAAATAAAAAGGTGTATATTATAGTAATAGAATTTTGTTTCTTATCAAAATTACAAGAAAGACAATCATTGTTTAAGTCTAAACTTAAGGAAAGATTTTATGAAACTTGGACTTTTTCTCGGTTATTCAGGTTCAGAATACAAGATTGATATTAACTCTATTCGCATTGCTGAAGAAATGGGCTATAGTTCAGTTTGGCTTTCAGAAGCATACGGAAGCGACGCTGTAACACCATCCGCTTGGATACTTGCACAAACTTCAAAGATTAATGTTGGTACTGGCATCATGCAAATACCTGCAAGAACACCAGCTTGTACTGCTATGACTGCTATGACCTTACAAATACTCTCAAAAAATCGTTTCATTTTAGGACTTGGACCATCTGGCCCTCAAGTTGTAGAGGGCTGGCACGGTGAACCGTACTATCGTCCACTAATCAGAACACGAGAATATATTGAAATTATTAGAAATATTTTTGCACGAGAGTCACCAGTTGAATATGAAGGCAAACATTATCAACTCCCATATAAAGGAGACAATGCAACTGGTCTAGGTAAACCACTTAAATCAATTTTACATCCATCTGGACAAATAAAAATATTTACTGCTGCGGTTGCACCAAAAGGGATAAGATTAGCTGCAGAAATAGCTGATGGAATGTTTCCTATTTTTATGATTCCTGAAAAATTTGAAGTTTTTAGTGATAATATTAACAGGGGTTTCGAAAAATCTGAAAATATAAAAAATCTCTCCCATTTTGAGATCTGTCCAATAGTACCTGTATCTATAGGCAAGGATATCAATCTCTGTCGTAAGCCAATAAAGAGTATGCTAGCCTTATATATTGGCGGAATGGGAGCAGTAGGGAAAAATTTTTACAATGACTATGTTAAACTTCTGGGTTTCGAGCAAGCTGCAATTGATATACAAAAGTTATATCTCACTGGAAAAATTCCACAGGCAGAAGAACTTGTACCAGACGAATTAGTAGATTCAATTAGTTTGGTAGGGCCTAGAGAAAATGTTGCTGAAAGGCTCAATATATGGAAAAAAGCTGCACAGGAAAACAAGGTGAGTTCAATTCTATTATCAGGAGGATTCCATAATCAAATGGAATTTATAGCAGAAAATGTACTTTGATAAATATTCATAGTTTCCACACTCTAAAGTTGATACACGCACAACATCCAAAAGATTACGTAGATTACTTAATCCTAATATTAAAGAAAATTAATATTTGTATTTTCACAAACTAAAAAGGAATTGTAATGAGCTCAAAAACTACCGCTACAAAAGAGAATAAACTTACTAATAATGAAGTTGATGAAAGGCTCTCTGCACGTGGGATGGCTAGAATGGCAAGTTATAGGCCTGACGGTATGATTCACTTAACTCCTATTTGGTATCACTGGAACGGCGAAACGTTTCAAATGACATTAGGTGCAGGTCGCATACATCTAAAAAACCTTGCTAAAGACCCTCGTTGTTCGATTCTTATAGATGAAGATCCAAGAATTGAAGAAGGTATTGGAGCTGGTGCGTGGGCAATTATGTGTCGAGGAACTGCCGAACTATCACAGGATGAAAAATTAATTCGTGAAGTCACTCATGCAGTGTTATCAAAAACTCTTGGAAAAGAAGATGCAGATGCTTATACGACCCCTATTATGGAAGAAGGTAGGACAATTGTCACAATTATCCCGAAAGACTGGTTGACTTGGGATTACAATAAAGCCGCAGATTAAATTTTCTTCTTAATTTACTTGCTTTGTATATGTAAGAAAAAAATCAACCGCTCAGATAAATTGTCTGAGCGGTTGAAAAATTAGCCATATTATTTCTGAACTACTGTGACAATTTAGCTGCCCGAGGAGGCGCTGCTAATTTTGGAGTAGTCGCCTTATCTGGACTATCATGGTCACGGGTCAGAACTTCAACATCATCTCGGACACCCTCTGGATCATTAACCCATTTATCATAGAAACCAAAAGGGTTCTTAGCATGCCCACCAGGCTCAGATGTGAATCCTCTGTGCACTAAGTTATAAAGGTGATTCTCAGCAGTCCAGTTTCTTCGTGCATCACGTATTGTGGTTAAAGACAGTGTTGCATAAGTAGCTTCATCTGGTCCTGTACCACACTCAGCTAGGACACTACCATCAAAGTCAACGATATTTGAATGACCAAAATATGAGTAAACCAAGTCACGGCCAGCCATATTAGCAACAGCAACGTAGGTTAGATTCTCCCATGCACGAACTTGTGCAATTTGGCGCTGCTGTTCCTTAGAAGGATACATATAACCTTGAATTCGAACCACAAGCTCAGCACCCTTCATTACAGTATCACGAACAATTTCAGGCATATTACAATCGTAGCATATTGTTCCACCAACCATTAGGCCTTTTGGGCCTTCAGCAACGGCAGTTTCATGGCCGGCAGTCCATGGCTCCTGTGGAGTCCAAGGAAATATTTTACGGTATACTAACGATGTCTCACCTTGGTCATTTATCATGACCAGAGTATTATATGGATTCATTCCATCTGGATGCTCCTCTCCAGTTAGAGAAAAAATCCCGTAGACTTTGTTTTTCTTACAAGCTTCAGAAAAAATTTGCATTTCATCGCCAGTTAAAGTTGTAGTGAGATCTGACCATTTTGTTGGATGGAAACCCTGTGTGGTATATTCTGGAAATACGATTAAATCGAGACCCGGATATCCACGTTTCATTCCTTCAACAAAACCTGCAATTCTCTTACAATTGTCTAAGACTTGATTTTTAGTTTCAACCACCGGAACTTGGTAGTTTACTACTGCAACGCCTACTGCATCATCACTGGATGATATTGATCCCTGTGGCATTATTAGTTTCTCCCTATTTTGATTAAAACATACTCTAACTACGGCAAAATTAATTAAAAGCTATGTTTATAATTATTACTTAAGAATATATTTATTTTACTCTCAATTCTAAGTATTAAGTTACTCTATTTTGATTTATATAAAAAATCTTTTGCTACTCTATTAGCTCTATCTTTAAAACCTACTAAACCTTCACCTTCAAGATAGTTTTTGAAGCGACCGGATTCCTTATCTATGTAACGAACTAAATCTTCCTCAGAAACATGGTTAATCTTACCAGAATTACATAATATAGCCTCAAATGCTAATAGTCTTGAAGCTTGATCTACAACTAACATCTCTAATGCTAAAATTATTTCATCTCTTTTAGCTAATTCATCTTGAACTGACCTTGAGATTTCCATATTAAGTTCTCCTAAAAAAACTATTATAGAATATTTAAACATCAATAATGACAATAACCAGCTGGAATAATAGTTGAAAAAACTTACAAAATCTTCTGCTTTACCGAAAAAAAAACGTAGATGGATTATATTTGGCATAATCTTGATAGTATTTGTAGCTATTGTTGCATTTTACGAAACGCAGCAAGAATTAAGACGAAAACACTCTCAATTAGATCTTGAGCTGACAGTAGATGAGCTTGCACAACTTTCAATATCTAAATTAAAAAGTTACTACAGGTCACACGATTTACCATCTGGATGGGAAATTGGTGAAATGGAAAAGAATATTGAGATAACACCGGCCCAAATTATTATTCCAATTTATTTTTCACCAGGTATCCGTTCTAGCCGCCATGGCAAGTCCTCACTCCATGGAGAAATTAATCATAAAATTGCTTGTCCAACTGATAAAGGCCCTTGGGAAATTCTTAAAAAATTTTCACTATTAGTAACAATTAATGATAAAAATGGGCAAGTTGGTAGCATAAATTGCAGACAAGATCAAAGCTACTAAATATTAACAGTCTAGCTAGGGATAGGAGAAAATACCTTTGGAGAGCTGTTATCGTTGCCTCGAGAACGCCAGATATCCACCAATTGCATAGCGGCAGATTTTTCATCTGAGGACATCTCCCCAACGACTTTCTCCAACTCTATCAAAGCACTACCAATACCATGTTGTCCAGCGAGTGATAACCAAAGATAAGCCTCTATTCTGTCTTTTTTTACACCTTCACCCACATAATACATATGGCCTAAACGTCCTTGAGAAGGATAATGTCCATTTTCTGCACATTTTCTATACCACTCGGCAGCCTTTATTAAACTCTGTTTAACCCCATCACCCTTGGCATAAAAAACAGCCATATTAAATTGTGCATTTGGATCACCATTCCTTGCGGCACGTCTCATCCACTTTACTGCATATACCATATCCTTTTGAACACCTTGACCCATTGCATAAAGAGCACCGATATTAGCCTGTGCTTGAGGGTTCCCTCCCTCAGCGGATTTTAAATACCATTCAAATGCAATTTTTGAATTTACATCAACACCATCACCATTAGCATATAAGGATCCCACCCAGGCCTGAGCTTCGCAATCTCCATTTTCAGCAAGAGGAAGCCAAATTTCCATTGCTTCAGAATAATTCCCAAGCATATATAACTTTCGACCCCTCTCTAATTTCTCAGAAAAATCAGTCTTGGTCTGTTTTTTTCTTGGTTTTGCCGTAGTCTCAAGATCCCTACGGTTTTGTTTTGGAACTTTTTTTGTAGATATAGACACAGTCAGTATCCTCGTCTCCATTATTGATCAGCAACCCATCTGTCCCCAATCGTTGAACAAAATAATTCTGTACAGTTTGAACAGCTGGAAAGGTTAATGCCTGCTTGTAAAGCCAAGGATCTTCCTCCTTATTGACACCATGATGTTCAAATAGAGCTATTTTTGGGTCTGATGAGACCCCAACATAGTAATCATTAAATTCCCCACCAAATTCCTTAATATATGCCAAAAATTCATATTTTATTTGCTGTACACTAAAAACCATCAATTTTAACCTTAATCATTAACGTCGTGCATCTGTATACAACGGAGCATTCCATACGTAAGTATACTCTTTCAGGAGCCTATCTACCAAATATTGTTGGAAATAATATCCAGCTCCTTCTGGGCCTTTCGGGAGATTCTCGTTAGTAGTTTCAGGACTACTTGGTGTCCCCCACTTTTGATATATTTGATGCTTAGACTTTGAACCATTACTTGCAGTTGAAATAATCTTTTTCCATATATTTTCATGCTCTTTTATCTCATCATCACCAAAACAAATTGTTTTATCAATAACACTGAATCTAACCCTTGCCATACCCTCATCAAGACCCGTAGGTTGAACAATAATTCTGGTAATAAAAGGACCAAGCTTTGTTATTAGCAGATTTGGAAAAATCCATAAGATGTAGTTCTCATAGCTATTTGTATTACCTTTTCCTATGACATGATGAGTTTCTCGCCTATGCATGACCTGTGACTCTGAAGTTTGAAAAGTATTATCTAAGGTTAAATCTCCAAATCTACAGATCTCATCAAAAATACAACCTAGACTTACTTTCCAATTACCTTCTAAAGGAGTCCAAAACCCATGTTTATCAATAGTTTTGTCCAAGGATTTTCCTATTTCAGGAGCAATACTAGTTAATTGATGATTTATAGTATGACTGTTTTGGTCTACATTAACAAATATACAACCTCCCCAAGTCTCTACCTGGACAGGTAACATTCGCTCCGGTATGTCTCCAATAAAATGTCTAAGAATTGGGGTGTCAACATCTACATCTGATGTTTTTAAAACATCCCTATCCCTGCTATAGCCACATGAGGTGTATGAGCACTTTGTTTTTTTTCCTGTTTGGCATTGTGCAGGTACAAATCGACATCCTCCATGTTGAGCAAAATTAAAACGACCAGAAAAACCGTTCTTATCTCTCTGAACATGAATACCATGATTACCTAATGTGTAGGGTAACAAATCACCAACCATACTTATTTGTTGGGTTGATCCAATACAACACCACATTCTTGTCCATAATTTCTCATCTTCAAGTTCAGCAAATATTCGAGATCTATAAGCAACAGGCGGCAGGATACTAGAGTGTTCTCCAACGTCTAATGCTGTAGCATATAGACTTGGGTCAGTTAAGTTTAAACCTTCATCAAAATATCCAAGTTCTGGATGAAGAGGCATATGGCCCTCCAAAAACAGAAATAATTCAATTATTTAATATTGGATTATTTACTATAAAAAATAAAGGGGATGTAACACTATATGTGCCACACCCCCTAAAAACCATGTATTGCTTATTTCCGTTGTTTATTCATTGGTGGATCATAGTCAGCTCGACCACGATGTATTATAGAATCTTTAGGAGCGTCTGGTAATGGCCCGTCCTGTGAGAATCTATCCAAAACATTTCCAACTAATTTAGAAATATTGTTATCACCATTATTCCAAGGTAATGAACCACAGAAAGCAATTGAACTAAATGCAAAACATGCACCACCGTTAGGTGTTTCGTGGTAAGCAATATCTGACCGGACGCGTGGGTGTTGAGTACCGTCGAGACCTTGTTGGTTAAATCCAAAGTCTTCCATAACAAGGAGATAGCCCTCCGTATGACGACCAGCAGAAGTTGCTACAACAAGGGTATGAGGCGGAGAACCTAACATAGTATCAACTATATCAAGCTCTGTACCAGCAGCACCTCCACCGACTAGACCGAAATTACCCAATTTCTCGTCGTATTCTATACCTTCGAAAGCCCAAGCTACACGTGGATCATTAGATTCAGGTGTTCGAGAATAGTAGGAGGAAATATCAAAACCTTCTGATGACATTCCCGTTCCTGCTACAGAGTGTAAATATCGCCCTCTGTAACGCCACATTCCACCAAGCTCTCCTGTTCCTTGATGATAGTACTCACCAGGATCTGCTCTCCATGTGCGGATTCCTGATTCGCATCGTCTCATTTCAGTTACAATTCCTCTACCAAGATCATCATAAGCAGGATGATATGAATGAACCCAATACCATGCATCAGCACCCATATACATAAGCCGACCACCTCTTTGAGTATAATCATGAAGTGCGTCTAGTTGTGGACCTGAATTATGCTCTGGATGTGATCCAGTGATAATTACATTATAGTTCTCTATTCGTGCTAGACCGTCATAATTTACATCTTCATCTGTTATAACATCGTACTTATAACCCATCTGATTAAGCCAATAGATGAGGTGTAGATCAGCAGGATATTGCCAAGGTGCTTGCATTAAGAAATGATCATATTGTGGTCTAATACTCAGTATTGGCCTAAGCCTTGATGACAAGCAAAGCCCGCTACCATCAGTATGAGTATCATATATAGATCCACCATATTCCCTATGCTCTGCAAGAAACATATTCTGGTGCTGCATAATTGGCACACGATATACAAGAAGTTCTGCACCCCCGGCATTATTTGCCAAGTGCTCGTTAGCATATGCCATATAACTTATAGTCGGAATCATTACAGCAATCTTAGCTTGCTCCTGACCAACTCTTGGAACCACCCAAAAAGGAATGTAATCTTCATCTCCATCTGGTGTAGTTAGTTTTGCACAGTAACTATCACTTTCGTAGTTTTCAGGAACTTCCCATTCGAAACTAACCTGCCAACGAGCATCATCAACATCATCATCATGAAAGTGTATAGCTCCATATTCTTGAGGAGCGTGTTTCCAATCAAAATTTTGACCCGTGAAATTATGGCCAGTCATTGCCCTAGTAGGGCAGTTTACAATTTGTGCATCAAATACATAGGGTCCATGATCCTTGCCAACAATTGTATTAATACCATCAGAAAAGTCCCATGCGGCAACTATACATTTAGAAAGCTCTCCTGTTGGCCCAGCGTTTCTTCTCTCAGTCAGGCCACGTTGTGCACCAAGTTTCATTGTTTCAATTTCGGCTCTACTAAGAGCCCTGTCACAGATTCTGGGACTATCGATCTTTCCGTTATAATGTCCACTTATAACTATACCTGCAGGAACAGAAGAAGCTGCAACAGCATCATTGCTATGTTCACCTGTATACCCAGCAATAACTACAGGACTTCCGTCATGTTTAATATTTTCTTTTATTGTCGCTTTTACTGGTGGTACTTCTGGGTCTAATGCGTATACAACTTGTGGCTCATGATAAAGAATAGCCTCTCCTGTATTGGCATCAAATGTTGCTGCTAGAAAATGCCATGCATGATCACGAAGCGGGGCACTAGTTGTTAATTTTTCACCGTTGACCCGGAGCTCAGCACAACCTTCTTCATTAATAAAAATACCATAACCATTTCCATTATGCCATTTTGTTACAAGACCTTGTGCACCATGCTTCCAATATTTTGGGTGAGTTTTTGGTGTTGTTGGCCAAACCCAACATTGGATAGTAAAACTATTTACTCTAAACTGAGGTTTATCTTCGACAAACCCGTAAGACCCACTATGGATGACCTGCTTCATACCCTTATGAGATCCATTAAATGATGCATCTAGGTCATGCTCAATTACACCAGGACCGCGTGGATTTGTATCCCCATGTATCATTTTAACAAGTTGGGCATCAAATTTATCTGGACCGTCACAATTTACATAAAACTTTATAGTATCTCCGGGGTGCACTCCAAATTTATCAGCATAACCCGTAAGTTTCATCCAAGACATTTTAGTCTCCCTTCCCCACTTTTTTCTGCCAATTTAAGTGTTTTTAGCAGTCATAGTAAATTTATATAGTTAATGAGATTAATACCTTTAGCCTAGATCTTAGCTGGCTGCCCAGCCATCATCTCTTCTCTTCCAACCTTCGTGAAAATGCTCAGGATATCCATCAGTTTCAGAAAATTCATCCAGACGCATAAGGAAGATATCGTGTTGAGGATCTTGCTCGTTGTCATAAACCTTGTCAGTTACAAATTCCGGCGGCACTCCTCTAATTCCTGATGCTCGACCAATACGCCATTCTTTTTCTACCTTCGTGCAAATGACTAACAACTTTCCTTTTGCTGGCTGTGCTCGCATCCTTAAAAGAACTCGGTTTAAAACGATATCCTCATGGATCCCACCTGAAACCTCAGTTGTATCGCCTGGTGTTCCACAGCGTAAAATTGTACAGCCAGGCACTCCATGCATTGATTCAATACAAGCCTTATGCTCAGCTATAAGGCGCCCTCTTTCATTACTCCCTTTTGGGGGGATACGGATCATATTCAGTCTCCCTTCACTAAATATTTTTTTCTTAAGCTATAAATAGATAATATATTGTATTACGCAATTAGTTTTTTTTGGATTTCTAGAGTGTTAAATATTTATCGACAATTTCATCTGTGAGTTCTTTAGTCTCCCCACTTTCAGCAATTCTTCCGTTGTCCATGATTACAAAACCATGGGACAACTCTCGAGCAACTTTGATATGCTGCTCAGTTAATATAAGAGTCAAACCAACTTCTTTGTTAAGGCGCTCTATAGTTGCTTCAATTTCCTGCACAATATTAGGTTGAATACCCTCTGTTGGTTCATCTAAAAGTAAAATTTTCGGGTCAGTTGCCAAAGCCCTTGCTATAGACAATTGCTGCTGTTGCCCACCGGATAATGTACCCGCTCTCTTATCTAAGTTTTCTGCTAAATAAGGAAAAAGTTCGAGGCACATATCGGGAATACTGCGCTTCCTGTCTGATCTGGCAAAAGTTCCCAGTAAAATATTCTCTCTTACAGAGAATTTTGGCAATATACCCCTCCCTTGAGGAATATACCCGACACCAGCTGAAGAGCGTTCGTGTGTTTGCTTATGAGTTACATCTTCTCCAGCTATGGACATTGAACCAGTCATTCGGGTTGTTAAACCCATTATTGTACGCATTAAAGTAGTTTTTCCAACCCCGTTACGACCCAATACAGCCAAACACTTACCATCTTCCACTCCGACCGATATATTTTGAAGAATTGGGGTTTTACCATAAAATGATGTCACATCTTCTAATTTAAGCAGCATCACTAATTCCCTCGGTTCCCAAATAAACTTCCCTTACTTTTGGATTATTTTCCACCTCGTCCATAGGACCTTCTGCTAGTGTTTTACCTAAGTGCATTAAAGTGATTATATCAGCAATCTCGCGAACAAATGTCATATCGTGCTCAACCACAATTAAAGTATGTTCGCCCTTTAAGCGATTAAAAATCTCTGAAGTTTTCTGGGTTTCTTGCTCAGTCATACCAGCTGTTGGCTCATCCATTAAAAGAAGTTTTGGATTTTGTGTCAAAACCATACCTATTTCTAGCCACTGTGTTTCTCCATGGCTAAGATTCCCACCTAATTCATCCAACCTTTTTTCCAAACCTACTAATTCTACGACTTCTTGCAAACGTGCCCTACCTCCACCTCTACCAAACTCAACCATGTTCATAAATGGATTTGTTGTACGTGTGAAAGCTACTTGTAAATTATCTCTTACCGTTAAGTCTTTAAATACAGCTGGTATTTGAAATTTTCTACCTATACCTTGCTGAACAATCCTATGTTCAGTCATTCCCGAAATGTTTCGACCATTAAAAATTACCTTGCCACTGGTCATCTTTTGACGCCCAGTAATAAGGTCCATTGTGGTTGTCTTTCCTGCACCATTGGGACCCAACAGACACCTCAGTTCACCCATAGTGACCTGCAAATTAAAATTATCAACAACTGTATATTGATCGTAAGCTTTTGTTACACCCTGCAATTCTAAAATAGTACTCACGTCTTATTTCCTTTCCCGTGCCTATTTTGCTATATCAGAGTTTACTGATGTTCGTGGTGCTGGTAGAGGATTAGGAACAAAACTAATGGCATATTCGAATAAGCCGGCAAGACCTTTAGGTAAAAATCTAACTACCACTATGAATATTGTTCCCAAGATTATAAACCATGTAGCCTGGAACTCATCGCCAACATAACTTTGAGCAGCATTTATAAAAATAGCCCCAAAAATAGCACCAAATAGTGACATTCTCCCACCAACAGCAGCCCATATAACAATTGTAATACTAAAGAATATTTCCAATGCAGTCGGAGACACGTACTGAACAATAATTACCCAAACCATACCTCCTAGTGCCGCTATTAAACCACCCAGTGCAAATACAACTACCTGGTAAAAAGCTACATTATAGCCAAGAAACCTTGCTCTCTCAGCATCGTCACGTATGGCTTGTATAATTGTTCCAAACTTACTCTGCAATAAAAGTTTTGTTGATACTGTCAAGGCAGCAAGAACTCCTAGCGAAACCCAATAAATCATACTGCTATAAGGATCTACCTCAACTCCAAAAGCCTTAAAAGCACTTGGTGGAGATATTCCATTAAATCCAGCAGTGAAGGGTTGCATGTCATAGGCCATATTGTACCATGCCCCAAGCATAGCAAGAGTCATAATGGCTACAAAAGCACCCGCTAACCTAGCTTGAAAAATCAAGATTCCGAATATTGTAAAAAACAGTACAGGAATACCCATAGATAAAATTAAACCTACAGACGTATTCCAAAATGGTTCCCAAACGGTTGGTAGTGCAGTTAATTCATTTGTAAGCATAAAGCTTGGAATAGGATCGTTTACAGGATCTTGGTATTGCATCTGCATTGTTGCAGCCATTCCATATGCTGCCATTCCAAAAGCTATACCCTGCCCTAAGCTTAATATACCACCAAAACCCCAAACCAAGCTTACAGAAAGAGCCAAAATTCCAAACACACCATACCGAGCATACTGATTTAGAGTAAAAGGATCATCGCCCATCCAAACAGGTAAAAGGGCCAATACTCCAAAAAATATTGCATATACTGCCCATTGTGCCCGTTTATCGTGGTATAGGTTTGTTTTATGCACGTTTTTTCCCCACACTCCCAATTATTAACGTCTTGCCATACTAGGTGTAAAGATACCTTGTGGTCGGAACCTCAAGAATATGACAATTAGAACGAAGAGCACAAACCGCGCAAATGTATCATTTGTAAAGTAAGAAAAGACGGAGAACATTTCTCCCATTATACCAGCTGTAGCCAGACTACCAAACAACTCGCCACCCCCAGTGACAACAACAAGGAATGCCTCCACAACATAGCCAAGCCCCATATCAGGGAAAATCGTTTTCAGCCCAGAAAACATTGACCCAGAAATGCCTGCTAAACCTGCACCATAGGCAAATGTTAACCCATAAACCCGGCTTGAATTTATTACAAAAGAGGCGGCCATTTGTGGGTTTTGCATTACGGAACGAACCTGAATGCCAAAGTTTGATTTATAGAGCAGTGCCCAAGTAAGACCCACCAAGACTAGAGCCATACCAAATATAAATATTCTCATTGAAGGAATATTCAAAAAACCTATTTGGACAACATTTGATAAAAACTCTGGGGTATCGATATATTGAGGCTCTCCACCAAATATGAGCCTTATGCTCTGGATAAATACTAGTGATACTCCCCAAGTGGCCAACAAAGTATCTAAGGGTCTATCATACAGGTGCCGAATAAGACCCCTCTCCACTAACCACCCTATAAATGCAACGATAACGAAAGAGATTGGCAAGCAAAGTAACCACGGGAAACCTAAGAAATACTGCAATACCCATGTAATATAAGCACCAAGCATTATAAACTCGCCATGGGCCATGTTAATTACACCCATAGTTCCATAGATAATAGTTAAGCCCAATGCAGCAACTAACCATATGCTTGCTAGGCTCAGCCCAATAATCAGAGCACTTATAAATGGTTCTAGTGCGAACGGAGTCCAAAAGTCATGGACACTCATACCTTACGCCTCATCATATTTCGTAACGCTATAATAATATAGCCTGCAATGTTTAAAATTTATGACGGTAGATCTTCAGCAAATGGAAGTGAACTAAAGATACAGTCATAATGATCAGTGGGATAAACTATTGGGCGAAGTATATTAAGCCTCCGCCCAATAATTAAATCATATTACTACAGGACGTCCTTTTGAATTGTCCCATCTGGCTTGTGAAGACCATCAGCCTTACATACGCCACGCTCTGGATAGATAGCAAACGGATCAGGTCCAACATGCTCGGGAGCTTCCTTTACAATAGTGAACTGTCCGTTTGATCCACACTGACCGATTTTTGGCTTGAGCCAAATATTGAAGTTGTCAGGATCAATCCAAACCTTACCCTCTGGAGATTCCTCATCGCTAAGACCAACTGGGCCCTGTCCGTTCCAGTTTCCAGAAACATCACGGATCATACGTGGAGTAATAGCTTCCCAGTCACCGCCTGCTTCCTCAAGAGCACGTTCAACACCCTTCTTCCAGATAAGTATTCCCAAATAAGTTTCTTCCATATTGTAGTGAGTTACACCACCACCACCATATTGACTTGAGAGGTAAGCATCAACAAACCACTCATTTGTTGGGTTTTTAAGATCCTGGAAGTATGGTGCGGAAAGGAAATGCCCTGCTCCAGCTTCGTGACCCATCGCAGCTGTTTCGATTTCACCAGTAGTAAGCGCTGCTATAGGCATCTTATCTGACTTGAAACCTTCTTGGAGAAATTGCCTGTGTAAAGCAATATCAGAGTCACCGACCACAGTTGACATGATCCAATCTGGTTCTTGCTGACGAATCTTATTAAATACTGGGGAGAATTCTGAACCCCCAAGCGGAACATAATCTTCACCAACTACTTCACCGCCAGCTCTTTCTAGCCATACCTTAACGTTCTTATTAGACTCTTTTGGCCATATGTAGTTTGACCCGACAAGATATACTTTTGGGCCAAAGTTTTTAACCATGTAAGGCACTAAGTCATAAGAGTGCTGATTAGCTAAAGGTCCGGTATTAATAATATTTTGCATACACTCACGACCCTCATAACAAGTGGGATAATAATAGAGATGGTTCCACTTCATTATGATTGGCATAACAGCTCGACGGCTTGCAGATGTATAACTGCCATGAACAGTTGCCACTCGATCTCTAAGGATAAGTTGGGTCATTTTTTCAGAATAAACTTTGATGTCTGATTTTGCGTCAACTACTACAGGTTCAATCTGTTTTCCAGCTATACCACCCTCTGCATTTAATTTGTCTATAGCAAAAAGTGATACTTGGGTTGAGTCGTTCTCAACTACCGATAGATTTCCAGTTTGAGACCATAAAAGACCAACCTTGACGTTACCGTCTTTATAAATCCAAGGCTTCGCACCCCAAGCTTGTCCATGATCCTTAATATATAGCTGCGGAAAAGCAGCAGCTACACCGGCTGCACCAACTGCAGCACCTTTTACAAAATTTCGACGGCTAACTCGCATTTTACATAGCCTCCCTAATGCTATTTTTGATGTCCAAAACTTTAGACATATAATTATTATACTAAAATATTAGGCCCTTAAATACCATGTGTTGGCATTACGCAATAAAATAATTTATAAATTATTTTATTATTTTAATACGTAATAACAAACAATATTCCATTTTCCCCGGATGACTTCTTAATTTCTACAATAACTCCAGAGTATCTTAGTTTCAATAGAATAATCTAACTATCTTCCACATAAACATCAAATGCAATACCTATTCTATCACCTAATCCAGTAAAAGGAACAGTATTATGGAAAAAATATGATGGAAAACACCTTGCAACCCCTATTTCAGGTGGAAATGAGCGTGTGATAGGTGAAAATCCCTCGGGTAAACTATAATCAGGGATACCAAACTCGAGCCAACCTGAATTTTTATAAGTGTCTATTAATTCATTCTTTGGAACTAAATTAGTTGTATGCATAATTGGGACATCAACATAATAAACTCCACTTAACCAAGAGGATTCATGAATATGAGATGGATGCCATCCCCCTTCTCTTAAGATTGAGGCCACAAAAGTAAGAGAATATTTTTTTGGTATTCGACTTAAAAAAGGGTGATCTGGATCAAAATCTAGAGAAGATTTCAAATGATCAATACCTTGTCTCAATATTTTTTCAAATTGCTTGATTGCTCTATTTGGGTTGTTCAACATATTTTGGGTAACCGCACCATTACGTGTAACGCGATTAAGCGGCTCCCATGTAAGAGATGGTTCAGAAAGTATAGCCTTACAAAGATCCGAATTAAATTCTGATTCTGTATTAAAACTACTAGGAATTTTTAACTTCAAAGAATGTATAAAGTTATCAAAACATTGAAGTTTTTCTGCCTCGCTATATTTTTCTAACATTTGTAAAGCAATAACTTTTGCTGCGAGTGCATTTTGGCAGTAAGGATCAATTTTTAAGGATTGATCAACAACCTTTAACGCTTCACTTGCTCTACCAAGTCCAATTAGAACTGATGAGAGAATGTATTGTGGCCTTATACTTAATGAATCAATTTTTATGGCACTAGTTAAGTAATGCTCAGCAGAACTTAAATCCCCCAACTGTCTTAGAGCATTTCCGAGATTTGTATAGGCGTTTGCGTAGTTGGAATTAAGAGATACTGCTTTACGAAAACACTCAACAGATTCTGGTATTTGGCGAATTTCAAAAAGTAAATTACCAAGACTGTTATGGGCCTCAGCATATTCAGGCGCAATCTCTACTGTTTTTCTTAAAACTTCATTTGCCTTATCAAAGTCGCCTAATTGATAATACGACACACCTAGATAATGCATACATGATGCATCCATTGGAGTTTTATTTAATTGGCCGTTCAATATTTGTCTTGCTCGATTTGGACGACCATTAGACAAATGCTTCACGGCGGCGGCGAGGGAAACATTATTTCTTCTCTCAGTTCGCTCAGATTTGTGTCTGCTTCGCCTTTCTGCCCTATTCATTAAAGATCAAACCTTTAGAGTTAAGTTTTTCCTTGAATGCCAACAAGATTACAAAATTTAAAATGAATTAGGCGTCCTAGCTCATATCACCCAGAATTTAATAAGAGATTTATAGTTTTCTAGGTGATATTGCGTTTTAATCTAACGAGCTGTGAGACCAACATTAACCCATGGATTTTATAGTGCAGTTCCCAATATAATCATCAAAGCTAAAAATACCCAAAAAATGTTATCTGCAATTAATTGAAGAGCTTTACTTGTATTTGGGCTGATTCGTATCTTAGATAACATCGGTTAAACTCCACTATATGTTAATATATTTTTTTGGGTCTAATCTTAATTAAATCTTAAACTAGTTTATCCAAAATCAGCATAAAAAAGCAAGAATTGAAGTTGAAGTATAAAATTAATGGTAAATAATTAAATACTAAATATATGATTTATAACTATCGTATCGTAGACAACCCAAATACCAAGTGCAATCGATATTGCTGCCATACTACATATAACTGTTTTGTATGCCCAAGATACTCTAGAAATAGCTTTTTGGAGAGGTATAGCAATAGCTACGCTTAATAACGCCATACCTATCATTGCTCCACAACCAAATAAGAATATATAACCAAGACCAGACCAGAAATTAGCAAAATTATCTACGGCAACAACAAGTAAAGCAGCAGACCCTGCCATGCCATGCATCAAACCTATAAAAAATGCCCGAGATGGTGCCCTACGCATATGAAAATGCTCATGAATTGATGATTTTTTAGCAGAATTAGAAACATGTGAATGAGCATGGAAATGAACAGTGCCATCAGCGTGTTGATGTGTGTGAAAATGAATTTTTGCCTTTTTGAAACGAACAAGCAAATCAATACCAAGCCAAATCAACATAAGGCCAACACAGAATTCGAGTAAAAGGGCGACCTTATCAGGTACTGCACCCTCTATACCTAAAACCACTATACCAACTACACAGAGCGTAACTGTATGACCAAAGCCCCAAGCTAGCCCTAATTTTACAGCCTCTTTTATATTCTTTGATCCCGATGATAGAGATGCGACAGCTGCTAAATGATCCGCATCTAGTGCATGTCTCATTCCTAAAAATAGACCAAGAAGAATTGCCCCACCCATTTTTCTATAACCAAATTAATTCTTTATGCCGCATAAAATTTTGCCTTATGATGAAGAATCTAAACAATATGCAAATCCTAAACTTAAGATTAATAACTTGAAATACCTTATAAAGTTACATGTAATTACCATTTCTCTGAGAATTTTATAAATTTTATAGATATCCTCTTAATATCATCAATAAGATCTCTTGGCATCTTTGACTGTATATCAGTCGATGTAGTTGCATAAATAGCATCAGCAACTCCTTCGAAACGATAAGAAATTGCATTGGTAATTTCACTATATTTTCCAATTGCAGTGAATAACTCAAGTACGTCGTCAGATATCTCGTTTGCCATCAAGCTCCACTGCCCTGATTTAGTCATTTTATTTAGCTTCAGACCTAGGTCTTCTAATCCATGATGTCTTAAAACAGGCCAATATGCAGGGGTTGAACCGTAAAATGCAATTCTAGCACGAATCCATTCTAAAGATTTTTCTACTTCCTCATCATCTATGCCAGTTGCAATAAAACCTCCCCCTGTAATTTCAAATTGTTCCCTTGACCTAGGGCTTTTTAATAGAGCTTTCTGAATAATGGGTAAGGCTACATTTTGTGCGTACGATCTAGTGCAAAATGGGTGAAGTCTTACCCCGTCACATGACTCTCCTGCTAAATGCAGAGATTTCTCACCAACTGCAGCAATAGTTATTGGTATTGGACTTTGCTTTGTTGACTCCGGCACAAAGTTTTGGGGCATAAGAGTAAAATGATAATGTTCACCTCTATACTCGAGACCCTGACCTGTCTCCCAAGAAAGCCAAATTGCTCTCAGACTATCAACATACTCTCGCAACCTTGGGACGGGTGCAGACCAAGGAACTGAAAACCGTCGTTCATTATGTGGTTTAATTTGAGGACCTAAGCCTAAAACAAACCTACCACGACTTGCATTCTGCAAATCCCAACTAACATTTGCCACAACCATCGGACTACGTGCAAATGCAATAGCAACTGCTGTACCTAATGTAATTGACTTTGTGTTGACAGCTGCCACTCCAAGAGCCAAGAAAGGTTCATGACGGTTCTCCATTGTCATAATCATGTCATAGCCTGATAATTCTGCTTCTTTTGCTGCCTTTGGAGTGAGAAGCAAATCATTCTGTGGCAGGGATTGTAAAATTCTCAATGATTGGACCAATATATTTAAGTTGAACAAATATTTTTCTTATGAACGAACGCACTACCCATCTGATATGTTTCTATAGAAACAACCCGATCACAATTATATGAGCTTATGATACTTAAGACACTTCCATGAATGTGTTTTTTTGTCTGTTTGTCTAATCTAAGCATAGTAGCCTTATCAAATTCAATAATCACAGCATTTTCTCTCACTCGACACCTAACAGTTTTTGGTCGATAAATTTCTCTTAATACGGTTTCAATCTTATCAACCATGGTTAATTCATTTGGATCAATTCTTCTTCCCGTCTCAATTCTACTTGAAAGGCAAGGTGCAGATGGAAGACTTGCTACTTCATCCAAACCAAAATATAGAGCTAATTCACGAATTTCAGATTTATAAAGACCTGCTTCGACGAACGGATGGATTACATTACATTCTTCGGCAGCCAATAGACCAGGACGATAATCTGCTAGATCATCGAGATTTGCACCCGAGCAGATAACATGATCAGGAAATTTCATAGTAATAGTATTATATAAGTTTTTTTTACAATAAAAGCACCTATCGATAGGGTTTTTCCGATAATCTTCATCAGAGAATTCACCGGCATTTATACAAGTTAGGTTCCATGAGTATCTTTCTGAATAAAGCTTGACCCTTGAAGTCGCTTTTGGTGGAACAGCCGGAGAAATTGCGTGAACCATCGTAATATTATCTCCAAACTCTGTGTGTGCAGCATAGGCTAATGTCATACTATCTACGCCACCAGACACAGCTATAACAATAGGAAGATCAAATTGCAGCATTGACTTTAAGGAGAAAAGGTTTTCATTTAATTTATTAATTTTTTCCATATCAATGTCATATGTTTTTGGAAAGATGAAGAAAATATAATGTAATCATATATTAAACATTGCCAATAATCAGAATTTAATCATGTGAGTAGTCACGAATAAAAAAATGTTTGTTTTCATCATACAATATATTGATTCTAGCAACATATTTTGGGATAGAGCCAGTTACAATCATCCCCTCATGTAAAACCGTATCTTTATTATGACCATGCCGGAATAGTAATCCTCTTCCTTTTTTCGGTTTAATAATAGTCTTTTTCTTACCTTCATCATAGATCGCCGTTTCTCCACCCAGAACTCCATCTTCGGACCCGTTCAAATACAATACAAGGCTCAATTTGGAGCGTGAACCCTCCCACTTTACCATCTTTTCCCCATTTGCACTCAGCCCAAACCCCGGCCAATCACCATCAATGTGAGGATTAAATACATCACCCTTGTCATAACGATACATATTCAACCTGTGACTGAGATTAGGGGAGAGTTTTTGTCCATCCAAATATTCGGGCAGGTGAGGCTTTAACCTTTCATACAGAGTGCTCATTATTCTTTTATCAGCTAACCAGTGAACGGATTTATTCTGTCTTAAACCTGGAGCCGTAACAATACCAGGAGCATCTTCTCTATAACCCAAAAGTTCTGTAATTTCGATTATTTTATCCGCCTCATGTGTTAGTAAAATATTTTCAACGAGAAAAACTAATTTTTCACCAACATCTAGGTCAATACGTTTAGTTTTAGATAAGTGAGAGTCAGATGAATCCATAAAAGAATCCGCATGCACCGCAAAGACTGCAGAATCTGTTTTTATTCCTCCATCAGGTAATGAACCATCAAGAAAAGCAATAGTTTTAGATTTAAAATTAAAACTAGTCATAATACAATTTATGTCATATGGGGCCAATATTTTAAGTTATTTATCATAAATTATATTGTCTATAAACGAATGAATTTATGCAAAGATAAATAGAAATTTATATCAAGAAACTTACTTTTTTAGAACGACAAGATTAGGATAGCTAAAATCTATATAAGAACCCTCCCTAATTAAGAAATCGCAGGGTTATATAGTAAAATTTCATTCTAAGTTCACCAATTAAAATCCCGCCTCACTTTAAATGAGGCGGGATAATACTAGAATATTTTAACTAAAGCTAATAGTTAAAACTCTATTGCTGTGTAGAATATTGCAACCCAACCATCATCTGCTGCAGTGGCTCCATTGTTTGAAGCGTCCCTGTCAAAAAATGTTAGATCTGCTGCAACTACTGCTGTAAGAGGAGTAGCACCATTGATTGCAGGCTCAAAAGTGTATGCTGTACCTACACTCCAAGCATCTTGGTTACGTGATGCAGCTGCGTCTAGCTCGGAAGTATTGTAACTCGCACCAAATCCCCAGGCACCTTGCTCATATGTAGCACCTAGAGTTGTTCCAGAAACATCTGCTCCTTCAGCACGACCACTGTCGCCATTATCAGCATGCCCCATGCCTACAGTTATGGAGTCAATGGCGACTGTTGCACCTATACTCCAGGTTTGATGATCTTCTAGACCAGCACCATTTTCTGTAGCCTGGAACCATGCTCCATTGAACTCAATACTACCGCCAGCAAAGTCTTGGCTATAACTTGCACCAACTTCGATTTGGTCTGTTTCTTCGCCAGCGACTAGCTCTGCTGTAGATCCTTCATCATCTAATGGGGACCAGGAGACACCAAGTTGGATGCCGGCCATTTTAGGTGGATAGTATGTGATCTTTGTATCATCATCTGATTCATCCAAGCCTGCAATAGGACTTTGCCCAGCAAAACCATCATCGTCTGCACTCCAGTCGCCATCAACTTGTCCAAATCCAACATTGGGAACGCCCCAACCAAGCTCATCTGCTGCGCCATCTTGGTCCCCAACTTCTAAGCGTCCGAAGTCACCTGATACATAAGCATAGATTTCATCTATGTTATTGGTTGAATCTGATGCGGCGTCGAACTCAATTACACCACCAATTGTCAGTCCGGAATCAGTTACAAATGATCCATTGAAGTTAACTGCACCAAATGCTCGCATTTCAGGACTATTTTCATCGGCATTTGCTGTGCTGTCATCATCGTAAGTTCCAAGAACAAATTCTGAGCTATAA
>PBVE01000011.1 GCA_002728135.1 Rhodospirillaceae bacterium
ATATCTTTTATTCCAATTTCTTCAGGGCTACCAATATGAAGAGGAGCGCCGTGTGCTCTTTCTAATTTTGAAGTAATAACAACTGAATCAATAATTCTATCTTTCTTTATTGGTCTCATAGATACAACCAAAGGACCATGGAATTTTCCTGAAGTTTCAGTAGATATATTTGTTTTATACATAGCAACATTTTTACTTTGTTCAATATGCCTAAGATGTATTCCTGACTGTAAAAGTGCATGCTCGAATGTAAAGCTGCACCCCAGAAGAAATGTCACCAAATCATCAGTCCAATACTTTTCTATAGAAAACACTTCTTCTATGAATACTCCATCTCTATATATATTATATCTAGGAATATCAGTTCTTATATCAGCCTGTGGTGCTGAATTTATTGGTTCAAATTGACCTGGATTTAAGACTTCTATAATCGGACAAGATTTTGGATTTCTTTGGCAGAAGAGTAAAAAGTCAAATGCATACTCCTTGGGTAAAATCACAACATTCGTTTGCACAATGTCATATTCAACACCAGATGTCTGGCTTACCCATTCCCCTGTCCTGACTTTTTGGCGAAATTCTTTAGTCGATTGCATATATTGACCTCTTACTATATGAATATAGTGTATAATTTACGAATTGTAACAATATTCTTTTATCAATACAATTATCAAAATTTATTACAATATTAACCTAAAGAGGAAATATGAAAAACCAAAAGGAATTAATAGATAAAATACTAGATGAATCCAAAAATATTGCTGTTGTTGGTATATCAAAAAATACCGAAAAAGATAGTTATAAAGTTGCGTGGTATCTAGAAAATGCTGGATACAATGTTATACCTGTAAACCCTGCGGTTTCTGAAGTACTCAATAAAAAATGTTACCCATCATTAACTGATATCCCTGACGATATACAAATCGATCTTGTTGATATTTTTCGAAGACCTGAATTCGTTGCCCCAATAGTTGATGATGCAATCAAAATAGGAACCAAAACAATCTGGATGCAAGATACTATTGAAGATCACGAATCTGCAGAAAAAGCCGCTGACAAAGGGATCCAGGTAATTATGAATAATTGCACGATGCGTGAGCACAAGAAGCGCAATAATATATAAGATTCCTGAATATCAAATTTGTACTCTTTTCATATTTACGTTAATATATGATCTTTCTTTATTCTATACAATGAGAAACAAAGAGGTAGATTATGGATTTGGAATTAACAGGTAAAGCTGCAATTATTACTGGTGGTAGTGAAGGAATTGGGAAAGCATCTGCCAAAATAATGTGTGAAGAAGGTGCTAATGTTGTTATCTGTGCAAGAAGGCAAGAACTTCTAGACAGTGCAGTAAATGAAATTAAAGCCACTGCTAAAGGTGAAATTATTGGAATTTCAGCTGACGTGACAAATCCAGATGACATAAAAAATGTCGTAGAATCATGCATAAACAAATTTGGTAGAGTTGATATTCTTGTAAATAATGCAGGAACATCTAATGCTAACAATTTTGAAACTGTAGATGACGATGTGTGGCAACACGACCTTGATCTCAAATTCTTTGCAGCAATACGATTTTCAAGGCTAGCGATAGAACAAATGAAAAAAGTCGGTGGCGGCAGAATAATCAATGTAACAAATCTAGGTGCAAAACAACCAGGTGCAAATTCTGTCCCTACCTCTGTCAGCAGAGCTGCTGGAATTGCATTAACAAAGGCAATGTCAAAAGATTTAGCTCAATACAATATATTAGTTAACACTGTTCTCATCGGATTAATTAAAAGTGGGCAACATCAAAATCGGTTCCATAACGAAAAGGGAGTTGATATTGAACAGTATTATCAAGAAAGAAGTGGAAATATACCATTACAACGTTTTGGTGAAGCTGAGGAAGCAGGTAATATCATTTCCTTTTTAGCTTCTGGTAAAGCTAGTTATATAACTGGAACATCAATGAACATCGACGGTGGAACATCAGGAGTACTTTAGTGAGTAACAAGAAATTTTCAAAATTAAATATCACCCCAAAACTTCTTTTAGGAGCTGGACCTAGTAATCCTAATCCTGAAGTATTGGAAGCAATGACCCAACCAGTCGTAGGTCATTTAGACCCTACTTTTCTAGGTATTATGGATGATGTCCATGAAATGTTAAAAATTGCATTTCAGACATCAAACCCTATGACACTTCCATTATCAGGAACTGGAACGGCAGGTATGGAATCATGTATTCTTAACTTAGTTGAGCCAGGAGATACAGTTCTTGGTATAGAAAATGGTTATTTTGGGCATAGAATGATAGAAGTTGCGAAACGAAGTAGAGCAAATATTATTCCTCTTGCCTTTGAATGGGGTAAACCTGTTGAATTAGAAGTTATAGAACAAACATTAAAAGATAATCCAAGCATTAATGTCGTTCTTGCAGTTCATGCAGAGACATCAACCGGAGTACTCAATCCTATAAAAGATATTGCTGAATTAGCCCACAAGTACGATAGTTTAATTGTTGCTGATACTGTAACTTCACTTGGAGGGGTTGATTTACAAATAGATAACTGGAATATCGATCTATCTTATAGTGTTACTCAAAAATGTTTAGGATGTCCTCCAGGACTAGCGCCAGTAACCGTAAATCAAGCGAGTATAGAAAAAATAGAACGAAGAGCTGTACCTCCAAACACTTGGTACTATGATTTATTACTTCTCCAAAAAACCTATTGGGGAGCCGAACAAAGAACCTATCACCATACTGCTCCTATCACTATGATTTATGGACTACGTGAAGGTTTGCGACTACTCGTTGAAGAAGGAATAGAAGAAAGAATTCAAAAACATACAGATAACTGTAATGCTCTGCGTAAGGGTTTAGAAATAATGGGATTAGAAATGCTCGTACCAAACGGGAATAATATTTCTAGTCTTACAACAGTTAAAGTTCCTAAGGAAATTAATGATCAACAACTCAGATCTGAATTATTAAAAAATCATAATATAGAAATATCTGCTGGTCTCGGCACTTTATCTGGACAAGTCTGGAGAATAGGTCTGATGGGTGAAAACTCTAAACGAGAAAATGTTTTCCGATTCTTAGAAGCTTTAGAAATAGAGCTTAAAGCACAAGGAATGAATGTTTCTGCAAAGGAAGCAATTAATCAATTAGCATAACTGTAAGCTTCGTCTAAGATATCTACCAAATGCATGACCTTAATTGGAGACTTCCTCTTACTTGCTTCCCCATTTATTTGTATCATACATCCTGGGTTCCCACTTATAACAACATTTGCTCGTGTAGATTCAACAGAATCCATTTTTGAACTTGCAAGAACTGACGACATTTCTTTGTGAAATAAAGAATAAACACCAGCAGCCCCACAACATTTATTATCTTCCATCTCAACAATAGTGATACCTTCTATTTGTTCTAATAACTGTCTAGGTGGAGAGGTTATCTTTTGCACATTAGATAAGTGACATGAATCTTGATAAGTAACAGTATAATCTAAGTTATTTTCAGGCTTTATTATCGATATTTGTATGAGAAATTCTGAAATATCTTTCACTTTATTTGAAAATCTAATAGCTTTCTCTAGATATTCTTCATCATTTTTGAAAAGATCAAAATACTCTTTCATTATTGCACCACATCCACCAGATACTACGATTATTGCTTCGATATCTAAATCTATGAATGCATCTATATTAGCCTTTGCTAATGATTTGGCTCCTTCTAGGTCACCACCATGGATATTTAAAGCTCCACAACATTTCTGCGATTCTGGTACAAATACATCACATCCGTTTTTATTCAAAACACGAACAGTAGCCCTCATTGTATCTGATTGAACAATAGGCATTACACATCCGGACAACAATGCCACACTTCTCTTTTTTACAATTGGATTTGAATAAAAAATAGATCCATCTGCACGAAATACTTCTTTAGGAGTGTCTGAAATCATTTTATCTAAGGGAATCATAAAACCAGGCATTAATATTCTAATTTTATTTAGTTTAAGTGCTTTATATACTTTTATTCCTATAGATAATAATGAAAGTATAAATTGTTTTGGAAAGACTACCTTATAAAGAAATTTATTCACAACAGATCGAAAAAATGAATATTTCTTTTTATTAACTATATATGATTTTGTATGTTCCATAAGCCTGCCAAATGGCACACCTGATGGACATACTGACTCACAGGCTCTACATTGCAAACAAGAATCTAAATGAGAAACAATACGAGGAGTAAGATAAGTTTTTTCTTCATATATTGCCTTCATGTAAGCGATTCTTCCTCTAGGAGAATCTGTTTCTTTACCTAGAACGGTATAAGTGGGGCAAGAACTTAAACATAGTCCACAATGAACACATTTATATAAATCCTGGATATCCATTTGAGTACTAGTAAATATTGTATTTTCAGGTTTAATTTCAATCCCCATATCTATATACCACCAATAAATCGACCCGAATTAAGAATATTTACTGGATCGAATTCAGATTTTAATTTTCTCATTAAAGGAAAAGACTCAGGAATATCTCCCCAAATATTTAATTTATTTTTATCAAAAGTTCCAGAATTTTCTATGACAGTATATCCACTATGTTTTTTTACTTTATCTCTGATATTTTCAATTATTTGAATTGTATCTTCAATATTATCTGGATTAATTTTATATTTGATCACTCCCCGTTTAGAATTCGTAAGAGTATCAATTCTTTCTTTTTTATTATCAGCGACTATACGGTTTATCTGCTGCAATATCTTTATAGTATCTGTTGGTAGACAATTTATTCTACCTAAAACAAAATCATCTTCATTTACCCAACCAAAATCTTGGATATTCAACCACTCTTTCTCTGCAATTTCATTGAGAGTAAGATCTATCTCATGATCAAATAAAATAGTTTTAATCTCTAACAGTTTCTCATTAACGACCTTCTCTGTTCCAATACATGTCATATAAATACTAGCAACTCCTAAACTGTCAATTAATAATTCAGCAACTCCAAAAGATTGTAAAATACTATTTAACAAAGAACTTAAATCAATCAAAGCATTGGTGTTTTCATTATCTATTCTAAGATAAATTTGCCTTTCTGGGAGAGGAATTATCTTAAACGATGCTTCTGTAATAATACCAAGAGTTCCTAGTGCTCCGATATGCAATCTAGTAAGATCAAATCCTGTAACATTTTTTACAACTGTCCCTCCACTCTTTGTAATTTGACCAAATGGCGTAGCAGTCTTCATACCTATGACGTAATCTCGAATATATCCAAAGCATGCGTTTAATGAACCGGGTAAATTACAAGCTAATAATCCTCCAACACTTTGATCGTTGATTAGTGGAGAATCAAATGGTAACCATTGTTGTTTTTCCTGTAACTTTAAATTTAATTCTCCAAAACTAGTATTACTGCTACATGTAACAGTAAGATCTTCAGAATTATGTTGAATATATTTAGGTATTTGATTTAAATCTAGTGCTATATCATAACCATTTGGAATAGAGCCAATATTCATCATATTACCAAATCCAAATGGAATAACATTCCACCTATTTTCTGATGCAATTCTTAAAAGATCCGCAAGTGATTCGGGAGATTTTGGCGATATTGTTTTTGATGGTATATAACCATCTACCTTATATTTTTCTAAATCATGATCAACTGATACCATCAATACTTCCTTACGATCTAAAAGTATTATAATTACCCATATCAAAACATTTAGGACCGCCTGGAAATACTTTACCTGGATTAAGACGACCATTAGGTGCAAACGAACTTTTCAAGCGTAACATTTGATCTAAATCAGAATTAGAAAAAATCTTATACATAAACTCCTTTTTTTCAAATCCCACACCATGTTCTCCGGTTAAGGTCCCTCCAACATCTACACATGCTTGTAAGATTTCTCCCCCAGCTCCTAAAACTTTTTCAGCCATGCCTGGCTCTTGTTCATCAAACAGAATACAAGGGTGCAAATTACCGTCTCCAGCATGAAAAACATTTGCAATAGGTAAATCAATTTTCTCACTTATTTTAGATATTGTTTTCAAAGTTTCTGGTAGTTTAGTTCGTGGCACAACCCCATCAACTAAAAAATAGTTTGGCGCCAAAGAACCTAAAGCACCGAGAGCACCTTTGCGACCTCGCCACAATGCATTTCGTTCTTCTATACTTGCAGCAACACTAATATCTTGGCATTCTAAACTATTACATATATCCATAATTTGTTTTGATTGCTCACTTACCTCTTCATTACTACCATCTAATTCAATTAACAAAACGGCTCCTGCAGTATCTGGATAACCACATTTAACAACATTTTCAACAGCTTCTATGGTTAATTTATCCATCATTTCTATAGCACTTGGGATTAAGCCTGATGATATAACGCTACTCACAGCAAAACTAGCTTGATCTATCGTTGCAAAAGAAGCTAAATGTGTTTTTACCGATTGAGGAATAGGTAATAAATTAACAATAATTTTTGTAGCAATTCCCATCATTCCTTCCGAACCTACAAATCCTCCGAGTAAATCGTAACCAGGAACATTCCGAAATTTATCACCTAACCAAATTATGTCTCCGTTTTCTGTTACAATTTCACATGCTAAAACATGATTAGTGGTTACTCCATACTTTAAACAATGAGGCCCTCCTGAATTTTCTGCTATATTACCGCCAATAGTACAAGAAATCTGACTAGAAGGATCTGGTGCATAAAAAAGTCCCATTGAAGCAACATATTTCGATAAATCTAAATTAACAACGCCTGGCTCAACTAAAGCCAACCTATTTTCCACGTCTATAGATAGTATTGAATTCATTCTTGTGAGAACTAACTCTATTCCCCCATACATTGGAACTGCTCCCCCAGACAAACCTGTTCCTGCACCTCGAGGGATTATATACTGGTCATATCTATTGGCTATTTTGACAATTGAACTTATATCTTCTGAAGACTTTGGAAAAACCACAACATCAGGTAGAGCTTTATCAGTTGATCCATCATACTGAAAAACTAATAATTCATCTGGATGATGCATCACATAGTCATCACCAACTATTTTTTTTAATTCTTTAATGAGGCTGGAATTAACCATAGAATTTAACCAAATTAGTTTTCAAATACATAATAATGTTACGTTTCAAGAAATTTTACCATATAATACCTAGAAATTATCACACCAATAGTTAAGGATACCATGAACTTTGTAGATTCAATTTATCAAGAAACGAAAAATATTCAAACTGCAATTATGACCCATCCTTTTACAAAAGGTATCGGAGATGGAACTTTAAATAAAGATAGTTTCAAGTTTTTTATCGAGCAAGATTATCTCTTCTTAATCGAATACAGTAAAATACTTGCTTTAGCAACCGCAAAATCTCCTGACTATAAAACAATGAGTAGTTTTAGCAAATTACTAGAAGAAACACTAAATAATGAAATCACACTTCACATAGGGTATTGTGAAAAGCTAGAAATAACTTTAACTGATTTACAAAATACCCAACCTGCACCTGCAATGGAATCGTATACTAATTTCTTAGTAAAAATTGCTTATGAAGGGGAATTTGCAGAGATAATAGCTGCTCTTTTACCATGCATGTTAACATATGCAGAAATAGGGTTGGAATTAAAACAAAACAACATAGAAAACAACGACCCATTATATAATGAATGGATTGAAATGTATTCAGATTCAGAATTTGTTAATTTAGCTCATTGGCTTAGAGATTTAGTTAATACTACTGCATCTAATTCTAGTCATTTACAAATCAAAAAAATGAAAAAAGCTTATATAGATAGCTGTAGGTTTGAATTAGACTTCTGGACAATGTCTCTAAACAAAACAACTTGGTCAGTGTAATTTATGACCAAAGTCCGAAATTATCACTACCAGTAATTGAAGCTACAGCCTTCCCTGTTCTATCTTTTCCAGCACTACAATGAATTAATACAGGCTTTTCAAGTTCAGAATAGGCCTTCAAAACTAATTCTACTTCCGATTCGTTTAATGGTGGCTTTTTATAATCTTCAACATTCATATGATGGACAGTTAAACCATTTTCTTTATAAAAACTAAACAGACCATCGCCAATATTATCTATTCCATTGTATTTGTCTACTTGGTTTTGATCCATAATACATATAACACTCCTAATACCTAAAGATAAAACTGTTTCCATCCAATCCTTCATAACTGAAGAAGAAGGCTTATCTTTAGGATAACCAGGTCGTTGTGAACGTGCTAATTCCCCTTCAACAACCCATTCAGGTTTATATAATTCAGGTACTGATGGTCGATTATGCATATTATACTCTTTCATTTTTTAGACAAACAAATAAATATTCTAAATAAAAACATGAATCAAATCAAACATTGTTTGAATATTCTTTAGATTCTTTACTTAAAACCACATTTCCAATAATAAATACAGGGTGATACGATTAACTAATTAAATATAAATTTCATACCTGACATTTTTATAATTAAATCGTTTTATATTTTGTAATTGAAAAATTAAATAATTTTAAATGGTTAGTTGTAGGTTTACTATGACAGGCAATTTTACCAAAAATGATATAACAACTCTCTTTGAAGAAAACTACGAAAAAGTAGTTAACTATATTGCTTCAAGAATCTCAAATATGAGCGAAGCAGAAGAATTAGCTTCAGATGTGTTTGTTAAAGCTCTTGAGCATATAGATGGGTTTAAAAACAAAGGTATACCTATTGAAGCATGGTTATACAAAATTGCCCATAATATTACTATCGATTATTACAGAAAGAAAAAATACCCAACGATTAATATAGAAGATGTTATTAATATGGAAAGTTATAACAGCACTGAAAAAAAAGTTTTAGAAAACCTTGATAAAGAAGAAATCAAAATTGCTTTATCAAAACTTTCCAGTTTGCAACAACAAGTCATACAACTACGACTTGTCAGTGGATTACGTTCAAAAGAAGTCGCACAAATCATGGAAAAATCTGATGGAGCAATAAGAGAATTACAACGAAGCGGCCTAAAAGCTCTTCGTGAAATTTTATATACAAACAAGATATTTATAACAGAAGATTCGGGGCGTTGAAATGACAAATTACAACAAAATCCTAGATGAATGCATAGATCTAATTTTAAATCAAAATTACGGTATTGAAGATTGCTTAGCAAAATACCCTGAATTACAAAATGAATTATCACAAGACTTACAACTAGCAACTAGTGTAAATAACAAATTGAAAAGCACAATAAATGAACAAACTAAAGCAAGAACAAAAGCAATTGTGCTTGATAAATTTAATAGTATTGAAAAAAATCAATCAAGAACATTAAGAAACATTCCAAGTATATTTTATAAAGGAATACCTCCCTTAATTTCCCGATGGAGTTCCATTGCTGCAGCAATACTACTATTTTCCACACTTGGAACAACAACATTGGTATCTGCATCATCAGATAGTAATCCAGATGAGAATTTATACCCAGTTAAAAGGGCTGTTGAAAATATGCGATTGAGACTTACTTTTGATGCTGAAAAGAAAAATGAACTTAGACTGGGGTATTCTAATAAACGAATTGAAGAAATAACTGTTATGGCTGACAAGGGTGATTTTGAACAAATAGATGTATTACAAAAAGACCTGGAAAAAAATATAGAAATAATATCCAATAATGAAAATAAAACAGTGAAAGAAAAAATATTTCAAGAATTAAAAGAAGGATATATAACAAAAGAGGAAGCCGAAAAATTCTTTGAACAAGAAAAGAGTGAGTACCAAGACACGAATAAAACATATAAGGAAACAGATATCACTTACCCAAGAAAAGAAAGAATAATGAAACTAAAACATTATATTGAAAATAAAGAATTAAAAATAAAAGAACTTTGTGAAAAAATGGAGAAATTTAATAGCTCAGACTTTCAAGAAAAGATGAATAAAATTGAAAAAAACAATCCGGAAAGATGGCATAAAATGAAAACTAGACAAGAAAGCTTGTTGGTAAATTGTGAAAAACATATAGAAAAACATGCGATTTACAAAGAAAAATTAGCGAAGTTAATGTCGGAAAAAGTAACTACGAAATATATGGTCCCTTAATCAAAGCTATTGACCGTGTTCCCCTACTATGCTAACGTTCATTTTTTATATAGTTATCCTATGGGAGAGGCAGCAAAATGGCAAAGGTCTATCTTTATGACACCACCTTAAGGGATGGCGCACAGCAAGAAGGCATTTCTCTTTCTTTAGATGATAAATTAAAGATCACAAAAAAACTTGATGAAGCAGGTATTTCATATATAGAAGGTGGATGGCCTGGTTCTAACCCAAAAGATGAAGAATACTTTAAAGAAGTTACAAAACTCAAATTAAATAATTCAATTGTTACTTCTTTTGGATCTACTAGAAAAGTAAATTCTCTGGCACATAATGACCCCAATCTACTTTCTTTGGTAGAATCAAAAACTAAGGTTGCAACCATTGTTGGCAAAACATGGGATCTTCATGTCACAGATATTCTAAATGCTAATTTGGAAGAAGGCCTGAATATGATTTCAGATTCAATCGCTTTTCTGAAATCAAAAGGTCAAAGGGTATTTTTAGATGCTGAGCATTTTTTCGATGGGTTTAAGTCAAATAAAGATTTCACATTACAGTGTCTAAAAATCGCAGCTGAATCCGGAGTTGAATGCATAGTACTTTGTGATACTAATGGTGGCTCAATGCCATTTGAAATTCAACAAATTATCCAAGAAGTAAGAAACAATATCGATACAGAGTTAGGAATCCACACTCATAATGATTGTGAGCTGGCAGTAGCAAATAGTTTAATTGCAGTAGATGCTGGTGTAACGCAGGTCCAAGGAACACTAAATGGGTATGGAGAACGTTGTGGTAATGCTAATATTCTTAGTATTGCTGCAAACCTTTCATTAAAATTAGATATTGCTGTTTTAAATCAAACAGAATTAAGCCGACTAACAGAATTACATAAGTTTGCAAGCGAAATTATAAATATTCCACCTAATAATTTTCAACCTTATGTTGGAGCTAATGCATTTAACCATAAGGGAGGTTTACATGCCTCTGCTGTTATGAAACTCGCAGACAGTTACCAACATATCAAACCAGAACTAGTAGGAAATAATACTGGAATGACCATCTCTGAACTATCAGGAAGAGGAAACATTACTTTTAAATTGAAGGAACTTGGGTTCCCATCAAGCAAAATATCAGAAAATGTGGCTGAATTGTCAAAAGAAATTAAATTTCGAGAAAGTAAGGGCCACCAATATGAAGGTGCTGAAGCATCTTTTGAATTACTTGCCCATAGAAAGATAAATGACGTTACACCAATGTTTGAATTAATTGACTACAGAGTAATTGTTGAAAGCAAAAGTTCCCTCACAGAAGACACCCTAACAGAAGCCACTGTCAAATTAAGAATTGGTTCTGAAATCAGACATACTGCCTCAGTAGGAAATGGTCCTGTAAATGCTATCGATCTTGCTTTAAGGAAAGCATTATTACAAGACTACCCTACCCTAGATAGTGTTCGTCTTACAGACTATAAAGTTAGAGTTATTGATCAAGGTTCAGGAACAGAAGCCTTAGTTCGAGTATTAATTGACTCAACAGATGGCAATCGGTCTTGGCAAACTATGGGGGCATCATCTAATATTATAGAAGCAAGTTGGATTGCTGTTGTAGATAGTCTCGAATATTGGAATTTATATTACAATTAAGTAGAAATATAAACCTATAATTCCTATTCAGTATATGTCAAAGGAGTGTAATGAGTACCTCAATTCAAAAAGACAAACCTTATCGAATTATTGGAACAACACCTATCAGGCATGATGGTTATGAAAAAGTTACTGGGAAAGCTAAGTATGGTGCTGATATTGATTTACCAGGTATGTTGTACGGTAAGATATTACGTAGCCCCCATGCTCATGCGAAAATTTTATCAATCAATACAAAAAAAGCTGAGGCTATACCTGGAGTTAAATCTGTAGCCACTGCGAATGATTTCCCACTACTCACAAATGCAGGTATTGATTTTTCTCAAGTCCAAAGAAATCCTCGCATGATTGCAGAAAATACTTTAGCAAAAAATAAAGTGCTCTACATTGGGCATGCAATCGCTGCTGTCGCAGCAAATAACCCAGCAACAGCAGAAGAAGCTCTTAAAGCTATTGAAGTGGAATATGAAATTTTACCTGCAGTAGTTAGTTTAAAAGAAGCAATGGCAGAAAATGCACCCCTTCTTCACGAGAATCTCACTACTGTTTTTCGAGAAGATAGATTCTCTGCAGGCGAGGATACTGGGGAAAATAGTAATATTGCAGGCCATATTCAATTTCAAAGAGGTGATATAGAGCAAGGTTTTAAGGAAGCTGATCTCATTATAGAAAGAGAATTTAATACTGAAACTGTCCATCAAGGTTACATAGAACCTTTTGCAGCAACTGCTGATTGGAATAATGAAGGCAGATTAACTATTTGGACATGTACCCAAGGAAGTTTTAATGTCCGATCTATTACAGCAAATATTCTTGATATTCCAGAATCTACCGTCAAGGTTATTCCAACCGAAATTGGAGGAGGATTTGGTGGTAAAGGAGTAGGATACTTAGAGCCAGTTGTTGCTATTTTATCAAAAAAGTCAGGGCTCCCAGTAAAAATAATTATGAGCAGAAAAGAAGTTTTCGAAGGAACTGGGCCTACATCTGCTACATATAGTAAATGTAAAATTGGAGTAACTTCAAAGGGTCTAATAACAGCAGGTTATCACTATATGGCATATGAAGCAGGAGCTTTTCCTGGCTCACCAGTTGGTGGTGGAGCTATGACTAGTTTTGGACCATATAAAATAGAGAATTTTTTAGTAGATGGATACGACGTTGTTTGTAATAAACAAAAAGTCCAAGCTTATAGAGCCCCTGGACAACCCACAGCAGCTTTTGCTGTTGAATGCATAATTGATGAAATCGCTGAAAAATTAAATATGGATCCTATAGAGTTAAGGTTATTAAATGTCGCTCGTAAAGGTGACAGAATGCCAAGTGGTCCAGTATTACCTGAAGTAGGAACCGAAGAAATAGAAAAGGCTATGAAAAACCACCCTCATTATAATACTCCATTAGAAGGCCCTAATCGAGGGCGAGGTATAGCAGTAGGATTTCGTTCACAGGCAGGAGGAACTGGATCTTCAGCTACTCTAAATGTCAATTCCAATGGGACTGTAAATCTGATCACTGGGTCAATTGATTTATCTGGCACTCGACTAAGCTTAGCAATGCAAGCTGCTGAAATATTAGGGATAAATGCA
>PBVE01000012.1 GCA_002728135.1 Rhodospirillaceae bacterium
AACTATATGTCCTGATTTATTACGAGCTAATCTAATATCAGGTGCTAGAATCTCAATATTAGTAGGATTTAAATCTCCAGATAATAATGATTGGCTGTTAAAACCAACAGAGACTTTTAATGCATAGACCACCACTTCTCCATTAGAATCATAGGCACGCAAATCATCCGCTTCAAAATAACTTTTCCCTGTAGCTTCTTCTGACCCAAGTTCAAAAACAAAATCTGCTTTGGGCACCCGCCACTTGAGTCCCTCCTGATGGTCTTCAAGACTAATATCTGCATTTCGTATAGCTACACTATCCAGACCCCCTAACCTACTACCCTCAGTTTTACGATCACTAATAAATTGTTCCATTAAATAACTGAAATCACTACCGTTTGATAATACCCCTTCTTCCAGTTCTTTTGGATTGCCAGAATCAAAAACTATATGTCCTGATTTATTACGAGCTAATCTAATATCAGGTGCTAGAATCTCAATATTAGTAGGATTTAAATCTCCAGATAATAATGATAAAGCACTAAGTCCTATGGAAACACGTGGTAAATGAGCAACTTCTTGTCCATCTGAGTTAAAAACTTTCATTTCAACTGCTAAAATATCTAGTGACCTGTCCCAACCTTCCCAACTGAGAATTGTGTCAGAAAATGTTATTGTGTAATCAGAGTTTGGAGAACTGAAAGAATCTTCTAAATATGGTCCCAGAAATCCAATTGATATAGGGCCACTTGATAATCTCCAAGCAGCTAAAGCAAAAAGGACTACCAAACCAGCAAATAACACTGCTAGAATTTTAAGTGCCAAGTTGGCTTTCTTTCTTTTCACAGAGCGCGGCATACGTTCCCTGTCTTGACCAGCCCCCCCTCATCGAGCAGGGTAGTGTTTATAAGTTAATACGAGATAGCCTTTAATACGATGCACGGGCAATGGTTAAAATTAATTTTATAGAACAACAAGGCGATATTCCTGACCCAACTTTTAATGATCGAGCTCTCATAGAACTTGAATCATGGAAAGAACACGCCCTAACAACTAAAAATTATTCATCAACAATTATTGCTGAAATATTAGAAAATCCAAGTGTTAAAGAGCTTTTACTGGCAATTTTTGGTAATAGTCAATTCTTAACTCAATCTCTATGGCATGAACCTGAAATATTTCACTCAGCAGTAATACATGGTCTAGATGAAACAGCAATCAAGATATTATCATCAATACAAAAAACTACTTTCTGGAAAGCAAAACCGGATTTAGTATCAAAAAACTTGCGAATCGCAAAAAGAAGATTCTCTTTACTTGTAGCAATTGGTGATATTTCAGGATTCTGGAGTCTAGATATTGTTCTAAGAATGCTAAGCGACTTTGCAGACTGTACGGTCGAGTCTGCGTTAGCAAATGTCCTCTATCAAGCCTCACTTAGAGGCAACCGCCCAGAACTATCAGAAGAAAACCCAACAAAAGATTCTGGGATTGCAATATTAGGAATGGGTAAACTTGGGGCAAAAGAACTCAATTACTCTAGTGATATAGATCTCATCGTTTTATTTGATGAAAAAAAATTACAGTGGCGATCAACTAAATCAATTCAGCACGATCTCCACCGTATTACTCTTGATTTAATAAAATTATTAAGCTCTAGAACAAAATATGGATATGTATTTCGAACAGATCTTCGATTGCGGCCAGATGCTGGAGCCTCACCACTTGCCGTTTCAACAGCCGCTGCGGAACGATACTATGAAAATTTAGGACAGAATTGGGAAAGAGCAGCAATGATTAAAGCACGAGCAATAGCAGGAGATAAAACAGTTGCAAATAATATTTTAAAAACTCTAATACCTTTTATTTGGAGAAAGAATCTTGATTTTTCAGCAATACAAGATATTCACTCGATTAAAAGACAAATAAACGCTCACAGTGGACATCAAGAAATTGCCGTTGCCGGACATAATATTAAAGTAGGACGTGGTGGCATTCGTGAAATTGAGTTTTATGCTCAAACTCAACAATTAATATGGGGTGGCAAGGATGAGTCTCTTAGAGCTAGAGGAACCTGCGATTCTTTAAGAGCACTTGCAGAAGCTGGACGCACAGAGATTAATGCAGCAAACGACCTCATTTCAGCCTATTATTTTCTTAGACATCTAGAACATCGCTTGCAAATGGTAGCTGATGAGCAAACACACACAATCCCATTATCATCGGAGAAAATAAGACATCTATCAATTTTTTCTGGATTTAATGACACAGAAAAATTTACTAGTGCGTTGACCAGTAATCTTAAAATTGTTGAAACTCATTACGCTAAACTATTTGAAGAATCACCAAGCCTAGGTAGAACTGGAAATCTAGTTTTTACAGGGACGGAAGATGACCCTGATACCATCTCAACTCTTAAAACCATGGGCTTTTCAGATGGAAGTGCAATCGCCACGACTATTCGCGGCTGGCATCACGGAAGAGTCAAATCAACCCGTAGCACAAGAGCCCGTGAGCTGCTAACAGAACTAATGCCCCAATTTTTAACAGCTCTATCAGAAACAGTGGATGCAGATTCTGCCTTCTTCCATTTCAATAATTTTATGACGAATCTTCCATCTGGCGTGCAATTATTCTCTTTATTTCATGCCAATCCCAAGTTATTAAAATTACTTGCAGAGGTAATGGGTAGTGCTCCTAGCCTAGCCCAACAACTTAGTCGAAACCCAGAACTCTTAGATGGCTTATTAACGGGCGATTTTTATGCAAAGTTATCAAACAAAGTCGACCTAGAAAGTCAGCTAGATGAAAAACTAATCCATGCCAGAGATTATGAAGATATTCTAGATATAACTAGGAGATGGACGCATGAAACTCATTTTCAAATAGGGATGCAGTTACTTAGGGGAATAATCGATGGATATTCCTCTGGGTTAGCATTAACTGATGTGGCTGACGTAGTTTTAAAGTGCCTTCTACCACATGTAGAAAAAACATTTATTGAACAACATGGAAAGATCCCTGGTGGAGATATGGGCATTGTTGCTATGGGAAAACATGGTGGCCGTGAACTAACATTTTTATCAGACCTAGATCTAATATTTATTTATAAATCCCCCTATGGAGTTAGTTCAGTTTCTGATGGACATAAGCCGTTACTTGCAAGTCAGTATTTTGCTCGTCTTGCAAATCGAATCGTGAGTTCCTTAAATTCCCTTACCTCTGAAGGAAAACTTTATGATATTGATACAAGGCTAAGGCCATCAGGGAATGCAGGACCAATAGCCTCTGAATTATCTGGTTTTAAAAATTATTTTTTGAATGAAGCTTGGACTTGGGAACATATGGCATTAACTCGAGCACGCTTTATAACAGGATCAAAAGAACTTGCCCATCAAATTAATAATATGCTTCATGAAATCTTATGTTCCCGCCGTGACACTAGTCAATTACGTAAAGATGTCGCAGAAATGCGCATAAAAATTCACAGGGAACGAAAAATTACGAACAAATGGAAACTCCAGAATATAAGAGGCGGGTTGGTTGATATAGAGTTTATTACTCAATATTTACAATTACTCTATGCGTCAGATAATCCAGATATATTGTCAACTGAAACAACTCTTGCATTAAATAATTTAGTCAAATCTGGACTTCTGAAAAAAGATGTGGGTAATGACCTAGAGAATGCAAGAAATTATTATAAGAATATTCAGTCTCTTTTGAGACTCACTGTTGGAATGGACAGAAACCCTGATAAATTTCCAGAAGCTTTGCGTGAACGTTTAATACGTCAAAGTCAAAATACAAACACTTTCAAGGACGTAGAAGATACACTTGATTTGTATCAACGAGAAGTTTTTGAGAAACACTATAAAAATATAATAGAATAACGAGCAAGCAATTACTTTATCAATAATATCTTAAATAAGGATAATCAAAAATGACTAGTTTGTTAAATGAAGGAGATAAAGCTCCCGTCTTTACTGCAATGTCTGACGGTGATAGATCACTAAACTCTAATGAATTAAGGGGTAAAGTTGTTGTTCTCTTCTTTTACCCTAAAGATGACACACCTGGCTGCACAAAAGAAAGTTGTGGTTTTTCAGATTTAGTAAATGAGTTTAAAATGCATAATGCTGTAATCATTGGGGTTTCAAAAGATTCTATCGATCGCCACAATAGGTTTAAAGAAAAATATAATTTAAAATTTGATTTAATATCTGATGAAGAGGGTTCACTCTGTGAATCTTTCGGCACCTGGAAAGAGAAAAAAAATTATGGCAGGACATATATGGGTATTGAGCGTTCAACTTTTATAATTGATGAAGAAGGAAAAATTATAAAAATATGGCGTAAAGTTAGGGTAAATGGGCATGTTGAAGAGGTATTGGATTTTATAAAAGGTATTTAGAATAAATTACAAATATTTATTCTTTTAAATTTTAATATGAAAAATAATTTTTTTAAAAAACCCTGCCTTGGATCTTCAGCATGTCAAATTCTATTAACATCTGATCCAACTAAAAAACTTAATCTAAGTTTTAATGCCATTAAAGCATGGAAGAATGGACAATTAGACAAGCCAAGTAAATACTCTGTGCCCCCTCAATTTCCTGCAAAAGGCTTAAGACCTGAGTTAATTGAACCTAGCCAAATGCCAAAACGAAAAGGCAACTCAAAACATTCTCGTGCAATGTTATTGCACACTATAGCACATATTGAATTCACTGCTATTAACCTAGCTTGGGACATTATAGTCAGATTTAATTTTACCAAATGGCCAAAAGCGTTCTATGACGATTGGATTACCGTAGCTGAAGACGAAACACGTCATTTTAAATTGATCTCGAAAAGACTTAAGGATCTAGGAATAGAATATGGTGATTTACCTGCAAACAAGGGGCTATGGAACACAGCGTTTGATACATATCATGATCCAATAGCTAGACTAGCAAAAGTACCCTTGGCTCTTGAAGCTCGGGCACTAGATGTAACCCCAGGAATGACAAATCGTCTTCGCAATGCAGGGGATCATAAAAGCGCGAATATAATAGAAATAATAGCTAAAGATGAAATAGAGCACGTAAAAGTCGGATGGTATTGGTTCAAATGGATATGCGAGAAAAAAAAATTAACACCAAGAAAAACATTCGAGTCTGTTACAGGAAATTATATTACAATACCATCCAAGCCGGCATTTAATTTTGTTGCCAGAAAAAAAGCAGGGCTGCCTGATTTTCTTTGCAAACAAAATACTTTTTCTAATTTATTTAAATACTAAAAAAATTTGCAAATTAATTACTTGTGATTACCCCAATTCGCTGAGATAAAGCTGCAGCCATAAATTCATCTAAATCACCATCAAGTACAACCTGGGGGTTGGTATGTTCATAGTTTGTGCGTAAATCTTTTACTAATTGGTAGGGCTGAAGAACATATGAACGAATCTGATGACCCCACCCTATTTCAGCTTTTTGCTCATTCAGGGCATTTAATTCATCTTCTCTTCTTTGTAGTTCTTTTTCATATAGACGTGCCCTTAGCATACTCATAGCCGCCGATCTATTCCTATGTTGGGACCTCTCGGCTTGGCATTGAACCACAATTCCTGTAGGAATGTGGGTAATTCTAACCGCACTATCAGTTCTATTTACATGTTGTCCACCTGCACCTGATGCCCTGTAAGTATCAATTCGGAGATCCTTTTCTTGAATATCAACCTCAACCTCGTCATCCACAACTGGATAAACCCATATAGAAGCAAAACTAGTATGACGACGAGAGCTTGAATCAAAAGGAGAAATACGAACTAAACGATGCACACCGCTCTCAGTTTTAAGCCATCCGTAGGCATTTAATCCCTTAATACAAATTGTTGCAGATTTTATACCTGCTTCTTCACCCGGGCTTTCCTCGACCCATTCTAGTGCATATTGGTGTGAATCTGCCCATCTACTATACATACGAACTAACATTTCTGCCCAATCCTGAGCCTCAGTCCCTCCTGCTCCTGCATGAACCTCAAGATAACAGTTATTTGTATCAGCTTCTCCTGACAACAGACTTTCTAACTCTAATGTTTTAACAACTTTCTTAAGTGAGCTTAATAAAGATTCAGCTTCTTCATAAGTTGCATTATCGTCTTCTTCTTCAGCAAGTTCCACCAAGGCTATAGCATCAGAGAATTCTTCATTTATTTCATTGTATCGATTTAATGATGTTTCAATTTTTGTTCGATTACGCATAAGCTCTTGGGCTTCAGCTTGATTTTTCCAAAAGTCTGGTTTTTCTAATTTTGCATTTAAATCAGTTAACTGCATCCTGACTTTTTCAGGGTCAAAGATGCCTCCTCAGCAATTCAATAGACTGCTTAATTTCATCAATTAGAGTAATGATTTCTGCTCGCATATTCGTAATTCCAAAATATAAGATTGAATATTAATATATTCCCCCAAGTCCTTCTTTCAGGCCTTCTCTAAATAACAAAGTATCTTCATTAAAGTCCTGTTGGAAATTTTTTCTGTTTTTAAATGGCTCCGTATCAGACCTAAATGCTTCAACTATCACATCCTTAGTTTCCTGATCAGCTCTTTCGCCAGTGTGCCTGTCTATTCTTATAAACTGTATTCCAGGTGGAACTCTGAAGGGTATAGCAGGACTATTCTCTAAACTTTTCATCATGAAATCCCTAAAAATTGGAGCTGCTACTTTACCACCCGACTCTTTCTTGCCAAGACTTTGAGGCATATCGTATCCGACAAAGACACCTACAGCTAAGTCAGGTGAAAAACCTACAAACCAAGCATCTAGAAAACCATTCGTGGTTCCTGTCTTTCCCCCTAAAGTTTTACCTACATCTCTTACAATTTTTCCTGTACCCCTTTTTACCACACCTTCTAACATGGAAACAATCTGATATGCACTCTGTGGATCTACAAGTTGTTCCCTTGAATCATCAAGTGGTAAAGGGTTAATTCCATCATAATGTTTAACTATACATTTGATACAATCCCTTGTGTCACGCTTAAATATAGTTATTCCATTTTTGTCTTGTATTCTTTCAATCATGGAGGCGGTTATTTTACGACCACCATTTACAAGCATGCCATATGCTGATGTCAAATTTATTAGATTTGTAAGACCAGTTCCAAGTGCAGCTGAGGGATGAATAGAAGCGACTTTGCTTATTCCAAATTTTTTCACATAATCTCCCAGAGTCTGGTGGCCTAAGGTTTGTGCAACTCTGACAGTCATCAAATTTTGTGATTTTTCAAGACCTAATCTTAAGGTACTCAGGCCATAGAAACGATTTGAATAATTTTTAGGCTTCCATTTTGGTAAATTAGGACCCTGATCTACAACAACTGGAGCATCTAAAACTTTACTTGCAGGGGTTAAGCCGTTCTCAATTGCTGCCAAATAAACAAATGGTTTGAAAGATGAACCAGGTTGGCGATTTGCCTGCGTGGCTCTATTAAATTCACTACGATTATAATCGAAACCACCCACCATTGCTAAAACTCTTCCGCTATGAGGGTCAAGTGCAACCAATGCTCCTTCTACCTCAACTGGTTGACGCAAATAAAACTCTTTTGATAGGCTATTAATAGGCTCGACAAAAACAATATCACCAATATTGAGGACTTCTCCGGGTGATTTTATTTTCTTATTATTAATCTGCTTTGCCCAAGATAGTTCCTCTAGTGTTATGTGTCCTTTAGTACCAGTTTTAGTTTCAATAAATGCCAAATCTTTCGATTGTTTAATAACAACAGCTAATTCCCAATCTTCAGGAACAGTTGGGGTGTCAATTTTTTTTAAGGCTGATTCAATATTATCAAAATCGTCTTTTTTAAGTTGCCCGATAGAGCCACGCCATCCATGCCTTCTATCATAGTTAATTAAACCCTGCCTGAGCACTTTGTCTGCAATATACTGCAACCTTGGGTCTAGTGTAGTCTTTACTGACAAACCTCCTTCATACAAAGTGCTTTCACCAAATTTATTTATAAGCCACCTTCTAACTTCTTCAGTAAAGTATTTAGCAACAACAAATGTTTCTTGTGGACGAGGGTTTAGTTGTAGAGATGAATTTTTAGCCTCTAATGACTCTTCACTTGTAATAAAACCATTCTCAAACATACGTTCTATTACCCAATTGCGGCGTATGATTGCAGCTTCTTTTTTGTGAATTGGATGATAATTATTTGGAGCCTTTGGCAATGCGGCAAGAAAAGCTACTTCTGCTATGTCTAATTCTGATAAAGCCTTACCAAAATAGTTTAGAGAAGCAGCCGCAACTCCGTAAGATCTAAATCCAAGATAGATCTCATTAAGATAAAGCTCTAAAATTCTATCCTTAGTGAAAGTCTTCTCAATTCTTATAGCAAGAATTGCTTCTTTAAATTTACGACTAAATGACGCTTCATTTGTTAAAAGAAAGTTTTTTGCCACCTGTTGTGTAATGGTTGAAGCACCAATAAGTTTTCGTTCACTATTAAGACTACCAAGATTTTTAATTACTGCACCAAATACACTAATGGGATCTACCCCAAAATGATCATAAAAATTACGATCCTCAGCGGATAGAAAAGCATCAATAACAATTCTAGGAGTTGCCTTTAAGGGAACATATATCCTTTTTTCAGTTGCATATTCATCTAGTAACCTACCATCACCTGTATATACTCTTGTCATTGTTGGAGGTGAATAAGTTGCAAGCTGTTGGTGATCTGGTAGGTCTCGACCAAAATGATAGAAACCATAAGAGACAACACCAACTAATATTAAAAGGATTATTAGCCCCCCACTTCCTGCATAAATAAACCATCTAATAAATCGATTTTTTCTAGTTTTTATCTTTTTTATCTCTTTATCATCCACATTCATCCACCGATATTATTGTAGTTAATAATCTATCTTTTGTATAAAGAAATGTGGCAATCTTATGGCAAATCAACATTCAGTTAACAAAACATATTGGTTAATTGCTGCAGCAAACTGTTGAACAATTTTCATTCTATAATCTTTACTGAGTAATAATTTGCGATCCTTTTTATTTGTTAAATAACCTAACTCAACCAAAACAGAGGGAACCTCAGGAGCTTTTAATACTCTAAACCCTGCAAAACGATGAGTTTTATCTAAAAGCTTAGATGTTTTTGAAAGATAAGGTATCAAAATTGAGGCAAATTTTGATGAACAGTTCATTGTTCTTTGCTGTATTAAAGAGATAAGTATTTGGGTTATTTCTTTATCATAACTATCTGATATATTGATATTTTCATCTATATATGATTTGTTTTCCCTAGCAGCTAGTCGCCCTGCTTCTTTATCAGAAGCTTTATCGGATAAAGTATAAATTGCAGCTCCCCTTACCGATTTATTCTTGTGAGCATCTGCATGTATAGAAATAAATAATTTAGCACCCCTAGAACGAGCAAAGTTAACCCGGTCTGCCAAAGTTATATATCTATCATCATGTCTTGTCATATGCACAAGATAACCCTCACTGACGAGCAATTGAGCTAGTTCACGAGCAAAACTAAGAGTAATTGTTTTTTCATAGACACGATTACCAATAGTTGCACCAGGGTCCACCCCCCCATGCCCCGGATCTAACACAATAACAGCATTTTTTCTATTCAAAGGCCTCATTGGAGATGGCATGGGTATAGATTTATACTTAGTAGTTACTTTTGGTATAATTTCTTTTTCTTTCCCTATGTTTCTTGATTCAATATTTTTATGAGGTTCAATAAGAAATTTTTCTTTTTCTATTATCTTTGGAGGCACTCTGGATTTAATAATGTTTTGATTATTAGTTTTTACGGACTCATTAATTAACTGGACGGATTCTTCTTTAAAACCCCCTAAGATTGAAGATTCTAAATCGATTATTGCACTGTATCCGCCTTGATTTTCTATTTTTTTTATAAAAGCTTTCTTTATCTTAACTGGTCCTAATAAGTCCAATACAACTCTAGAGGTCTTATTATCGAACTTTCCAAAGCGAACCGCCTTTATATTGCCTTTATTAATTGGTATATCCTTGCGAGATAAAGCCCAACTTGCATCTGGCATGTCAATAACCAAACGATAAGGCTGTTTTAGTGAAAAAATCTGGAAGCTAGACGCCGAACTCACATTAAGAATAAATCTTGTGACGTGCTTACTAGGGTATCCTATACGTGCATCTAATATTACACTGCTAGGATTTGCTAAACATGGGCTAAAAATTAGAATTGATACAAACCCTATTATTAGGATTTTAAGTGACCTTATTATTATTAAATTGAACAAAATCATAAACCTTAAATCATTAAATTCTAATTTTGGTAACATTAAGTAATAAAAACTAATAATATTAAGCATACTAATTTGTGATACATCTTGTTATCATAAATAATAGACTGATATCATAGAGTCAGTGCATAAAGAGTTAAAGGAATTTGCCCGATACTCGAACGAGTAGAGGCCTAGAGAGGGTGGGAAGAAGATTGTTCGTCGAAACCATATTAATAATCCGAACAAACTTCAAATCCCAAAAACTCTAGGATTAAAAAAACTGAGGAATTCATGAAGCCGATGATAGTTGAAAAGCAGTTAAATTATAGCACTATTAGAGTTAATCTCAGCAGAGCTAATACTGCACGCATAATTTGCGATTATATTATCGATGGCACCAACATTTGTGCAAAGCTATTTCAGGACAACCAGAAATATGCTTATGTGCCCCGGAGAATTTACCATTATGGTCAAACGAATGCTTGTAGATGCGAGCCACACAGAAGAAACACGCGTGGTAGTCGCAAACGGAACACGATTAGAAGAATTTGATTTTGAGTCATTAGAAAGAAAGCAATTAAAGGGAAACATATACTTAGCAAAAGTAATGCGAGTAGAGCCCTCTTTGCAGGCTGCTTTTGTTGATTATGGAGGTAATCGCCACGGCTTCCTGCCGTTCAGTGAGATTCATCCTGACTATTATCAAATACCTGTAGAAGATAGAGAAGCACTTTTTCTCGAACAGGAAAAAGAATCTGGTATAGATGACAATGATGAAATTGAAGAAAATAATATTGAGAATTCAGTAGTAGATGACAATTCAATTACATACAAAAAAGAAGAGCAAAACATCTCTGATAGCAGTCTAATAGGAGCTAAAGACAAAAGGGAAATTATTGAGGATGCAGAATTTGTTGATACCTCGAACAAAATTAATGTGGCTCTTAAAAGCTCTAATGAAAAAATAACAGAATCATCTAATGAAAATCATCAAACCAGAAACAAACATTCCAAGCGTAATGATGTTGAAGAAATAGGTGGAGATGAAATCGACGATATTGACATCAGAAGAAGCCATGCTAGCCGGTCATTGTTGGGTAGAAGATATAAAATCCAAGAGGTCATTAAAAAAAGACAAATTCTTCTTGTTCAGGTAGTTAAAGAAGAAAGAGGAAATAAAGGAGCTGCTCTAACAACTTACTTGTCTCTAGCTGGAAGATATTGTGTCTTAATGCCTAACGCCGTGCGCGGGGGAGGAATATCTCGAAAAATCACCAGCCAGGAAGATAGAAAACGTCTAAAAACAATCCTAGCTGAGCTTAATGTGCCTGCAAGGATGGGTGTTATAGTTCGAACAGCTGGAACTGCGAGAAGTAAGGCAGAAATTCGCCGAGATTTTGAGTATCTTACGAGGCAATGGGAAAAGATACGCGAGCAAACACTCAATTCAATTGCACCTGACCTTATATACGAGGAGGGTAATCTTATTAAAAGATCAATAAGGGATCTTTATACAAGAGATGTCGATGAGATCCTTGTAGATGGAGACGAAGGTTATCGGGTGGCAAAAGATTTTATGCGAATGCTGATACCTAGCCATACATCAAAAGTTCAACCTTATAGGGATAGAATACCTTTATTTGCGAGATACCAAATAGAGAGCCAGCTTGACACTATGTATAGCCCAGAAGTCAAACTGAGATCAGGAGGGTATCTGGTGATAAACTCCACAGAGGCTTTAGTAGCAATAGATGTAAATTCTGGGCGAGCAACTAAGGAGAGAAATGTCGAGGAAACTGCGCTTAAAACAAACTTGGAAGCAGCCGGAGAAGTTGCAAGACAATTACGCCTTAGAGATCTAGCTGGACTTATCGTAGTAGACTTCATTGATATGGAAGGCCCCCGAAATCAAAGAGCTGTTGAAAGAAAACTAAAGGAAGCAATGCGTATTGATCGTGCCAGAATACAAATAGGTAGAATAAGCCCATTTGGTTTATTGGAGCTATCTCGTCAACGATTGCGGCCTAGCCTAAGTGAAGCAAGTATGGTGACTTGCAGTTCCTGCAGCGGGACTGGGATAGTCCGCTCGATTGGGTCTTCTGCCGTTCATGTCCTTAGAGCCATTGAAGAAGAAGGACTACGTAATAAAAGTCCCTCTATTTCTGTCAGCTTACCAGCCCAAGTTGCATACTATATTCTCAACAATAAACGTAAAGAACTAGCCGATATCGAAGAAATTTGCGGATTCAAAGTAACTTTTATTAATGAGCCATCTATGGTTCCTCCAATGTATAACATTACACGTAGTAAAGTTTTACCTGTAAATTCTGGTGAATTAGATAAACAAATACAGGATAATCAACAAGATAAATTAGATTCTAGTGAAGCAACGCATGAGAAAATTAAACGACGCCGCAGACGTCGCAAACCTCGCAAAGAGGAAAACCTCAAAGAAGAGAACAATAATATAAAATCCGAGGATAAGAAAATAAATCCACTAAAATCTACAGTTTCTGATTCCTCTCCTGAAAACGAAGAACCTAAATATAAGAATCGCATTCGTAATAAGGGTAGACATGATAAAAAGCCAAGGGCAAAAAGTGATAATACAGATCCAGTGGACTATAAAGATACAAGTTTATCAGAAACAAACTCAGAAATAAAAAAGAAGGATTCAGAAAATACAAATAACTCCGAGACAATAACGTCTAACATTGACGATTCAGAAGCAGTCTCAAAAGTAGAAAATATTAAGCCTCAAGAGAATAAGAACAAGCCAGAGTCTAAAGCAAAAATTAAAACCCCTAAACCTGCTCGTAAAAAAAATGAAGATAAATCCAAAAAGAAAATTAAGCCTGTAATGAATAAAGAGAAAAAACCGAGAAATAGCTCAACAAAAATAATAAAAAAACCAGCCTCTCAAGAAGGACAAGAAACAAAAACTAATGAAGACAGCCCTATTAAGGCTAATAATGAACCAGCACGCAAAGGATGGTGGCAACGAAAGAACTCTGACTAAAACCCATTATTTAAATCGTACCTTGATCCACTTTTCAATTGACTCAGCGGCACATTCTATATCATTAGTATGCCCAGCATAAGAAAAGCGTACGTAATTCTGTCCTCTAACCCTATCAAAATCTATACCTGGTGTAGCTGCAACGCCTGCCTCATGAAGCATTCTCTTGCAAAAATCCTGACTACTATGTGTAAAGGGAGAAACATCTACATATAAATAAAAAGCACCTTGTGCAGTGTTTGAGTTACCAAAGCCAGATCGCTTAAGAGAAGCCTCAAGAATATCTTTATTTCTTTCATATCGTTTAAGGTTTTCATCTAACTCCTGAGAACTATCAAACGCATAAATTGCAGATGCTTGAGATAAAGCTGGTGCAGAAATAAACAAGTTTTGAGCCAGACGTTCTATAGGCTTTAGGAATTTTTCCGGGATGACTATCCACCCCAAGCGCCAACCAGTCATAGCATAATATTTTGAAAATCCATTTATAATTATAGCTTCTTCTGTTGATTTTAGTATGGTTTCTGCACGGCAACCATACGTTACCCTATGATAAACCTCATCTGCTATGATGCGTACTTTATTAATATTGCACCAATCTACTAATGTTTTAATTTCTTTATCTTTCAGAATACTACCTGTAGGATTTGCGGGACTAGCAATTATCATACCGTCAGGTTTAGCATTTAATGACTCAAGTTGTTCTACAGTAGGTTGATACCTTGAATCAGCTTCAGTGCTACAATAAATAGGCAAAAGGCCTAAAGCTTTTAACATATTAGAATATGCTGGATATCCAGGTTCAGTAACAACAACCTTATCTCCCACATCAAATGCAGAAAGTAGTGATAATAATAGGCCACCAGATGAACCCGTTGTTACAATTATTCTATCCTCAGGAATGTTAAGGTCATAATATTCAAGATAATGAAGAGATATTCTTTTTCTTAAATCAGGAATGCCAAGTGCATCTGTATAACCTATTCGCCCTGAGTCTAAGTATTTCTGAGCCGCAACACGTACTTTCTCTGGAGCTCCCGTAACAGGCTCCCCAGTTTCTAAATGCCATATATTTTTTCCTTTTAACTCAAGATTATTGGCCTCCCGCAATACCTCCATTGCATGAAATGGTTGAATATGTGACCTATTTGATACCTTCATTTAATATGAACTTTACTGAAATTTAAAAACTGACATATATTTTCTCACCAAAACCTCTGGGATCCTTGGCTAAAATACAATTAGCCTCACTCCCAAAAGATCCATCAGAACAATAAATTGCATTCACTCTCCCCACTTCTGGTGCAGAAGTTACATTATGCCCCCTACCCCTCAGTAACTCGGCTATTTTCTTAGGAATATCTGGCTCAACAACTACATAATCAGGGCTTCCACCATGATGAAGGCGTGGCCTTAATATAGCATTATTGATGTCATCACCGCCTAGCAGAACATCAACCATCACACTACTTAGTGCACTTGATGCTGTAACACCACCTATGGCAGCACCTGCTAAAACAATTGATCCAGAATATGGATTTGAGATAATTAGCGGGGCATGAGGATATAATCCAAGACTGTGCTTTCTTGGAGATGCAGCTAAAATTATTCCAGTACCGCTGGCCATCTGTCCAGCACCAAATAAATTATTCATACTAATTACACATGAAACTGCCATTCCATATGCATCTACAATAATGAAAGTAGTACCTGCTGGGCTTTGTAAAAAACGCAGTGGTTGAGGATCTAGGTTTTTTGTAGGCCTATGCTTTTCTGCACTGTAAGACCCCATCGAACTTTCCAGCCGTTGGATTGAAAATACTTTGACTTCTTTATTGTTTGCTCCAAACCAGTTCCCCCTATCGCTAAATGCCCTTGCACTAGATTCAACAAACAAATGAGCTCTTCCATTTTTGGAAGTATTTTTCCATCTATTATCTCCATTTAACAAAGCAAATGTTGACATTGCAGTAATACCACCAACTACTGGGAACTTAGGGACGTGAATATAATGGTTTTTAAATCTTGTGGTAATTGTATTTGTCCACCTAGCTTTATATTTCTTTAGTTCATCAGATAAAATATAACCTCCAGAACTTCTAACAGATTTAATAAAAGTATTAGCTAAATCACCTTTATAAAATTCTTTCGATCCCTTGACCCTAATCTTTGAAAGTGTCTCAGCTAAATCTCTCTGAATAATAAGTTTACCTTCTCGTAAGGGTTGACCATTTTCATCCGAAAAAATCTCCATAATATTAGGATCCTGAAATAAAGAACCATGTCTAACAGCTAAGAATAAATCATTTGCTAATGCAGTAGAAATTGGATGACCTAACTGTGCCATTCTTTCAGCTGGTGCAATCAATTGTTCCCATCTCATTCTACCATATCTCTCATGTAACAGGTTCATACCCATAACTGAGCCAGGCATTGAAACCCTTTTTGATACAGAAGAGGGAGTTGATGAAGGGTGATTAGACGTAAGAAACTCAAGTGCTAAAACCTTAGTTTTTCTATCACTATCACCTGGGTGATGAACTAAACAAACACCCCCCGACCCTAAACTGGCATTTGAGGGATAAGTGACAGATAAACTAAAAAAAAGGGCTACTGCGGCATCTGCAGCAGAGCCACCCAACTGAAGTATATTATTTGCGACAACTGCAGCTTGAGGTTCATCAGCAACAACACCTCCATAAAATTGGTCTACAGTTGCCTCAAACTCGTGGTCATTATCTACCTCCCGTAATACACTACACGCAGAAAGTATTAAAGACATCAAGGCCATAAACAATAATGAGCATAATATACGGGGAACTGAGCTTCGGTATTGACTGGTTAAAATTTGCCACATATCAATTAACCCAAGATACAGGAGGTATTATTTGTGGCAAAACTTAGTTTCCTTATTTTCTTTAATCTAATTGTATTTTCTAGCATTACAATAACACATTCCTTTTCATATGCTCAGAATTTAAATCTAATACGAGATTCCGAAATTGAAAATACCATCAGAGGTTATTCTTCACCACTTCTTAAAGCTGCAGGGTTACCAGATTCCTCAGTACGTATTCATATCGTCAATGATAATAATATAAATGCCTTTGTAACCAATGGATTAAACATTTTTATTAATACAGGGTTAATTATTAATTCTGATAGCATAGGTGAAATAACTGGTGTCATTGCCCATGAAATTGGACATCTTGAAGGTGCACATCTTGCAAGGTCAAAAGAAGCAATCAGAAATGCAGAAAATGAGATTATCTTAGCACAGATATTAGGTGCTTTAACTGCAATTGGAAGCCAAAACTCAAAATCAACAGGGAATGCAGCAAGTGCCATAATATTAGCTGGTTCTGCAACCGCACAGAATAGATTCTTGAGATATAACCGTTCACAAGAACAGGCAGCTGATCAAGCAGCCCTTAAATATTTAGATAATACAAAGCAATCAGCAAATGGCTTACTAGCAATTCTTAAAAAATTACAAAAACAAGAAGCAATAAATTCTATTTCACAGAATCCGATATCACGTACTCATCCTGTTACACAAGAACGGATTAGACTTGTATCCAAGCATATAGAAACATCTATAAATTCTAACAACCAGCATTCTCCCAGCGAAATATTAAAATATGAACGTATGAAGTATAAGCTAAAATCTTTTCTCTCACCTCCAGGTGAAGTAATCAAGTTTATTGATATAAAGAAAAATAATTTATTAAATCGTTATGCAAAAGCAATTTTAACATTTCGGACATCAGATACAGAACTTTCACTATCTATACTTAATGATCTTATATTTGATTACCCTGATGATCCATGGATACATGAACTTTTAGGTCAATTCTTGTTTGAGTCAGGGCTAGTAACACAAGCTATTACACCCTATCGTCAAGCAGTATCCATCAAGCCTAAGGAACCTCTATTAAGACTTGGATTAGCAAGAGCACAAATCGAATCGGGAAAAAAAGAAAATTTATCTGAAGCTATAAAAAATCTTAAAATAGCTACTCATTTGGAGAAGAGTTATGCACCTTATTGGTATTTTTTAGCAATTGCCTTTGGAAAATCAGGATATTTTGCGGAAGCCGAATTGGCACTTGCTGAATCTGCATTACTAAGAGGGCAAATCCAAAAAGCCTTACATCATGCTCAGAAAAGTCTTGAAAACATTGAAACAGACTTACCTGTAAAAAGAAGGGCTCAAGATATTATCAACCTATTAGAAAATAATAATTAAATCTTATTTAACAACAAACATAAATTATTTTCAGATCAACCCCGCAAGAGGAGATGATGGGTCTGCATAAAGCTTCTTTGGCATTCGACCTGCTAAATATGCAATTCTGCCTGCAATTATTGCATGGCGCATTGCTGAAGCCATTGCAACAGGATTCTTTGCATGAGCAATAGCCGTATTCATTAAAACACCTTCACAGCCTAGTTCCATGGCTTGGGATGCATCCGAAGCAGTTCCCACTCCTGCATCAACTAAAACTGGTATGTTACTTTGCTCAACAATTATACGTATTGTGACTGGGTTTTGAATGCCTAGGCCAGAACCAATCGGAGCCGCGAGCGGCATTATTGCTACACAACCCATATCCTCAAGACGCTTTGCCATGATTGGGTCATCAGAGCAATATACCATAACATTAAAGCCTTCTTTAATGAGTAGCTCTGCTGCAATCAAAGTCTCAGGCATATTTGGGTATAATGTCTTTTCATCCCCTAGAATTTCTAATTTAACAAGAGTCCAACCTCCTGCCTCTCGAGCTAATCTAAGTGTTCTAACGGCTTCTTCTGCAGTATAACAAAAAGCAGTATTTGGAAGAAAAGTATAAAATTTTGGGTCTATGTAATCAACTAACATAGGAGCATTTGGATCTGTTATATTTACCCTTCTTACAGCAACTGTAACTATCTCGGCACCCGAGGCACTTATAGCCTCTGCAGTTTCTTCAAAGTCCTTATATTTACCAGTCCCAACAATTAGGCGTGAATCATAAATTTTACCAGCTAGATTCCAACTATCTGCATCACTTTTAGAAAAATTTGTATCCATACCTCCACCTATAAAATGAACGATCTCAATTTTATCACCGTCTTGAACAATTATATCTGAATAATGGCCTTTTGGTATTATTTCTAGATTACATTCAATTGCAACTTTAGCAGAATCAACTTCAAGTGTAGTTAGTAAATCTTTAATAGATAAAGAATCTTGAAATTCTTGAGTCTCTCCGTTAATGGTAATTTTCATATTTTTACTTTCATTATAATAATCTTATACTATTAATTAGTATGGGCTTACACGCTAAAATTTCAATATATGTTTAGTTATCAAAGAATAAGAATGATACTATTTACCTATGTGTTATACATCCTTATAGGTTAGGATATTTTATAATGAATAAAATAATTATGATCTTAAATGGGCCCAATTTGAACCTTCTTGGTCAACGTGAAACTGAAGTATACGGTCACAAAACACTTGATGACCTAAAAGATATTTGCATGAAGACAGTAGAATCTTCTATTTTCCAGATTGATTTCCGCCAATCAAATTATGAAGGTGAGCTAGTTCAATGGGTACAGGAATGTAATAATTCAAATGTTGCTGGGCTTATAATTAATGCTGGTGCCTACACACATACATCGATTGCCCTTCTAGATGCTTTAAAAACTCAAAAAACCCACATTATTGAATTACATCTTTCCAATATATATAGGCGTGAAGATTATAGATCTCATTCCTTTATATCTGAGGCTGCAAATGGAATTATTTGCGGTTTAGGAAGTATAGGTTATCAGTTAGCTATAGAAGCCATTATAAAATTAAACCAAGAAAAAACTAAAGATAAATAAACTACCATCGGAGCGACCTATCATGTCTCAAATAAAAGTCGACAAAAAAACCATCCGTTCGTTGGCTCAATTATTGGATGAAACAGGTTTAACAGAAATAGAAATTGCTGATGGTGATAAGCGTCTGCGGTTATCAAAACTGTTTGACAACCACAACAAAACAATTGCTTTAGCTGAGAACAATGATACCACAACAGCCTTAAATTCGCGTACAAATGAGGTCGTATCCAGTCAAGAAAATTTTGATTCTGAAATTTCCAAAGAGCAAGAAATAAATCACTCAGGAGGAGTCACCTCTCCACTAGTCGGAACAGTATATCGTAGTCCAGAACCAGGGGCTTCTCCGTTTATAACTGAAGGAGATATAGTAGAAGAGGGTCAAACATTACTAATTGTGGAAGCGATGAAGACCATGAATCCTATTAAAGCTCCTAGAGCCGGTAGAGTATCAAAAATATTTGTAGAAAACGCATCACCAATTGAATTTGGTGAATTGTTAGTAATTATTGAACAATAAATGTAAAAACAAAGTGAATGAAAATATAGTTATGTTTGATAAAGTTTTAATAGCAAATCGGGGCGAGATTGCAGTAAGAATTAATAGAGCATGCCAAGAACTTGGTATAAAAACCGTTGCTATTCATTCAACTGCTGACTCAGATGCCATGCATGCACGTATCGCTGACGAATCAGTATGCATTGGGCCAGCAAACTCTAAAGATAGTTATTTAAATATTCCCGCTATAATTGCCGCAGGTGAAATTACGAACGCTGATGCAATCCATCCAGGATATGGTTTTCTCTCTGAGAATGAAAAATTTGCAGATATTGTGGAGGAACACGGTTTCACCTTTATAGGGCCAACAGCAGAACATATTCGCTTAATGGGGGATAAAGCTAGAGCAAAAATTACAATGAAGGAATGTGGTATTCAGACAGTACCAGGATCGGAAGGTTCACTTGGAACTAACTATGATGAAATTCACACCGTAGCAGAATCTATTGGTTACCCAATTTTAGTCAAAGCTGTATCGGGTGGTGGTGGCCGTGGAATGCAAAAAGTGGAAAATGAAGAAAATTTGATTAGTTCTATAGCAAGTGCCAAAGCAGAATCTAAAGCTGCTTTCGGAGATGACTCAATTTACCTAGAGAAGCTTATAGAGCGCCCTCGTCATATTGAAATACAAATAATTGCAGACACCTACGGAAATGTAATTCATCTTGGAGAACGTGATTGTTCAATTCAAAGACGACATCAAAAATTATTGGAAGAAGCTCCCTCCCCCGCTCTTAATTCTGATGAACGAGACATAATTGGCAATAAAGTTGTAAATGCAATACAAAATCTTGGTTATCGCGGAGTAGGAACCGTCGAATTTCTATATTCTAATGGAGAATTTTATTTTATAGAAATGAATACACGCATCCAAGTTGAGCATCCAGTGACAGAATCCATTACAGGTATTGACTTGGTAAGAGAACAAATTCGAATAGCGTCGGGTGCCCCATTAGATCATAATCAAAGTGATATAAATTTTTCCGGACACTCGATTGAGTGCAGAATAAATGCTGAGAATCCTGAAGATTTCCGACCAAGCCCAGGTCTTGTTTCTGGATATCATCCTCCTGGAGGCCCTGGTGTCAGAGTCGATTCCGCATTATATCAAGGATATATAATACCTTCATATTACGATAGCTTGATATCAAAACTAATTGTTCACGCACCAACAAGAAATGAATGTCTTATGAGATTACGCAGGGCACTAGATGAATACGTTATTTCGGGAGTGCAGACGACTATACCGTTCCACTTAAAAATAATGCAAAATGCCGACATAGCAAACGGTACATATGATATTCAATGGCTGGACAGGAATAAAGATAATCTTAAATAAATTATTATAACTGATATTAGAGATAACTTATCTTGATCCCTTTAACACCTGATCTAATACTCAATGCGTATGCCTGTGGAATTTTTCCTATGGCAGAGTCACATACCAACAAAGAAGTATTTTGGGTAGATCCTGAAGTTCGTGGTATAATTGACTTGGATCACCTTCATATATCTAGAAGTCTAACACGTGTAATAAAGTCTAACCGCTTTAAAATAAGTGTAAATAGAGATTTTAGATCTGTAATAAAAGGATGCTCTGAACTCGGCCCAAGTCGCCATGATAGCTGGATAAATGAATCGATTTTTAATGTTTTTTGTGAATTACAAGAACTCGGATATGCTCACAGTATAGAGATTTGGCTTAATAAAAAGTTAGTTGGAGGATTATATGGTGTATCGATTGGTGCTGCATTTTTTGGTGAAAGTATGTTTAGTAAAGAGAGCAACGCTAGTAAAATAGCACTTGTACATCTTGTTGACCGCCTTAGACACGGAAATTTTATTTTATTAGATACCCAATTTGTAACACCACATCTTGCAAGTCTAGGGGCAAAAGAAATACCCAGAGGCATTTATTTAGATAAACTTAAGATTGCTGTTGGAAGAGAAGCAAATTTTTGCAATCCTGATCATTCTCCCGTTTGTGGAGCTAAACCGGAATCAATTTGTTTTTCTTCTTCATCTATGCAGCGAAGTACCCAAACGTCATAAACAGGATGTTCCAACGGATTAAGTCCCGGACTTGAAGCAAACATCCAACCTTTAAATAAAGGATTTAGTTGTTCTCCGCTTCTTATCTCATCTATACTCAAATAAACAGCACTTTCTGGTGGGTCTTCGGGCGGAGTTGAATGACAAATAAACATGTTAATTTCTAGTGTACCAAAGAGTTCAGGCTTACCAACCTCAATAAAAATTTCAGATACTCTTGCAGTAACCTTGTCTAATGCCATAAGTGATGCAGAATTACTTGATATAAAGGATGAGTTTGCAATCCCCGTGTAAGAGAAAAAAACACACAATAAAATAAAAGAAAAAAATTTGAATTTCAAATTTTGTTAATCCCAATCATTTATTCACTACCAAATACAAACTGGCCTATAAGTTGATCAATCATAATTGATGATTGAGTATAAGTTATGATGTGCCCTTCCCTCATCATTTCATCAGCACCACCAGGTTCTAAGTTAACATACTTGCCCCCTAACAAACCATCGCTAACAACTGCTGCTGTTGAATCTGTTGGTAGTTCTATATTCTCTGAAATACTCATTTTCACTACAGCTTGATAAGTCAGAGGATCTAAGTTTTGTCCTATAACAGAACCAACTTTTATTCCACCAACTCTTACATCAGCCCCTCTAACAAGCCCATCTATACGAGTAAACTTTGCTGACACCTCATACCCTGAGATAGTTGCCACACTGCTACGTGTATAAGCAAAAACGATGAACGCTATTGCAATAGCAAGAACGACTCCACCCATAATTGTTTCTGCAACACCTCTCGACATGTTCACATCCTCACTAAAATACCACCAACAAAAAGTATATTATATATAATCTAGTGTTTATAATAAACTACGCATGTTGCTTAACCAAATATAAAAGTGATTGTTTAGTATCATTAAACAGATAAACAATTTATGTGTAATCTATAATTTATCTTAGACTATAGTGAGTTATTAAGTCATATAGAGTTAATCTTGACTCTATACTAAGCTATAAAGAATTAATTTTTTAACGTATCAAATGTTTATTTTCTAATTGTTTAGAGGAAATTTATATAGAATTATGAATTTACACCAATATATTATAAATTAAAAAAAGAGCATTTATAATATGACCCCTGAATCTATTCTTAAAAATCCACCAAAAGTTCTTAAGCAAAGCCTTAGAAAAAAATATTTCTCAGAAGGTTTTTTATTTCTGGAAAATATGATGGATAAATCAATGCTAAGAAGGCTTCATTTAAAAATAGGTCAAGCTATAGAAGAGAGTAGAGTCTTAAAATCCTCAAATAAAAAATTTGACCTTGAACCTGACCATAGTAACGAATTGCCCCGACTGCGTAGATTAACCCAGCCGGTTGAATATTATAAAATTTTTTGGGAATTCGCTAAAAGTTCTATCATAACTGATATTGCCGAGGATTTACTTGGACCAGATATAATGTTTCATCACTCAAAGTTAAACTTCAAATGGTGCTCTGGCGGAGAAGAAGTAAAATGGCATCAAGATATGCCATTCTGGCCTCATACAAATGATAGCGTATTAACAATAGGGCTTTATATTGACGATGTATCTACAGAAATGGGTCCTTTAGGAGTAATTCCCAGAAGTCATTTGGGGCCAATATTTGACCATTATAATCAAGAAGGTACATGGACTGGTGCAATATCACCAAAAAGGAGGAAGTCTTTAAATCTACAAGACGCAGTCTATTTAGAAGGTGAAGCTGGCTCCATTACTATTCATCATTGCAGAACAATCCATGGCTCTAAACCAAACACACATCCTGACCAGTATCGCCCACTATTATTAAATACATTTTCATCAGCGGATGCTCTCCCAATAACAATTAACCCAACACCGTCAAGATATGATAGATATATTGTCAGGGGTAGGCCATCCTTAAATGTACATATGGAACCATACAACGGTAAACTGCCTCCAGACTGGTCCAAAGGATATACATCAATTTTTGCTCTGCAACAAAAGGACCTCTAGAGAATAGTTTTTAAAATTCTAATTAGAGACTTATAGATAATCACGATCTAAAACATATATATGTTTTTTCTTTAAACTAAAAATAATTAGAATAAATGAATACTTTTCATACAATTAATTATCATGGCAAACTAGCCTCATATTATTAAATATTCATACCTATGCGTAGGAGAGAAAAATGGGTGATCCAGTTTTAACCAATGTTGAAGGTCCTATAGCTACAATAACTCTTAATCGTCCGAAAGTACTCAATGCGCTTAATGCAGAACTAGCAGATAATCTTTTTCATGAGCTTGCACGTTTGGAAAATAAAAAAAATGTTCGATGTTTAATTATTCAAGGAAATGGTGGGCACTTTATGGCTGGTGGAGACCTTAAATCATTCAAAGATGAACTTGTAAAAGAATCAGACGATAGGAAACGTTATTTTGAGTTATTTGTTGGCAAGGTTCATCCAATTATTCAATCTATGAGAAGAATGCCAAAACCAATTATAGCCAGTGTAAATGGAGCAGCCGGAGGTTTTGGAATGAGCCTTATGATGGCTTGCGATTTAGTAATAGCAGCTGAGGATACAGTGTTTACTATGGCTTACTCAAACATTGGAACAAGTCCAGATGGATCATCTACCTGGTTTTTACCGAGGATTGTTGGACTAAGAAAAGCTATGGAGTTAGCACTATTGGCCGAACGTTTTGATGCAAATACAGCCCAAAATCTAGGCCTAATCAATCGAATTGTTACTAGCGATCTTCTTAATGAACACGTAAATAATTTAGCTCAACAGCTAGCAAATGGACCAACCCAAGCATACGCAAACACTAAATTTCTACTAAACCGGTCCTTAGAATCAGGTCTAGACTCACAGTTACAAGCAGAAGCCGAGTGCTTTGCGGAATGTGCTTCTACGGATGATTTTAAAGAGGGTATATTATCATTTGTTGAGAAACGTAAGGCGAAATTCATAGGAAAATAAATAGTTTTTTAACCATTTCAACAAAGATCTGCTAAAGGACATGAAATGATAACAGAGAGAGTCATTGCCATCTTTTTACTATTTCTTTGTGGAATCATTTTTGGTTTATTATTTTCAATTAATGCCATAGCGGTCCAAGGGGGCGTTCCCGCAATTGCCTATGCCTTTTGGCAATCCCTTGGAGCAGGAGTTTTATTATTAATATATTCTTCTATCCGGGGAAATCGTCTTAGATTTTCCTTTGAACATATTAGAACTTACATAATGCTGGGTTTACTTGGAATGGCATTTCCACTGTCCATTCTTGCATATGTAGCCCCAAAAGTACCACCTGGACCTCTAACACTCCTGCTTGTCTTATCCCCACTTCTTACATATGTATTTTCAGTAATTCTTAGAGTTGAGTCATTTCGCTGGCTAAGCGTTGCAGGGATTGTATTTGGAATTTCTGGTGTTGCACTAGCAGTTCTCCCAGATACTGCCTTACCAGAACCAGGAATGGCTGCTTGGATGCTACTTGGTGTATTAGCCCCTGTTAGTTTTGCTGCAGTTAACGTGTTAGCAGGTAAGTTTCGTCCCCCAGCGTCAGCTGGGGAAAGTCTATCAGCTGGCCTTTTATTGTTCTCAGCCATAATTTTAGTACCAGTTATGTTTGCAACCGATCAACTATTTGCCTTTGATGCTTCTATGGAAGTTAACTTAGCAGTTGTATGGTCTATAATTATTAATGCTGTATTCTGGTTAGCTTTTTTTGAAATTGTTCGCATCGCTGGCCCGGTATTCTTCGCCCAATTTAACTTTATTGCGGTGATCTGCGGAATAGCTTGGGCTTATATTGTTTTTGGGCAAGTACCTAGTGTATATATCTGGGTTTCAGCTGCATTGTTATTTTTGGGATTAGGGCTTGTTTTATCAGGTAATAAGAAGGAAACAAGGATAAATACAAAATATTAAAATATTTAATGGGATATTCTTATGATAGTCGAGCAAAGAACTTATACACTTCATCCAGGACAACATAACAATTACTTAGAACTTTATGAGGCTGAAGGCTTACCTATACAGTTACCTATACTTGGTCATTTAGTTGGCTATTATTTTACAGATATTGGGCCATTAAATCAGATTATTCATATGTGGGGATACCGGTCACTAGATGAAAGAGCCCTGAGACGAAAAAATCTCTTTGAAGATAAAAATTGGCTTGCATATATAGAAAAAGTGCGCCCGATGATAGTAAGCCAAGAAAGCAAAATTTTACTACCTACCCCTTTTTTTAAACCTTCAGGATTAACACCTTAAAATATTTTGAAAGATAAAAATAAACTTTAATATTAAGGTTGTTGTTGAGAAAGTATGTGTTGCAATGTCAATTACAAAAAATCAAATATCCGAATGTGAAGATGACAAGTTAAAAATTGCAGAAAGCTTAATCCCCACTCTTAGAGAAAGGGCTGCAAAAGGAGATTTAATGAAAAGACTGCCAGATGAAACTTATGAGGACCTTCGTTTGTCTGGCTTAGCTCGAACTCTTCAACCAAAATCTTTTGGGGGGGATGAACTTGGTTTTGTTGAATTGATTGATCGCCTTACAGCAATAGGAAGGGGTGATGCCTCGACTGGATGGGTTCTAGGTCAATATTGCATACATGCATATATGACAGCATTTCTAACAGAAGAAGGACAAAACGAAGTCTGGGGTGAAGACCCAGAATGTTTTATAGTTGGCGTTCTGGCTTTTCCAGCTGGCAATGCGAAGAAAACAAATGGTGGTTATATTTTAAATGGTCGCTGGCCATTTGCTAGTGGGATTGATGGAGCAAAATGGTGTATTTTTGGAGCTAACCTTGAAGATAGTAATGGTCAATTGGTGCCATGGTTATTTCATGTCCCAATCAATCAAGTACAACAAATAAATAATTGGGAAACTTCTGGTCTGAGGGGAACAGGCAGCAAGGACGTGTCTTTAGAAAATATTTTTGTTCCTGAAAGTAGATCTTTACCCGTTGAGCTAACGAAAGAAGGTAATGCCCCTGGTCTTCATCTTAACAATGCACCGATCTATAAAACCCCAATGTTTGGTTGTTTTGGTTTCGTACAAGGTAGTGCAACTCTTGGTGGAGCTCAAGCTACAATACAAATCTTTGTTGAAAAGATGAAAAAAAGAACAACTACAAGTAGCGGTGCACGCCTTTCAGAATTCATGACACTGCAAAGTAAAATATCAGAAGCACAAGCAGCTATTGATGCAGCAGAAACAATTCTCAAAACTGATGCAATTAGAATTATGCAAATTGCTAAAAATAATGAAATATCAGATATTGAGACAAGGCTAAAATTGAGACGAAATGCAGCCTATGCTGCTAAACTTGCAGTAAATGGTGTAGATTTAATTATCAGTGCGGCTGGCGGTAGTGCGTTGTACGATAAGAATCCTTTATCTAGGTCTTTTAGAGACGCACACGCTTGCTTAGCACATATAACTATGAACTGGGAGGCTAATGGAATTCCCGCTGGAAGACATGCCTTAGGCCTGGATCCAAATTCAGACCTTATTTAGAAATTTGTTACAAAGCACCTAGTTTATTTATAAAATAATTTTACCCTTTATAACTATCATCTAATAAATCTACTCGTCTAACTAGTGCCGCAAAAACTTTTTCTGCATGTCGGTCTCCATCTTGGAGCCCCGCATAAGCATCTTTCGAGGCACTTATAGCATCAACACTTGCGAAACGTAATTTTGCATTACTGGCAGAATGTGCCGCAAGTTGAATTTCACAGGCCCTATTGAGCCGCCACATATACATAAACGCCTCTGGAATAGACTTGCCAACAGTTAAAAGACCATGATTCTTTAAAATCATTAGTTTCTTTTTTCCAAGATCTTTTACTAGCCTTGGCTTTTCATCTTCAAATAATGTTACTCCTTCGAAATCATGGTATGCAATTTCACCATCAATTACGGAGTCATAAATAGATAAAGCCTTTAATTCATGATCAAGACAAGAAATTGCCATTCCAGCTGTGGTATGTGTATGAATTATGCAATGGGCACCATCAACTGCCTCATGGATAGCACTATGAATTACATATCCTGCAGGATTGATACCCCATTTACTCTCTTCTACAAGATTCCCATTGATATCTACTTTTACAAGATTAGAAGCTTTTACTTCATCATACCAAAGCCCATAAGGGTTTATTAAAAAATGTTTTTCTGGGCCTGGTAAACGCATAGTAATATGATTAAATATTAGTTCAGACCAGCCAATCATATCTATAATACGATAACAAGCAGCTAGGGTAATTCGAATGTTTCTTTCTGTTTCATTCAAAAAATCCATACATGAAGATCCTTCAAAAAATTAATTAAGATTCTATTTTTTGTTTTTCTTTCAATGAACGTGATGTTCCAGCATTCATAAATGCCAAACTAAGAACCAACAACAAAACAGCTGTCCAAATCCAGATACTCAATGAATCGCCAAACAGTGCCCAAGACCAGAATAACCCAGCTGCAACGATTACATAGTTAATTTGGGCAAAGAACAACCCACCTGCCAACTTAATAATTTCAAAAAAACAGGTGTAAGTTATTGCAAGAGCTGCACCAGCCCATAAAACTCCAATTAATCCATCTATTCCTGCATCTGTTAAGAGAAAAATTCCATCATGCGACCATGAAACTATAAAAAGTAAAATAGCCGCAATTACCATCATACCAGCAGACATAGAAATAGATGCGGCATCCGGTGGTCTCAACATTGCACTAAATGTATTATTTGCGGCTGCTGATACAGGCATTAATAAAGAAAAAATTACCCAGACCCATGAACCCTCTATAGGTAAACTTTCCCTTGGTAATACAATTAAAAGAACACTTCCAAACCCTAAGATTACGCCGCCTATACTTAATAAGCGCATCTTTTCGACACGAACGGACAAAGCTAATATATATGTAAAAGCAGGAATTAAGGCAGCACAAAGAGTAACTACTCCAGGGGGAAGTTTATCTGCAATTGCTGTGATAACTAATAAAGGTAAGATTAAGCCAACAACAGCAACAAAGCTAAAAACATTTAAATTAGTTTTGTTTAAGCGAGGTAAGCCAGCCGTAAATGAAGAAATTATTAATAATAATATAGCTGCCAATAATACTTGCCAAAAAGCATATGAGAGAAAAGGAAAACCTGCATCAATCGCTCTCTTGTTAGCTGAGAAAAGACTTCCGTAAGAAATTCCACCAACAAGAAGTAATAAAGTTGGAACTATCATAGAGGCTGGAAAAATATTGCTAATTTTTATCATGTCAGTCCCAAATAGCAGTTTCAAGCTTGATTATAATATTCAGTCAAATAAAAAACTTAACAATAACATTAAAATATTTTTATATGTTATGCTTATTCAGAATAATTGGGTAATTTTTTTTATTTAAAATGCCCCCCCTGAGAAACAAAACATAATTTTTGATTTATACCAAAAACATGAAATTTATAACACTGTACATTTCACATTAAATATTAATAGGATTATTATAATGGAATATGGCGTATTTTATTTCCCAACACACTATGGAATTGAAATTGGTGAACTTGCGGAAGAACTAGAATCGAGAAATTTCTCACAATTACTTGCATGCGAGCATACACATATCCCCATAAGTAGAAAAACTCCGTTTCCGCCTGGTGGCGAATTACCAGAACGTTATAAACATACACTAGATCCGTTTGTTGCCCTTTCATTTGCAGCCTCTAGAACAACAAACTTAAAAATTGGAACAGGCATTTGTTTACTTCCACAACGGGATGTAATAACGACCGCAAAAGCTGCTGCAAGTCTAGATAGGCTGTCGAATGGTCGGTTTATTTTTGGTGTAGGTGCAGGATGGAATCAAGATGAAATGGAAAATCATGGTGTCGTGTATAAAACAAGATTTAAGGAAATGTCAGAAAAAATTGAGGCTATAAAAAGTCTTTGGGTAGAAGAAGAGTCTGAATATCATGGTACATTTGTTGATTTTGATCCGGTTTGGTCAAGTCCAAAACCTTTGTCCCAAAAACATCCTCCAATAATTATTGGAGGAGAAACTGATTATACACTCAAACGAATTGCAAATTTAGCGGATGGTTGGTTGCCTCGTGGAGGTAAAGATTTTGATCCTTCAGCTGAAAGGATTAGGCTCGATGATGCTGCTAAGGCAGCTGGCAGAAATCCAGAAGAACTTACAATGACTGTTTTCTTCGCACCAACTGAATATGATGAATTACAAAAATATAAAGATGCTAATGTAAGTGGAGTCTTATTTGATGTACCTGATCAACCTAGAGACAAGATCTTACCTCTTCTTGATAAATATGCTAAATTAATGGGCTAATTTGCCTAAATAAAAAAGGAATTTGCTATGGCTCGTGGCCCCGAAATGCCTACTATTGAGCATTTACAGAAAATCTCAAATGATTTTTCTTTAAATTTAAGCCTTGATGATCTAAATAATCATCGCGAAGCAATGCATGGAGCTATAGAAAATCTTAGACGCATAGATGACCTACCATCGCCAACACTTGATGTAAATTATCCGAGAACACCAGGTCATAGACCACAACCAGAAGAAAACCCTTACAATGCGTGGTATTGGCGTACAAATATAAAGGGCGCTCCCAAAGGTATACTAAATGGCTATGAAGTAGGAATTAAAGATATGGTCTCAGTTGCTGGAGTCCCTATGATGAATGGTGCACGAGCTATTGAAGGCTTTACACCCACAATAGATGCCACCATTGTTACCAGAATACTTGATGCAGGTGCAGATATTGTTGGAAAAACTGCATGTGCAGATTTTTCCTTTTCAGGTGGGGGGCATACTAGTGCCTACGGCCCAATAAAAAACCCAAGAAAGCCAACTCACTCACCAGGCGGTTCTTCTAAAGGTAGTGCGGTTGCATTAGCAGCTGGCGACGTTCCTCTTGCAATCGGAGGCGATCAAGGAGGTTCTATTCGTATTCCCTCAGCTTGGTGTGGTGTAGTTGGACACAAACCAACTTATGGTTTAGTACCATATACCGGATGTATGACCATAGAGATGACCTTAGATCATATTGGTCCTATGGCAAATTCTGTAGAAGATGCAGCCAAATTACTGGAAGCAATTACTGGCTCTGATGGATACGATCCAAGACAAAGGGGTATTAATTTTGAAAAAATCAATAAAAATTATTCTTCAGCGATAGGAAAAGGATGTGAAGGTGTCTGCATTGGTATTTTACAAGAAGGGTTTAACCAAACAGTTGATACATGGGGTAATATTGGACTTCCTCCTAGCGACCCAATAGTAGATAGTAAAGTTCTTAATGCTATAAACTGCCTTGAGAAAGCTGGTGCAGACATACAAAACATATCCGTTCCTCTCCATATCGATGGACTATCTATATGGTTCGGTGTTGCTGCTGAAGGTACAACTGAATTCATGTTTAAGGGAAATGGAACAGGAACTAATTGGTCTGGATTTTATGATGTACCACTTCTTGATCATCTCGCAAAAAGCTATAAAACACGGGCACATGACTTTCCATTAACAGTTAAAAACCTGATTCTGCTAGGTGAATATTTAAATCGGCAATATAACGGTCGTTACTATGCAAAAGCACAGAACCTCACACAAACATTGCGTAATGCATATGACAAGGCATTTGAGAAAGTTGATGTGCTAGTAATGCCTACTATTCCTCATCTACCATGCACTATTCCACCCTACGATGCAGATTTTGGAGAATATATGACGAAAGCGTTGAACATGATCAATAACACCCCACAATTCAACCTTACTGGGCATCCCGCAATAAGTATACCATGTGGCATGCATGATGGTTTGCCGATTGGCTTACAAATAGTAGGGAAACAATTTGATGATTATAAAGTAATTCAAGTCGCTGATTCATTTGAAAAATTAGGAAACTGGAAAGAATTATAGTATCTAAATAATTGAAGCTACATATTTATTTAAATGTAAAATATATCACTTTAATGTAGGCTTAAAGAGATGCATAATCTGGGTATAAAACAAAAATTTTCTATAATAAATGGTGTTGCACTTTTCCTAGCCATTTCATTTGCCCTATTTCCCATTTTCTGGATGCTATCATCTTCGTTTAAACCACATCCTGAATTTAACCTTCCTGAACCGGTCTGGATAACTAGCAACCCTACTTTCGATAATTTTATTGCCATATTCATGTCTAATGAAAATCAACTTGGCATGATGGACACATCAAGTTGGAGATCTATTATAAGTTCTATCGTAGTAGCAACGGTAGCAACAGCTATATCTATTAGCATTGGGTTTTTAGCTGCAGTAGGTATCGCTAGATATCGTGTAGGAGGAAATATAATTCCCCTGCAAATTCTCATGTTCAGGATGGTTCCACCTATAGCAGTTGCTATTCCTTTTGGAATTATTGGTCATATCTTAGGTGGTGCATCAGCTCCTGTATTACTAATTGTTATTTATATTGTTTATACAATACCACTTTCAACGTGGATGCTTAAAAGCTTTATTGAACAGATACCTCCAGAAATTGAAGATGCTGCTTTGATGGATGGTATGTCCCGTTGGAAAGCACATTTTAAAATTACTCTACCTCTTATAAAAGGTGGATTAGCTGCAACAACAATGTTTATTTTTATTGTCAATTGGAGCGAAGGTACAATTGCTATGTCACTTGCAACAGGGCAATGGGTAACTATTCCAGTTGATATTGCCCAAAGACATTATGCACCACATATACAAGTTGCTCTTGGCGTAATCGGAGCTACACCCCTAATTATAGGAGGATTGTTAATACATAAACATTTGAGTAGAGGTTTCACATTTGGAGCTATTAAAGGTTAATTCATAATTAATTAAAGTTTCAGATAAATTTATACAAAAGATAAAGATTATTTTTGTTGAAACTGATAATCATTCTCATGTATAAATAATAAACCAATTACAATCATGGCAAAAACTATAATGTTTTTATGGCTTTCATTAAAACCTAAGACGGTTATATCAACACTAGAAAAGATTCTTGTAAATCACCTGGACTCAAGATCAAATTTAAATGCTAAAGATAAATCTACTGAACCGTCAAGTATTTCAAACACTAAGTCATATAAAAATAATAAAACCTAGAATTTTATTGTAATATTACCTTCTCATTTAACAAACATTACCGACAAATTGTTCTGCCTTTATTTAGAAGGTCTCTGGTCGTTTTCTAATGTTCGGGATATACAAGTGTTAAAGGTAAGCATATATTTATAAGGCTGACATAGAAATAACATGAATTTTACCTCTATAAGATGATTTAGTTATAAATGTGTTAAAAATTATTTGAATATTTGGGAGAAGATAATGACAATGAAAGCCGCTACGCTACATGGGTTCGATGAGGAGCTTAAAAAAGAAAAATTTGTGGTTTACGAAGATGTGCCTGATCCTAAAATTATTAAACCAACCGATGTAATAGTTAAAATTGGTGGGGCAGGTGTATGCAGAACAGATCTTCATATTATAGAAGGCGTTTGGCGTGATTTTGTTGATCTAGATTTTCCTCATATAATGGGACATGAAAATGCTGGCTGGGTTGAAGAAGTAGGATCTGGTGTTGAAAGTGTTAAAGTAGGAGACCCGGTTATTTGCCATCCATTAGTCACCAGCGGACATTGTCTAGCTTGTCGTCGAGGAGAAGACATGCATGCTACAGAGAGTAGTTTCCCTGGAATAAATGCACCAGGTGGTTATGCAGATTATCTTTTGACAGGAGAAAGATGCCTAATAAAACTACCCACAAGTCTTGCTCCTAAAGATGTGGCACCATACACAGATGCTGGCTTGACTGCTTACAGAGCAGCAAAAAAAGCTGCATCACATCTTGTTCCAGGACAATTTGCTATAATAATCGGTGCTGGAGGTCTTGGGCATATTGGAATCCAAACTCTGGCTGCTTTGAGTGCTGCTGAAATTATAGTTGTAGATCAATCTGACTTGGCTTTGGGCCTAGCTAAGGAGAGTGGTGCCCATCATATTATCAAAGCTGACGGAAACGAGGTAGCAAAAGCTCTAGAATTAACAAAAGAACTTGGAGCAGAGGCAGTCATCGACTTTGTTGGAGAGGGCAATGCTATTGAAAACGGTCTCGCAATGACAAAAAATGCCGGTTATTATTATATTGTTGGATATGGAGGGAGAGTACAAATACCTGCGATTGATATGATTGTTTCTGAGAAAACAATTGTTGGAAATTTAGTTGGAACTTATTCTGAATTAGTAGAACTAATGGCCCTAGCAGACAGAGGGCTGGTAAATCTTGCCACCAAAGAGTACAAACTCTCTGATGCTAATAAAGCTCTGCATGACCTTCATGATGGTTCTGTAAAGGGACGTGCTGTTTTGATCCCATAATATTGATGGTATTCTTGCCAAGAATTTCGGGTGTTAATTTTAATTTCTTTTTGAAATTCTTGGCAAAATTTCCTGACCAAACACCCTAATTCCCTCTTCAAAATTATTCCAACTAAACATGAAACCATCAGCACCAGTCTGACCGCCAATCTCCTCAATCTTTGATGCTACGGTTTTAGGCGACCCATAGATGACAGGTATTGTATTAAAAGCTGCATTACCATCCTCTAAAGATTTATCTAAGGATAGCCTATGAGCCTCGCTAGTACCTCCAATACTTGTGTCAAGACTAGCACTAGATATTTGATTTGCTATTGCTACTTTATCAGCCTTACTAATTATTTCCTCACCTATTGCTTTTGCCTTAGTATCAGTATCACTGACTATCATATGGAAAAGTAAATAAGTACCGTAAGTTTTTTTCTTTCTTTTATTGTGTTCGATCTCCAGTTTCCTTAACATATGTGGTTGACCAAATACAAAACGCTGATCCACATGTTTTTCGCAAAAATCTATACCTGCAGGTGATTGACCAGCACTAAAAATAGGTATTTTGTATTGAGGCAACGGAAAACACTGGCAATCTTTTAAGTCCCAATAAATACTCTTTCTGGAACATCGCCCTGTTGACCACAGGTCATTTAATATTGCTAAATATTCCTCAGCATATTCGTAACGGCTCTCATAATAACCTTTACCTGGCCAGAGGCCCATTTGAGAATATTCTGCCTGATTCCAGCCTGTAACTATATTTAATCCTATGCGACCTTTACTAATATTAGCTAGGGTTGAAACCAGTCTTGCTGTATAAACAGGGTGTAAAGCAAGTAAAGCAACTGTAGGCACAAAAGTAAGTTTTTGTGTTTCCGCAGCTAAAGCTCCAATTAAGGTAAATGGTTCTAAACAATGGTCCCAATAACCTGTAGCACCACCGAAACCTCGGAATTTTATCATTGGCAGTGCGAATGAAAGACCCTGCTTCTCTGCTTCAATGGTTATTTTCCTTTGATGTTCATATGTAGGTAGATAAGGTTTCAATGCCTCAGATAATACATATCCATTACTACCATTCGGAAGGAAAACACCATATTTCATTTCTTTCATCTCCAACCTAACTTCTCAACTAAGAATTTAATAAATATATTAACTACCAATTACTCGAAAGTTTAAATAAAAATCGAATAAAGTTCTCAAATCATTAATCTCTTTGAATTAGATGTTTATATTTGAATACTAACAGTAAAGATTATTTATTTTTACCCTTATTATGTTATTTTGATTTATGGATTATTTTAAAACCCCCAAAGACTTGAGGTTTGCATGTCGTCAAGGGTCATACAAAGGGCCAACATCTGGCCATGCCTTAGGTTTTATACAAACAAACCTTGTAATACTTGAAGACTCAGATGCAAACGAATTTGAAACTTACTGCCAAAAGAACTCAAAGGCCTGCCCTATTTTGGAGGTTCTTAAATCAGGGAATACTCAACCAAAAAAACTAGCTCCCGATGCAGATATTTCTACAGATCTCCCTCTATATAAAATTTTCAAATCTGGAGAACTTTCAGAAGAGTTAACTAACATTAAAGACATTTGGCAGGCCAATTTTGTTACTTTTTTAATTGGATGCTCGTTTTCTGCAGAGGAGGCACTTTTAAAAGCTGGGCTAACACCGAAACATTTACAATCAACTGGTCAAGTTCCAATGTTTGTTACCAATCAACCAACAAAGGCTGCGGGTAAGTTTTATGGCCCCTTAGTCGTGAGTATGAGGCCTTATACACGTAAAGATGCAAAAAAAGCTGCGAAAATAACTAAAAATTATCCTATGGCCCATGGAGGGCCTATACAAATAGGAGATCCAGAATCTTTAGGAATTATAGATATAAATAAACCAAATTATGGTAATGCTGTTCATTTATCAGATGATGAAATTCCTGTTTTTTGGGCATGCGGCGTTACTCCTCAAGAGGCTATAAAAAGAGCTAAACCTTCTATTTCAATAACACATTCGCCAGGCTGTATGTTTGTTTCTGACCAAAGAGCCTAGTAAGCTTTTTAATGGGAATACAGTTAAAAGTAATTTGTCAATTTTATGAAAATTAGAATTAACAGGAGAGGAAATGATGGCTGCTAAAACTATGAATCATGTAGGTATAACAGTTACAGACATCCAGGCTGCTACAGACTGGTATATAGAAGTTCTTGGATGTAATGTTTTAATGAATCCTGCTCATATTCCAGATGATGGTGGTTATTTTTCTGAAATAGTATCAGATATATTTGGGAAAGGTTTTAAAAGTATTAAGATGGCCCACTTAGTTACAGGAGATGGTATAGGAATCGAACTCTTTGAATTCACAAAACCTAAATCAGTAATTCCTGAGAATAATTTTGAATTTTGGAAGACTGGTATATTCCATATATGTTTAACAGAACCAAATATAGAAAAATTAGCCCAACAAATAGAGAAGACTGGGGGTAAAAAACGTTCTAAGGTATGGCAACTTTGGCCAGAAAAGCCATACAAAGTATGTTATTGTGAAGATCCTTGGGGAAATATTATTGAATTAAGCTCACATAGTTATGAACAAACTTGGTCAAATTTTGAGATCCCACACAAACCAGAGTAAAATATGATATATATTACTTTATTTGATCGTTTGGCTTGATAAACTTTGAATCGGCATATTCTGGATCTGGATAACTATAAAAACCGCTGCCTACAGCAGAGCCAATATTACCCTCTTTAACAAGTTTTAATAAAGATTTTGTTGGCTTATCTGAGGGGTCCTTTGTTTGGTTGTAATAAACTTCCTCAATAGCCAACACTGAATGCAACCCAATATCATCCATTAATCCACAAGGTCCTATTTTTGTTCCGAATGCTAACATCCATGCACGGTCTATATCTTGCGGAGATGCATAACCCTCTTCAATTTGTCGAAGAGCTTCTTTTTTTATAACCCTCCATATTCTGTTCATAATATAACCATTTTGTTCCTTTTTGGTCTCAACTACGACCATTCCAATGGCCTGGCTCCAAGAATGTGCAAACAATATAGTTTCAGGAGCTGCTTGATCTGACACCATAAGTTCAACAAGTTTTGAATACCTTGGATCAGAAAAATTTAGATTAAAAAATTTATCTGGACGATCTGAGGCAGATGCAAGTTGAGAGCATCTAAGTGCTGAGGTATTAGATCCGATAAATACTTCTGGTGATAAAGAATCTGATATATTTTTAATTAGTTTTATTTTATTAAATAATTTCTCAGGGATATTTTCATGAACTAATTGAACACCTGCCAATGTTTTTTCAATAGTATCAGGAGTTTTCAGCATCTCTTTGACTCTCTCTGATTCTTTTCCTTGGCTCCAGGTTGAAACTAAGTCTCGAGATAATTTTGCCTTACCATACTCAATATCATATAGCCTAGTTTCTATACCTGACCTAGCTGAAGCCCATGCAACTTTTGTACCCATTACACCAGCACCAATAATTGCAATTGGTTTATTTATGTCAAATTTTTTGTAGTTTTTTTGAACTTGAAACATTTTTTACCTACTAAATACTTAATTTAAAGATTTTTATTAGATTAAATAAAAATATTTTTATTTTATTGAATACTATTTTCTAACAATTATACAGAGTACAAATATGAAGATATTTAAATCTGAGATTAATCATATTATACTTGAGATGCCTACAAATGGCGGAGCTTGAAAATATGCATGATAATGAAATAAAAAAAAGCCATCTACCATCTGACCTTGACCTAAGAGTCAAAACACTCGAAACCCTTCTAACCGAGAAAGGACTTATTGACCCAGAAACACTTGATGCACTGGTCGATACATATGAAAATAAGATTGGTCCACGAAATGGAGCAAAAGTAGTTGCACGAGCATGGGTGGATGAAACATTTAAATTATTGATAAAAGAGAATTGCTCAAAGGTAATAAAAGAAGAATTTGGATTTAAAGGGCGACAAGGCGAACATATTATTGCTGTAGAAAATACACCTAAAATACATAATGTTGTAGTTTGCACACTGTGCTCTTGTTACCCATGGACTGTACTAGGACTGCCTCCTACTTGGTATAAGTCTGCCCCTTACCGTGCTCGTATAGTACAAGAACCAAGAAGTGTACTTGCTGAATTTGGAACAATAATTCCTAAAGAAAAAGAGATTAGAGTTTGGGACTCCACATCTGAACTGCGTTATCTAGTGATTCCACAACGTCCGCTAGGTACAGATGATTGGACCGAAGATAAACTTGCATCTCTGGTTTCTCGAAATGCAATGATTGGAGTTAGTCTAGCAGAGGAACCACCATTATGAATGGGGCACATGATTTAGGTGGACAACAAAGTCTTGGACCTATAAATCCAGAATCTGAAAGCTCTGAATCGGTATTCTATCATAATTGGGAGAAGAAAGTATTTGCCATTACTCTAGCTTGTGGTTTTTTGGGTAAATGGAATATTGATGAGGCTAGACATTCTAGAGAAAGACAGCATCCAGTAATTTATTTAAGTAATTCATATTACGAGAATTGGCTTGCAGGACTTGAAAAACTTTTACTAGAAAAAAAATTAATATCTCAGTCAGAGTTAACTACAGGCAAATCTCTAGATATAAATAAAAAATCCATAGCTCCAAACCCTCATAAAGCAATGACTATTATTTCTGCCGGCTCACCTTCTAATTCAGAAGAATCTAAACCATACAAATTCAATATTGGCGACATAGTCCGAGTTAGAAACAACCATCCAGCTGGACACACAAGGGCACCTCAATATGTTCGTGGCTGCCTAGGATCTATTATCCGAAAACATGGAGTGCATACTTTTCCGGATGACAATGCTAAAGGAATAAAATCTGGAGAAAACCTTTATACAGTTAGATTTGATTCTAATACTTTATGGGGCCAAGACAAACATGAATTGACAAATATCCATATTGACCTTTGGGAACCATATCTGAGTATAGAGTAAATAAAGTGACAAGATATAACCCTCTTCCCTTCCAACCGTGTGACGAAAATGGACCTGTCTTTGATGAACCTTGGCACGCTCAGGCATTTGCTTTAGCCGTTCATCTATCTGAATCAGGAGTATTTAGTTGGAGAGAATGGACAGAAGCTATAACCAAAGAGATTATGAATGCTGGAGACCTAGAACAAGCCAACGTTGAAAATACTTACTATAAACATTGGGTTTATGCATTAGAGAAAATAATAAAACAAAAAAATATCATCAGTAATAAAGAATTAAAAATAAAACTAGAAGAATGGCGGATGGCTTATCTAAATACCCCTCATGGAAATCCCGTTACTCTATGACTAAAGCTAACTAGGTAAAGAAATATGACAAATAAATTTGGTATCGAAGTTGAAGAAGTAATAACAACTATAGCAGAACTTAGAAAAGTAATTGCACCAGCAAATCAAAGAGTAATGGATAAAAGTATCGATCATATCGATGATTTAGCTAGAAGATTTATAGAAAAATCTCCCTTTTTAATTATTGCATCGCAACGTCCAGATAAACAACTAGACCTTTCTCCAAGAGGTGACCCAGCTGGTTTTGTCAAAATAATAGATAAGAGAACTATAATAATACCTGACAGAACAGGTAATCGTAGAATGGACACATTTGAGAATATCATTCAAAACCCTGAGATAGCTCTGTATTTTCTAATACCAGGAAATGGAGACACACTTAGAGTAAATGGTGAAGCATCCATTATACGTGACAAAAAATTAGCTTCATGCTTTGAAGTACAAGGATCTATTCCTGAAATGCTTTTACTGATTCGCATCAAGCGAGTTATGAGCCATTGCCCAAAATGCATGATCAGGTCAGGTTTATGGGATACTAATAAATGGCCTGATTCAGAAGATGTCCCAACCCTTGCAGAGATGATGGTGGCACATGGAAAGCTTGAAATGAGCATTAAAGATATGCAAAAAATAGTCGATCGAGATGCAAGGGTACGGGTTTATTCTGACCCTGAGGAGTACTTTGGTTACGTCAATTTAGATAAGAAATAAAAAAAATTAATGATTAAATTTTATCAGATTTTTATTTGACTTAACTCCCATAGACTGACCTCTTCAACACATTCCTCAAATATCTTTTTTCCCAATTTATTGTTACCAGCAGCAAATTCTTTCATCCCAGCTTCATTATGAACAGATACCTTAAACATAATATGTCCCTTATCTGGACCAATGCCAGGAATAGTTTTTTCAGGATAGGCAACGCTTTTTCTTACACTCATCCCCTCTTCTGACTGCATCCATCCCATAAATTTCTCGAGTGCTCCATCAAATTTTTTAAGCTTTGCAATTGCTAGCATTTCTTTTTCCATAAGCTTTCGTCCTTTTTATTTAAGTTTTATAAGTTAAATTAACTATGACTGGTTATCATCATAGTGATATGTAGCGGATACCATGTTTTCTGAATGTGTACCCGCTTTTATTGGCTGATACTTTGATGGATTCCGTTCACTTACGCAGGTCTTCAAACTTTCAACAACAACGTGGTAATCAACACCAAAAAACTGCACTAAAGAGTACCTTTCATGATTATTTGTATTGATCACTCTATGTAATGTTGATTTGAACATATCATTGGTCCACATCTGCATTAAATCACCTAAATTTACTGCAAAAGTACCTGGTATAGAAGGTACTAATCTCCAACAACCATCATCTCCTAGCATTTGAAGACCTTCAGAATCCTGCCACACAGTTGTAAAACATTCATAATCTGTATGTGCTCCTATGCCAATATGAGATATATCAAAAGTTTTTTTAGATTGTGGCGGATAATAACACACCCTAGTTCGAGATAAGGGTTTTGTATATTTTGATGTAAAAAAACCCTCCTCAGTTTCTAATGCATATTCAAATGCCTTTAAGATGTTAAAACCGAGCTCTAATTGGGTATCAAAATAAGTCCCTAATGCCCAGCGAAAACTCTCAGGCTTATCTGGCCAATTATTTGGGCCATAGAATCTTATCCCTGCTAAATGGTCCGGGTCATCATTGGTAAGGTCATGTGCCATCTCTATAGCCTCAGATATATCTCCACCCTTGAGAGAATGATCTGCATTGATCCCCTTGATAGGAACATAGCCTCTGTGATTTGGCCAATCCAGATAATGACATCTCATTTTTTCATCTAAGGGGAGTGAAAAAAATTCACGCATTGCCGTGTGTGCTCTATTGATGACTGAAATTGGGAATTGGTGATTTTTTAATATGAGATAACCAGGGCCCATAAAAGCTTCCTTAAAAGCTTTGCCTATAGCCTTCCTCTCTTTAAGGGATGAAGAATAAATCCCCCCAAAATCAACGATATGAGCCTCATCTGGAGAGATACGGATGACGTCAGGAGAATGTATACCGTCTCTGACCTGAAAATCAGTCGAAGGTTTATGAGATTTGTGTTTCTTCAAATGAGATTTATTCATCTTTTTCCAGCAATGTTAAGTGCAATGAAGCATCAAAATACTTTTCTAACCTCAAATAACAAAAATATTATAAAAATGTCTATAATGACAAGATATAAACATTAACTATCAATTTAAAGAACCTAAAATTATTTAAAAATTACCAACTTTCTGTTGAAGGACGAAGGTCAACTTCAAAACTCCATGCACGAGGAGACTGTCTATAAAGGTATTCGTAAGTTGCAACAATTAATTCAATTTCCAGCATATCGTTTGAGTTTAGCTGATCATATATTTTTGGATGCCTGTTACGTATCTTATCTCCATCTATAATACCATCAATTATAATATGTCCCACGTGAATACCCATTGGCGAACATTCCTTAGCCATTGCTTGAGCAAAATTACGTAACCCACCCTTTGCAGAATTAAATGCTGAAAAATTTGCCCTACCTCTTAACGATGCACTAGCACCAGTAAAAAACACTGATCCACTTTTATTAGGTTGCATGTGCCTAATGGCCTCACGCCCAAAAAGAAACCCTCCAAAACAACCAACCCGCCAGCTATTTTCGAAATAAGATGATTCCATATCGATAATGGAACCTGGTGTGTTATTACCGACATTATATATTGCAAGGTCGATAGGGTCAGACGTTGATTCAAATAAATTTATAACCTGCTGCTCCCTAGAAGCATCGCATATAAAATACTCAGCACTACCACCATGGTTTTTAATATCCGCAACTACATAATCTAGATTTTCTCTAGTTCTTCCAGCTACTACTATATGTAATCCTAATTTTGCAAACCGAAGAGCAAGTTGAGCACCTAGACCTCTAACTGGCCCTACTCCTAAAATTATTGCTGATTTCATCCTGCACCTCCACTAGAGTAGCATACAAATATCTAAATCTTCTTGTCTAATATTCTGATAAGATTACCATCCTAATATCACCAAGCCTAAGTTTATATTTCTGTTAATAATATAAGAATGCTTCAAATATTATTTTGTAACTCTAATGCCAACTAATGAAATAACAAATATTCGTAATAGTAAATAAATGGAGTATAGCTAATGCAACTGATAGGTAAGAAGGCATTGGTAACAGGTGGTGCCTCAGGAATTGGTGAAGCAATAGTTCGGCGTTTTGCAAAAGAGGGTGCTCAGATCATGTTAGCTGATATAAACATATCTGCTGCACAAGATGTCACTGATGATTTATTAAAAATTTACCCAGAAATACATTGCATCAAAACAGATGTAACCAAAGACCAAGATATAAACAATATGATTAAAGAAACAGTTTCTAAGCTGGGTAGCGTAGATATTTTAATCAATAATGCAGGCATACCAATGGTAGGAACTGTAGAAACACTATCTGATAACGATTGGAACATTGAATTAGATGTGAATTTAAAGAGTATATACCGAACCTCAAAGGCTATATGGCCATATTTTAAAGCACAAAAGGGGGGAGTAATCTTAAATACAGCTTCAGTTGCCGGGCTTGTAGGTATGGCTGGTCAACATAGTTACTCTACAGCGAAAGCAGGAGTTGTAATGCTTACTCGTTGTATGGCCCTTGATGGAGCCCCCGAAAATATTCGAGTTAATTGTATTTGTCCTGGCTTTGTTAAGACTCCAATGGCAGATAGTTTTTTACAGTCTCAGAAAAATCCAGAAGAAACAAAAGCATTTATTGAGTCATTACATCCCATTGGAAGAATTGGAAGACCAGAAGATATAGCCTCAGGTTTCGTATATTTAGCATCTGAAGATGCCTCATGGATAACTGGAATTGCACTTCCCATAGATGGAGGTTGGTCAGCTGGAAGCATTAACTAAAACTCTAATTTAAGTATAAAGGAGTTTTATATTGTAGAAAGTGCACTAATCTAAATGGGGTTGTTTTATTAGCAAAGATTTAGGACATAAATGTTATTATGGTGACAAAGCTGTATTAAGAAGGAATTAGAATTTAATGAACAAATCAGAAATTGATAATTTTTTAAAGAAAACAAGAATTGCAACATTGGTAACGCTTAATCCTGATGGCTCACCCAACGCTTTACCGTTATGGTATGAATGGGACAGTAAGATATTGAGAATGTTTTCATCATACGAGACTGGTAAAATTAGACGCCTAACACAAGACAATCGTGCATGTGTATCAGTTCATGACCCTGTTGGAGTAGCCGAGGCATGGGTTACAATCGAGGGAAAAGTAGAGCTAAAAAATGCAGGTGGACGTGAACTAGCACTCAAGCTAGTTCCAATTTACTATTCAGACAAGAAAAAGATTAGTGAAACCCTTGACGTATGGTCTAAAAAATCAGACTGGATTTTATTAGAATTAACACCAACAAGAATTCTTAGTTGGCAAAGCTAAGAAACCGAAATAAAAAATTATGGCACGTTTACTTATTGCATTAACTTTAATACTGCTAGTATCTCCTAAAGTAATCTTTGCAGAGAATATTGATTGGAATAAAATAGAAAATTCCATTCAAAACAAAATAAAGGGTCAGCCTGTACTTTCAAAAAATTGGATGGTTTCTGCAGCAAACCCTTATGCTGTCAAAGCTGGTGCTGAAATACTTTCAAGAGGAGGCTCAGCTGCAGACGCAATGGTAGCAATTCAAAGTGTTCTAGGTTTAGTCGAGCCCCAAAGTTCCGGATTAGGTGGGGGAGGTTTTTTACTATGGTTTGACTCAATTTCTAAAAACATTACTACCTTGGATGGTAGGGAAATGGCGTCGCGCCATGTTACTGCAGATTTATTTCAAGATGAAGATGGTAACCCCATAAAATTTTATGATGCAGTTGTCGGAGGTAGATCTGTTGGCACACCCGGAATACCTGCGTTAATGTTAAGAGCACATCAACTCTGGGGCAAACTAGAATGGTCAAAATTATTTAATGGAGCAATAGAATTAGCAAAATCAGGTTTTATTGTATCCCCGAGACTATCAATGCTCATTGAGGTCGAAGAAAAAAACCTTTTAAAATTTAACAGAACTGCAGATTATTTTTTTCCGGAAGGCAAGCGTATTACAAATGGTGATAAATTAAAGAACTATGACTACGCACAAACGTTAATTTCAATTGCACAAGATAAAACTGAATCTTTTTATAAAGGTGAAATAGCGAAAGATATTGTTAAAACAGTTCAATCTTCTTATATCAATCCAGGTACCCTAGATTTAATTGACCTTTCAAATTACCTAGTTAAGGAAAGGCCACCAGTATGTATTTTTTATCGCAATTTTAATGTATGTGGTATGGGGCCACCTTCCTCGGGAGGAATTACAGTTGGACAAATTTTAGGTATCTTAGAACCTTACGAACTATCAATGATGGGGCCCAATTCAGTAGAATCATGGCGTTTAATTGGTGATGCTTCGCGTTTAGCTTTTGCCGATCGTGGGCGTTATATTGCGGATAGTGATTATGTTAAAGTCCCCATAAAAGATTTGCTGGACAAAAACTATCTAAAGAATCGCTCATTGTTATTACAAAGGGAAAAAGCCCTTAAAAAAATAATTCCTGGAATACCAACTTTTGATACTAAACCATTATTATCGGATGATGATAGCTTAGAAGTACCATCTACTTCTCACATTTCCATTGTTGATAAATATGGAAATGTTTTATCTATGACAACCACCATTGAAAATACTTTTGGATCAAAATTAATGACCAAAGGTGGTTTCTTACTTAACAACGAAATAACCGATTTTTCTTTTCGTTCGCATATTAATGGTATTCCTGTAGCTAACAGAATTAGTCCTAAAAAAAGGCCTAGGTCATCAATGGCACCAACGATTATATTAAAAAATGGGAAACCTTATTTAGTAGTTGGATCGCCAGGAGGTAGTAGAATTATAGGTTATGTTGCAAAATCCATAATAGCTCATATTGATTGGGGTATGGATATACAGCAATCTCTTTCAATGCCCCACCTTATAAACAGATACGGAGTTTATGATCTGGAAAAAGGTACTGATGCAGAGGCCTTTGAAAGAAAGCTTATAGCAAAAGGTTTTAATGTTAGGCCCAGAACCCTCAATTCTGGGTTACACGCAATTAGAATTACTGAAAGTGGTCTAGAAGGAGGAGCTGACCCACGCCGTGAAGGTATTGCTTTAGGTAATTAACGTGATTACCAATATTTTTTCTATTTTAATCGATGGAAAACACAAGGATCTAGAAAGTAAGATCAATGATCTCCCGATAATTTATCTAAAATTGGACAACTAGGTCTATCATCTCCATTACAAGTGTTCACTAAATGCATTAATTCAAACTTTAAAGATTTAAGCTTTGTTAATTTATCATTAATCCCATCAATATGTTTTTTAGCAATTTTTCTAACATCAGAACTTGCTCTATTTGTATCTTCATACAAGCTTAACAACTCACGACATTGATTTATTGGAAAACCAAATTGTCTTGATTTACTTATAAATATAAGTTTTTTCACATCTGTCTCATTGTAATCTCGATAACCATTTTCCAAAATATTAGAAGGCTTTACGAGTGTAATTTCATCATAATATCTAACTGTCTTAACAGGTAACCCACATTTTTTAGCTGCACTACTTATACGCATATTTTTTCCCTTGACCTTCTAGTTACTGTATACCTTTTGATATCCCATAAATTACATATAGATACAAATGTATTGGAATTTATATGCAAAAAATAAACGTAAATTTGTACTCTAGAAATACTTTGAAAGTCGCATCGCGAAATACAATGTGGTGTTTAATAGGTTGTTCATTTGGTGATTTGGGTACAATACTTTTTTTTCAACTTATGGGAATAACTTGGCATTCAATGTTTATTATGCTTTTAGCAGTAATAAATGGAATTTTGTCGTCAATTTTTTTAGAGACAATTATTCTAACTCGTCAATTACCTTTTAGGTTGGCTTTTAAAACAGCAATTGGAATGTCAATAATTTCTATGATCGCTATGGAAATTGCAATGAACACTGTTGATTTTTATATAATAGGCGAAGCAAAGTTAACGTGGTGGATCATACCGATAATGCTTCTAGCTGGCTTTTTTACTGCACTACCATATAATTACTTTCGTCTTAAGAAATATGGTAAATCGTGTCATTGATATATTATGAAGAAACAATAAACACCTAATATATAACATTAGTTATTTTATTTATGTTATTGATATAATTGTATATTTATTATATTATGACCCGTATATTTGCATCACTGATAGTCGTACTACTCCTCTTTCCTGCCATAGCTTTTGCAGAGAGTGTGGACATTGATGATTTGGTTATACGCGATGGGCTTTACTATAAAAAGTTTATTGATGAGCCATTCGATGGTGAGGTGACGGTGAAAACGCAATGTAAATTTGTTGACGGCAAAAACAATGGGCCTTGGGTTAGGTATCACGAAAATGGCCAGCTTCGAGAAAAAGGAACTTATAAGAACGGTGTGAAGGTGAATTAAGGTGGTGACCCCTACGGGACTCGAACCCGTGTTTCCGCCGTGAAAGGGCGATGTCCTAACCGCTAGACGAAGGGGTCGTCCAGTAATGCTAATTAAACTGTTCACATATAAAAATCAACTGATTCGTGTTTTAAAAATATACAATATAATAAATACACATGCTTTATCTTATGCAGGAGAAGCATCAACAAGAATAAATTGGAGATTCTTTCTTCCTCTCCAATGATTTATTCTTAAATATCCAGCAAGATTAATTAAACTATCTCCGCTAGAAAGAAGATAATTGCCAAGTTCGGTATCTACACTTCGAAAAGCGATACCCTCGATCTTTCGTCCAGTCTCACCTAAAATACTACATCTAACATGTCCTTGGCCTACTACGTTAACCTGATTTAATCGTGCTCTTGCAATAGCATATCTTGGTTCAGTATTTCCTGCACCAAAGGGGCTAAGTTGCTCTAGGGTTTCCGCAAGCTTCAAATTTAAACCTTCAACAGTTAAAACACCGTCTAAGTTTAGACTTCTATTCTCTTTTGCTAATTTCACAGACTCAGATAACCTAAGAGAAATAAATTCAGACAGCTCCTCAAGCTTTTCAAATTCTAAAGAAAATCCAGCTGCCATTTTATGACCACCACCATTTAAGACTAGACCTGCTTGCCTTGCTGCAGTGATTACAGCTCCAATATCAACTCCATGTATAGACCGGCAAGATGCACGTCCAATATTATTATCGAAAGCAATAACAATTGCTGGTTTTCCGAATTTCTCCTTTATTCTACTTGCTACAATTCCTGTTACACCAGGATGCCACCCATCACCCGCAGTAATTAAAACTGGTACCTCCTCAACATTAATCTCTCGCATAAGAATTTGGTTAATTGCAGCGTCTAATATGTCAGATTCAATATTCCTTCTTTCCTGATTGTAAGAATCTAGTCTCTCTGCTAACGCATCTGCTTCAGGTCTATCCTTTGTAACGAGAATTCGAGTTCCAAGGCTAGGTTCTCCCACCCTTCCTCCTGCATTTAGCCTAGGGCCAATAACAAAGCCTAAATGAAATGAATTTAACGCAGTTTCTATGCCAGCGACATCTGATAAAGCAGATATACCAAAGTTTTTTCTATACCCCATAACTTTGAGACCTTGCCGAACAAAGGCACGATTTAAGCCGATAAGAGGCACTACATCACAAACTGTGCCTAGTGCAACCAAATCAAGTAGCATCAATAGGTCAGGCTCACTTAATTTGGAAGCTGTAGAAAATTTTTTGTTTTTACGTAGCCTAGCATTCAAGGCCACAATAAGCAGGAAAGTAACCCCAACTGCAGCAAGCTCTCCATAACCGCTTTCTTCATCTAACCTATTTGGATTTACTACAGCGAATGCATCTGGAAGCCTAGCTTCAGCAACATGATGATCTATCACTATAATATCAAGGCCAAGTTGTTTTGCATCTGATAAGGGCTCAAACGCTGAAATACCACAATCAACCGTTACAACTACCTTAGCCCCAGCTGAATGTAGATAAGTTAAAGCTGAAGTGTTTGGCCCGTAACCTTCTTTAGTACGGTCAGGAACATAGCTAATTGTTTCACATCCAACTGACTCCAGGTAACGCAGGATCAAAGCTCCAGAAGTAGCTCCATCAACATCGTAATCACCAAATATAGCAACAAGTTCTTTATCATTTATTGCTTTCTCAAGTCTTGAAACAGCAGACTTCATATCTTTGAACTTGAAGGGGTCAGGCATTAGATTACGAATGGTAGGGTTTAAGAAATCACTTATCTCTTCATCAGGAATTCCACGCCCTACTATTGCCCTAGCAACAACCTCTGGAATTTCATTTGCTTGTGAAACTGCTATTGATGAACGAGTATCAATAGAACGATTTTGCCACACAAGTCCCGAAACGGAAGATTGCACACCTAGAATTATATCTGTATCGACGATGTCATGCCCTTGTGTTTGCAAAAAACCTCACTCTTTACCAGCCACACCACGAAAATATTCATGCTCAGCTTGTATTAATCTTAATGTTCCTGTTGCTGAGCGCATAACTACCGAATGTGTATAAGCACCGTCCTTAAAGGTATGCACTCCCTTTAACATTGCACCATCGGTCACTCCTGTAGCTGCGAACATAACCTCTCCACCAGCGAGCTCCTCAAGTTTATAGCACCTATTGAGATCTTCAATACCCATTGATATGGCTCTAGCCTTTTCTTCATCATTTCTAAAAGTCAAGCGGCCCATCATTTGGCCACCTATGCACCTAAGTGCTGCAGCAGCCAACACTCCCTCTGGAGCACCTCCAATTCCCATATATATATCAACAGTTGGATTAAGTCGTGTTGTTGCAATTACCCCTGCGACATCTCCATCTTTTATAAGCTGTATACGTGCTCCACTTTCTCTTACTTTAGCAATTTTTTCCTCATGTCTTGGTCTATCAAGAATAAGCACCATAAGGTCGCTAATATCGCATTTTTTTGCTTTTGATAGCTCTTTAAGATTTACTATGGGAGCAGCATCTAATTCAACTAAATCACTTGGCAATCCGTCCCCCACTGCTATTTTATCCATATAAGTATCGGGAGCGTTTAAAAACCCTCCTTCTTCTGCAAAAGCCATGACTGCTAAAGCATTTGCCCCCCCTGTTGCACAGATTGTTGTACCCTCAAGTGGGTCTAGAGCAATATCCACTTTGGGACCATTTCCTGCCCCAACTTTCTCACCAATATATAACATTGGTGCTTCATCTCTCTCACCCTCTCCAATGACAACCGTACCCTCAATATCCAATGCATTAAGTGATTTTCTCATTGCATCAACTGCAGCCTGATCGGCTGCAACTTCATCACCACAGCCTATAAGCCTTGAGGCGGCACGTGCTGCAGACTCTGTCACCCTAACAGCTTCAAGAGCTAAATTACGGTCAAGAAGAATTGGTTCATCTCGGTCCATGGTTTACCTCGCTCTAAACCTCTCTAAATTTTCTCAATTCTTATCATACAAGGCTCTTCTACTACTGCAGACAGTTTACTTACTGCCTTAAGGGCAATACGAACAGCACCTTCTTTTGCATCGTGAGTAGTCAATACCACAGGGACAGCGTCACCAGGGTTTCTTGCACGCTGAATCATTGACTCTACAGATACATTTTGATCCCGAAGACAAGCCGAAATATCAGCTATAACTCCCGGTTTATCAACCAACATTAAACGAATATAATATGGTCCAACAATATCATCCATTGAGACAATATTCTTTCTTTTTAGGTTATGAACCGGAATTCCAAATGTGTGTGTATACTGCCCTCTTGCAATATCAATCAAATCACTTACAACTGCAGATGCAGTAGCATTGCCGCCAGCTCCAGGCCCTTCAAAAATTGAGTTGCCAACAAAACTGCCGTTTATGACAACCGCATTATTCACGCCATCAACACGTGCAATTGTAGATTCTTCTGAAATCATGCAAGGATGAACTCTATTTTCAATTCCAGCCAATGTTTGTCTGGCTATCGCTAATAGCTTCACTCTATATCCTAGTTCTGCAGCATAAGCGATATCTAGAGCACTTATATGCCTGATACCTTCTATATGAATAGACTCAAAGTCAGGTTTCATGCCAAATGCTAAACTACTCAAAAGGCAAATTTTATGAGCCGAGTCAGCACCATCTATATCAGCAGATGGTTCACTTTCAGCATAACCAAGTTGTTGTGCTTCTCTCAGAACATCATTAAATTCAATAGGATTTCCGTTAGAAATTGAATTATACATTCTTGTTAGAATAAAATTACATGTTCCATTTAGAATTCCAAACACACCTAATATGCTGTTGCCGGCAAAGCCTTCACGCATAGATTTTATAATTGGAATACCACCGGCTACTGCAGCCTCGAAACATAACTGGACACCTTTTTCTTCAGCTAAATTAGATAATTTATCTCCATGGATAGCCAACATTGCTTTATTTGCTGTTACAAGATGCTTTCCTGAAGATAAAGCTGCTCGAGTCAAATCAAGAGCAACCCCAGACTCGCCGCCTATTAACTCGCAGACAACATCTATATCTGGACACTCTGCCATTGTGAGAGGATCGTCTACCCATTTTACTTTAGAAAAATCAAAATCTCTTAATTTTTCTTTATTTCTGGCACTTACCATTAATATTTCTATCTGCCTGCCACAACGTTCTTCAATTATGCTCTTTTCTTTTAAGAGCAAATTGAAAAGTCCTGAGCCTACATTGCCAAGGCCAGCCACACCTATACGTAAGGACTTCAATTCTCATTTCCTATAAAATAAATTTTATATAAATTTCTGAACTAAGTGTTTTCAAAAAACAGCTCCAAAACAAAAACTAATATTCAATATATATTTCTGTTCTCTGATTCTCGCGTTCACCAGATGGCATATATTCATGGGCAACTGGCTCTTTGTCAGCCATCGCTATTACCTCAAGCTTATCTGCTGGTACTCCATGTCGCATCAAAATTTTTGCAACCACATTAGCTCGATCAACCGAAATATTAAAATTCACAATTTTTCTATCATCAATCTCTAAATCTCGAGTTCTACTACTAGCATGTCCAATAACCTTAATAGTTCCTCCAAAATCAAGACAGAGCTTACTAACTTCTTTTAAAGTCTTATGATCTTCTCCAGAAAGACCGCTAGATCCTGTCCCAAAATTTATGGTCGCAGCAAGAAAAGACACACGAGCTCCTGAAAACTCTTCTTTTAAACCAGATACTTCGTTTTGCATTTGTGAGTCGGTCCATTCAGAGTCCTGCTGAGAATTAGAAGTGAGCTCAAGATCAATCTTATCACTTACAATTGATCCACCTGACTCAAAGAAACGTTTATTAAAATTATCTCTAAAAACATCGATTTCTTCTCCCAAACCTAAATGAATTGAATCAGATTCTATATAAACGTTAGATTGCTGACTATTTCTAATATTTTCTGACCTATTAAAATTCTTAGAGGTATTTATTTCATCATTGAATGAGATGTCAGAGTTTATTAAATCATCACTGGGAGAATTACTATTTACGTCAGCTAGCCTTTGTTGCCCCGCTAATATTTCAGAATCTAAATCACCAACATCATCTACGTCAATAAAGTCATCCTCTAGATAACGACTTCTCAGGGTTTCTTCTGTATGGCGCGAATTATCTCTTACTGCTATAAGTCCCTCTTCTACCTGTGCAAGTTCCTCTGGATCAAATGAACGCCTAGAAACAGTATCACTAGAGGTTAGAATAGGGAATTCCTCATCCTCATTAATCCATAAATCATCTTCAGATTCGTATACATTTGAATTATCAAGGATCAAGTCAGAGGAATTATCTTCATCATCTCCCCACAGATATCCCGTAAAATCCAAATCATCTAGATAGTTAGTAACGTCTAACTCTTCTGGCAACCATGAGCATGCACTCAAAAAGACAGCTGGAGTTATCAATACAAATATTATTACCGCAACTCTAGGCAGTGTCCTGATTTTACGGAGAAAAGAGACACCCCGCTTAAATTTCGATTTATGGGCCATTTCCATGCGTGTCCTGCCCTGTATTTAGCTGCTAAGCTTAATGACAATATATTTCATCATTGTTCCTACCACAGATTAGCAAAACTTGAAGGTCTTTTTTATAAATTTACCTATGAATATTGAAATTATATGAGTAAAGATGCCACATACCAACATATTCTGTCTTTAAAAATCGATTAACAATACATTTCTATCTGAAATTAGCTTAAAAACCATTTATGTAAAATAAATAATTTAAAGATATTTATAATTTACCTCGGTTAAGTTGATAAAAAAACATGTAAATTATTTATCAATGTAATTTCTAGCTAATTCTTTATAATCTCTAACTATCCTTGAGATTTCATTCAATTCGAAATTGGTTATTTCCCTTACCGGCTTTGCAGGCTTTCCCAACCATACCTCCCCTGATTTGACTAGTTTCCCAGGTGATATAAGAGCTCCAGCCCCAACCCATGCACCTGTTTCTACAATCGCTCCATCCATAACAGTCGCACCCATACCTATCATACAACCGTCATGAAGTTTACAGGCATGAATAAGACTCATATGACCGATTACAACATCTTGACCAATAATTGTCTGTCCTTCTTGACCTGAAACATGGATTACGGTTCCATCTTGTATATTTGTTCCGCAACCAATTGTAATATTATTTATATCTCCACGTATAACGCAGTTAAACCATACACTTGCATAATTATTAATTTCAACACTTCCAACAATAATACTCCCCTTTGCCACATAAGCATCAGTGGCTATCTTTGGATCTATACCCTGATAACAGATTAAACTTCCATCTACTGCCATAAAAATTTTCCTCTAAAAGAGTCACGGAAAAATAGATTCGTTTTCAAGGCCTGTTACTTCATTAAAACCATACATTAAATTAAAGTTCTGCAAAGCTTGGCCTGCAGAACCTTTTATAAGATTGTCAATTACAGAAATAATAACCGCCTGATCCTGAAGCCTGCCTTGGAAAACACTGATCAAGCATCTGTTGGTTCCATGAACATTCTTTATTGATGGATTAGTACCTTCATCTAAAACATCAACAAAGGGTTCATTATTAAATCGTTTAATTAGACATTGTCGAATATCATTTATATCTTGACCACTTTTAAGGTTAACATAAATTGTTGTCAGAATACCCCGGGTAATTGGTACTATGTGGGGAGTAAAATTAATTTGCACATTTTGCCCATAAGCTATGGATAACCCCTGTTCTATTTCAGGTCCGTGTCGATGAACTCCAACACCATATGCTCTAAAATTTTCATTAATTTCTGAAAATAATAAATCCTGTTTAAGCTCACGACCAGCACCACTAACGCCTGATTTTGCATCAATAACAATATTATTTGGTAAAATTAGGTTTTGCTCAAAAAGAGGTATCAGCGGTATCTGAGCACCAGTCGGGTAACATCCAGGACAAGCGACTAACTTGGCTTGACTAATTTCATTTTTAAAAAATTCAGTTAGTCCATATACAGCTTCCTCTTGTAGTTTTTTCGCCGCATGCTTCACACCATAAACAGACTCATATTTTGTTACGTTTGAAAAGCGAAAATCTGCTGACAGATCAATAATCTTAATCTTATCAGGTAAGGACTTGACAACTTCATGGGTTTTCCCATGCGGTAGACAACAAAATACAACCTCAATTTCTTCCCAATTAACCTGTTCTAATCTGATCAAATCTGGCAAGCCGGAGTTAACAAAATTTGGAAAAATATTTCCTAAAGCCATACCAGCATGGCGTTCACCTGTAAGAGCTACTGGCTTGCAAGCAGGATGGTTATTTAAAAGACGTAACATTTCTCCACCGGTATACCCACTAGCACCCAGCACAGCTACATGCACATTAGATGACATAATAATTAATCTCTTTTTTTAAAATTAACATAGCTTATTAATCCTACATATATAAGTTAGATCCAGTAATTGGAAACTTATAAAAAAGCCTAGAAATGTTTATTTCGGAACTTTTAATCATTGGTAGAATCGTATGTATAAATATATATATCTATACTCAATAAATTTCTGATATTTATAAATAGCTTTATTCACTAAATAAAAAAAGGGCTGATAAAAAGCAACCCTTAGTCTATGTCTGATTTTATAAAAAATAAAATCAACGCTTAGAAAATTGGAAACTGCGACGTGCTTTTCGTTTTCCATATTTCTTCCGCTCGACTACTCTGCTGTCACGGGTTAAAAAACCACCAGCCTTTAGAGCTTTTCTAAGTTCAGGTTCTCTCAACACTAACGCTTTACTTATCCCGTGACGAACTGCTCCTGCTTGACCGGATAGCCCTCCTCCACCTACGGTGCAAACAACATCATATTCTGTTGCTCTCTGAGCAGCAGCAAAAGGCTGGTTTACTATCATCCGGAGAGCAGGTCTTGCAAAATAATTCAAAATTTCTTTGTTATTAATAGTTATCTTACCATTGCCAGGTTTTAGCCAGACGCGTGCTATAGCATCTTTACGCTTACCGGTGGCATAAGTTCTTCCATGATCATCAATTTGAGGCTCAGCTACAGAAGTTTCCATAATGCCAGTAGCTACATCACTTAAGGGCGCAAAGGCTCCAGTATTTTCTTTTTCCTCAGCCACGTAACGAGTTCCTCTTATTCTTGGGGTTTATAACTGAAAGGTCTAATACTTTGGGTTTTTGAGCTTCATGAGGATGCTCAGCACCTGCATAAACTTTGAGATTTCCTAGCTGTTGTTTACCCAATGGACCTTTTGGTATCATGCGCTTAACTGCATTTTTAACTACTGTTTCTGGAGTTTTACCAGACAATAATTTCCCCGCCGTACGGCTTTTAATGCCCCCAGGATAACCTGTGTGCCAAAAGTAGTACTTATTCTCCAGCTTGCGGCCTGTAAGCTTTACTCGTTCAGCATTTATAACAATAATGTTATCTCCACAATCCATATTTGGGGTGTAAGTAGGTTTGTGCTTACCTCTGAGACGCGTTGCAACCTCTGCAGCTAATCGACCTAAAACTACATCCTCTGCATCGATAATTAACCATTGCTTATCTAACTCAGATACCTTCGCACTATATGTCTTCATCTCTAAAACCTAAAACTTTTTGTAAACATAACAAATTAAATAAAATAACATTCGCATGTTATTTTGGCTTAACATAAATGTGATGGAATATGGCACTATTTTTCTTTATGTCAATAAATTTTACAAATAACTTCAATAGGTTGGAAGTAGGTATTATATTACCTACAAAAATTTTAAAAGAAACACCTAGCTCTTTCTTTTTAGTAAGTTTATGTTTTTTGCTGTTAAGTTAATACGGGTATAAATTGATGACGAATACATTAATTGAAAACAAAACTAAACAAAAGAACCAAAAACCCCTACTTAGAGAAGATAATAAGGGGGTTACCTTTTTGACACTCAATCGACCAGAAAAACACAATAGCTTAAATCTTGAACTACTTAAATGCTTGCAACAAGAACTCCAAAAAATTGCAGAGAGTAAATCAATAAGAGTGGTGATTATTGCATCAACCGGAACCTCTTTCTGTGCTGGACATGACCTAATTGAATTAAAGAATATGTCAAAACATAAGGAATTAAAATCATTATTCCTACTTTGCAGTAGCATCATGGAAAGTATAACTGAATTGCCTCAACCTGTTATTGCTCAAGTTCAAGGCATGGCCACAGCAGCTGGCTGCCAACTAGTGGCTACATGCGATCTTGCCATAGCAAGTGATAATACTAATTTTTGTACTCCAGGTGTTAACATTGGTCTGTTCTGCTCCACACCAATGGTTGCACTATCAAGAAATATTACAAACAAAAGGGCTATGGAGATGCTTCTTACAGGAGAAAATATAAATGCATTGACTGCTCTAGAATGGGGTTTAATTAATCGAGTTGTTCCGCCTGATGAGTTAAAAAACCAAACCAGTCTCCTTGCAAATAAGATTGCACAAAAGCCATACAAAACAATAAAAATTGGCAAAAAAGCTTTCTATAACCAGCTAAATATGGATCTCCATAAAGCTTATATTTATACGAGTCAGATAATGGCTGAGAACATGCTTTCGGATGATGCAGAAGAAGGTATAAATGCTTTTACAGAAAACCGTGAACCATCTTGGCCTCAATCATAGACAAATGCTTTCCGAACAAACCAAAAATAATAAAGTCACTAAGTCCAAACAAATGGGAAATAGCTTTACTTACTCTGACAGTCAAATTCTAAGAATCCTTAATTCTGTAAAAACTATAGCAATAATAGGTGCAAGTATTACTGAGAAAAGAACTAGTCATATTCTCATGAAATATCTCCATGGTAAAGGCTATAGAATAATCCCTATCAACCCAAACTATTCCGGTAAGAAAATTCTTAGCGAGGAGGTGTATCCATCATTATCTGAATGCAATCAACAGATTGATATGGTTGATGTGTTCCTAAAAAATTGTCAAATCACAGAAATTGCGGAGGAATCAGCCTTAAATAAAAATAGACTAAAAATAAAATGTCTATGGACACAACTTGGATTAATAAATTTACAAGCACACAAAATCGCCTCAGCAGCTGGTATTGAAGTGATAATGGATAGATGTCCCAAAATCGAGTATTCGCGTTTATCAAAGAAATATTAATCGGAATAAAAAACAAAAGTTTTTATAATTCGAGATTAAGGTTTATGCTAAATTCAAAGATAAACTTGTAAAATACAATAAATAACTTGAATAATACTGATGATGGAATTTTATACTTCAGATTTTGTTTTGAGGGTTTATAATTATGTTAACTTTAAAAATCTATTTACTGGATAGGTCACTCATAAAATAAATACTGTTAGAAATTAGTCTTAAATACGGAGTAATATATAATGAAGGTTATTCTGGCAGAACCAAGAGGTTTTTGTGCAGGTGTTGAACGTGCGGTTGAAATTGTTGAGAGAGCCCTTGAGGTATTTGGACCTCCTGTATATGTCCGTCATGAAATTGTTCATAACAAAAGGGTTGTAGATAACCTTAAAGAAAAAGGTGCTGTATTTGTGGAGGAACTTGATGAAGTTCCAGATGGTGGTGTCACTATTTTCAGTGCTCATGGAGTATCTGAAAAAGTCGAGAACACTGCCGAAAAACGAGGATTACCTGTAATAGATGCGACCTGTCCACTAGTTGCAAAAGTTCATATCGAGGCAATTAGATATGAAAATGAAGGTAAAGAAGTTGTACTTATAGGACACGAGGGGCATCCAGAAGTTGAAGGTACTAGTGGCCGAGTAAAGAAAGGTGTTCATATTGTAGCAACTCCAGATGATGTAGCCCACCTTAAAGTAAGCAACCCAGACCAGGTGGCATATGTAACACAGACAACTTTATCTGTAGATGATACAAGGGAAGTTATTGAAGCTCTCAAAAATCGTTATCCCAATATCTCTGGGCCTGATGTAAAAGATATATGCTATGCAACACAAAACCGCCAAGCATCAGTTAGGCTACTTGCAGAAGAAGTCGATATGATACTGGTTGTTGGAGCAAAGAATAGCTCAAACTCGAATCGTCTACGAGATCTTGGTGAAGAAATGGGTGTGCCAACACACCTCATCAATGACGCACGAGATGTAAACCCTAATTGGTTTGAAAAAATAAAGAAAATCGGCATCACTGCAGGTGCATCTGCACCCGAACTTCTTGTTCAAGAGGTAGTTAGCCGCATAAGAGAACTTGGTAATGTAGAACTTTGTATTCAGGATGGTATCAAAGAGCGAGTTAGATTTAAACTGCCAACTGAACTTGTAAAACAAGGCGAAGATGGTAAAACTCCCATTCCAGAGAATGGTAAAAATATTACCGATTCTTCATTCAATTTTTCATGATTCTTCTAAATTTAAAACTCATCAAAATGGTAATTATCTAATGTCTGTTCCAGCAATTCAAACAATTAGAGTAGGTGCTTATATTATAAAAAAACGCCTATCAGGAAAAAAAAAGTTTCCACTAGTTCTAATGCTAGAGCCCCTCTTTCGTTGCAACCTTGCCTGCCCGGGTTGCGGAAAAATTGATTATCCGAAAGAAATACTCAACCAAAGACTAAGTCTAAAAGAGTGCTTAGATGCAGTTGATGAGTGTGGTGCACCAATAGTTTCTATACCAGGTGGGGAACCACTTATACATAATGAAATAAAAGAAATTGTTGAACAAATAGTTTATAGGAAAAAATTTGTTTATTTGTGTACTAATGCACTTTTATTGGAAAAAAAATTAGTAGATTTTAAACCTTCTCCCTACCTTACATTTTCTGTTCATTTAGATGGCTTAGAGTCGGCACATGACAAAGCCGTAGACCAGAGAGGAACATTTAAACGTGCAACCAGTGCAATACGGGCAGCAAAAAATAAAGGCTTTAGAGTAAACGTAAATTCTACAATTTTCGATGGACATCCTGCCGAGGAAATTGCAGAATTCTTTGATTATGCAACTCATGAATTAGGCGTTGATGCGATTACAGTATCACCCGGCTATTCATATGAAAGAGCTGAGGATCAAGATCACTTCCTAAACAGAGCTAAAACAAAAAACCTATTTAGAGAAATATTTGAACTAGGTAAAGGACATAGGTGGAAATTTAGTCAATCAAGTTTGTTTCTAAATTTTTTAGCTGGCAATGAAAGTTATGAATGCACTCCTTGGGGTAATCCAACGCGAAATATTTTTGGCTGGCAAAAACCATGTTACCTGATTGGTGAGGGATATACTTCTACTTTCAAGGAGCTCATGGATGACACTCCATGGGACAAGTATGGAACTGGACGATACGAAAAATGTAAAGACTGCATGGTTCACTGCGGTTATGAAGCGACGGCTGTTGAAGATACGATATCAAAACCAATAAAGGCTCTATTAGTTAATTTATTGGGAATTAAAACTAAGGGGCCTATGGCACCAGAACCCGCCTACAATAATGCTAGAGAAGCCGAAGACTTACATGAAAAACATGTAAAACAAAAACTTGAAGAGATAAGAAGCACAGAAACCCCTTGATTAATATTGTAATATATTGATCACTTGGTTGCAGCTCTAAAATCTCTACCAACCCGTTTAAGATAACGCATTGCTATAGAAGTTTCCCCTGCAACACCCATCAAAGCAGGAAAATCAACGGGCCTTCGAAGTAAAGCCCATATTACACGAGCTACAGAAACTTCTCTCTCACTTCCAATTGCAGCCAACGCAGCTTCTGGAATACGTCTTTCTGCAGGATCAGATATAACCCTAATAGCAAACCATGGTAAATCAGATTCAGCACCCAACTTTGCAACAATATGACTTTCCATATCAACTGCCAGAGCACCTGTTAACAGGTGCAGATTGTTTTTTTCCGACGGTTTGGATATTGGCTTATCAACACCCAACAATAAGCCACTATCTGCATCCTCTCCAAATATATCTTTAATTTTAGAAAGCCAAATTTTATCAGCATCATATGCTACATTTTTAAGGTGCTTATTGGCTTCATTTTTGTGAGCCTCATCGGTAAGATTTAAAGTCGAGTGAGTCATCACACTTGAAGCAACAATAATTTGACCAGGCTTATATCCTGGCTTTAATGCCCCAGCAACACCCACACTACCCAAGAGAGTTGCACCATTGTTAATTAAACCTCTGAGCCTATCGGTCCCTCTTGTCGCATCTGCAGCGGAAGTTACCACAGAAAAATTATCTGACTGTTTACCTAAGGCTCTAGCTTCTGCAGTTAAACCAGTTAAAATTCCAATTTTAATTTCTTCTGACATTTCTAATGTCCCAGACCCAGTTAATAATTTATATTTTAAATTACAAGCCCCAAATAGTACTAGACTCATTCTTTTCAATCAAACAACGATAGCGAGATAAAGCCCACAGTGGAAAATATGCACTATAACCATGATAACGAAGGTAGAATACTCTTGGAAAACCTACGGATGTATAATTCTCTTCATTCCACTTAGGACCATCTCTTTCTGCATCTATTAGATAACGTATTCCTTTGTGGGTTGAAGATGAATTAACTTCACCCGCGGCCATTAAACCTAGGAGGGCCCATGACGTTTGTGATGGTGTACTAAACTTTTTTAAAGATTCGGACGTACGTTCTGGATAATAACTATCTCCAGATTCTCCCCAGCCACCATCTGGACGTTGTTTAGACTTTATCCATTTAACTGCTGCTTTTACACAACTTGATGATTGGGGTACTCCTGCTGCATTCAAAGCACATAAGACTGACCAAGTACCATAAATATAATTTGTTCCCCAGCGTCCAAACCATGACCCATTTGCTTCTTGTTCAGCCTCCAGGAAACGAAGTGCACGCTTTACTGCAGGATGTTGAGAGTCACCTATTTGGCATAAAAAACTTAAACATCGGGCACTCACGTCTGCAGTTGATGGATCAAGTAAAGCACCATGATCAGCAAATGGTATATAATTCAAATAGCTATAATTATTATTTGAATCGAAAGCTCCCCACCCACCATCTTTTCCCTGCATTCCAATTATCCAATCACGTGCAAGTTGTATAGGCTTGGCATATTTTTTAGCATCTACACGATGTAAAGCTGAGGCTACAACGGCTGTATCATCTACATCAGGGTAATAGTCATTATTATATTGGAATGCCCATCCACCAGAAATGGCATCTGGTGCACCGCTTATCCAATCTCCCCTAACATTTATAATCTGCCGATTTATTAGCCACTCCATTGTCTTTTCAATATTAGGCAGATTACAAGTAGATAAGGATTGTTGAATAGCTTCCTTAGCCTCAAGCATAGCATGAGCTGCAAGCGCCGTATCCCAAACTGGGGAGACACATGGTTGACAGTATTGCCTACCATTAATTGGTTTTGTAAGTAGCAGGTCAATTGAACGCCGAACTAATTGTCTTGTTTCGTTATCAGGGCTGTAACCCAAAGAATGCAAAGCCATTAAAAGATTTGCCATTGGTGGAAAAATTGCACCTAGTCCATCTTCACCATTTAGCCGCACTTTGCACCAATCTAGTGCCTTATTAACTGCCTTATTCCTAAAGTATTTAGGAATAAAACGTTCAAATATATGAAGAATTCTATCAACAACCAAAATAATACCACTGGAATCCATAGTTAGATGAAAGTAATTTTCTTCATTAGGTTTTCTACAAAATAATTCATGTAAGTTAACACCTGTTGGATTTTCTGCCTTAGGGCGCAAAGACATAAGAATTGTTAGGGGTACTAATGTTGTTCTGGACCAATATGATATTTTACTTAGATGAAAAGGAAACCATTTTGGTAAAAATATAAGCTCTACCGGCATAGAAGGTACTGCACGCCACGGTACTTGTCCAAAAAGTGCTAATGAGGTACGAGTAAAAACATTAGCTTTTGCGGCTCCACCTGCTTTAAGAATTGATCTTCGGGCTCTAACCATATGCGGGTCTGAAGGACTGTCACCAACTAATTTTAATGCCCAATATGCCTTAACAGAACAGCTTACATCTAAGCTGCCACCTTTAAATAAAGGCCATCCACCATGCTCTTCTTGAACTGAACGAAGATATTTTGCCAGTCTCTGTTCTTTTCGTATGTCTCTTTCATTAAGAAAATGTCCTAAAATAATGTATTCTGCTGGTATAGTTGCATCTGCTTCAAGTTCAAAAACCCAATGTCCATCCATATGTTGGGCAGAGCTTAGTTCAGATGCAGCATCAGTAATTACAAAATCAAGGTCATCACTGGGAATATTTATTGGTCTAGATGGATTATAAGTGCCAAGATTATCATCACAAGACAACAGAGAATTCATTATAATAGCTTAAGCCCGCCGTGCTGCTGCGGCAGAGTTTGAACCAAGTGCAGCTAAGGCTGTATTAACAATGTTTTCAAAATCAAGTCCTGCATCTTTGTACATTCCATCAGGAGTACCGTGAGAAATAAACCTGTCCGGAAGTGTCATTGAACGAATTTTAAGACCAGAATCCAACATTCCACTATTGGCAAGATATTGCATAACATGAGCTGAAAACCCACCTACAGCACCCTCTTCAATTGTAATTAGAACCTCATGTTCTCGTGCTAAACGTCTAACTAAATCTTCGTCAAGAGGTTTTACGAATCTTGCATCTGCTACAGTGGTGCTTAATCCTCTAGCAGTTAATTCCTCTGCTGCAGCTAGGCTCTCTTGAAGATGAGCCCCAAAAGATAAAATTGCGATATTCGTTCCTTCACGCATAATCCTGCCCTTACCCAACTCAAGAGCTCGTATTTCTTTTGGCGTTTCAAGTCCTAAACCTTCCCCACGTGGATATCTAAAAGCACTTGGTCTATCGTCTATCAAGGCAGCTGTATGAACCATATGTCTTAACTCTGATTCGTCAGCAGGTGCCATTATGACTATTCCTGGAAGTGTACCCAAATATGTAATGTCATAAGACCCTGCATGCGTTGCACCATCTGCACCAACCAAACCAGCACGATCAATAGCAAAACGAACTGGTAAACTTTGTAATGCAACATCATGAACAATTTGATCATATGCACGTTGTAAAAACGTAGAATAGATGGCAGCAAAAGGCTTCATACCTTCTGTTGCAAGACCAGCCGCAAATGTTATCGCGTGTTGTTCAGCTATACCGACATCAAAACATCGCTCTGGAAATACAGATGAAAATTTGTCAATTCCAGTTCCTGATGGCATAGCAGCAGTAATTGCCACTATTTTGTCGTCACGTTGAGCCTCATTTATAAGAGCTTCTGCAAAGACATTTGTGTAGCTAGGAGCCTTTGGAGAAGCCTTCTTTTGCTCACCAGTCACTACATTAAATTTTCCTACACCATGATACTTATCTTCGGCTTCTTCAGCAGGTTTATATCCCTTACCCTTTTGAGTAATAACATGAATAAGAACTGGTCCTGGAGTATTATCATCCCTTACATTTTTTAGAACTGGGACTAAATGATCCAGATTGTGTCCGTCGATCGGTCCAATGTAAAAGAAACCCAGTTCATCGAAAAGCGTCCCACCTGTAACCATCCCTCTGCTATATTCCTCAGCTCGCTTAGCTGCCTCTCCCATAGGCTTAGGCAATTTAGATGCAAATTGCTTTGCTACTTCTCTAAGACTACGAAAAGAATGACTAGATAAGATACGTGACAAATAAGCATTTAAAGCACCAACTGCAGGTGCAATAGACATCTTATTATCATTCAAAATAACTATGAGTCTCTCGTTTCTTGAGCCAGCATTATTCATAGCCTCGTAGGCCATACCAGCAGACATTGCCCCATCACCTATAACACAGATCACATTTCGGTTATCATGGTTTAGAGCTGATCCAACTGCCATGCCAAGACCGGCAGAAATAGAAGTAGAAGAATGTGCTGTACCAAATGCATCATATTCACTCTCGCTACGTTTTACGAATCCATAAAGGCCACCTGGTTGACGGAGAGTTCGTATTCTATCACGCCGACCTGTTAAAATTTTATGTGGGTAGGATTGATGCCCAACATCCCAAATTAATCGATCATTTGGAGTGTCAAAAACATAGTGTAATGCAGTTGTAAGTTCTACTACACCAAGTCCAGCACCTAAATGACCACCAGTTACTGAAACCGCATCTATAGTTTCTTGGCGTAGCTCTTTTGCAACTTGTTTTAGTTTCTTAACCGGTAAAGACCTCAGATCTGATGGCACTTCAATTGTGTCTAACAACACAGTTTCAGACTTTGAAGTCAGTTCCTCCCTTTTTTTCGGCATATTCATACTCACTTGCTGCCTAATTTTTATGTAACAAAAATACTACAATCTCAACTGATCTTAAAGGTATTTAAGGGATTAATTAAAACTAATGGAATTTTTTAGCAAGAAAATATACTAAAAACTAACACCGTATCTAACCCCAAAAGTATCAAGTCCTTCATTTTGGTCATCTATAGAAGCGTTAGATATATGATCTAACATAATCGAAACAGCATACTTCTTTTGAAACCTAAAACCAAATTCTAGTGACTCTCTAAACAATATCTGCATTCCAAGGTCTTTCCTACCTCTTATATCAGTGTCTAATTCACCATCATGGACTGCAAAACCTAAGCTCCCGCCAACAAATAAATTTTTACCTAAATCAAAAAACCAGTTGCCACCAAAAAAAACCTGATTTGTATTACCTTTAGTGTTTATATGCATGCCTATATGTGGTGTTGGTGAGTATATATATCTCCATATATTCCACTCTATTGGCAAAAGGCGGACTTCTATATTCAAGTCACTACCTCGCTCTTTTTTATGACCAAAAACACCGACATCATGTCCACCACCACCAATAATTATCTCTTTAATTGGATGATTAATTCTAGCTTTCTCTGCTAAAGCCATGTCTATATTTACAAGTCCGGAAATCACGGGAACCATTATAACAATAGCCATAATTACTTTTATAACTATTAATCCCAAAATGAATCCTCCTAAAATAGCCAAACCTATAAAATATCATTTATGAAGGTTTATATATCGTTTTAAACTAAATTATAAACTCTTATATTTAAATATATTTAATTATTTAGAACTAAGACCGACCTTTACATATCCTCTCTTATGAAACCATTCTACTGCATCAATAAATGCTTTGTGAGATGGCCCTGGTATATACCCAATTTTACTCTTAGCCTTTTCACTGGAAAAAAACATATTTCTCTTGGACATTCTCACAGCATCTAAAGTAATCATAGGTTCCGAGCCAAATAAACGCGCTATCAATTCACTTAAATATGCAATAGGAATTACTGAGTTGTGTGGTAAATGCAGGGTTGGTACTTTTTTGGAAGTTATGCTGCTAAGAGCCTCAAGAATATTCTTCAATGACATGTCTTCCCCCCCAAGAATATATCTCTCACCAATTTCCCCGTTTCTCATAGCCAAGATATGTCCTAAAGCACAATCATCAACGTGAACAATATTTAGACCTGTATCGACATATGCAGGCATCTTTCCATTCAGAAAGTCAATTATGATTTTTCCAGTTGGGGTTGGTTTAATATCCCTTGGCCCAATAGGCGTGGAGGGATTTACAATGACTGCTGGCAGACCGTTATTCCTGATCATCTTTCTTACTTCTTCCTCAGCAAGAAACTTTGATTTTTTGTAGTGTCCAATCATATCCTGAAATTTTACAGGGGTATCCTCATCTGCAGGAATTGATCCATTGCATTTACCTAAAACTGCAACAGAAGATGTGTATACAATTTTACTCACTCCTGCCCTTAGAGCAGCTGACATTAAGTTTTTTGTTCCTAAAACATTGGTTTGATACATTTCTTTGGGTTTAGGGACCCAAAGCCTATAATCTGCCGCTACATGAAATAATGCTTGGCACCCCAACAAAGCTTGATCTAATGACTTTTCATCTTGCAAATCTGCCTCTACTCTATCCACAGCCAGTCCAGTAATATTAGATAAGACGCTTGATTGGCGTGCCATAACTCTCACATCGAATTTTTTAGATAATAATGACCTTACGACTGCAGCTCCAAGAAACCCAGTAGCACCAGTTACAAGTGTTTTCACTCTGTTGTTTCCTTTTCTTTAAGTTCATCCTCAAATGAGGATGATAATACTTTCCGATAATGCCAAAAAGCCCAAAACCCAAAAATAGGGGCACCGATTGCAGCAATAAATAAAAAGGGCATTGCACCCCCAAACCAAATTATAGGTCCTACAAGATATAGAATGTCTTCAACCTCAAAACCACAGAATCTTGGTAAGCCTGCTTGTTTTTTCTTCACTTTATTTTCAAGAAACTGGAATAAATAAAATAAACCTGCCACTGAAACTCCAGCTGCTATTCCTAACGCAAGACCTGCAAAACCAATAGGTTCATTTCTTAAACCTAAACCAATAGAAATGAACAAAAAGGTATTTATTAACAAATCACAAATTATGTCATACCTATGACCAAATCTACTGACCCTACCTGTCGCTCTAGCAAATTCCCCATCTGTATGGTCGAGAAAATTGGAAAAAATAAACAAACCAGCACCAATATGTATCCATGGAGCTCCCCCGTAGGCTAGGAAAACGCATGCTAAGATGCCAATTAACAGCCTTAATGTTGTCAAGTAATTAGGATGAATAGCTGTGTTAGTTAAAGGAGAAATTAATACACGAGCTAATCTTTGATCCCAAGGTTCTATCAAATACCACTTTATTTCATTTTTTTTACTTTGATCCATTTATTAACCTGTTCAGAGTCACTAATATATTTAATGGTCAAATAAACTAACTTTAAAGAATTATAAATAAAAATTATTTAATTCTTTTATCGAGAATCAAAGGAAAAATAGAGATGCGTGCAATAATTCTAGCAGCAGGTCTTGGTTCACGTCTTATGAATAAAGCAGGGGAAATTCCAAAAATTCTTATAAAAGTTGGTGGTCAAACTCTGTTAGAACGTCATTTACGAATTCTCTCCGACCTTTCTATTACAGAGGTAGTAATCGGGGTTGGATATAAATCTAATCTAATTATTGATGAATTAATAAATCTAAAAAGGGAAGATGTTAAATTAGTTTACAACCCAAACTTTGATCAAGGGAGCATCGTAACACTCCAGAAACTAGCACCTGAATTACGACAAGATGGGGGTATAATAATTATGGATGGAGATGTTTTATATGACATCCGTATTTTAAAATGTTTGATAAACTCAAAACATGAAAATTGTTTCTTGTTGGATCGTAATATTGAGGACGGTGAAGAACCTATGAAGCTAGCAATTAATAATGGATCAATTGTTGATTTTAGAAAAAAAATTGAAAAACCATGCGACTATTATGGAGAATCTGTTGGGTTTTTTAAATTTTCAACAACAACAGCACAATCAATAGCAAACACTTGCTCACAAATGATTTCTTCAGGTCTTCAAGAGACATATATGGAAGAGGTAATAAGATATGAGTTATTAAAAAACCCAAAAATCTTTGCATTTGAGGATATTACAGGATTACCTTGGATCGAGATAGATTTCCCTGAGGATTTAACAAAAGCTGAAACGAAAATTTTACCTTCACTTATTATTGGAGATTAACAGTTAGAAAACTTAACGAACCATAAATAAACCTTTACAAAGAAGAGATATCTTCTGAAATTTATTAAAACGTATACGTCTATTTTCTAGCTGAAAACCATGTTTTTCTATTTCATCGAGATATGCCTCATAAATAACCCTCATCAAAATTGCTGGCCGCATATTTTTTCTTTCTGACCCTGGCAAAAATTCATCTGCAAGCTTAAATCTATTCCTTGCTACTTCTCCTACTTTTCTACAAACATTAGCAACTTCAGGTGTATTTATTAAATCTTTCGCATTTACATCTGCAATACCCTCTTGCTCAAGAAATTCAACAGGTAAGTAAATTCGACCACGTGTGGCATCCTCTGCAACATCTCTCAGAATATTAGTTAACTGGAAAGCTTGGCCTAAATGTTCAGCGAAATTTACTATTCTGGGTGATGAGTGACCAAAAATTTTTACAGATAGCAGCCCCACACAACTAGCTACTCTGTGGCAATAAAGCTCTAATTCATCCAGGGTTGGACGTGACATCATACCACTTCTATCCATTTCAAACCCATCAAGAATTTCGTGGAAAAGATCCTCAGTAAGATTAAAATTTTTGACGGGTTCTATTAGGGCTATTGTTACAGGATGATTTGGAGATCCTTTAAACAACAGTTTTACTTCATTTCTCCATGCTAAAATCAATTTTTTTGATAAGTCATTGTCATCAATTTCATCGGCAACATCGTCTGTCTCTCTACAAAAAGCATAAAGAGCAAGCATAGCCTCACGTTTATGTTTAGGGAGTAACAACATCGGTAAAGAAAAAGAAGAACCCGAATCTTTTACAATATCAGACACATAACGTTTAGGGTCTGTAAAATATGGGATAGGTAAGTCATTCGCTTTTACTACCATGAACTTACTACACCTTTTGCTCCACACCATACCCATGAAAACTTAGAAAGTTTGATTTTATTTCGCAAAGGGTCATTACGCCTAAGCTTATAGCTCAGTGCCTTTGCTAAGCGTAAAATCACAGCCGTTTCAAGACGAAGTCCACGACGCTTAATTGAGTTTGGGCTTTTATTAGCTTTTGCCAGCAGCTCATCAGTTTTGATCAAACACCTGTCAATTACCTTGCGAAGCTCTTGACTAATAAACTCTTCACCTAATTTTTCAACTTTACACCCTTCTGCTTTTAACCAATCCTCAGGAATATAAACTCTGTTATGATTCAAATAATCATTTTTACAGTCTTGTATGTGATTTAAAACCTGCAATGCGTTACAAAGAGCATCAATGCCTTCAAAATCAGCATCTTTTTCATTATGAATATCAAGCATTGCTCTACCTACAGATGCAGCAGATTTAGAACAATAGTCCATTAACTCATCCCAACTAGCATATCTATGTTTTATTGCATCTTGAATAAATGCTGAAAGTAAATCAGTACCATTAATTGGAGAGCAGCCTGTTTGTTTAAGACTGTTGTTATAAGGTATTGCCCATTCAGGTAATTTCTCAGGATCATTTGCCAATGAATTTTGGATCACTGTTAGACTTTTGACTTTTTCTTCTGAACTTAAGCTTGAATTATCTGCAATATCATCTGCTCTACGAGCAAACAAATAAAATGCATATACATGTTTCCTACAATCTCTAGGTATGAGGAATGAACCTACAGGAAAGTTTTCGTTATTTTCTGTAATTAAATCCTTTATACCATTTGTCATACGACACAAGTCCCCATAGATAATCTCATTTAACTTATTTATATAACTAGGTAATATTAACTACTGACATATTAGTTAGATAACAAGTAATCATGAATTCATAATTAATTATTAATATTAATAATATATTATAAGATACTAATTTAATTATATTTATTTATATATTCTTTTGTATATATACGCACCTCATTATCTACTTCAACAACATCTGACAAGGAATTAATTACGCCACCAACAAATTGATTCATTTGGTTTTCAACGATCTTAGAAATATCAGTTAATTTAATCTTACCTTTTAGGAAGGCTTCTACTGCAACTTCATTAGATGCATTGAGCACTATTGGCACAACGCCTCCTGATTCCAATGCATTCCTCGCGAGTTTTAAAGAAAAAAACCGCATCTCATCTGGAGGTTCAAAATCTAGTTGACTGAGCTCAGATAAATTTAGGCGTGGGGATGGAGCATTTATCCTACCTGGCCATGCCAAGCAATATGCTATAGGTGTTCGCATGTCAGGGGTACCAAGTTGAGCTAAAACAGAACCATCAACATAAGCAACTAAACTATGAATTACAGATTGTGGATGCACTAAAACTTCGATCTGATCAGGCTTAATTGGAAATAAATGATAAGCCTCAATCATTTCTAGACCCTTATTCATCATAGTAGCTGAATCGACTGATATTTTTGCACCCATAGTCCAATTTGGATGAGCCACTGCTTGAGCTGGAGTAGCTATTTCCATTTCTGCTTCTGTGCTTTTACGAAATGGCCCACCTGATGCTGTAAGTATTATTTTTTCAACACATTCCGGCTGTTCAAAATCAAACACTTGAAATATGGCATTATGTTCAGAATCTACTGGCAGTAATGTTGCACCGGATGACCTAACTTCAGAAATCATCAAATCTCCTGCACATACAAGACATTCTTTATTCGCGAGACAGACAACTGCTCCTCTGCTCACTGCGGCCATAGTTGGATATAAACCCGCAGCTCCGACTATAGCAGCCATGACAAAATCTGAGGGTGCCCTAGCAGCATCAACTATAGCTTCTGAGCCAGCAGCTGCGTTAATACCTGTACCAGATAATAAACCTTTGAGCTCTTCATATAAACTTGGGTCACCAATTACAGCCCCACTTGCTCTACATTTTTTTGCTTGAGAAGCCAAAAGCTTCACATTTGATTGTGCAGTAAGAAAATTAACTTTATATTGAGATTCATAGCGTTCAAGCAAATCTAGGGTATTCTTACCTATTGAACCAGTAGAGCCAAGAATAGTAATTGTTTTTTTACATTTATAATCTTCTGGATTTACTTTTGTCTTCATAAAAAACGCTCCTGAATAAACAGAATCTGCGACATATACATTTTATATTTAACTTACTCATTTTTTTAGTTAAAATTATAATTTTCCGAGCCACTTCTATACCAATAATCCTGGAGTAAGCTATGTCATTTTCAGAAAAAACTTGCCAACCCTGCCGCGGTGGAATTCCTCCACTTGATGAATCAGCATCAAAACTTTTATTAGAACATACTCCTGATTGGATTCTTTGCGATAATAACACTAAACTCAACCGTAAATTTGAATTTACAAACTTTGTTAACGCATTAAATTTCGTTAATATAGTATCAGAGATTGCTGAAGAAGAAGGCCACCATCCTGATATTAGCTTTGGTTGGGGGTATTGCATAATTGAATTATATACTCATAAAATTAAAGGGCTTCATGAAAATGATTTCATAATGGCTTCTAAAATAAGCAAATTATCTGAATTAAATACTACATGAAATAATCTAACGCTGAATCATTTTGCATAAGTCAATTAAAACTTTACGTATACCGTCTAATCGATCTCTAGATTGAATCCAATTTTTTGTGATTACCAGTCTTGAATCTGGCCTTAGACGCATTCCCCTATCTAAAATTGAAACATATTTGATTAAAGCGTCTATCTCTATGAAATTATTTTCACGAAAACTAAAGACTGCTCCCTTTGGGCCTGCATCGATTTTTTCTACCCCAGCATGCCTACAAAAATGCTTTATTACTATTACTTCCAAAAGATGCAAAACTGATTCTGGAGGCGAACCAAATCTATCTGTAAGTTCCTCAATTAAATCATCAATCTGTGATTGATCTTCCATCTGACCAATACGTCTATACAAACTCAATCTAGTATGTAAATCAGAAACATAATCTTCTGGTATTAGAACAGAAACACCCAAATTAATTTGTGGTGACCACTTTTTATCATGTATTCCCTTAGAAGAATCCTTAGATTTTAAATCTAGGATCGCTTCTTCTAGCATATTTTGATAAAGCTCAACTCCAACTTCTCTAATATGTCCAGATTGCTCAGAGCCAAGCAAATTTCCAGCACCACGAATATCTAGATCATGACTAGCTAGAGCAAAACCAGCCCCCAGATTATCTAATCGATGGATTGCATCTAACCTCTTAAACGCTGCTGCAGTAATTTTAGATTTTGATGAATATGTGAGATACGCATATCCACGTAACTTTGAACGTCCTATTCGGCCACGTAATTGGTATAACTGTGATAAGCCAAACATATCTGAACGATGAATAATCATCGTATTTGCTCGAGGAATATCTAATCCAGATTCAATTATAGTCGTTGAAACTAAAACATCATAATCCCCGCGACAAAACTCTTCCATGGTGATTTCAAGGTCTTTTACATTCATCTGACCATGGGCAATACTTACTTTCACCTCAGGAACCATATTATTCAATTGATCAATTATTGACCTGATGTCTGAAACCCTTGGGCAAACGTAAAATACTTGACCACCACGCATCTTCTCCCTGAGAATCGCTTCCCTTATAACAATGGGGTCAAATGGCATAATAAATGTTCGAACAGCCAAACGATCTACAGGTGGAGTTGCCATTACGCTCATACTCCGAACGCCCGTTAAAGACATCTGTAAAGTTCTTGGAATTGGGGTTGCAGTAAGTGTTAGTATATGGGTTTCAGATTTTAATTGTTTAAGTTTTTCTTTATGGGAGACACCAAAATGTTGTTCCTCATCAACAATCACTAAGCCAAGATTTGGAATCTCAATATCTTTGTTTAGAATAGCATGAGTTCCTATTACAATATCTATTTTACCTGCAGCCAACTCACGCTTTACATAACTGAAATCTTTCATTGACGTTAACCGAGAGAGCTCAGATACCTTTATTGGCAAATTGCTAAAACGATTTTTAAAAGTCTCATAATGTTGACGACACAAAAGAGTTGTAGGCACTAATACTACAACCTGCATTCCTGCCATTGATATTGAAAATGAAGCACGAAGTGCAACCTCTGTTTTTCCGAATCCTACATCACCACATATTAATCTATCCATAGGATAACCTGACTGAAGATCTTGTATTGTTTCGTCTATGGCATCCGCTTGATCATCAGTCTCAACATAATTAAAATTAGAACAAAACTTATCGTACTCAGAATGATCAATATCAAAAACCCGGGCTCTATATGTAGACCTCTTAGCAGCTGTTGCTATCAAACCTTCAGCCATTTCGCGGATTTTTTTCTTAAGACGAGCTTTTCTAGCCTGCCAGTTTACTCCTCCCAGTCTATCAAGTTTTGCTTTAGTATCAGAAGAGCCATAGCGTGAAAGCAAATCTATATGCTCGACTGGCAAAAAAAGTTTATCCTCTCCTGCGTATATCAACTTCAGGCAATCATGCAAAGCACCTCCTGCCTCTATCGTAACGAGCCCATTGTAAACACCGATACCATGATCAAGATGAACTACAAAATCTCCTTCGATTATCTCAGAAATACTCGTTAAAAAATTTTCTGCCTTTTGTTTTCTTCGACGTTGATTACGATTTAATCTGCTACCAAGGATGTCCTGTTCTGCGAGAATAACTAGATCATCAGCCTCAAATCCTTGCTCCATCGGAAGAACAGTCAAACCTATAGAACCTTTATTAATTGAAGACATTCTTGACCATTCATCTATTGTAACTATGGGTCCAATATGATTTTCAGAAAAAATACGCTTAAGCCGCTCCCTTGTCCCGGGACTCCAAGCAGCAATAATAAAATTTCTATTTAAGTTTGTGTGCTTCTTAATATATTTTCTTAATTCAGTGTATAATATATTTGGACCTTGTTTGCGCTCAGGAGTAAAATCTCTGCATTTTTTAACCCCAATTGAAATTGATTGTGAATTTTTTGAGTTTTCAGGCGTAAAATTAACAAACCTTGCTACAGACCTCTCCGACAATAAGCCATTCCATTCTTCCAAGCTAGGATATAGTTGATGTGGATTAAGTGGTTTATATATTGTAGCTCCATCTGAAACTAAACCTGAATCAACACTTTTACGAGCTTGATAAAAGTCATTTATAGACTCAATACGATCTATCAAACTTTTGTCAAATAAATGATCAAGAACCACAAGACCATTGGGTAGATAGTCAAATATGGTCTCAAGAGAATCATAAAAAAGCGGCAACCAATTCTCTATTCCTGGATACCTATGGCCTTCAGAAACAGCCTCAAATAATGGGTCTTTGTCTAACACAGCACCAAAATTTAGACGATAACCTCTCTGAAACCTCTTAATGGAATCAGCATCAAGAAAAATTTCTCCTACTGGGCCTATGTAACAAGCCTGAATTTCCTCAGAACTCCTTTGTGTTATTGGATCAAAGACCTTTATAGATTCAATTTCATCACCAAAAAAATCCATTCTTACTGGAAATTTCTGGCCAGCGGGAAAAATATCTAATATCCCTCCCCTTACAGCGTATTCACCAACATCCATGACATTGCCAGAATTTGTATAACCGCTCATTTCTAAAAATAAAATCATGTCCTCAATTTTATTTTTACAGCCTACATCGATAGAACGTGCTACACCCTTTAGAGCTGCTCTAGGGGGCACCCTCTGGAGAGAAGAATTTAAAGTTGTTAAAATCAGTGTTGGTTTTTTCTCTTCCAATTCCAACAATTCGCACAAGGCCAATAAACGCTGGCTTACAATATCAACACGTGGAGATATTCGATCAAATGGCAGACAATCCCATGCAGGAAATATAATTTTGTGTAATTTAGGTTCAAAAAAACTGATACTCTCAGAGAGCATTCTAAGTCTAGAATCATCCCTTGATATATGAACAATTGGCTTGCCGGATTTAGCCGAGTCAAATACTAGCCTACTCAACCAATAGGCATCAAAACCCTCTGGAATACCACTAAGGTTCTTTATCTCTTTCTTATCTAACCCACACTCGGCTAATGTAAACATTTTAGCGAGTTCAAGTTAAATCTCGTTTAATTACAAACGAGCGAATTTTATTAAGAGTTGTGGTGTTATATTCTTCTGGAACATTGACGCCCTGAACTATCCATTGATAAACAAGCGGGTCATTTCCTATTCTTAGCAAATTTTCCAAGTCTTCAACTTCTGACTTAATAAGCGAATCAGAATACTTTTCAACAAATGAACCAAGTAAAATATCCGTCTCTTTAGTCCCAGTGTGTGAAGTTCGATATCTAAGTCTTTTTAATCTTGTTTCTAGGTCAATAGTCATAAGTTAAATTCCAAATTAGAATATTAATGTATATGTCAGCCTTACTAACTGTTGGCAAGTCGTGCGTTTACAATTAGCCTCTTACTATCATGAGACCTAACATTTTAAACCCTCTTTTTGCATCCACCGAGACTATTTCGGGCGTTGGGTCACGTACGTGCTTTCAGTTGAAAAAACTTTTAGGTAATCGTGTAATTGATTTAGTATTACATTTTCCAACAAATATCACAGAACGCCAATTTATTCCCACAATTATTAAGGCAACTCCCGGGAAAATTGTAACTGTGAACATAACTGTAAAAGGTCACCAAAGACCCTTCCACTCGAAACAGCCCTACAGAGTGCAGTGTGAAGATTCTACCGGACATCTTGATTTAGTATTTTTTCGATCTAGGTCTGACTGGATCTCTAAAGTGCTACCTATAGGAGCGAAAAGAATAGTCAGTGGATCAATTGAGTCATATGGGAAAGGTTTGCAGATGGTACACCCAGATTATATTGTCTCTGAGGATAAAAAAAATTCAATCCTTCCTATTGATCCAATATACCCTTTGACTGACGGATTAACCTCAAAACAGTTAAGACGTTTTATTGAAAATGCAATGGAAATTTTACCTGACCTCCCAGAATGGCATGATATATCAGTAATTCAGGATAATGCTTGGGAAAGCTGGAAATCTTCAATCCTTAAAGCTCATATGCCAAAGTCTGAGAAAGATTTATACCTAAATGCAAAATGGAGAGAAAGACTCGCTTATGACGAACTCCTAGCAAACCAGCTGGCAATAAATATCCGATCAAAAGAAAAATCCAAATTAGGCCATTCAACCACTCCATCAAAAAGATACAGAAAGAAGGTTCTATCGAATCTTAGTTTTTCACTTACCCCAGATCAAAATAATGCCCTCAAAGAAATTGATAATGATATGGAGAGTAAAAATAAAATGGTAAGGTTATTACAGGGTGATGTTGGAAGTGGAAAAACTGTCGTAGCACTCTTAGCAATGTTAAATGCGGTTGAGTCCTCCAAACAGGCCGCACTCATGGTACCAACCGAAATTCTAGCTAAGCAACATCATGAAAATTTTTCAAAATTTTTAGAAGAGACAGATATAAAATGTTCCCTCCTTATAGGACGCCTAACTGAGGGCAATCGTCAGAAAATTATCTCGAAACTCGCTTCCGGAGAAGTTTCCCTAATTATAGGTACTCATGCTTTATTTCAAGAAGACGTTAAATTTAACAATCTTGGTATCGTAGTAGTTGATGAGCAACATAGATTTGGCGTTGATCAACGTTTATCCCTTGTCCAAAAAGGTAATGATGTAGATATCTTAGTTATGACAGCAACACCAATCCCTAGAACATTATTATTAACTGAATATGGTGATATGGATGTGTCACGTTTGAATAATCGTCCTATAGGTCGAGGTTTAGTTAGCACAAAGGTTTTACCAATTGAACGTCTCATTGAAGTTGAAAATGCAATTAAACGTGCTGTAAATAAGGGTGCCAAAGTTTATTGGGTATGTCCATTAATTGAGAATTCAGACAACAATGAACTAGGAGCAGCACTTGAAAGATATAATAACCTTCAATCTATATTTGATGATAAAGTAGGATTGATCCATGGTAAGATGAACGGGGACGAAAAAGACAAAGTCATGTCATCTTTCAAGAATGGCTCCCTGAAAATATTAGTTGCAACCACTGTAATAGAAGTCGGCATGGATATTCCAGATGCCACCGTAATAGTAGTAGAGCATGCCGATCGTTTTGGTCTGTCCCAATTACATCAACTTAGGGTACGTATTGGCAGAAACAACAAAGATGGAACTTGCTTATTGCTCTATAAAACCCCCTTAAATGAATATTCAAGAGAACGGTTAAAGATAATTCGACAAACAGATGATGGTTTTGAAATTGCTGAACATGACCTTAAAATTCGGGGTGCAGGAGAAATTTTAGGTACCAAACAAAGTGGATTTAGCAAACTGCGAATAGCCGATCTCAATAGCCATGAAGAACTTTTGAAACTAGCCAACAAGCAAGCTAAAGAAATTATAGAAAGTAGAGAACTTGAGACAAAATCAGAAAGAAGCGAAGCTCTAAAACTTTTACTTAATCTATTTGAAAGAGATCAAGCTGAGAGTAATCTAAGAGCAGGATAGAAAGTTCTTTTTTTACTATTCGTCCAATTGTTTTATATTTTTATCAACTCCATCTGTTTTATGATCGGGTGGTGAAACAATTCCTCCTGAGATAACTAACTTAACACCCTCTTCAACACTCATTTTTAAAATCTTACAATCATCACGAGGTACAAAAAGTAGAAACCCAGAAGTTGGATTAGGGGTAGTTGGTATAAAAACGTTTACCATTTTTTCATCAATAATTCTTTGAACCTCACCTCGGGTAGGTCCAGTAATAAATCCAATAACCCAGATTCCTCTTCGTGGATACTCTACAAGTACTACTTCACGAAAAGCATTAGCAGATTGTGCTAATACAGCATCAAAAATCTGCTTAAAGAGTCCATAAACAGTTCGAACAACTGGAAGCCGATTTAACAAATGCTCACCAAGTCTAACCATATATCGGCCTAGGAAATTTGTTACCAAAGCACCAATAGTCGTAAGAACTATTAATACGATGATAACTCCTAATCCTGGGATACTATGACCCAAAACATTAGATGGATTGTAATCTAACGGAATGAGAGGAATGACAGTTCTATCAACAAAGTCCACCAATAACCAGATAAGCCAAGCAGTCAGCCCAAATGGAGCAGTGACTAGTACGCCTGTGAAGAAATAGGTACGAAATCTTGCCATTAAGCCACGCTTAGGTGCAGGCTTAATTAACTGTATTGCAGACTGTACTGTCTCAGCCTTTTTTGCATTTTTATCTTCAAGAGTAATTTAGTATCTCCTTTAGAAATAAGGATACGTTAGTATAGCACCCAGATATAACAGTCATCTGGAAATTGTCTAGATACACAATATAGTAATAATTTATATACTTATCTAAAATAAACTGAGATTTTTCAGCATAAACTCCAGTAGAATGTTTTATTTTAAAGAGATATATATCTCTGAACGTTCAAGTCTTACAACCACGCAAGGTATTTCTGAAACTTTAAGTGCCACACACGCTCTTTTTGCTGAAAGGAGTTTTAAACCTGAAAATCTTGCTCTGTATAATACTATTCCATTTTTTAAAGTAACTGATGTTACAGTTGCCACTCCATTCTCTAGGGTTTGAGCAGCAACTCTACCTGCTCGACGGAGTATTCTTGATGCTGAATTTTCGTTTCTAAAAGCTCCAACCTGAATAGCCCAATGCCCTTCTAATCTGGTCAAGATCGTTTTATCCTTATCATGAATTTGATCAGTTTCCTTAAGAGTTTTTGCACCTTGCGATAAAGGTCTAAAATGTGGTAACGGCACTTGGGCAACTTTTGAAAGTTTCCTCTCTCGATCATATTCAACTATTCTAGAAAAACCCTTATCAAGAAGGTCTTTCATATGCCTATCACGTCTCTTCGCAGTCTTCCCTCCAAAAACAACTGCAATGATCCTTCTCCCGCTTCGTTCTGCAGATGCTACCAGATTAAAACCAGATGACCGTGTGTAACCTGTTTTAATTCCATCAACTCCTCTATAAAACCCTAGTAAATTATTATGATTCTTATGTTTTATGCCTCTAAAACGAAAGTTCTTAGAAGAGAAGAAATGATAATATTGGGGAAAATCATTGTAAATAGCAACCGCTAGAGTTGCCATATCTCTTGCAGTAGAAAGTTGGCGTCTATTAGGTAAACCCGAAGCATTTAGAAATGTAGTCTTTTTCATGCCTAAAGACCTAGCCCTAAGAGTCATTTTCTGAGCGAATTCCCATTCTGTCCCCCCTAACGCCTCAGCTAAAACAGTTGCTACATCATTAGCAGATTTAGTAACTAGTGCTAGAATCGAATGCTTAACTGAAATTGTATCTCCACGTTTAAGTCCAAGCTTAGAGGGTGTTTGACCTTCTGCACGTTTACTAACTTTGAGACGAGAATTCATTTTTAACCGACCAGTCTCAAGTGCCTCAAATGTCATGTAAAGAGTCATGATTTTTGTCAATGATGCTGGAAAGTTTCGTGTGTCTGCATTCCTCGATCTTAAAACTCTTCCATTGTCTGCATCAACAATAATTGAAGCATAACCAGCATAACTCTTATTGGACAAAACAAATTGGCTCCCAGCTACTAAAGCAAATGGAATTAGGATAAATATAAATAATTTCAAGCTGTAGTTCTTCAATGAGATCAAGGCCTCACCCCAGTATATAATTAGATAAAAACAGATAAACGAATCTAATATCCCTACTTTATGGAATAAAAAAGAATCAGGCGTCAATAAAAGAAAGTTCATTCATAATAAATTATGACCAGAATTCACTAATTTATAACTTTTTCACAATGAAGAATTGCCTCATTCGGGCATGCTTTTTCATATGCTGCAGCTGCACTAATGACCTTTAAATCATCAAAGTTATTGCCTATAATTTGCATACTTACAGGCAGTCCATCATCGGCAAGGCCACATGGAATACTGGCAGCTGGTTGCCCTGTCAGGTTAAATGGGTAAGTAAATGGACTCAAATCGTCCCAATTACATCCTCCCGATATAATCCTGTGATCATTTTTATGCATTAATGCAGTTGTAGGCATCGTTGGGGTAATAAGCAAATCATATTTTTCATGAAAAGAGCGCATGCTTGATGTTAATTCAGCTCTAGCATTGGAGGCTTCTAAAAAATCAGTCAAGGTTATTTTCTCTCCGATTTTGGAAACCTGACAAAGACCAGGCTCTATGAGCAATTTTTGTTTATTTGTAAAGTTTCGAAGTAAACTTGCAGCCCCCACATACCAGTGTTTTCTGAATATTTCTTGAGGATTACTAAAAGCAGGATTTACTATCTCAACTCTAGCACCAAGTGACTTAAATACTTCTACAGCTTCTTCTACCTTGCGCGCGACACATAAATCAACACTCGCATAGCCCAAATCAGGGCTGTAAGCGATACGTAATCCATTAACACCAGAATTTAGAGAATAGATATAATCTAACTGCTGATATGGTAAAGAGAAGATATCTCTATTATCAGGTTTACTAATTATCTCTAACATAGCAGCTGCATCTGAAACACTTGTACTTATAGGGCCTACATGAGCTAACGAACCAAAGGGACTTGGGGGATATAGTGGTATTCGGCCGGCACTTGCTTTGAATCCAAAAACACCACAATAAGCTGCCGGTATACGTATTGATCCACCTCCATCAGTGCCAAGATGCATTAGCCCTATCCTTAATGCTGCAGCAACAGCAGCACCTCCGCTTGACCCACCAGGGGTTCTCTCTAAACACCAAGGGTTCAGAGTTACCCCTGTCAGGTGACTATCGGTGAGAGCCTTCCAGCCAAATTCAGGGGTAGTCGTTTTCCCAATTAGAATAGCCCCGTTCTCATTTAGTCTTTGAACACAAGGTGCATCTTCATCCCAAACTTGATCTTTATCAATGAGTAAAGAACCTCTTAAAGTGGGCCATCCCTTTGTTAGAATAAGGTCCTTACACGAATAAGGGATCCCATCGAGTAAACTTTTTGGCTCTCTGTTTGACCAACGTTTTGTTGATTCATACGCAGCTTTCAATGATTTATCAGGATCCCAAAAACAGAAAGCATTACAAGCTATATCGAGCTCTTCTAATCTTGCAAGAGTGTTTTCAACTACATCTATAGGTGTCAAATTACCTGATGCATATAACTTGTTTATTTGCATTATATTCTTTGTGGAAAGTTCATTAATCATGATTTTACTAAATCAAATCTGGTAAAGTAACTTTACTTTTCGAGAGATAATACAATAATTCTGACTTGATCTCTCTTAATGTCTGAATATCTTTCGCTTCACAGCGTGCTACTAGTACTGGCTGGGTGTTTGATGCACGTAACAACCACCAGCCTCCATCTTTAGTGACTCTAACACCATCTATACTTAATACATCTGCACCATTTTTTTCTAGATTTCTAGCCACTTCTGAAACTACTGTGAACTTTTGATCATCTGGGCAATCAAATCTAATTTCTGGTGTATTAACTAACTTAGGTAAACTATCGTATAGTTGACTCAAGGAGCTATTTGAATTTTTCAACATGGCTAACAATCTAAGTGCAGTATAAATAGCATCATCAAAACCAAACCAGTGATCGTTAAAAATATGTGCCCACTCATTTCCCCTGCTAAAGGAGCAGACAGTTCAAGCATTTTATCCTTTATGCATGAATGACCAGTTTTCCATATAATTGGCATTCCTCCTAAACGCGAGATTTCTTCAAAAACTACCTGGCTTGATTTAACATCAGCTATAATACTTCCACCTGGATAATCAACCAATACGTCTCTAGCTAGAAGTGCCAGCAATTGATCACCCCAAATTATTCTCCCTAATTCATCTATGACACCAATTCGATCCCCATCACCATCAAAAGCAAAACCTAAATCGTAGTTCTTCTGTTTAACAATACTTATAATTTCATTAAGGTTTTCAGGTATTGTTGGATCTGGATGATGGGATGGAAATGCACCGTCTATTGACCCATTAACTAATATATGCTGACCAGGTAGACGGTCTATTAGAGTCTTTATTATTTCTGCAGTTGCACCATGTCCAGGATCCCAAACAACCTTATTCGGCAATAAAGAACCACATAAATTCAATAAGGATTCAATATACGCACCAGATAAGTCTTTCTTAACAATACTGCCCTTACCCTCTAGAAAATCCTGTCTTTCAACAATCACACCAAGTTCTTTGATAGAAGGTCCATAAAAAGGCTTGCCATCGACAACAAATTTAAAACCATTAAATTCAGGGGGGTTATGAGATCCTGTGATCATTATTCCTGCATTAGAGGCCAAATATTCCACAGTAAAATATAGAAGTGGTGTAGGTCCACATCCAATTTCTATGACCTCACAACCTGATACGCATAAACCTTCGCAAAGAAAGGATGAAAACAAGGGAGAACTATGACGTCCATCATAAGCTACTACAATCTTAGGTGCAGTAATTTTATATTTTTTATTTAAAATAGTCGCCATGGCACGACCAATTACGAAAGCATCATTTTCCGTAAGAGTTTGACCAACCAATCCTCTTATATCATATTCACGTAATATAGAGGGGGCTAGTTTATATTCACTCTTATTAAGACTAACCATTAGACTTGTTTATTTTTCTGTCTTTGGCAAAACATCTGGCCTTCCAATGCTATAATAGTAGAAACCTTCTTCTGACATTTCTTCTGGCCTATATATATTCCTAAAATCTACTAATATTGGTTCCTTTAAAAGAAGTTTGATACGTTTTAAATCAAGAGCCCTAAACTCATTCCACTCCGTAATAATTGTAACTACATTTGCATCAACCATCGCTTCGTAAGCTGTACTACACCAAGTTACATCATCAATTATTGATTTAGCCTCTTCCATACCCTCAGGATCATATACCTTAACATTCGCTCCCCTTACAACCAAATCACGGATAATATCAAGACTTGGACTTTCTCTAATATCGTCCGTATTTGGTTTGAAAGTAACACCCAAAACTGCAATTGATTTACCATCTATACTCCCATCACATGCAGCTACTATTCGACCTGACATCTGTGCCTTCCTATCCTCATTAACTTTAACTACAGCATTAACAATATGGCTTGGAGTATTATTATCTTCAGCGATACGGACAAGTGCTCGTGTATCTTTTGGAAAGCATGACCCCCCAAAACCAGGGCCAGCATTAAGAAATTTTTCGCCAATCCGACCGTCAAGCCCAATACCCTTAGCAACGTCCTGAATGTTAGCACCAAGAACTTCGCATAAATTTGCAATCTCATTTATGAACGAAATTTTTGTAGCAAGAAAAGTATTTGCAGCATATTTTATAAGTTCAGCAGTTTTAGTGTCAGTAAAAATAATTGGTGTTTCACGAATAAATAATGGCCTATATAAAGCAGACATTAATTCTTTGGCACGATCAGAATCAAGCCCTACTACTACACGATCAGGCCTCAAAAAATCGTCAATAGCAGAACCTTCACGTAAGAATTCTGGATTGGATACAACATCAAAATTAGCATCTGGCCGCATTCTTTTGATAATCTGTGAAATTTTCTCACCAGTCCCAACTGGGACTGTACTTTTTGTTACTATCACAGTGTAATTATTGATTGACTCCGCAACCTCCTCGGCAGCAGCCCAAACATAAGATAAATCTGCGTGACCATCTCCACGCCGGCTTGGGGTACCCACAGCTAACATTACAATATCAGCTTTTGAAACAGCATCTTTTAGATCGGTGGTAAATGTGAGTCTTCCAGAACGTGTATTATTTTCAACTAATGCGTCTAAACCAGGTTCATATATAGGAATATGTCCCTCTATTAAACCTCTGATCTTTTCGTCTATCCTATCAACACAGGTGACATTTATACCAAATTCTGAGAAACACGCAGCAGATACCAGACCAACGTAACCAGTTCCTATCATGGCCACTTTCATAAGCAATAACCTCAGCTATTTTGTTAGTATATAAATCGCTTTATCAAATCAAATACGAGAATTGAAATCTCTCAATATATTTGCAATCTCATCACGTAAATCCTCTCTATCCATGGCTAAGGAAATATTTGCCTCAATAAGGCCGGGTTTACTTCCACAATCAAAACGCTGTCCCTTACACCTTAAACCGTATAAATTTATATCTTCAATTAAATCAGATAAAGAATTGGTAAGTTGTATTTCACCACCAATGGAACTCTTCTCTTGACCCAGTAGCCCAAATATTTGTGGCTGAATAATATATCGTCCGATAATAGATAGATTTGAAGGTGCATCTTGAGGTAATGGTTTTTCTATCATTCTATCTATTTTAACGACTTTTCCGTCGTCTTCTGAATAAGAAACGATCCCATATTTATAGCTTTTCTCAATAGGTATTTCGCCTAAGCCTATTACACATCCCCCACGTTCCTCATAAACTCTTATAAGTTGTAACAAACATGGAGTTTTTGAACAAAAAAGTTCATCGGGTAAAATCACAGCAAAGGGATCATCACCAACTAAATGTCTGGCACACCAAATTGCATGCCCGAGCCCCAAAGAATCACTTTGTCGAGTAAAAGAAAATGTAAGATTTTTCAACCCACTTTCTTCATCTAGATTATTATCTTTATATTCTAATACTTTGTTTTTAAAGTATTCTTCCACATAATCTTCAATGCTACTTTTACCCTTCCTAGTAATGAATATAAACTCCTCAATACCAGATAACCTCGCCTCCTCAAGTGCATAATCTATTAATGGCCTATCGACAACAGGCAGCATCTCCTTAGGAGTTGCTAGTGTTGCGGGATAAAAACGCTTACCCAGACCACCTACAGGGAAGATAGCTTTCTTAATTGAACGAGTCATATTATCTTGTTCCATCAATTATTTCGTATTTTATGAATTTAAAAAGACAGATTATCTGAGGGGCACCTGCCTGTCACTAGCTACTGTTACCTTATACCTAATAGCAGTATGGGTTAATCTTTTAGCAATAGATCTTTTGCTCTATTAATTTGTGATGCTAGATATTTAGACCCTCCTTGGTCTGGGTGGACCTTCTTTAGTAATTCTTTGTGCGCCGCCTTAATATCTGCATCAGAAGCATCTTTATCTAATCCTAAAATCTCCAAAGCTTGTTCTCTATTCATATTATTATCACTAAAATCATTTATGTTTTCAGTTTCTTTATGGTCGCTTTGTTCTGCTCCTCTGTAAGTAGAAGCTACTATTGAAGGAATCAAAGAAAAAGCAATTGGTATTATAGAAAAATACACCTTACCCGTTACACCAAGAAATATTGCCACGCCTACACATAAAAAAATAAACAACAATTTGAGAATTCTAGCGATTCTACTAGCACGAGCATTAACAAACCAACGACTTATTATCACAACAACAACTAGTAAGAGAATACCTACAACTACATAATATAACAAAGAACTATTCCTTAGTTATTATAAAACATTAATCAGTCACACTATTTAAAATACTTCAATATAACTCAACCATCATTAATTAAAACAACCCTAGACGCCTTAACTCTATAGCTAAAGATTCTGGAAGATCGTATGGGATTTGATTTCCATTCACCTCCAGGTCAGGAGGGGACTGCTCTTTTGATAAGTAACGCCAACCTTGGTGAGGCCTCCTAGGAGTTGGGATAGTTGGACACAATATACTATCTAAAATTATTTTAATTTTTTTTTTATTCTTACTTTCTGAGCTCTTATCTTCTATACTCAGGATTCTTTGCCTTGCCCTAATCTCACGCTTAATAATCCAGTACATTGAACCGCCAGCTAAGATTTCATCAGCACGACGAGGGGCTAAACTTGTTAAGCTCAAAACACGGCCAAATCTTTTCTTACATTCAATTTGTTTACACTTAAGCTGCTCAATATTTTCAACACCTACAGCGTATTTAACAATATTCAATACCATAACATCCGCACTAAGATTAGTTCCAATCTGCTTTTCGCTTTTCTTGGAATGCCAAGAGTCCCTCCTGCCCCTCTTCAGAAACTCGGACCCTTGCAATTCTTTGAGCTAGTTCTTCCTTCAATTCTGGATCAAATACTCTCCCCCTAGATAATCTCACCAGCATTTTTGCCTCTCTTTGGGCTTTAGGGCCACCCTGCATTAGTAAGTGAATATATTCTTCCGCTTTTATATAAAGATCATCATTTCTCACTACATCCTGCACAAGCCCTATTTGACAAGCCTGATCTGCAGAGAATCTTTCTCCTGTTAAAAAATAACGCCTTGCATAACTCTCACCTATTTTGTTTATAACAAAAGGACTAATCACTGAAGGAATAACGCCAACACGAACCTCTGATATGGCAAAAAATGCTGTTTCAACCGCAATAGCTATATCAGTTGCTGCCACCAAACCGACCCCACCGCCCAATGTACCTCCCTGCACCAAAGAAATTGTCGGCTTGGATAAATTATCAAGAGCTTCAAGTAAATTTGCAAGTGACTCAGCATCTTCTTTGTTATCTTTTTCAGATGCCATGCCCATTCTTTTCATCCACTTTATGTCGGCACCTGCACAAAAACTTTTTCCTTCTGCGGCAATAACGACAACACGAACCTTTTGATTATTTTCTATTGTAGTAATTACTTTAAAGAGACTAGAAACAAATTCACCATCAAATGCGTTATGAGCATCTGGACGGTTAAAAGTAATTTTCGCAACTCCTCTTTGGTCAATATCAAACAATATAAGATTTTGAGTCATATATTAATCTCTTAATTACATTCTAAATACACCAAAACTGGTTTTTCTAATTAATTGGCTCCTAGCAACTTTTAAAGCCCGTGCTAGAACATATCTTGTATCTTTAGGATCAATGATACCATCATCCCACAAACGTGCGGATGAATAATAAGGGCTACCCTGTTTGTCATATTGAGTAATGATTGGTTCTTTAAATTTATCCTCTTCCTTTTGCGACCAAGTAATTCCATCACCCTCTAACTTATCACGGCGAATGTGAGCTAGTACACTAGCAGCTTGTTCACCACCCATGACCGATATTCTCGCATTTGGCCACATCCATAAAAATCTTGGTTGGAATGCACGACCACACATACCATAATTACCAGCACCAAAACTACCCCCAATAATCACTTTAAATTTTGGTACTTCTGCACAAGCTACAGCCATTACTAACTTTGCACCATCCTTAGCTATACCTCCATGCTCATATCGTTTTCCTACCATAAAACCTGCAATATTCTGCAAAAAAACAATTGGGATTCCTCTTTGACAACAAAGCTGAATAAAGTGCACACCCTTCAATGCAGACTCTGAAAACAAGATTCCATTATTTGCTAAAATGCCAACTAAATTTCCATCAATATTAGCAAATACACATACCAATGTTTTTCCATAACGAGGCTTAAACTCATCAAATTTGGCATCATCTACTAACCTGACAATTACTTCCCTTACATCAAACATTTTTCGAAGGTTACTTGGAACTACACCATAAATTTCATCCTCTTCAAAAAGCGTATTTGACTGAATAACGTTATTTTCAACATCATTATATTGTCTGAGTCGACTGACTATATTTCTAGCTTTATCAATTGCATCTTTATCATTATCTGCCAAATGATCAGCAACACCCGAAATACGAGTATGCACGTCTGCCCCACCAAGTTCCTCAGAAGAGACTTCTTCACCAGTAGCTGCCTTAACAAGAGGGGGGCCACCTAGAAAAATTGTTCCCTGATCCTTGACTATAATAGTCTCATCCGACATAGCCGGCACATAGGCTCCACCTGCTGTACATGAACCCATTACAACTGCTAATTGTGGAATTCCTTCTCTGGACATAATAGCTTGATTATAAAAAATTCTTCCAAAGTGATCCCTATCTGGGAAAACCTTATCCTGATGGGGTAAGTTTGCTCCGCCTGAGTCAACAATATAAATACAAGGCAACATATTTTCTGATGCGATTTCTTGAGCCCTTAGGTGTTTCTTAACCGTCATAGGGAAATACGTACCTCCCTTTACAGTAGGATCGTTTGCAATAATCATACAATCTATGCCTGAAACTTTGCCTATACCGGTAATTAACCCAGCCCCCGGGGCAACACCATCGTACATTTCGTACGCTGCTAAATGCGATAATTCTAAAAAATGTGAATTCTGATCTATAAGATTATTAATTCTATCTCTGGGAAGAAGTCGGCCAAGTTGCGAATGTCGATCTTGTGCAACTTTTCCTCCTCCTAAACGTACTTTTTCTAACTTGTCATTTAAAATATTCACAAGCTCGGACATAGCACTTTTATTATCTACAAATTCCTTAGAATTTTTATTTATTTTAGAATCAAAAACCTTCATATAAACCTCTAATATTTACTATTCCTAACTTACATTCTAATGGTTAGTATTTAAACAATTCTTTAACATGCCAATTATAATTACTGAAATTAGATATGACATTACCATCACTATCAGAAATACAAGATGCTGCAAAAGTTATATACAAAGTAATGCAACCCACACCTGAACTTGTTTGGCCGTTACTCTCTGAATTTTCTGGTGCCGAAGTCTGGGTAAAACACGAAAATTTCACCCCTATAGGTGCTTTCAAACTTCGAGGAGGGCTAACATATCTAGACTTTATCAGTAAAAACCCAGAGATAAAAAAAATAATTACTGCAACCCGTGGGAATCATGGCCAGAGTATAGCATTTTCTGCAACATTATATGGCATAGAGGCAGAAATTATTGTTCCAAATGGAAATAGTAGCATAAAAAACTCAGCCATAAAAAATTATGGAGCTAAGCTAATCGAACATGGTAAAGACTTCCAGGATGCGCTTGAATATGCGGAATCAAAGGCAAAACAGACGAATATTCATTTAATACCTTCATACCATCGCCTTCTTGTCGCAGGTGTTGCTACTTATGCTTTAGAATTTTTTATAGCAGCAAAAAATCTAGATACTATCTATGTTCCCATTGGGTTAGGGTCTGGAATATGCGGTGTTATCTCTGTGAGAGATGCAATGGGACTTAAAACCAGAATTGTTGGAGTAGTTAGTAAGAACGCTCCTGCATATGCAAATTCCTTCAAAAGTAAACGAATGGTATCTACAAAACATGCAGATACAATAGCTGATGGTCTAGCTTGTCGCATGCCAAATGCAGAGGCTTTTGAACATATAATGGCCGGAGTAGAACGAATTATAACAGTATCTGAAACTGACATCATTAATGCTATAGGAACCTATTTTTCATATACTAAAAACGTTGCAGAAGGAGCAGCAGCCGCAGCCTTAGCAGCACTGCTACAAGAAAAACCAAGAATAAAAGGAAAAAAAATTGGTTTAATACTCTCAGGTAGCAATATTGAACCAAATTTATACAAAAATTCACTTAATCTTTTAAATTCTTAAATGGACTGGGTTCAATTACCAAGAACCTGAAACAATCCACTTAGTAAGCTGATCTAAACGATCAGTACCCCAAAACATTTCGTTCTCTACAATAAAAATGGGTGACCCAAAGACGCCTCTTTCTATCGCCTTATCAACCTCAAAACGTAAACGTTCTTTAGTTGTGTCATTCTCTATTTTTGCTGATAGCACCCTAACATCAAGTCCCTCCTCAGAGGCAGCTTTAAGGATATTTTCGGAATCTGACAAATTGATATTAAGCTGGAAGTAGTTTCTCATTATTCTCAATGCAAATTTCCGAGCTATTTGAGGGTTATCATCTACTATAGAATAGTAGGCTCTGCATGCTGACACACTATTAACTGGAAACGGCTCAGGGATCGTAAAAGGAATACCAAGATAATCAGCAGTGCGTTTTATATCACGCTTAGCATAACTACCCTTTAATGGGCTATTAACTAATGGTGTCAAATTAAATTTCTTAAACAATGCTCCCATCAAATATGGTTTCCATACTACCTCTCTTTGATTGGCATTACCAATTTCTTCGATAGACTCAGCTGCCAAATACCCATAAGGGCTAGAAAAATCAAAAAAAAACTCAATTTCTGCAGACATGATAAAACTCCATATATGTATAGATTAACTTAGCATTTTATTCCGCAGCAATTGCACGAGCAATAACAAGCCTCTGAACATCTCCTGTACCTTCATATAAACTACAGACTCTCATATCCCTATATATACGCTCAACAGGGAAATCACTAAGATATCCATATCCGCCCAAGGTTTGAATTGCGGCTGAACAAACTCTTTCTGCCATTTCAGCACAATACATTTTTGCCATGGAAGCTTCTTTTATACAAGGCATGTCGGCATCTCGCATTCTAGCAGCACGATGAATAAGTAACCTTGCTGCTTCAATTTCAGTTGCCATATCAGCAAGTCTAAATCCTACAGCTTGATGTTCTATAATTGGCTTCCCAAAAGTTACTCGTTGTTTTGCATATTCAAGAGCATGTTCATATGCTGCACGTGCAGCCCCTAAGGCCTGAGAGGCCACTCCTATACGGCCACCTTCGAGATTCGATAAAGCTATCTTATATCCCTCTCCTTGCTTTCCGAGAATTTGTTCAGGTGGCAAACGAAGATCCTCAAATATTAGCTGAGCCGTATCATGCGCCCTCTGTCCCATTTTTTTCTCAAGTCTAGAAACTTTATAGCCATTTGTATTTGTAGGAACTATAAAACAGCTTAGACCCTTTTTCCCAGCTTCTGGGTCAGTCACAGCAAAAACAATTGCGTAATCAGCTTTAGAACCACTTGTAATAAATTGTTTTGTGCCGTTAATAACCCATTCGTTGCCATCCATATATGCTTTTGATTTAATTGCTGATGCATCTGAACCTGCATGAGGTTCCGTCAGGCAAAAGCAACCAAGGGCCTCACCTTTAGCTAGTGGTTTCAGTATCTTTGATTTTTGTTGTTCAGAACCAAACTCTTCAAGCCCTGAACAAACTAGACTGTTATTAACGCTCATTGCGGTAGATGTTCCAACATCACCTGCTGCAATTTCTTCAAGAGCTATCGCATATGAAACTGTATCCGCTTCAGAACCCCCCCATTTCTCTGACACTGTCATTACCATAAGTCCTAATTCTCCCATGCGACGATAAATACTATCGGGAAATGTCTCTCCTTGATCCCAGGAAGAAGCAAATGGGGCTAGTTCATTACGTGCAAAATCTTTTGCCATATCCCTAATCATGCGTTGTTCTTGACTAAGGAAGTTTAGGTCATGACTCATCTGATACCTCAATACAAAAATAGTTTCTAGTCAATTCTCTCTACAGCAATAGCTGTTGCCTCACCCCCACCAATGCAAAGAGCAGCAACGCCTTTAGTTAAATTATGTTTCTTTAATGCTGAAAGTAAGGTGACTATTATCCTTGTTCCTGAAGCACCCACAGGATGTCCTAAAGCGCATGCTCCCCCGTGCACATTTACAATTTCATGAGGTATATCTAAGTCCCTCATGGCTGCCATTGTTACAACAGCAAATGCCTCGTTTATCTCGAATAAATCAACATCACCTTTTGACCATTTGACCTTATCAAGAAGGTTTTCTATTGCTGGAGAAGGAGCAGTTGTGAACCATGCTGGTTCATGTGCAAAAGTAGAATGACCCTTTATTTGAGCTAATGGCTTCAGTGAACGCTTTTCTGCTTCTGAAAGCTTCATTAAAACTAATGCAGCACCTCCATCAGATATCGAACTTGAGTTTGCAGCAGTAACAGAACCATCTTTAGCAAAAGCAGGTCTAAGAGTTCTTATTTTTTCAAGATCAGCCTTGAGCGGCTGTTCATCTATTGAAATAACTTTCTCACCTTTTCTACTTTTTGCAGTAACTGGAGTTATTTCTGAATCAAATGAACCATCATTTATAGCTGACTGTGAACGATTTAGGGATGTTATCGCAAAATCATCTTGTTGTTCTCTAGTGAATTGATACTTTTTTGCCGTCTCTTCAGCAAAAACACCCATTAATGTGCCTTTATCATAAGCATCTTCTAAACCATCTAAAAACATATGGTCTTTTACTTGACCATGCCCCATCCTATAGCCTTCTCTAGCTCTATCCAGAAGGTAAGGTGCACGAGTCATACTTTCCATTCCACCAGCAACCATTACATTGTTTGTACCTGCTAGAATAAGATCATTTGCAAACATTGTTGCTTTCATACCCGAGCCACACATCTTATTAATTGTAGTACAACCTGTTGTGTTAGGTATACCCGCACCAATAGAGGCTTGCCTTGCTGGTGCTTGACCCTGTCCAGCAGATAAAATATTACCCATGATCACTTCATCAACCTCCTCAGGTGATACTGAAGCACCCTCTAAAGCATGCCGAATTGCTGCTCCTCCTAAATCAGATGCTGAAAGGTCTTTTAAATCACCTTGGAATCCTCCCATAGGTGTTCGTGACATGCCTACAATTACTACAGGGTCCTGACTCATATTATCCTCTCTTAATTTCAAATTATTCCCAAATTATAAGATAAAACAAATTCCTAACTAAGTTCATATAAATATTTAGTCTCTCAACATAATTCCTTAATCTATTCCCAAAATTTCTTAATATTAATCATGTTCTGAAAAAATCTCACGCCCGATTAACCAACGTCTAATTTCATTTGTTCCAGCCCCAATTTCATATAGCTTGGCATCTCTCAACAAACGTCCAGTCTGGTAATCATTAATATATCCATTGCCGCCTAAACATTGGATAGCCTGCGATGCCATCCACGTTGCTCTTTCAGATGCAAATAATATTGCTCCTGCAGCATCTTTTCTGGTGGTTTCTCCTCTGTCACAAGCTTGGGCAACTGCATAAACATAGGCTCGACTTGCACTTAATGCTGTGTACATATCTGCAATCTTTGCTTGCATAATTTGAAATTCTCCTATTGCCTTCCCAAATTGTTTTCGTTCGCGAACATAAGGAATTACGATATCCATACATGATTGCATTATTCCAAGTGGGCCGGCAGCCAATACAGCACGCTCATAGTCCAATCCACTCATTAAAACTCCTACACCCTCATTGACTTCACCGAGTATATTATCAGAAGGAACCTTACAATCATTAAAAACTAATTCACAGGTGCTTGAGCCTCGCATTCCTAATTTGTCAAGTTTTTGAGTAGTTGAGAATCCAGACATGTTCTTTTCAATAATAAATGCGGTTATTCCGTCTTTATCTTTCTTTAGGTTAGTTTTTGCATATACAATTATTATATCTGCATCCTCACCATTTGTTATCCACATTTTATTACCATTTAAAATATAATGATCAGATTTACGATCTGCATATGTTCGCATTCCCACCACATCTGACCCTGCGAATGTCTCACTCATTGCTAAAGCACCAACATGCTCTCCATTAATTAATTTTTTTAGGAAGCGATTCTTTTGTTCAATACTGCCATTTCTTCTAATTTGATTAACACAAAGATTAGAATGTGCACCATATGACAGACCTACAGATGCGGAGGCACGACTAATTTCCTCCATTGCAATTACATGCTCAAGATAACCTAAGCCAGCACCACCATCAATTTCTTCTACAGTTATTCCAAGTAAGCCTAAATTACCCATTACTGACCATAAATCTCGAGGGAACTGATCAGAGGAATCGATTTCAGATGCTTTTGGAGCTATTACATCTTGAGCAAAATTTCTAACAGTTTCTCTTATCGACTCAGTTGTTTCACTCAGACCAAATCCAAGTTCATTTAATTTATGGTTAATCATTTTTTTTCTCCTCAATTATAAATTGAGCCTCTAAGAAATTGATTATCATAATAAAAATAAAGCTCCTAGACCTAAAAATGCTAGAAAACCTACTACATCAGTAACAGTAGTAAGCAAAACACCAGCAGCAGTCGCTGGATCAATCTTCAATCTCCAAAGAACGACAGGAATAACTAGACCGAAAAGACCAGCAGTCATCATATTAATTATCATTGCACCGCCAATAATTAATCCTAGCGGATAATTCTGATACCAAAGAGCAGCTGCCCCACCAGCTAGCAATGCAAAAATAAGTCCATTTGCAACTGCTACTAAAATCTCTTTACCTAAAACTCTTCCTAAATTACCCATATTTAAGTCACGGGTGGCAATTGCACGAACTGCTACGGTCATAGTTTGCGTGCCAGCATTACCACCCATTGAAGCAACAATCGGCATCAAAACTGCTAACGCAACCATTTGCTCCAGAGTTCCATCAAATTGGTATATAACTATAGATGCTAGAATTGCAGTGCCTAAATTGACAAGAAGCCAAGTAAACCGACCCCACATAGTCTCTGTGGCAGCCCTATAAATATCTGTTCCTGATACTCCTGAGAGTCTTAAAAGGTCCTCTTCGGCTTCTTCTTGGATCACATCAACTACGTCATCAACAGTTACCACACCTATAAGTCTACCATCAGCTCCAATAACTGGTGCTGAAACTAGATCATACTGTTCGAATACATAACCAACCTCTTCTTGATCTATTAATGCTGGGATTGTCTTGATATCAGTACGCATCAAGTCATCAAGTATTTCTGGACGTCTTGCCCGAACAAGCTTATCCAATCTTACAGAACCAATAGGTTGATACCGTTCATTTACAACTACTACCTCATAGAAGTCCTCTGGTAACTTATCTTCATCCCGCATATAATCTATAGTATTCCCTACTGTCCAACTTGCAGGGAGTGCGACAAATTCACTTTGCATCAAACGTCCGGCACTATTTTCTGGAAAAATTAGGCTCGCCTCAACTGCTTCTCTCTCCTCTTGAGGGATAGCTTTTAGTACTTGCTTTTGTCTAGGTAGCTCAAGGTCTTCTAAAACTGAAACGGCATCATCTACATCTAGGGTGACAAGAGCATCTACAAGCTCACTATCCGCTAAACTATCCAGAAGATCATCACGTACATCTTCTTCAATACTCGCTAATACATCTCCAGTGAAAAATTCTCCTGCTGCAATGACCAATTTATGTCTGTTTGCTTGAGGAAAACGCTCAATTAAATCTGCTATATCTGCCTTATGCAAAGGAGCTAGAAATTCTCTGATTAAATTAAAATCTCCTTTATCCAATGCCTTTGCCACATTCTTGATTAAATCAGAGTCTAGGTTGTATAAACCTTGATTAGGAAAAGATTTAATATCTGAATCCACCTGATACCCATCCACTTTTTTATTGATCATCATAATTACCTTTAAATAAATGGGTGTCGTGTCTAATTATTTTTGTTCTTTTTATCCAATTTTTGTGCGTCAACTACTGACAAAGCAGTCATATTTAAAATAGTACGCACTGTAGCTGATCCATGTAAAACATGGGCTGGAGCTGCCAAACCTAATAACATAGGTCCAACTGAAATACCGTTAGCTAGAGCTTTTACCATATTATATGCAATATTTGCAGAAGTCAGATTTGGCATAACAAGAGTATTAGCCTGACCCGACAAACGAGAGTTAGGGTAGAGTTCCTCACGCACCTCTTGTCTTAATGCTGTATCGGCATGCATTTCACCATCAACCTCTAGATTTGGAGCTGATAAATGTAACAATCTTACAGCTTCACGCATTTTAACTGATGATTCAAAATCATTACTTCCAAAGTTAGACCCTGATAAAAGTGCAATTTTAGGCTCTACCCCAAACTGTCCAATTTGTTCAGCTGCTAAAAGTGCTGACTGACAGATTTCCTCAGGACTAGGTTCTTCCATAACATGTGTATCGGTTATAAAGAAAATACCCTTATCAAGAATCAACACTTGCATTGCAGCAGCAGTATTTACATCATCTCTTAGACCAATAATATCTAACACATGTATCAGTTCAGGACGGAATAAACTTGCTGGCCCAGCTATCATTGCGTCAGCATCTTTTGATCTTACCATCATTGCAGCAATTGCGGTATTCTGGGTGCGCATTATTATCCTAGCTGTTTGTGGTGCTGCTCCTGCACGTCCCATCAGATCATGATAAAATCCTGAATATTCTCTATACATATTATAATTTGCTGGATCTAGAACCTCTATTTCAGTCCCAACCTTAATTCTAAGGCCTAAACTTTCAATCTTCTCTTGTATTCTAAATGGCCTTCCAATAAGTATAGGGTCAGCAATTTTCTCATCTACAGCTTGCTGAACTGCCTGCAAAACCCGATCATCCTCTCCGACAGCATAAACAACTCTTTTTGGGGAAACTTTTGCTTTTGCAAAAATATGTTTCATCAAACTACCAGATCGAAATACCTGCCCCTCTAGATTTTCTCTGTATACCTCTAGATCCTTTATTGGTCGTTGGGCCACTCCACTATCCATTGCAGCTCTGGCCACTTCAACGGGTACAGTATATATAAGTCTTGGATCAAATGGACGTGGAATAATATAGTCTGCGCCAAATCGACTATGTTCACCATAAGCTTGAGTCACTACGTCAGATGACTCCGCTTTGGCTAAATTTGCGATTGCTTTAACACAGGCTAACTTCATATCCAGATTAATCTCACTAGCACCACAATCTAACGCACCACGAAAAATGAATGGAAAACAAAGTACGTTATTTACCTGATTAGGATAATCTGAACGACCAGTAGCAATTATTGCATCAGACCTTACTTTTTTTACCTCTTCGGGTAGAATCTCAGGATCTGGGTTCGCAAGAGCCAATATCACAGGATCAGCAGCCATATTGGCGACCATATCTCTACTCAAAATACCTGGGCCTGAAAGACCAAGAAAAACGTCAGCTTGAACAATGACTTCTTCTAGAAGTCTTTCTTTACAATCAAGAGCAAATAATTTTTTTTCCGGGTTTAAATCGTTACGACCTTTATGAATTAAACCCTTACTATCGCAAACAAAAATATTGTTCTTATCAACACCTAAATTTACTAGTAAGTCTAAACACGCTATTGCAGATGCCCCTGCACCAGAACAAACAAATTTTAATTCCTTGAGAGTTTTACCGACTATATCAACTGCATTGATTACTGCTGCAGCAACACAAATCGCTGTACCATGTTGATCATCATGAAAAACTGGAATGTCTAGCCTTGCTTGTAGTTTTTTTTCAATTTCGAAGCATTCTGGTGCTTTAATATCCTCAAGATTTATTCCACCAAACGTAGGGGCTAATCTGGCAATAGTCTCGACAAGCTCATCAGTATCAAGTTCATCAATCTCAATATCAAAAACATCTATATTAGCAAATTTTTTAAAAAGTACGGCCTTCCCTTCCATAACTGGCTTAGAGGCCAAGGCACCAATTGCCCCAAGTCCTAGTACCGCAGTACCATTACTTATAACTGCAACCATATTTCCTTTGGATGTATAATCGTAAGCAGATCTTGAATTTTGAGCTATCGCAGTACAAGCGTGTGCAACCCCTGGCGAATAAGCTAGTGATAAATCCCTTTGTGTTACTAGAGGTTTAGTTGGTTGAATAGCTAATTTTCCAGGTGATGGGTCGCTATGAAATTTTAGAGCAGCATCTTTTAGGTTATCTGGCATGATTAAACTCAATCTAATTAACTGAAAATCTTATTTACCTGAATACAAATCCTACCAAGTTTCAAATTTTATTAGTCTGAGTTTACATCAAATTATAAATTTGAAAAATTAGAATATGCAAAAGTTATTATTTAAGAATTAATATCCTTTTTTGCAGCAAAACGAACTTTTTTTGCTAATGCAGGTGCTACAGTACGATCCAAGGGATGCGGTAAAATCATAGTTTCCGAAACTTTATCAACTGCTTCTGAAAGTGCCAAAGCAGCGGCAATTTTCATTTCCCCATTTATCCTTGGGGAACGTGCATCTAATGCACCTCTGAAAATTCCAGGGAAAACTAGCACATTATTTACTTGGTTTGGAAAGTCACTCCTACCCGTTCCTACAACAGCTGCTCCACCCTTAAGTGCTTCATCAGGCATGATTTCTGGCGTAGGGTTGGCCATTGCTAAAATAATTGGATCACGTGCCATTCTTGATACGTGAATCGAAGAAATAACGTTACCTTTTGAAACACCAATAAAAGCATTAGTTCCTTCAATTACTTTTGTTAATTCACCGTGTCGGTTTTCCTTATTTGTAAAATGTAATAGTTCTTGCTTAGAAGCATTAAGATCTTTCCTCTTGCTAGATATTGCTCCTTTTGAATCACAAATTATAACATCTGCAACAGGAGGTATACTTGAAGTGTTTATATCATAGCCACTAATTAGTTTTGCAATAGCTGTACCGGCTGCACCAGCACCATTTATCACTACTGTCATTTCATTTAGTGACCTACCAACAACTTTGGATGAATTAATTAACGCAGCTAATAATACTATTGCAGTTCCATGTTGGTCATCATGAAATACTGGAATACCTAGATCTTGAAGTGCATTCTCAATTTCAAAGCAACGGGGGGCAGATATATCCTCCAGATTAATTCCTCCAAAAACAGGAGCAATAATTCGACAGGTATCTATTATTTTTTTTGGGTCTTTAGTGTCAAGACAAACTGGCCAAGCATTAATTTTAGCAAATTCTCTAAACAATAAAGCTTTACCTTCCATTACAGGTAAAGCACCTAGAGGGCCTATATCACCAAGACCGAGCACTGCTGATCCATCTGTGATTACAGCAACAGAATTTCCTTTGATTGTTAGGCTGTATGCTGATTCTGGGTTTTGTGCTATGACTTCACAAGGACGTGCGACGCCAGGAGTATAAGCTAATGACAAATCATCTCTACTCCCTATCGGAAGTTTGTTATGCACGCTAATCTTACCACGCAACTGTTCATGCATGATTAGAGATTTTTCAAAAAAATCAGGCATTTTTTTACCCCTAATAATTAATTTAAAAAAATTCAGTGTTTAATTCTGAACCAGACTAGCCTAGATTTACATTAATTATATATATGTGCTTAGTCTAATATAGAGAGAAACATATTTTGATAGATTGGAAAACATCAGAAAAACCCATAAATTATGAGATCGCTGTTAAAACAATGGAGACAAGGGTTCAAGATATCATTTCTGGAAAAGCAAATGAGCTCATCTGGTTTTTAGAACACCCCTCCCTATATACAGCAGGAACTAGTGCAAAGAAACAGGATCTTCTCAATCCAAACTTATTACCAATATACAAGACTGGACGTGGTGGTTCTTATACATATCACGGCCCTGGTCAAAGAATTGTTTATTTAATGCTTAACCTCTCTAATAGAAAAAGCGGATCGGATTTAGACTTACATCAATATATTGAAAAATTAGAGAATTGGCTTATAGCTACTCTCCTCAATTTTGGGGTAAAAGGTGAGAAAAGAAAAAATAGGGTAGGAATATGGGTTATAACACCAGATGGTAATGAAGAAAAAATTGCTGCTATAGGAATTAGAGTCAAACGATGGGTAACATTTCATGGTGTATCTATTAATATTAACCCAAACCTAAAGAATTATGACGGTATTATTGCATGTGGAGTTCAAAACTTTGGTATAACATCTCTTTACGAGCTCGGTGTAGATGTAGAAATGAGAGAGGTTGATCAAGTGTTAAAAAACGAATTTAACAGCCATTTCTCTCTAAATCTATAGCTAGGAATCATCCTTTCACTTTTAATCATCCAAAAATATTATCTAGACAATATACCTTCGAGCATCAAAAAAACTCTATAATGACTTCATCTACAGCTACATTATCACCTTCTTTAAGGTATATTTTTTTAATCTTTGAATCTATCTCAGATTTTAGAATATTTTCCATTTTCATGGCATCAATAATAGCAATAGCCTGCCCAGCCTTTACTTCTTCTCCTTCAGATACTGGTATAGAAACTATAAGCCCCGGCATTGGCGAAAGTAAGTATTTTGAAAGATCAGGTGGCTGCTTCTCTGGCATACGTTGCATTAATTCTGCGGCACGAGCGGTTCTAACAACTATCGGTACAGAAACTCCACGCCAACACAACCTAAATCTGGAATTTTCCCTCCATACCTGCACTGTTATGTTTGTATTATTAACGGTGGCATTTAAAAGTCTTTGATGTGGTTGCCAAGTAGTTTCAATTTTAATAGTTAAGTTACTTTCAATTTGTCTAACTTCGAAGTTTTCAAAATCCCTGCGAATTACTGTTATGGGATAAAATTTATGATCAATAGAAACAACAAGATTTTTTTCTTCATCAAAAATATTTTTTAAAATCTCAGACTGATTGGAAATTATGAATGAGATGGCACCAGCAAGTGTTAGTATAATTGGTAAGTTATTTTCAATATTCTCTAATCCAGAAAAGCCATCTGGAAACTCTTCATCCATAAATGCCGTGGTGAGATTACCAGCTCGGAATCGTGGGTGATTAATTATAGCTGAAAGCAAACCTATGTTGTGTGAAATACCTGATATCAAATAATTATCTAGTGCCTCCAACATATTGTTTATGGCTTCATCTCGATTTTGTCCAAAGGTAATAAGTTTAGAGATCATCGGATCATAAAACATTGATATTTCAGAACCTTCATCGACCCCAGTATCTAGTCTTACTTTGTCGTTACTAGCTGGTGGTTCATGTCTGATTAAGCGCCCTATAGATGGTACAAAACCTCTATTAGGATCTTCAGCATATACTCGTGACTCAATAGCCCAGCCATTTACACGAATATCTGACTGATTAAATTCAAGTGGTTGATCGTTTGCGATAAGGATTTGCTGTTCAACAAGATCTAATCCAGTAACAAATTCTGTCACTGGGTGCTCAACCTGGAGACGAGTATTCATCTCAAGAAAGAAAAATTCTTTCTTTTGATTAACAACAAATTCCACTGTACCTGCTGATGTATAATCAACTGCTCTGGCCAAGGCACAAGCTTGCTCACCCATCATGCACCTAGTATCATCGTCCAAGAATGAACTTGGTGATTCTTCAATAATTTTCTGATGTCGACGCTGAATTGAACATTCTCTTTCACCCAAATAAACAAAATTGCCATGTTTATCAGCTAATATCTGTATTTCGATATGCCTTGGTTGTTCAATAAATTTTTCTATAAATACTCTTCCATCTCCAAACGATGATTCGGCTTCATTAATAGCTAATTGAACACCCTCAAGTAGTTCAGCTTCAGATGCGGCTAGCCTCATACCTTTACCGCCACCCCCAGCAGCTGCCTTAACCATAACTGGATAGCCTATTTGTTTAGCTACCTCTATAGCTTTATCAGGCCCACTCAACGCTTCTGTAAAGCCTGGAATAGTATTTACACCGGCTTTAGTAGCAATCAATTTTGACTCAATTTTATCACCCATAAGTTCAATAGCCTTAGAAGATGGGCCAATAAACACTATATCATTGTCAGTTAACATCTCTGCAAATCTCGGGTTCTCTGAAAGAAAACCATAACCTGGGTGAATTGCATCCGCATTTGAATCCTGAGCGATCTGTAAAATCCGATCTGTATTAAGATAACTTTTGCTAGCAGGTGAAGGACCCAGTAGATATGCTTGGTCAGCCAATAATACATGGCGAGCTGAAGAGTCAGATTCAGAATATACAGCTACAGTCTCAATTCCGAGATTACGTGCAGTCTTAATAATTCTGCAAGCGATCTCACCACGATTAGCAATTAAAATTCTTTTAAACATTCTCTTAAGTTACTATTAGTTATAATGGAATATTCCCATGTTTTTTCCATGGGTTTTGTAATTTTTTATTTTTTAAAATTTGAAAAGATCTGATTAAACGCTTACGTGTTTTATGGGGATGAATAATATCATCAATATAACCTCTCCGGGCAGCTACAAATGGGTTAGAAAATTTTCTTCTGTATTCTTCTGTATGTTTCTCAAGAGCCTCAGAATCATCTAGAGCTTTACGAAAAATTATCTCTACTGCACCCTTGGGACCCATTACAGCTATCTCCGCTGTTGGCCATGCATAATTTATATCTCCACGCAAATGTTTTGAGGACATTACATCATAAGCACCACCGTATGCTTTTCTTGTTATAACTGTTACTTTTGGTATTGTGGCTTCAGCATAAGCATATAAAAGTTTTGACCCATGAGTAATTATACCGTTATGCTCTTGGCCAGTACCCGGAAGAAAACCAGGAACATCAACAAAAGTAAGAACAGGTATGTTAAAGCAGTCGCAAAAGCGTACGAAACGTGCAGCCTTACGGGAAGAATGAATATCTAAACAACCTGCAAGCACCATTGGTTGATTTGCGACAACCCCAATTGTCTCACCATTTAAACGACAAAAGCCAGTAATTATATTCTTAGCAAAATTCTCCTTTAGTTCAAAAAAGTCTGCATCGTCAGCCACCTTTAAAATCAGTTCTTTCATATCGTAAGGCTTTTGAGGGTCAGCAGGGATCAAAGTATCAAGAGATAATTCGTCTCGATCAATAGGATCTTTACAAATTTGAGTCGGAGGCTGCTCTCGATTTGATGGTGGTAAAAATGAAACGAACCTACGAATCTCTTCCATGGCATCAACATCGTTCGCCAAGGCTAGGTCGGCAACACCTGTTTTTCCTGTATGGGTAGATGTTCCACCTAGTTCTTCATGTGTAACTGTTTCATGTGTAACTGTTTTAACAACATCTGGACCAGTAACAAACATATATGCACTATCTTCAACCATAAAAATAAAATCTGTTATTGCAGGGGAATAAACAGCGCCACCAGCACATGGACCCATAATTACTGAAATCTGGGGTATTACTCCTGAGGCAAGTACATTTCTCTGAAAAACCTCGGCATAACCCCCAAGAGAAGCTACTCCCTCATGAATACGTGCACCTCCTGAATCATTGAGCCCAATTACTGGAGCTCCTACTTTCATAGCTTGATCCATAATTTTACATATTTTTTCAGCATGTGCTTCAGATAGTGACCCACCAAAGACAGTAAAGTCTTGACTGAAAACATAAACTAGACGGCCATTAACTTCTCCATGACCTGTAACAACACCATCACCAGGTATTTTTTGTTCTTCTACACCGAAGTCAATACAACGATGTTCAACAAACATATCAAATTCTTCGAAGGAACCCTCATCAAGTAATAGCTCAATGCGCTCACGTGCAGTCAATTTTCCCTTCTTATGTTGTGCTGCAATACGTTTATCGCCTCCTCCCTTCCGAGCGGCTTCACGACTTTTTTCAAGTTGGCGAATTATGTCTTGCATAATATCTCCTAAAGGTCATAAGTAATTTTCACAAAACCAGATAAATCTTACCCGAATCAAAAACCACGAGCACAAATATTAAAACTAGTATCCTCGATTCATTCAAGACAAACGATTATATTGAAATAGCCTCAAAAAAATTCTCGGCAGCTAAAAAATCTCCTTTAATTTTTCTTCTTATCTCCTGAATCTCAGAATCTTCACCCCATCTTTTAATTTGCCAGGTTCTCTCAACTTCTGAAACTTTAAAAGCTTCATCTGCATCTAAATAATTTTTATACATACCAAGCCCTACGACTAATGAGCCACTAATCCTCACAGAAAGTAAAAGACCAGACAATTCCCAAATGCTTAATCCCATCAGGATATCATTTACTTTCTTAATACTTCTCATCGGTTGATCTATAGCGACAACACCATATGTTTCTTTTAGATATATCCCAAATTCTTTTTCTACCCATGTTAAAAGCGGTGACCAAGTATTATCTTGGATTTTAGCTAGTTCAATTGGATGTGCAACTCTATAACAAAGCGTGTCTGTAATTAAATAGCGAGATATTTGTTGTTCATATAGGCTTCTATTAGGTTCTATTTGATCAAGAGCGGTATAACCTATGCGAGTTAAAGGCATTGTACTTGGAATAATTATTTCATCCTGAGAGTTCCATTCCTCACAAATCATCTCAGCAAGTTTTAGGCAAGGGATAGTAAAAAGTTTTTTTTGAGGAGTTTTAAGAGGCTTAGTGTCCAAAAAAATACCAAAATTATTTATATCTTCAATTAAACCTAGTTTGGCATTTTGATAAAATCTTTGCATTTAAATCTCATATAAGATGTGAATATAAGAATTCGATATACTAATTATTTTGTAAATTTTGAAATGGATCTTTAGTAGGTTTTTGTTCAAAACCAAAAATATGCATTGCATTTTTAATATGTTTTGGCAGTGGTGCTTCTAAAAATAATTCTGAACTTTGATTTTTACTAGAATTATACGGAATACGTATACTTCGTGCGTGCAAATGTATCTGGTTTGAAATCCCTTTTATATTAGGATGAGCAACCTTTCCACCATACTTTCCATCACCAAGGATTGGGCAACCTAAGACTTGAGAACAATGTACCCTGAGTTGGTGATTTCGTCCTGTCTCAGGCTGTAATACTATAAATGATACATGTCTTCCAGAAGATTCAACTCTTCTAAAAAGAGTAATGGCACGTTTTCCAGAATTATTTACTGTGGTTTTTTCAATACTACCAGTTCCAACAGTTTTTTTTAGTCTAGTCTCAATGCATCCCTCGGGAGGTTTTGGCACTCCAACAACCAAAGCCCAATATATTTTTTTTATTTCTTTTCTTTGAAAAGCTTGGCCTAAATCTGCAGCAGCTTTTGGATTCCTAGCAAGTATTAAAATACCACTAGTATCTCTATCTAAACGATGGACTAACCTTGGACGAAATTCAGATTCATATTGAAAAAATTCTAAAAGTCTATCAATATGATACGATACATTCTTACCTCCCTGAACAGCAATTCCTGGCGGCTTATTTATTGCTAAAATACTATCATCCTTATAAATAATTTGATCTTGCATAGATTTAGCAATTTCTAATTCTTTTGGACTAATAGGTTTAATATTTAATTTTTTATCTGGGTCATTTATATAACTTTGTAATGGAGGGACTCGAAGAGAGTCACCATTAAGAAGACGATTATTGGCCTTAATTCTCTTTCCATTGATACGTACCTGCCCTGTTCTTAACAATTTTTGTATTATTCCATTACTTATTCTAGGATGATGTCTTTGGAACCAACGATCTACTCTGATTCCCTCATCGTTAGAATCTACTATGTATTCTTCTAATAAAAGCTGTTTTTTATTTATATCAGGCATATTTATTCGTATTTAATTGTCTAATTGTTAGTTTTGCTTTTTCTTAGCTTATCGAGATATTCAAGCCGTTCTTTTATATACTGCTCATTTCCCCTAGACACAGGATGATAGAACTGTTGTCTCTGTATATTTTCAGGAAAGTAGTTCTGGCCAGAAAATCCATCTTGGTTATCATGGTCATATTCATATCCTTTACTATATCCCTGAGATTCCATGAACGAAGTTGGTGCATTAAGAATATGTTTAGGTGGCATCTCAGAACCATAATCTTTAGCAGCTTTTATAGACTCTTTAAACGCAACGTATGAAGCGTTAGATTTTGGGGCAGAAGCTAAATAAATAATAGATTGTGCAAGTGCTAAGTCTCCCTCTGGAGAACCAAGTCTTTCGTATGCATCCCATGCTGCTAATGAATGTAATAATGCATTAGGGTCGGCTAATCCTATATCTTCAATAGAAAGACGAACAAGCCTTCGAGCAATGTAACTTGGATCCTCTCCACCTTCGATCATACGTGAAAACCAGTATAACCCAGCATCTACATCTGAGCCACGTATAGATTTATGCAAAGCACTAATTAAATTATAATGGCCATCTTGTGATTTATCGTAAAGTGGTAATCTGGCTTGTATTATTTTTTTTAATTCGTAAAAACCTAGTTTTTTCTCACTTTTCATAGAGAATAAAAGTTCGGCCATATTTAGCAAATAACGACCATCACCATCTGACATTTCCTTCAGTGCAGTTCTTGCTTGAGAATCCAGTGGTAAACATTGCCCCTCACATTTTTCTGCACGAGTTAAGATTTTTTCAAGAGAGTTATCATTAAGTCTATCTAAAGTTATTACCTGACATCTTGAAAGTAATGCATTGTTTAGTTCAAAAGATGGATTCTCAGTAGTAGCTCCTATTAATATTATTAATCCATTTTCCACTACCGGCAAAAATGCGTCTTGTTGTGCTCTATTAAATCTATGAATCTCGTCCACAAACAAAATTGTCCTAACACCAGTAGAAGTCAGTTTTCGTGCTTTATCAAAATGTTTTCGAAGTTCAACAACACCAGAAAAAACAGCACTAATTGAAATAAATTCATAATTAGATTTATCTGCAATCAGACGAGCAATTGTAGTTTTTCCAGAACCAGGAGGGCCCCAAAGAATAGCTGAAACAATAGATTTCCCCTCTAAAAGCTGCCAAAGAGGTGAGTGTGGATTCATCAGGTGATCTTGTCCTACAACATCTTTGATAGACATTGGGCGCATACGATCGGCTAAAGGCCTAGGCCTCATATTTTCAAAGAGAGTTTCGGGATGCCCATTATCTGTCATCCTAAATAAATTACCTTAAATAGCTAAATAAAAGGCAGCCTATAGGGCTACCTTTTCTCTGAAAATAAAATAATAATCATGCAGCTTCTTCTGATGCCTCAGAATCATTCTCTTCATTCTGAGGTGGGCCTGAGTCTAACCCCTTAGCATCGTGATCTCTATCTATCAGTTCTATTATCGCCATTGGAGCCATATCTCCATGCCGGTGTCCAGCTTTAATAATTCGGGTGTACCCACCTGGTCTTTCTTGATATCTAGGCCCTAAGGACTCAAATAGTTTCCTTACTATCGCCTGATCTACAAGATAACCGTATGCTCTACGTCTATTAGCTAGATTATCCTTTGAACCTAAAGTAATTAATTTTTCTACTACTCTTCGCAGCTCTTTAGCTTTTGGCAATGTTGTTTTAATCTGCTCATGCTTTAGTAAAGCTGTCGCCATATTTCTGAACATAGCCTTACGGTGTGTCGATGTTCTATTGAGCTTTCGTCCACTCTTTCGATGACGCATAAGTGTTACTCCCTAATCAAAATTCAGCATGCAAATTAGAATGGTTCTTCTATTCGCCTAGCCATTTCTTCAATATTCTCTGGAGGCCAGTTAGGTATCTCCATTCCTAGATGGAGACCCATTTGTGCCAGCACCTCTTTAATTTCGTTTAATGACTTTCGGCCAAAGTTTGGTGTTCTGAGCATTGCAGCTTCAGTGTGTTGGACTAAATCTCCAATATAAATAATATTATCGTTTTTTAGACAATTCATGGATCTGACTGAAAGTTCTAGCTCTTCAACTCTTCTTAATAAACCAGGGCTGAATTCTGTTTCATCAATTTCTTTTTTAGTTTCTTCTTCCTTTGGCTCTTCAAAATTAACGAAAAGTTGAAGTTGATCTTGCAAAATCCTTGCTGCTAATGCTACGGCATCCTCAGGAGTAACCGTGCCATTTGTTTGAACCTCAAGTGACAATCTGTCGTAATCTGTCATTTGCCCCACCCTTGAATGATCAACTTTATAAGCAACTTTTTTCACTGGGCTAAAAAGCGAGTCAATCGGTATAAACCCTATTGGTGCATCATCTGGTCTATTTTGCGAAGCTGGCACATAACCCTTCCCTGATTCAACAGTTAACTCCATAGATAAATCAGCACCATCATCTAATGTACATATAACAAGGTCTGGATTCGCGATTTCAATATCATGCCCCGTGTCAATCATTCCTGCTGTTACTTCTCCAGGTCCAGTTGCAGTTAGATTCATTCTTTTAGAATCTTCGCTATGAACGGTTAAAGCCAACGATTTTATATTTAGAACTATGTCAGTTACATCCTCACGAACTCCTGGAATTGAGGAGAATTCATGCAAAACATTGCTTATATGAATTGCAGTTACCGCTGAACCATGAAGTGACGATAGCAATACCCGACGTAATGCATTACCAAGGGTTAAGCCAAAACCTCGTTCTAACGGCTCCGCAACAACAGTAGAAGTTGAAATTCCCTCACCACCTGAAGAAACTACAAGCTTAGAAGGTTTGATTAAATCTTGCCAATTTTTCTGGATCACTGATATACCCTCACAGGATAGGAGTAGATATTAATGAGTCTAGTAAACTTTTAAACATTGCTCACAAGACCCTTTTTTTAAGACAGCAAAAAGTTAAAACAAATTTTGACTAGACCCGCCGCCTTTTTGGTGGCCGGCAGCCATTATGTGGAATTGGAGTAACATCTTTTATTGCTGTTACAACAAAACCGCCAGATTGTAAGGCACGTAAGGCTGATTCCCTTCCGGAACCAGGGCCACAAACTTCAACGTCGAGAGTTCTAACCCCATGTTCTGATGCCTTTCTTCCCGCATCCTCCGCTGCAATCTGGGCTGCATAGGGGGTTGATTTTCGGGAACCCTTGAAACCCATACTGCCAGCCGAAGACCAAGCAATGGTATTTCCCTGAACATCTGTAATAGTTATCATTGTATTATTATAAGTTGCATTAACATGTGCAACGCCATTAGATATATTCTTTCGTTCTTTACGCTTTGTTCTTGTAGGAGTGGCCATTTTAATAAACCTTACTTTTTCTTGCCTGCAATAGGGCGTGATGGTCCTTTTCTAGTACGAGCATTGGTATGTGTCCGTTGGCCACGCACAGGAAGGCTCCTTCTATGCCTAAGTCCACGGTAACACCCTAAGTCCATAAGACGCTTGATATTAGTTGATACTTCTCTTCTAAGGTCACCCTCTACTTGATATTCAGCATCTATAACTTCCCTGATACCTATTACCTCAGAATCACTCAACTGATTGACCCTTTTCTCAGAAGCAATATTTAGCTTCTCGGTAATTTGTTTCGCTTTAGTGTGACCAATACCGTGGATGGAAGTGAGCGCTATAGCTACTCTCTTATTAGTTGGTATATTGACGCCTGCAATGCGTGCCAAACTTAAATCTCCTCACAATAGAACGCACGCGTTCCGCCCGCTGGCAGAAGCGCGTGACCAATAAATAACATTATCATAGGGATGACACACGAAGTCAATGCTTTGTATTAATTTCTAATACCTTGATAATAGCATTATGTACATCCATGATTTTTTGCATCCCATCAACCTCTATAAATTTACCACTTTTCTTGTAATAAGGTATAATTGGTGCTGTTTTCTCGAAATAAGCATTCAGTCTTGCAGTGATTGTATCAGCATTATCGTCTTTCCTCCGAGTAAAGGATTCATTCCCACATCCATCACAAATACCAGGTACTTTTGGCGTTTTAAGAGTATCATGATAACCCATTCCACATGCTGAACATGAATATCTTCCGACAATTCTCTTAATTACAGCTTCTTTATCTACTGTTAAGGATACAACCCCATCTAAAATTATCTTTCTCTCTAACAACATTGCATCAAGAGCATGTGCTTGCTCTTCAGTACGGGGAAAACCGTCAAGAATAAACCCATTTTCACAATCCGGCTCATTTAAGCGTGTTGAAATAAGTTTAATCATTAACTTATCGGGAACTAGATTTCCAGATTCCATTATTGTTTTAACTTCTTTGTCTACAGCAGATCCTGCGTTAACAGCAGCACGCAGCATATCACCAGTAGAAAGTTGCGGAATATTGTATCTATCCATCAAATAATGTGCTTGCGTACCTTTCCCCGCACCCGGTGGTCCAAGCAATATAAGCTTCAACGCCGCCCCCCTTTTAACCTTGTTTTTTTGATCAGCCCCTCGTATTGGTGAGCTAGAAGGTGTGATTGTATTTGACCTACTGTGTCTAATGTCACTGTCACGACGATAAGAAGACTAGTCCCACCAAAATAAAATGGTACTGCGTATTGTGACATTAATACTTCTGGTAAAAGACTTACTGCAGCCAGATATAAGGAACCTACGACAGTTAAACGTGCCAAAACATAATTTAGATAATCGGCAGTATTTTTGCCAGGCCTAATACCAGGCACAAATCCGCCATTCTTCTTTAAATTATCCGCTGTATCAACGGGATTAAAAACAACTTTAGTATAAAAGAAAGCAAAGAAAATTATCGCAGCAGCATAAAGAATCATATAAACAGGCTGGCCTCGTCCCAATATTGATGCCAACCCACCCAGCCAACCTGGACCTTCACCAGCATTCATTTGAAGGGCTGTAATAGGCAGCAACAATATTGAACTAGCAAAAATTGGGGGGATTACACCTGCAGTATTTAATTTGAGTGGTAAATGAGAGCTCTCACCACCCATTATCTTTCTACCAACCTGCCTTTTAGGATATTGGATTACTATTCGTCTTTGTGAACGCTCAACAAAAACTATAAATGCAATTACACCAATAGCTACTATAAGAAGCACTATCAAAATACCAGCAGAGAGGGCTCCAGTTCGCCCAAGTTCTAGGGTGTTGGCTAATGCACTAGGTAATTCTGCAACAATACCTGCAAAAATAATTGGAGAAATCCCATTGCCCACACCTCTAGCTGTGACTTGCTCACCTAGCCACATCAAGAAAATAGTTCCACCTGTAAGAGTTACAACGGTAGTAAGTTTAAAAAATAGACCTGGGTCAACTACTACCCCACCAGATGCACCCTCTAAACCTGCTGCAATGCCAAGTGCCTGAAGAGCAGCAAGAGCTACAGTTCCATAGCGTGTATATTGATTTATTTTCTTTCTACCTGCTTCTCCTTCCTTTTTTAATTGGGCTAGAGAAGGAGAAATTGTAGTCATCAGTTGTATAATGATAGATGCAGAAATATATGGCATTATGTTTAACGCAAAAATCGTCATACGACCAAGCGCTCCACCAGAAAACATGTCAAACATGCCTAAAATGCCCGAAGCCTGCTGTTGGAAAACATCTTCTAAAGCTATTGGATCGATACCAGGTATAGGTATGTAAGTACCCAGTCTATATATAATTAAAGCACCTAAAGTAAAAAGAAGTCTTTTGTGAAGTTCTTTTGCTTTCAGAAAAGCTCCGAAGTTTAGGTTTGCGGCTAATTGCTCTGCTGCGGAGGGCATGATTAGAAATACGAGGTCAGGAGTCTACCGCAGGAGATTCCGTGACCTCCAGATCCTCGGTAGCACCTTGGTTTTTGGTTTTAATCTTCCTACCACCTTGTCTTTCTACTGCCTTTTTCTTGACTGTAGTAGTCAAGCTACCTCCGGCCTTTTCGACTGCAGCAATCGCTGAGGATGATGCCCCGGATACTATTATATCTATTTTTGTTTTAATATCACCGTTTCCAAGTATTCTCACACCATCTTTTTTACCATGAATCAGTCCTGCTTTTTTAAGAGCAGTCTCATCAATTTTATCACCAGCATTAAGATCATTACTATCAGAATCAATGGCGGCTTGTAGCCTGCCTAAATTTATAACCTCATATTCTTTTCTTGATGGGTTATTAAAGCCAAACTTAGGAAGTCGTCTATAGATAGGCATTTGGCCACCCTCAAAACCCTTGACTCTAGAGCCTGACCGTGACTTAAAACCTTTATGACCCCTACCTGACGTTTTACCTAAACCCGAACCTATACCCCTTCCTAATCGCTTACGTGTGCGACGAGCTCCAAGCTTATCCGATAATTGGTTGAGTTTCATCTTACTGATTCCTTATCCTACTTCTTTTACTTTCACAAGATGAGCAACTTTATTAACCATCCCTCTGATTGATGGCGTATCATCTAATTCTTTACTACGCCTTATTTTATTTAAACCGAGCCCAACGAGAGTAGCACGCTGATCTGCTGGACGGCCAATTGGACTTCTTATCTGTGTAACTAAAAGTTTCTTATTCTTTGAAGTATTCATTTTCCTTTTGCCTCTGAAACCTGTGACTTACTATTACGTCCAAAAATCTCGCTTACTTTCTTTCCTCTACGGCTTGCCACATTTCTAGGACTTGCACTTGCTTCTAAACCCTCAATTGTTGCTTTAATCATATTTTGAGGATTCTGTGTCCCTATAGACTTAGCAACCACATCATTGACTCCTAACATCTCAAAGACTGCTCTCATCGGGCCACCAGCGATAATACCTGTCCCCGGTGGAGCTGACCGCATAACCACTCTACCTGCACCAAAACGTCCTTCAATATCATGATGTAAAGTACGTCCTTCTCTTAAAGGAACACGTATTAAGCTTCTCTTTGCTTTTTCCGTTGCTTTTCGTATTGCCTCAGGAACTTCGCGAGCTTTCCCAGTTCCGTAACCTACTTTTCCGCGTTTATCTCCTACAACAACTAAGGCAGAAAACCCAAATCGTCGACCACCTTTAACTACTTTTGCAACGCGATTGATGCTTACAAGTTTGTCGGAAAACTCTGACTCTTCGCGCTCTCTATTTCCGCGTCCTTTTTGATTTGCTCGTGCCATAAAATAGCCTTTCTAGAAAGACAGGCCGCCTTCACGCGCCCCATCGGCTAGGGCTTTAACTCGCCCGTGAAAACGATAACCTCCCCTATCAAAAATAACTTTAGATAATCCAGCCCCTAATGCTCTTTCTGCCAGGAGTTTACCAACTTGTGTTGCAACCTCTTTATTGCCCCCAGTGTGGTATTTTTTTGATAAGCTTTTGTCTAGACTAGACGCACTTGCTATAGTACGCCCTAACTTATCATCGATAATTTGAGCATAAATATGTTTGTTAGATCGGAATACAGACACACGCAGTTTTTGATCGGATTTCTTCCGTAAATTAGCACGTGTACGTCTCTTCCTTCTATTAAACAGTGTTTCCCGTTTCATGATATTTTCTTTACTTCTTTTTACCTTCTTTACGACGAACATACTCGCCCTCATAGCGAATACCTTTACCTTTATATGGCTCAGGCTTACGAAATGCCCTTATTTCTGCGGCAACTTGCCCTACATGTTGTTTGTTTGAACCCGTGATTGAGATTGATGTAGGCTTGTCACAAGCAATATTAATTCCCGCAGGAATTGGAAATGTAACCTGGTGGCTAAAACCTAAATCTAACTTTAAATTTTTCCCCTGAACAGCTGCACGATATCCAACCCCTTGTATTTCTAATCGTTTGGTAAAGCCTTCAGATACACCACTTACCATATTTTGAACATTTGCTCTGCAAAGTCCCCATAATTCACGAGCTCTTTTTGTATTTTCCCTTGCCTCAAATCTTATTTTCTGTTCTTCAATTTGCACCAGAATATCTGGGAAGATAGCAGTCTCTAATTCTCCAAGCTTTCCCTTTACTCTTAAAGATGTTCCGTTAAGCGTAACTTCAACTTCGCTTGGTACAGATATTTCTTTTTGACCTACTCTAGACATAACTTCCCTCTAAAATACTTGGCAGAGAATTTCTCCGCCTAAATTTTTCTTGCGAGCTTGAAGGTCCGACATAACACCACTAGAAGTAGATAGAATAGATATTCCAAGACCATTATAAACTCTGGGCAAATCTTTCATACTTGAATAAACTCGCCTTCCAGGCTTAGAGACACGAATAATTTCTCTAATTACTGGCTTTCCTTCACTGTATTTTAATTCAATTTCAAACTGAGCTTTACCTTCTTGGTTTTCAGTCTGTTTATAGCCACGAATATAACCCTCACCTTCTAAAACATCGAGTATAGCAGCACGTAGGGTTGAAGCAGGACTAAGAACCATACCCTTGCCTACCCCCTGTCCGTTTCGTATACGGGTTATCATATCTGCGATTGGATCAGTCATTGACATAGACTAATACTCCTTTTACCAACTTGACTTAACCATGCCAGGTATTTGCCCACTTGAAGCAAGCTCCCTGAGGGCTATCCTTGAAAGTCCTAACTTTCTGTAATAGCCTCTTGATCTTCCACTAACGGTACATCTATTCCGCACACGGCTTGGGGCACTGTTACGTGGTAGCTTTGCTAATTTTAATTGAGCATCGAAACGTGCATCAGCTGGTTGTGTGGAATCACTCACAATAGTTTTAAGCTTTTCTCGCTTTGCTGAATAACGCTTAACAAGTTTTCTTCGATGTTTATTTTTTTCTATGGCACTCTTTTTGGCCATCAATCATTCTCCTAGTCTAATCAATTTACTATTGGCAGTTGAAAACCTTTAAGTAGTGCTTTTGCTTCATCATCAGTTTCAGCACTTGTACAAATTGCAATATCTAAACCACGAATCTTATCAACATTATCATAATTAATTTCCGGAAAAACTATTTGCTCCTTAAGTCCTAGAGCATAGTTTCCTCGACCATCAAATGATTTTCTCGATAAGCCTCGGAAATCACGCACACGTGGCAAGGCTATAGATATCAATCTATCAAGAAACTCATACATACGATCACGCCTTAATGTAACTTTACAGCCTATGGCCATCCCGTCTCTTATTTTAAATCCAGCAATGGATTTTTTTGCACTTGTAACAACAGGTGCCTGTCCAGCTATAAGAGCCATCTCATTAATAGCAATATCCATACGTTTTTTATCTTGAGATGCTTCACCTACGCCCATATTCAAAACAATTTTTTCCAATCTTGGGATCTGCATAGGGCTCTTGTATTTAAATTCCTCCGTTAATGCCTGGCGAATTTCATTATCATAGAGCTCTTTTAAACGTGGTTTATTAATATTTTCAGACATCTATGACCTCACCAGACTTTTTGGCAAACCTAACTTTTTGACCTTTTTCTAATATTTTAAACCCAACACGAGATGACTTTCCAGTTTTTGGGTCAACTGTAGCAACATTAGAAATATGAATACTAGCCTCTTTCTCCACTATTCCGCCTTGTGGATTTTTCTGGTCGGCACTTTGGTGCCGCTTAACCATGTTCACACCTTGCACAATTACTCTTTGGTCAGAGGGTATTATTCGCAATACCTTGCCTCTCTTACCTTTGTCCCGACCTGCAAGAACGACTACTTCGTCATCCTTTTGAATTTTGCACATTGCCATTTTAAAAATGCCTTATAATCTATTTCTAATCATTAAAGAACTTCTGGTGCTAAAGATACAATTTTCATATACTTTTTTAATCTTAATTCTCTTGTTACTGGCCCAAAAATCCTAGTACCTATAGGTTCACCCTGTGCTGAAATAAGGACAGCAGCATTGCCGTCAAATCTAATAGCACTACCGTCATCCCTTCGAATTTCTTTGGCGGTTCTTACTATTACTGCACGGTGGACCTCACCTTTTTTAACTCTACCTCGAGGAATTGCGTCCTTGACTGTCACTACGATTAAATCGCCAACTCCTGCTGTTTTCCTCTTAGAGCCCCCAAGAACCTTAATGCATTGTACGCGCTTAGCTCCTGAGTTATCAGCAACTTCTAAGTTTGTTTGCATCTGGATCATTAGACCAACCTTTTGCTTAACACAAAACAGAATATGTTATTCAAGGTAACCTTCATTTACTTACCTGCCTCGCCTACGCCTTCTTCTGTAATTACTTCCCAGCGCTTGTTTTTTGATATTCTTCTACCTTCGCGAATACGAACTGTATCACCTTCTTTACATGAATTATTTGGATCATGCACAGCATACTTTTTGCTACGACGAATGACTTTTTTGTAAAGAGGATGCATTACTCTCCGTTCAACTCGTACAATAGCTGTTTTATCGGCTTTTGCACTTACCACACTACCTTGCATTATGCGCCTTGGCATTTTTTCTCCTAAACCTATAAATACATTATCAAGTTGACGCTATTGCGCCACGTCGACGCTCATTTATAATAGTATTAACTTTCGCTATATCTCTTCGGACTTCACGCATACGTGCAGTATTTTCGAGTTGCCCGCTTGCCTGTTGAAATCTTAGATTAAAGGCTTCTTTCTTTAATGAAACAAGCTCATCTCCAAGTTCATCATCACTTTTTGCGCGAATGTCATCTATTTCCATAATGATTATCCTCCATCACCCATTCGCGTTACTGTTTTAGTTTTAACTCTAAGTTTAGCAGCTGCTAATCTAAAAGCTTCTTCAGCCACTTCGCGTGACACTCCGTCAACTTCAAACATCATCCTACCTGGCTTAACCCTACATACCCAATATTCCGGAGCACCCTTACCTTTACCCATCCTAACTTCTGCAGGCTTAGTTGAGACAGGAACATCTGGAAATATCCTTATCCATACCTTTCCAGCTCTTTTCATATGTCGGGTAATAGCCCTTCTACCAGCTTCAATTTCTCGTGCAGTTACCCTTCCTGGAGCTATAGCCTTAAGCCCATAAGCACCAAAGTTAAGAGTAGAACCTCCTTTTGCTTTTCCATGAATTCGACCCTTATGAGCCTTCCTGTATTTAGTATTTTTTGGTTGTTGCATTACTTATCCCAGCCTTATCTTACTGCAGTATTATCAGCTGCACGTTTATCTTGAGCCATAGGATCATGTGCTAGAATTTCGCCTTTAAAAATCCATACTTTTATCCCACAACAACCATAAGCAGTTTGTGCGGTAGCTGAACCAAAATCAACGTCTGCACGGAGTGTATGTAGTGGCACACGACCCTCGCGGTACCACTCTGTACGAGCTATTTCAGCACCACCCAACCGACCACTACAATTAATCCTAATACCTTCAGCTCCAAGCCTCATAGCTGACTGGACGGCTCTCTTCATTGCACGTCGGAATGCAACTCGTCTAACGAGTTGCTGAGCTATATTTTCGGCTACAAGCTTTGCATCAATTTCAGGCTTTCTAATTTCAACAATATTTAGATGGACTTCACTTTCTGTCATACCGTTTATTTCATTACGCAACTTCTCTATATCAGCCCCTTTTCGCCCTATTACAATACCTGGACGTGCTGTGTATATTGAAACACGGGCTTTTTTAGCTGGTCTTTCAATTACTATACGACTTACACCTGCTTGGGCTAACTTCTTAGTAAGGTGTGTTCTAATTTGCAGATCTTCATGAAGTAAACTTGAGTAATCCTCTCCAGCATACCATCTTGAATCCCAAGTTCGGTTTATACCGAGACGAAGACCAATAGGATTAACTTTCTGACCCATTATGCCTCCTCGTGTCGTTCACTAACGACAATTTTAATATGTGCAAAGGGTTTCTTGATGCGACCAGCACGACCTCTTGCTCTTGGTCTAAAACGTTTCATTACAACTCCCTTGCCTACACTAGCTTCTGACACAACTAACTGATCAACATCTAGCTCATGATTGTTTTCTGCATTTGCAATAGCAGACTGTAAACATTTTTTTACTTTACCAGAAATTCGTCTTGTTGAAAACTCTAGTGCAGCTATTGCCTGCTCAGCCCTAAGGCCACGAATAGATTCCGCTACCAAATTTAGCTTCCTAGGACTTATACGAAGATTACGGGTTCTTGCCATCGCCTCATTTTTCTCGAGGCTTCTAACTCTTGGTTTTTTTCCCATAAGCTAACCTCTCTTTGCTTTCTTATCGGCCGTGTGACCATAATATGTTCGTGTTGGGGAGAACTCACCAAGTTTATGACCAATCATATTCTCGTTAATGAGTACAGGAACAAATTTGCGTCCATTATATACTCCAAATGTAAGGCCAACAAATTGAGGTAATATAGTTGATCTCCGCGACCAAGTTCTGATCACATCTTTACGGCCACTCGCTCTGGCATCTTCTGCTTTTTTAAGCAAATAGCCATCAACAAAAGGACCTTTCCAAACGGATCTTGCCATATTTACTCTCCAGTCCTAACGCTAAGGTTTTCTCCGACGCAGAATATATTTGTCGGTTTTTTTATTGTTACGCGTACGTTTACCCTTTGTTGGTTTCCCCCAAGGTGAAACGGGATGTCTGCCACCTGATGTTCTACCCTCACCACCACCATGAGGATGATCAACAGGATTCATTGCAACACCACGAACACTGGGGCGGATCCCTTTCCAACGAGCTCTACCCGCCTTGCCCATGTTCTGATTCTGATGGTCTGGGTTTGAAACAGCACCGATCGTTGCCATACAATCAGCTCTGACCATACGTTGTTCGCCAGATGTAAGTCTAAGTAATGCATAACCCTGGTCCTTACCTACAAGCTGCACATAAGACCCTGCTGCTCTTGCAATTTGCCCGCCTTTCCCTGGTTTGAGCTCAACATTATGGATGATAGTACCAACAGGAATATTTTTCATTGGCATTGAGTTTCCAGGCTTAATGTCTACCTTATCTCCAGAAACAACTACATCACCTTCAGTTAATCTTTGTGGTGCCAAGATATATGATAAAGAGCCATCCTCATATTTGATTAATGCAATATATGCTGAACGATTAGGATCATATTCTATTCTAGATACCGTTGCAGAAATATTGAATTTTAATCGCTTAAAATCAACCAACCTGTACCGGCGTTTATGACCACCACCTCTTCGACGAACGGTTACCCTTCCGACGTTATTTCGCCCTCCATTCTTGTTAAGTCCCTCTGTAAGTTCCTTAACAGGGCTTCCCTTCCAGAGGTTTGAGCGATCAACTAAAACTAATTGACGTTGACCTGGTGTTCTAGGATTAAAAGTTTTAAGTGCCATTGCATTAAACTCCCGTCATTACGTCTATGTGCTGGCCTTCAGATATACGAACAATGGCTTTTTTCCAGTCAGCACGCTGACCTCGACGCCCTCGAAACATCTTTACCTTTCCATGCACATTAATAGTGTTGACAGATTCTACCTTCACACCAAAAAGCCCCTCAACTGCAGCCTTGATTTCTGGTTTTGTTGCATCACGAGAGACTTTAAAAGTTACTTGATTATTCTCAGCACCTTGTGTTGCCTTCTCCGTTACCACAGGGCTCCTGATAATATCATACCAGCGCCCCTTTTTCCTAACATCACTCATGTTAAACGAGCCTCCAACTGCTCAACGGCTTCCCGTGTGAGAATTAAAGTTTCCCGACGCAGAATGTCATATACATTAGCACCCTGCTGACCAATGACATAAATACCCGGAATATTTTTTGCGGCTTTTTGGAAATTCACATCAATTTCACTACCACTGATTATTAATACAGATTCCCATCCTAATTTGCTGAATTTTTCAGCTAAAACTTTAGTTTTCGCATCTTGAATATTTATAGAGTCTATTACAAATAACTTTCCATCCGCTTTCTTTGAAGAAAGAGCACAGCAAAGAGCACGTTTCCTAACTTTTTTTGGCAATTTATGTCCATGATCTCTTGAGACTGGGCCAAAGGTTACCCCCCCGCCCCTAAATTGACTCACTTTAGAAGTACCGTGCCTTGCCCTTCCAGTTCCTTTTTGTTTATACATCTTTGCTGTAGTGCCACGGATTTCGCTTCGTCCTTTTACCTTATGTGTACCAGCTCTCCTTTTTGCCAACTGCCACTGCACATATCGATGCATCAAATCTGCTCTTATATCCGTGCCAAAAACCTCATCTTTTAGTTCTATTTCACCAACTTCAACAGAATCTAAGTTTGTAATGTTAATTTTCATCAGGATTGCTCCTCTTTATCAGCAGCATCCGATTTTTCTTCTAGCCTAGAATCCAAGTTTTCAGGAATATCAACTGGAGCTTCATGAGAAGTCTCATCTTGATTTATATTATCTTCCTCAGAACTTATATTAATAAGTCCCGCTGGGAAAGGAGCATCCTGTGGCAAAGTTTTTTTCTTACAATCAGAAACAAGGACAACGCCACCATCGGGCCCTGGTATAGACCCTTTAATCAAAATTACCCCCTCATCATAATCCGTCGACACCACCTCAAGATTCTGTGTTGTAACTCTTGCAGCACCCATATGTCCTGCCATTTTTTTACCCTTAAAAACTTTACCTGGATCTTGACTGTTTCCAGTAGAACCATGTGAACGATGAGATATTGAAACACCATGACTTGCTCTAAGGCCACCAAAGTTATGCCTTTTCATGGCGCCTGCGAAACCCTTACCGATTGAAGTACCTGTTACATCAACCTTCTGTCCAGACACAAAATGTTCAACCGAGAGTTGTGCCCCGATATCAAGTATAGCATCTTCAGATACGCGGAATTCTGTGATATAACGCATAGGTTCAATTTGTATCTTAGAAAAATGACCACGGATTGGTTTGCTAACATTTTTTACTTTTGCTTTTTTTGCACCTAATTGCAAAGCAATATAACCATCCTTTTCTATAGTCCTTTGCCCCAGAACATAACAATCTTCTACCCTTAAGACAGTCACGGGAATATGTTTACCAGAATCATTAAAAACACTAGTCATCCCGATTTTCTCAGCTATTAAGCCTGTGCGACGTTGAGTTGAAGTTGTCATGCTTTACCTCCCCCAGCCTCACAACCTGATCTCAACATCCACGCCAGCAGCAAGATCAAGCTTCATTAAAGCATCAACTGTCTGGGGAGTTGGGTCAACTATATCTAAAAGTCTTTTGTGAATCCTAATTTCAAATTGCTCACGTGATTTTTTATCTACATGAGGTGATCTATTGACTGTGAAGCGCTCTATTCTTGTAGGCAATGGAATAGGTCCGCGTAATTGAGCACCGGTACGTCTAGCTGTATTTACGATCTCATTCGTTGATACATCTAAGACTCGATGATCAAATGCTTTTAGCCTTATTCTAATATTTTGGCTTTCAATTGCCATTATTTAGCCCTTTCTGAGGCAGTTATTCCCAAATGCCTAAGCAAAAATCTTAGCCACTACACCAGCACCGACAGTCCGC
>PBVE01000013.1 GCA_002728135.1 Rhodospirillaceae bacterium
AAAGAAGAAGTTTCAACTGACCCTAAAGAAGAAGTTTCAACTGACCCTAAAGAAGAAGTTTCAACTGACCCTAAAGAAGAAATAAAAAATGAAACTTCTAAATCTGAAAAAACTATATTATCAAAAGTAGATACTCTAGAAAATCATAATGACGAACTTGAGAAGGAATAGAATTTTTAATTGCAAAATTAAATTTTTTTTCAGAGAAATCAAAATATAATATATGTTTTAGCAAAGATATATAAAGCTTAAGAGGTAAATAATGTCTAATATAACAGCGGGTTTAGTTAAAGAACTAAGGGAAAAAACTGGCGCTGGTATGATGGATTGCAAAAAAGCATTGAGCGCCACAAATGGTGATATGGATTCAGCAGTTGACTGGCTGAGGAAGAAAGGGCTTTCTGCTGCAGAAAAGAAATCTGGTAGAGTTGCCGCTGAAGGACTAATTGGACTTAAGTCAGAGGGCTTAGAAGCGGCCCTAGTGGAAATAAATACAGAAACAGATTTTGTTGCAAGAAATACTGAATTTCAGGAAACAGTTGCTAATGTAGCATCAATTTCACTAAGTCTTGATGGTGACATAAATAAAGTTGCAAAAACTAACTACCCAGATTCAGATAGAAATATCAATGAGCAAATCACCCATCTAATCGCAACTATAGGTGAAAATATTACCCTCAGAAGATGTTCTACCATTAAAGTAAATGAAGGCGTAATTGGTGAATATATCCATTCAGCAATAGCCCCCGGACTAGGACGCATTGGTGTGTTAGTAGGACTTGAATCATCAGGGAATAAAGATCAACTTGTTGAATTTGGGCGCCAGTTAGCTATGCATATAGCAGCATCAAATCCATTAGCAGTCTCCATAGATAATTTATCTCAAGAAAAAATACAAAGAGAAAGACAAATTCTTATGGATCAGGCAGAACAATCTGGTAAGCCTAGAGATATAATCGAAAAAATGGTAGAAGGCCGACTAAGAAAATATTACGAAGAAGTTGTCTTGTTAGATCAAACTTGGGTTATAGATGGAGAGACAAAAGTCTCAAAAGTTCTTGATAATCTCTCTACTGATATTGGGAGTAATGTAATAATAACTAAATTTGTTAGGTTTGCTCTCGGAGAAGGAATTGAAAAAGAGACAACAGATTTTGCTAGTGAAGTAGCCCAAACACTAAATTCTTAGACTTACTTAATATCGACCCGAAAATATATATATTACAAAGTAGGGCAATATATTCAGTAAAAAATGCCACTCTTGGCTTAACACATATTCTATATCAGGTGAATAAATGTCATCAGCATTAAAATTTCGCCGTATTTTGCTTAAAGTTTCTGGAGAATCACTCATGGGTAATGCCCCCTATGGGATAGATCCAGGAACAGTTAAGCGCATAGCACAAGATATTTTAGAAATTCACCAAAAAGGTATAGAAATATCAATAGTTGTAGGCGGAGGGAATATATACCGTGGAATTTCAGGTGCAGCTGCAGGGATGGAACGAGCAAGTGCAGACTATATAGGGATGCTTGCAACGGTAATGAATGCTTTAGCAATGCAACATGCATTAGAGGAAATTGGAGTGACAACAAGGGTTTTATCAGCTATTCCGATGGAAACAATATGTGAACCTTATATAAGACGAAGAGCTGTAAGGCACATGGAACGGGAACGTCTTGTTATTTTTGCGGCTGGCACTGGCAATCCTTATTTCACAACTGATACAGCAGCTGCTCTTAGAGCAGCCGAAATGGGTTGTGATGCTTTATTTAAAGCTACAAAAGTTGATGGAGTATACTCTTCTGACCCCGAGGCAAATCCAGATGCAAAAAAATTTAAAAACCTTAAATACCTAGACGTACTATCAAAAGACCTTAAGGTAATGGATGCATCTGCAATATCTTTAGCTCGAGAAAATAATATCCCTATTGTAGTATTTTCTATTTTAGAAATGGGTGGACTTGGGCGTATATTCAATGGTGAAGGAGACTTCACGCTCATTAATGATGGATAGTGACTACCATGAATGAAAATTTACTCAATGACCTAGAAAGAAGAATGAACAGTTCAATAGATGTTCTTAAAAAAGAATTTCAAGGCCTTCGAACAGGTCGTGCTACTGCAAGCCTTTTAGAACCAATTACTGTAGAAGCTTATGGATCTGAATTGCCAATTAATCAAGTTGCCACAATCAGTGCTCCAGAAGTAAGAATGTTAAATGTTCAAGTTTGGGACCAATCTCAGATTCAAACTGTGGAAAAAGCAATTCAGAATGCAAACTTGGGTTTAAACCCAATAATTGATGGACAGATACTTAGAATTCCAATACCTGAACTTAATGAGGAAAGACGGATAGAATTAGCTAAAGTTGCGGCAAAGTATACTGAAGAATCCAGAATAGCCATAAGAAATATTCGACGTGATGGAATAGATAAATTAAAGAAAGATGAGAAGTCTGGTGGTATAGGTGAAGACGAATCAAGATCTATTGCAGATAAAATTCAAAAACTTACAGACAGTTCCATTAATCAGGTAAATGAGCTTCTTAGCACTAAGGAAGCCGAAATTATACAGGTTTAATATGGATCCTGCCACCGCCACAATTAATCAGATACCTAAAGAAATACCAAACCATATTGCAATAATCATGGATGGTAATGGAAGGTGGGCTAAAGCTAGAGGCTTGCCTCGAATAGCAGGTCATCAAAAGGGAGCTGAAGCTCTTCGGTCAACAATACAAGCATGCATAGACTTAAAAATAAATTACCTAACTATTTATGCATTTTCATCAGAAAACTGGAAAAGGCCATCTAGTGAAGTTTCTGACTTGATGGCCTTATTGCAGAATTATGTCAAAAACGAAATTAATGAAATCTCTACAAATAAAATAAAATTAAATTTCATAGGTGAAAGAAAGCGATTGGATGAAAGTGTCCAAACAACTTTAAGAGATGCAGAGCATAAGACTAAAAATAATAAACGACTAACCTTAACTGTAGCCTTGAACTATGGAGGACAACAAGAAATTCTTGAAGCAGTTAAAGATCTTGGACACGATATGATAAATGGGATAATTAAACCCAGTGATATCAACGAGGAGATTTTTAAAAACTATCTTCAAACATCTGACATACCAGAGCCTGATTTATTAATTCGCACAAGTGGAGAACAGCGCCTCTCAAATTTTCTATTATGGCAATCAGCATATACTGAATTCGCCTTCACTCCAACTTTATGGCCTGATTTCAACAGAGATTGCTTGGAATCTATAATTCATGAATACCAACGAAGAGATCGTAGGTATGGTGGCACAGGATAACAATTTAAAGACAAGAGTTTTAACTAGCATACCTCTTATACTGTTAGTACTTGTTTGCATATATTTTGGCGAATATCCATTTCTTATACTTTGTTGTTTTGTAAGTTCATTGATTGCATTAGAAGCTATAAAACTTTTGTCTAGTAATGGAAAAACTTTACTAAATTTTTTTTCAGCGATCAGCATATTTGGAACAAGTTTAATTACTCATACAGGTTATACAGATCCTTGGGCATACATCTTCGGTGCAGTTAGTTGCACCATAATAATAATATTTTATTATACGATGAATCCAAAAATTAAGCCTTTTAAATTGTTTGTATTTTCAGCCATAATTTTAATATCAATAATTTTTGCGACCATAGGTCCATGGTTAAGGAACACTCCAGATGGTCTAGTTTTTGTATTTTGGCTATGTCTGGCAGTATGGATAAATGATATAGCTTCTTATGGTTTAGGACGTCTTATAGGTGGACCTAAATTATTACCATCCATAAGTCCTAAAAAAACAATTTCTGGTGCACTTGGCGGTGTTATATTTACCGTAATCTTCTCAATTTTATGGTTTTTTATAACAACTAGAACAGGTTTAATAAATAAAGATAATAACATAATAACTCTAGCCATTTTAGGTTTTGTAATTTCAATTATAGCACAAATAGGTGACCTGATTGAGTCAGCATTCAAAAGGAAAATAGGTATAAAAGATACCAGCAACTTGATACCAGGACACGGTGGTATTATGGATAGAATGGATAGTTTAGTGTTTGCTGTCTTAATTTGTGCACCAGCAATGTGGATTATAGGTGAAAAACCACTTTCATGGTGATATACAAGGTATTTATAAAAAAATATAATAAAAATTTTGGCTACAAGGGAAAATTTCTATATAAAGTAATAATCACAATTAGTTACAATTAGTTACAGCCCCTTTGCCAAACTTGCATTGCTATAAAGCTGTGCTTAAAATTACGGGTATATAACTTTTTTTTTACGAACGTTGACTATCAACGTTGACTATCTAAGTCATACGGAATTATTTGATCGCTGCCTTAAAGATGGAAACCATAGGAAATATCTGGGATTACGTTTGGCCATTTCTGGTCATCTTAGCTGTAATCGTGTTTGCACACGAGATGGGTCATTATATAGTTGCCCGGATTAATAAAGTACGCGTTGAAGTATTTTCAATAGGATTTGGGCCAGAAATATTTGGCATTAATGACCGTCATGGAACACGTTGGAAGTTTAGTCTTTTGCCTCTAGGAGGATATGTAAAATTTTTTGGTGATGCTAACGTAGCGAGTGGACCTGACAAACAAATAGATAACATTAGCCCGGATGAAAAATTATATTCTTTCCACCATAAGCGTGTTGGACAAAGAGCTGCAATAGTTTTAGGAGGCCCAGCAGCAAATTTCTTATTTGCAATTATACTATTTGCAATTCTCTTTGGTACTGTCGGGCAGAGGTATACACCGGCAGAAGTAAATGAGGTAAAGCAAGGCAGTCCTGCTGAGATAGCAGGTCTATTACCAGGTGATAAGATATTAGCTGTCAATGGTAACGCAATAGATAGGTTTGAGGATCTTCAATATTTGGTTACACAAAGTCCAAATATTAATATGACTTTCCAAATTGATCGATTGGGTCTTAAAAAAGATATAGATATAAAACCAGAACTAATAGAGCATAAGGATCAATTTGGTACAATTCATAGAATAGGCCAAATCGGAATAATCAAGTCTGGTGTTGATTTTAAAACTCATAATGCTGGAGGTGCTATATGGGCTGCAATAGAAGAAACAGCATTTATGACATGGGCAACACTTAAAGCAATTGGTCAAATGATTGGAGGCAGTAGATCTACCGAGGAACTTGGAGGGCCAATTCGTATAGCTGAAATGAGTGGGCAAGTAGCCCAACAGGGTTTTGTAACTGTATTGTTCTTTATGGCAGTTTTATCTATAAATTTAGGATTAATTAATTTATTCCCTGTGCCAATGTTAGACGGAGGACACTTAATATTTTATATTTTTGAAGCAATTAGAGGAAAACCTTTGAAGCCTAAATTTCAAGAATATGGGCTTCGTTTTGGATTTCTATTAGTAATTATTTTGATGATTTGGGTAACCACTAAAGATGTTATTCGTCTGGGCTGGTAATCAAAAACAAGCGCATCCGTTGCGTAAATCTAGGCTTTCTTGTGCGAAACACCCAATTCGCAATTTATTTATAAATTTAGCCTTAACTATTTGCATTTTTACTTTATACACCTCAGGCTCAATGGCTGCATCTCTTATTGAAAAAATAGAGATTATAGGAAATGAAAGAATAGAAACTGACACAATCAGAACGTATCTTCCTATTGAACTAGGACAAGATTTAAAACCTGAATTAAGCAATCGTGCATTAAAAGAATTGTTTGCAACAGGTTTATTTGCGGACGTACTAATTAAGCAAGTTCAAGGAACCCTTGTAATAGAAGTAATAGAAAATCCAATAATTAATCGTGTGGCTTTTGAAGGCAATGAGCGTATTGACGATGAAACACTTAATTCAGAAGTTCAATTAAGACCCCGAGTAGTCTATACAAGAACTAGGGTTCAAACAGACGCACAAAGAATTCTAGAAATTTACAGAAGAAGTGGGAGGTTTGGTGCTAAAGTAGAACCAAAGGTAATCCAACTGACACAAAATCGAGTTGATTTGATATTTGAAATACGTGAAGGTGACAGTACAGGTATTCATAAAATTAATTTTATAGGCAACAAACGTTTTTCAGATCGAGCTTTAAGGGATGAAATAATTACATCTGAGTCAGCTTGGTATCGTTTTTTCTCATCTGATGACACATATGACCCAGATAGATTAGCATTTGATCAAGAACTGTTAAGAAAATATTACTTAAAAAACGGATACGCTGATTTCAGAGTAAAATCAACAATAGCAGAACTGGGCCCTAAAAGAAAAAACTTTCTTATCACTTTTAGTATTGATGAAGGCAAAAGATATCGTTTTGGTAAAATCACTATAGATAGCAGACTTACAGATCTAAACGCTGAGAATTTAACTACTTTAATCACTACAACACCCGGAGAATGGTATAATGCCGACAAAGTTGAAGATACCATACAGTCACTTACAGACTCCGCTGGTAATCTTGGCTATGCCTTTGTAGACATCAAACCAATTGTCAGCCGTAACAGAGAAGATATGGATATAGAAATAACATATCAAATCGATGAAGGACCAAGAGTTTATGTGCAAAGGATAGATATTACAGGTAATACTAGAACTCTTGACAGAGTACTTAGACGAGAATTTCAAATAGTTGAGGGTGATGCTTTTAATTCAGCAAAAATTAAACGTTCAAAACAACAATTGCAGAATCTTGGTTTTTTTGAAAAGGTGGACATTGCGACCTCTACTGGAGATGAAAAAGATAAATCTATAATAACTGTATCTGTACAAGAAAAGTCTACCGGAGAGTTGAGCTTTGGAGCAGGATTATCATCTCAAGATGGTGTTCTTGGTGATATTGGAATTGTAGAACGAAATTTATTAGGACGTGGGCAATCTTTAAGACTTAACACAACAATTTCTGTAAGAACCCAAGAGTTAGATTTGAGTTTTACTGAACCATATTTCCTCGGCAAAAATTTGTTAACAGGAATAGATTTATTTAGGAAAACATCAGATCAACAAGATGTAAGTTCTTTTGACATGAAGAGTTTGGGATTTAATACCAGAATTGGTTACGTAATTTCTGATAATTTTCGTCATACTGTTCGCTACACTCTGAGACGTGATGTTATAAGCGATGTTAGTAATACAGCTTCACGTTTCATAAGGGATCAAGAGGGCAAAACAACCACCTCAGCTATAGGACACACCCTTTCTTATGATTTAAGAGATAGTCGATTAGATCCATCCAGTGGATATATTATTCGCTTCGGTCAAGAACTCGCAGGTATAGGTGGCAGTGTAAAACATTTAAAAAACACTTTTGATTATTCTTATCATTACCCACTTGGTAATGGATTAGTTGCAACTGCACAGTTAAAGAATGGACACATTGTTGGTATAGGGCAAGATATTAGGGTTAACAATAGGTTTTTACTGGGCGGTCAATCACTTAGAGGATTTGAACCAGGAGGTGTAGGCCCAAGAGACCTATTAACAGATGATGCATTGGGGGGGAATTTCTTCTACAGTGGTACAGCTGATTTATCTTTCCCCATTAATATAAGTAAAGATTTTCCAATCAGCGGTTCAGTATTTTCTGATGTTGGAGCACTAACCTCTGTAGATGAAACCGGAGTAAATATTGGGGATTCTGGTGAACCACGACTTTCTCTAGGTATTGGATTCAGTTATCGCTCACCATTAGGACCTATTCGAATTGATTTTGCAGAAGCAATTATAAAAAAGGATTTTGATGAGACAGAAGGTTTTCGTTTTAGCTTTGGTACGAGGTTTTAATAATGATTAGTCTGCTTATTCGCACAGTAATTAGTATTGGAATTATTTCATGTTTTATGTTTTCTACATTAAATAAATCCGATGCAAAGGAAACAACTATTGGGGTTGTTGAGGTTCAACTAATAATGCAACAAGCATTAGCAGCTCAATCAATCCAAACCCAAGTTGAAGAGAAAAGAGATTTATATGAGTCCATTGTAATTAAAGAAGAAAATAGACTCAGGGAGCTTGAAAAAGAAATTCTTCGTCAAAAGTCTCTTCTTACACCAGATTCTTTTGCTAAGAAAAAACAAGAATTTGATAGTCAAGTTACAGCACATAAGCGTTACGTAAGAGAACGTCGCCGTATACTGGATCAAACATATGCTGACGGCGTCAGACAGGTACAAAAAGAATTAGCAAGCATAATAGCTATAATTGCTCAAGAACGTGGAATATCTCTAGTTATACCTGCCTCGCAGGTTTTGTATGGGGAGGTTACACTTTTATTGACAAAGGAAGCATTAACTATGCTTAACGATAAGCTTCCTAGAGTTGAACTAGATTTTCCAGAAGACTGATCTACTTATGGCTGATGAAAAATTTTATAATTTAGCTGGACCCTTTGATTTAAATCATATTGCTCAGCTTGTAGATGCTAAACTATATGAGAAATCAGAACCAAATAAAGTAATTTATGACGTTGCTCCATTAGATAAAGCTGAGTCAAATGATCTAAGCTTCTTGGATAATCCAAAATATAGATCTGCTTTTAAAAATACAAAAGCAGGTGCTTGTATAATACATCCTTCACAGATAAAACATGCCCCAAAGAATTTATCGCTATTAATCACTGAAGACCCCTACAAATCTTATGCTTTAGCCGCTGAGGCTTTTTATCCTACAATCCGCCCAGAACCATATATTTCTCAATATGCCCACATCGCAGATAATGTACAAATAGGAGAGGGATGCAGAATTGAGGCTGGAGCAGTTATCAATAGTAATGTCATTATAGGTTCATATTGTCACGTAGAATCTAATGCTGTAATCAGTGCTGCTGTCTCAATAGGGGATGATTGTGTCATTGGTGCAAATTCAAGCTTATCTCACTGTTCTATAGGAAAACGTGTCAAAATTTATCCAGGTGCAAGAATAGGTCAAGAAGGATTTGGTTTTGCACCAAGTATAACAGGGCATACAAAAGTTCCTCAATTAGGAAAAGTTGTAATACATAATGATTGTGAGATAGGTGCTAACACAACCATAGATAGAGGTTCAGGTCCAAATACAATAGTAGGCCAGGGAACTTGGCTGGATAACTTAGTACAAATTGGCCATAATGCAAAACTAGGACGTGGATGTATTATGGCATCACAATCAGGTCTTGCTGGTAGTGCAGAAATTGGTGATTTTGTCTTTATAGGTGGACAAGTAGGTATTTCTGGACATATCAAAATAGGGGATGGAGTTAAAGTTGCCGGACAATCAGGGGTAATTAAAGATATTCCTCCTGGTTTAACTTACGGTGGAACACCAGCAGTTCCAATTAAAGAATGGCATAGACAAACAAATATTCTTGCAAGTTTAATTAAATCTAAGGGTGGAAAGTAATTTCGATGACTAAAATTTTATTACATGACGAATATGACACCTATGATATAGAAAAAATACTTGAAGCAATACCTCACAGGTATCCATTTCTTTTGGTCGATAAGGTAATTAAAGTAAAACGCGATGAATCTGCTATAGGAATAAAAAATGTAACTATCAATGAAAATCATTTCCAAGGGCATTTCCCAAAACGACCTGTAATGCCCGGGGTCTTAATTATTGAATCAATGGCTCAAACTGCAGCTGTTTTAGTAGTTGCTTCTCTTGGGCCTGAGATGGCAGGTAAATTAGTTTATTTTATGAGTGTAGAAAATTGTAGATTTAGAAAGCCAGTTTTTCCTGGGGATCAAATTCAAATTCATGTCTCAAAAAAACATCGTAGAAGAAATGTATGGAAATTTGAAGCAACGGCAACAGTTGATAATAAGTCAGTTGCTGAAGCCACTTATTCAGCAATGATATTGGAAGACACATGACTAGAATTCATAGAACTGCAGTAGTTTCAGAGAAAGCTACCATAGGAAAAGATGTAATAATTGGCCCCTATTGTGTAATAGGGGATGATGTCAAGATAGGGAATAGCGTTGAATTAATATCTCATATATTTATTGATGGTCATACTGACATAGGTAGCCGAACAAAAATATATCCTTTTGCCTCGATAGGGACACCACCCCAAGATTTAAAATATAAGGGTGAAATATCAAAACTGAAAATAGGAGAGGATAACATTATACGTGAACATGTAACTATGAATCCAGGCACAGAAGGTGGAGGACTAACTACCCAGATCGGAGATAAATGCCTTTTTATGGTTGCAACTCACGTAGCCCATGACTGCATAATTGGCAATAATGTAGTAATGGCTAATAATGCAACATTAGCAGGACATGTAAAAATAAATGATTGGGTTATTTTAGGTGGATTATCTGCTGTTCATCAATTTGTTCGCATCGGTAGACATGCTATTATTGGAGGAGTTACTGGAGTAAGAGATGACGTTATTCCATATGGATCTGTTACTGGTGCACATGGTAAGCTTGCCGGTTTAAATTTAGTAGGCCTAAAACGTCGGGGATTCGACAGAGAAACAATTCATGATTTAAGACGTGCGTTTAGACTTTTATTTGCTAATGAAGGTACTATGACAGAACGTGTTACAGATGTAACTGAATTATACAGCGGAAATGAACCAGTTATGGATATTGTAAATTTTATCCAATCTGACAGTAGTAGAGCAATATGCCAGCCGCGCGGTGAAAGTGCAGAGTAAAATAGGAATTATTGCAGGTAGTGGGTTACTCCCCCTACGTCTTATTGATTCATGCCGTGAATCTTCAAAACCATATTTTATAATACTATTAGAAGGTGAAGCAAAACCTTCTGATTATTATGGTGAGGACTTTTCACTTATACCAATTGGAAGTTTGGGAAAAACTATTAATGCACTTAAAAAATCTAATTGTACTGAAGTTGTTATGGCAGGCCCCGTTAAGAGGCCATCTTTGAGCAAACTCAAACTTGACCTAAGAGCAATAAAATTATTAGCAAGATTCGCGAGATCAAAAAATCAAGGAGATGACGCACTTCTAAGGATTTTAGTTAAAGAGCTTGAATTAGAAGGTTTTAAAGTAATTGGAGCTGATGAAATACTGGGAAAAGGATCATTAGCAAAAGTTGGAGTTATGGGAAAGCATGCACCTAACCAAGTTGCATTAGATAACATTAGTTTAGGAATTGAGGTTGCACAGACTCTAGGTAGTCTAGATATAGGTCAATCTGTAATTATTCAAGAAAATGTTGTAATTGGAGTGGAAGCAGCAGAAGGAACCGATTCATTAATTCAACGATGTAGGAAACTTCTAAAAGAAGGTTCGCCTGGAGTATTAGTAAAGGTTAAAAAACCAAATCAGGATCCTAGAGCAGACTTGCCGACTATCGGAGTGAACACAGTAAAAATATCTTTTGAAAGTGGACTTAGTGGAATTGCTGTAGTTGCAAATAGCACACTAATTATTGATTATGATTCTGTGATTAATGAGGCAAATTCTTTAGGACTCTTTATTTACGGACAAACCCAATAGTGAACATAATCAAAAATACAAAAGAATTACCTTTAATTTATATTATTGCGGGGGAACCCTCTGGAGATTTATTGGGAGCTAACCTGATGTGTTCTTTAATTAAATTAACAGATGGAAAAATCAGATTTGCAGGAGTTGGTGGATCAAGAATGAAAGCAGCGGGGCTTAAAAGTCTCTTTCCAATGGAAGATATAAGCCTTATGGGTTTCATTGAAATACTTCCTCACTTACCACTTATATTTAAAAGATTAACACAGGTTAAGAAAGATATTAATAAAAATAAACCAAGATGTGTTATAACCATAGACTCTCCAGAATTTAATTTTCGAGTAGGTAAATCAATAAAAGATCCCAATATATACATTATTCACTATGTAGCTCCAACGGTATGGGCTTATAGACCAAAACGTGCAGAAAAAATTTCTAAATTTCTAGATTTATTGCTTGTTTTATTTCCATTTGAGCCAACATATTTTGAAAAAGTAGGTTTAGAAACAACCTTCGTTGGCCACCCACTTGCTAAAAAAAATATTAAAAATATTGATCCTAGGGTTCTACTAAGAGATATAGACTTCAAGGAAGACAATATTTATATTACAATCTTACCTGGAAGCCGAAAAACAGAAATAAAACGTCATATATCTTTATTTGAAAAAGCTCTTAGACCTTTGGCGGTAAAAAATAAAAAAATTGTCTTTCTCCTCCCTATAGCCGATAATTTAAGAAAAGAATATATACAAAAACAAATTCAGAATTGGTCTATTCCAGTTCATATTTTAAGTGGTGAAGAACAAAAATATACAGCATTTAAAATTAGCAGAGCAGCACTGGCAGTATCTGGTACTGTGACTCTAGAATTGGCCATAGCCGGCCTACCTATGATAGTTGTATATCGAGCAAACCCAATAACTGCTGCTATAGCAAAAAGAATAATAAAATTAAAAAATATTTCTTTAGGTAATATTCTCCTAGGAAAGAGTGTAGCAACTGAGCTTCTGCAAGAAAATGCTACTCCTAAAAACATTACAGATTCTTTATGGAGTTTGATAATTGATAGTCCTTCAAGAGACCTTCAAATAAATGAATGGAAAAAAATTCCTGATTTATTAACGACTGAAAATAAAGATAGCCCAAGTAATCAAGCAGCATCTGCAATTTTAAAAAAGATAAATTTAATCTAAGTTAAATAACTATTAGTTCTGTTATGATAAAAAGGAAAAATCAAATGAGTGTAACTTCCCAAGATATTCTAAAAAACTCTAGACTCTTACATACTATGATCCGCGTTAAAGATTTAGACCTATCTTTGAAGTTTTATACAGAGTTATTAGGAATGAATTTACTTAGAAAAAATGACTATCCTACAGGCAAATTTACACTTGCTTTTGTCGGGTATGGAGATGAAGAAAATCATACTGTTATTGAATTAACGCATAACTGGGATCAAGACGATCCTTATGAACATGGTGATGGATTTGGACACATAGCAATTAGTGTAGAAGATGCTTATAAAGTATGTGAAAAACTTTCTATAGAGGGTGTCAAAATCCCAAGACCAGCAGGGCCTATGAAAGGTGGGACAAGAGTAATAGCATTCATTGAAGACCCTGATGGATACAAAATCGAGCTTATACAAAGAAGCTAAATAGCACGCTCTTTCTATAATCATCAATAGCAGATAGTATTTACTTTCGTTGATCTAGAGGTGTATAAGGCCTTGAAGGAGATCCAGTATATAACTGACGAGGACGTCCAATCTTTTGCTCAGGATCTTCAATCATTTCCTTCCACTGTGCTACCCATCCAACAGTCCTTGCTATGGCAAAAATAACTGTAAAAAGATGTGTAGGAATTCCCATTGCACTTAATATTAAACCCGAATAAAAGTCTACATTTGGGTATAATTTCCTCTCAACAAAATAGTCATCCTCCAAAGCAATACGCTCAAGCTCCATAGCTATGTCTAACATCGCATTATCGATTCCAAGATCATCTAATACCTGATGACAAGTTTGTCGCATAACCTTCGCTCTTGGATCATAATTTTTGTAAACACGATGGCCAAAACCCATAAGGCGAAATGGATCGTCCTTATCTTTAGCTTTTTTAACAAAAGTAGCAATTTGATCTTTGCTTCCTATCTCCTCTAACATCTGAACAACTGCTTCATTTGCTCCACCGTGTGCTGGCCCCCAAAGTGTAGCAATACCTGCTGCAATACATGCGTATGGATTAGCACCAGATGATCCAGCGAGTCTAACTGTCGATGTAGAAGCATTTTGTTCATGATCGGCGTGCAATATCAAAATTTGATCCATTGCCCTAGCTTGTACTGGATTAATCTCATAGTCTTCACAGGGAACTGCAAACATCATATGAAGAAAATTTTCTGAATATGTTAAATCATTACGTGGATACACAAAAGGCTGACCAACATTATATTTGTATGCCATAGCTGCTATTGTAGGCATTTTTGCTAATAATCTATGAGAGGCAATCATTCGGTGATAAGGATCCTGAATATCAGTAGCATCATGATAAAATGCAGCTAAGGCCCCTACAACACCAATCATTACAGCCATTGGATGGGCATCCCTTCGGAAACCTCTATATAGATAATTTATTTGCTCATGAACCATTGTGTGGTGTGTAATTGTATATTCGAACTTCTGTTTCTCTTGTAAGCTTGGTAACTCACCATTGAGTAGGAGATAAGAGACTTCTAAAAAATCACTTTTTTCTGCTAATTCTTCTATTGGATACCCTCTATGCAAAAGTATTCCTTGCTCTCCATCAATATAAGTTATTGCTGATGCACAAGAACCTGTCGCTGTAAAACCTGGATCATAAGTAAAATGTCCAGTTTGCGAATATAATTTTCTTACATCTATTACAGAAGGTCCTAGAGTGCCAGATAAGACTGGCAAATCTAGAGCTAAACCTAATTTATCCTCCGATAATTTAAAGCTATTATCTGACAATTTCTTTTACCTCTTTGATGATCACTATCGTTGGTCACATAGAATCTTAAAATTCGAGATCACAAAGATTATTTGACACATGATTAAAATCTTTGCTTAAAATTTATTCTTTAATCTATTAATTAATTATAATAAATAAATCAAAGGACAACATTTAAATATTGAGATTGTATTATACTACAAAGAAGTAAGAAAAACCATAATCCTATTTCTTAACAGCATCAGAGATCCTTTTTATAACTTCAGACCTACCGAGCACAAAAATAATAGAAAAAATTCCGGGTGATGTGTTTGTCCCAGTGAGTGCACTCCTAATTGGCTGTGCAATATTGCCAAGTTTAATATTTTCCTTTTTAACAAAACTCCGTACAATTTCTTCTATATGTTCTTCGCTCCAGTCCTTACACTCTAAAAATTCATTTGCAATCTTATTGAGAAGAATCTTTGCCTCATTAGTTAGTATTTTTAACGCTTTATCATCATAGGATATAGGTTTTTTTTCAAAAATAAAATCAATGGATTCAATTATTTGTATTATTGTATTACTTTTTTGTATTAACTCTGATCTCAGATAGATAAACTTATCTTTATTCTCATCAACAGCTTCTTTACCCCATTTCAAACAAAGTAATCGGTAACATTCATCTAAAATTTTGGAATGATCTGAACTTCTTATGTAATGACCGTTCATATTAATTAACTTATCTAAATCAAATCTTGATGGAGATTTACCAATACCATCCAAACTAAACCATTTGATAGCTTGCTCTTGGGAAATCAATTCATCATCACCATGAGACCAACCTAAACGCAGAAGATAATTACACATTGCCTCAGGTAAAATTCCCATTTTTTCATAGAAACCTAACTCCACAGAACCATGACGTTTTGATAGTTTTGAACCATCTGACCCATGAATTAAGGGTATATGAGAGAATTTTGGAGTTTCCCAAGCTAGAGCTTTAAATAGCTGCGTTTGACGGGCTGTATTTGTAAGATGGTCATCTCCTCTTATAGCATCAGTTATTCCCATGTCATGGTCATCTACCACTACAGAAAGCATATAAGTTGGGCTTCCATCAGCACGCAACAAAACCATATCATCAACTTGTTTGTTAGAAATACTAATCTTTCCCTGTACACCGTCATCAATAATAGTTTCACCCTCAATCAAAGCTTTAAAACGAACTACTGGAGAAATTCCTGGAGGAGCATCCTGTGGATCTTTATCTCTCCATGTTCCATCATATCTAACAGGGTTTCCTTGTTTACGTGCTTTCTCTCTCATTTCCTCTAACTCAGAGGCAGTACAATAACATTTATATGCTCTACCTGAGTCCATGAGAAAGCTAACAACCTCTCTATGTCGATTTGCCCTTGAATGTTGGAGGATAGGATCACCATCCCATTCAATGCCTAGCCATTTTAGTCCATTAAGTATTTGGGTTATAGCATCATCCGTAGATCGAACTCGGTCAGTATCTTCAATTCTAAGGAGAAACTTACCACCGTATCTTTTTGCAAATAGCCAGTTAAAGAGGGCAGTTCTTGCTCCTCCAAGGTGTAAAAATCCTGTGGGAGAAGGGGCAAATCGAGTTACTACAGACATATAGTTTATACTTTTATTTTTTAGAGATTGGATGCTATAGAATTAAATTAAATTTAATTTATGATTGAAGGAAAGACTAGTGACTTAATAATTAACAATCATATTTTCTTATTATTCCAGCTATGCGTCCTTGAACTTTAACCCTCCCAGGTCCGAAAATACGGGTTTCATGGTTTAAATTTTCAGGTTCTAGAGCAATAGATTCTCCCTTACGCCTGATTCTTTTTAGCGTGACCTCATTATCATCAATTAAAGCAACAATAATGCTTCCATTATCAGCCGTATCAGATCTCTGAATAATAGCTATATCACCATCAAATATACCTACATCTATCATAGAATCCCCGGCGACCTCTAATGCATAATATTCTCCGGAACCTAGCAAGGTTGAAGGAACGTCAATACTCTCGGTTTCATCTCTTAATGCTTCTATAGGTAAACCTGCCGCAATGCGACCATAAAGAGGTAAAGATACATTTTCTGGACCTAATGAATCTTGATATTCCGCAGAATAATTACTTGTTTCTTTCCCAAACTTTCCTTCTATTACATTATTTGGCAGATCATTTGAATTTAGGGTTTCAGATCCACCTTGGAAAGATGCAGGCAGTTTTATAACTTCTAAAGCACGAGCTCGGTGAGGTAATCTTCTTAAAAAACCCCTCTCTTCAAGAGCAGATACTAATCTATGGATTCCAGATTTTGATTTTAAAGATAATGCAGCTTTCATTTCTTCAAACGAAGGTGCAACTCCATTACTTCTCATATGGGTATCAATATAAACCAATAATTCTAATTGCTTACGGGTTAACACAGTTGCCTCCATGCTATGAACAAAACGTAAACTCTTATATCTGTTCTACTTTAGTTCGCTTAAACCGTCAAGGATAAGAAAAAATATAAAAAGCAGTTAATGTAAAATAAATGAATATTAAATTGTTAGTAATGGCTGATCTAATCTCAAAACTTTTACTAGATCTCCAATTTTTGCTGATGGGGCATTAGGTTCTCTAATAATTAAACAATCTGATTGTGCTAAATTACTAATCATGGAACTATCTTGCTTATCAAACGGTTCAACTTTTAAAAATTCCCCCTCAGATATAGTCAACCTCGCCCTTAAATAATCTTGGCGTTCATCATTAGCTTTTAAGGGAGATAATAAATGTGCAGAAGAAAATTCTCTTGAATAATGACATTTAACACCAAGCATGGCCTTAATTGCCGGAAGTACAAAAATCTGCGCACAAATTAATGCTGATACAGGATTGCCAGGCAAACCTATAACAATTTTGTCATATAATTTTCCAAACATAATAGGCTTTCCTGGCCTTATAGCTACCTTCCAAAATTCGAAATTAAACCCTGCTAACTCTAGAGCACTTTTCATAAAATCGTGGTCTCCAACTGATGCCCCACCAGTTGTAATTAATAAATCAGCTCCCTTTGATGCCTCAATTGCTTCAGCGATCGACTTGGGATCATCATCAGCAATTCCAATTTGAATTGAATTAGCACCAAAATTTGAGATAGCAGCTGCCAGGGCTGAACCATTAGAACTTATAATTTGGTTTTCTCCAATTTGCTCTCCAGGTAGAACTATCTCATTCCCATTAGAAAGAATTGCTACATTTGGCTTTCGAACAACACTAAGCCAAGGAATATTCATCGCCGCCAAGAGGCCTAATGACCTTGGGTTTACCCAATCACCTTTATGTAAAAGTTTTTCACCATTCTTAAAATCTAAACCGGCAGGACGAATGTAATCACCTTGATCAGCCGTTAAATTAACCGTTACATAATCTGCAGATGACATTTTTGAAGTATTTTCTTGAATTACAATACAATTGGCACCAATTGGAACACGAGCTCCTGTAAAAATTCTAACTGCTTCTCCTGCATTAATTTTCTTTGGAAAATTTTTTCCAGCAGGGATTTCTCCTACAACCTTTATTTTTACTGGCACTTTGTTTACATCTTCAGCTCTTAAAGCGTAACCATCCATTGCTGAAACAGGGAAGGGAGGATGGGTCCTCCTAGCTAAAGCATCTTTAGCAAGAACTCTTCCTAGAGAATTCTCTAAACTTATAGTTTCAGCTGGAAGCAATTCACATGAATTTGATATTCTCTCAAGAGCAGACTTAACTGATATCATATTATTAACTTTCAGCAATTAAGCTATTTGATAATTTATATTCTTCCGACTTACCACCTGATTTATAAGTTAGCTTTGTATCTGAAATTACCATACTTCTATCAACTGCTTTACACATGTCATAAATTGTTAGAGCTGTTACTGACACAGCTACCAATGCCTCCATTTCAACGCCAGTTTTCCCGTCCACTTCACATGAACCTTTAATTTCTATGTAATTATTCTCTTTATCAATTTTGAATTCAACAGTAATTGAGGAAATATTTAAAGGATGACAAAGGGGAATTAATTGAGAAGTATTTTTAGCAGCCATAATTCCTGCCACTCTGGCAACAGACAGGACATCTCCTTTGGGCAAACCTTCCCTTAAGACTAAATCTAGTGTTTCTGGCAACATAGAAACTCTTGAATAAGCATTAGCTATCCTACGAGAAGCTATTTTATCACCTACGTTTACCATATTGGCCCTTCCTTGAGAGTCTAAATGGCTCAGTTGTTTATTCATTGACTCGTTCCTTTTGGGTCAGACTTTCTAATTTTTATTGCCTAATAATTGGCGTGTCGCTTGGACAAGGTCATTTTGTTTCATTAAGGATTCACCAACTAAAAATCTCCCCACCTTTGAGTGGAGCATCCTTACAATATCTTCATTTGAATATATACCGCTCTCAGAAACAACGTCGATTCCTTTAGGTACGAGGGACATTAATCTTTCGGTTGTATTTAAATTTATCTCGAGTGTTTTTAAATTACGATTATTTATACCAATAAGATCAACATCTAAATCACATGTTCTTTCTAGTTCTCTTTCATCATGAACTTCTACTAAAACACACAAACCAAGCCTTCTAGCTTCTTTAGACAAATCTGAGGCTAAATAATCATCAATTGCTGCCATGATTAATAAGATACAATCAGCACCTATCGCTCTGGTTTCATAAACCTGATATGGATCAAGTATGAAATCTTTCCTCAAAATAGGCAATTTTACTGCTTTACGAACATCTATTAAATGTTTGTTATGACCAGAAAAATAATTTCTTTCCGTCAAAACTGATATGCAACTTGCACCTCCAGTTTCGTACTGTAAAGCAAGGTCTACAGGATCAAAATCATCCCGGATAATACCCCTGCTGGGAGAAGATTTCTTTATTTCTGCTATTAACCCGACGCCTCTATCTATAACAGATTCGGATAATATCTTCTTAAAACCTAAGGTATCTGGTGCACATTCTGCATCAGAGCGTATAGATGAACTAGAAATAGTTTTTTGAATACGTTTTAGTTCTTCAAGTTTATTTGAGCAAATTTGTGATAAAATATTTTTCACGACTGCTTTTCCTAAGACATATTTGAAATTTCAATAAGATGTTCTAATGTTTTTGTTGCTTTTCCACTGTCAATACCATCTGCAGCAATATTAATCCCATCTTTTAAGTCTTTTGCTATTCCCCCGATCAATAGCATTGCGCCAGCATTTAATAAAACAATGTCTCTTATAGGGTTTTTATATCCACCTAATAAAGCTCTCATCATCTCTGCGTTTTCCTCAGATGTCCCCCCCTTTAGGTCATCTAATTTAGCACGTGGTATACCAACATCCTCAGGAATCAAACTAAATTGATTAATTTTTCCTTTGTAGAGCTCCACAATATTTGTGGTATCAGTGGTAGTAATTTCATCAAGACCATCTTCGCCATGAACTACCCAAACACGTTCTGAGCCAAATTTGCTTAAAACCCTAGCCATAGGCTCTAACCATTTTTTGTCATATACACCAATAAGCTGGAACTTTGTATCTGCCGGATTTGAGAGTGGCCCCAAAAGGTTAAAGATTGTCCTTGTTCCGAGATCAACTCTCGTTGAAGCTACATTTTTCATAGCAAGATGATGTCTAGGAGCATATATAAACCCGATACCTGTTTTTTTTATGCAATTTTCAATAATTTTCACCTCAGTTTCAGTATTAACTCCTAAAGCTGATAGAATATCAGCAGAACCAGATTTAGATGTTAGAGCCTTATTCCCGTGCTTAGCCACTACAAGACCCGAGGCCGCTACAACTATAGCCGATGCAGTACTTATGTTGAAAGTTCCACTAGCGTCACCTCCAGTGCCAGCTGTATCAACAGCACCTTCTGGAACATTTACTTTTACTGAACGTTCACGCATAATTCGCACACCTCCAGTAAGTTCATCTATAGTTTCACCTCTGACTCTAAGTGCGAGTAAAAGCCCGCCCATTTGTGATGGCGTTAGCTCCCCTGCCATCATATTATCAAATATAAAGGCAGACTCATCTTCAGAAAGATAAGCACCACTTCCTACTATATTAAGCAATCTCTTAATTTCAGACACCGATTATCTCTCATATAGTTTTTATAAAATATTTAAAAAGTTTTTTAGTAAATCATGACCATGTTCACTAGCAATACTCTCAGGGTGAAATTGCACACCGTGGATTTCATATTTTTTATGGGATACTCCCATAATAATACCATCAGAAGTCTGAGCTGTTATTTTTAAATCATCTGGTAGACTTTCTCTTTCTATAATCAAAGAGTGATATCGAGTTGCTGAAAATGGAGAAAGCAAACCTTTAAATATTCCAGATTCATCATGATGAATAAGACTTAATTTTCCATGTACTGGTGCGTCTGCACGAGTTATAATTCCGCCAAATGCCTGTCCAATAGATTGATGCCCCAAACAAACACCTAGGACTGGGATAAGACCTGAAATATTATTTAATAAATCAACACATATACCAGCCCGGCTAGGGTCAGATGGCCCAGGTGAGATAATGATTCCGCTTGGATTTAACTTAATTGCATCATTTACTGAAATCTCATCGTTACGATAGACTTTAACTAGTTGACCAAGTTCACCAAAATAATGAACCAAGTTATATGTAAAACTATCATAGTTATCTATAAGTAAGAGCATTATGACTAGCCTGAAAAAACAAAAGTAGTTAGTTAATATACATTAAAAATGGTATGTGAACCAATAAACAATTGTTAACCATAACAATTAACAAATAAGAAACTTGCTTCATAAGGTTAGGTAATTTTGTCAAACAGTAAATATAAAAATATTGCTTTGGCATATGATTTTTTGGATTGGCCATTTGAATATTTTCGTTACAAAGCAATAAGAAAGAATATTTTTTCTGGGCTTAGCGGGCATATTCTTGATGCTGGTATTGGAACAGGACGAAATATAATCTTTTATCCCAAAAACTCTAATGTTATTGGAATAGATAATAGCACTCAAATGCTAAAAATAAGCGAGAAACGACTAAGTAATACTAATTCAGATAATATTACATTAGTAGCAAACGATGTTCAATCTTGTGCATTTAGGAGTAATACTTTTGATTCAATAGTTGTTACTTTTATGTTTTGCACTTTGAATAAAGAGCAACAGTTAGAAGCACTAAAAGAACTTCATAGAGTTTTAAAACCTAACGGTATTATCAAAATTCTTGATTATAATTATTCTCAGATACCAATTCGTAAACTTATAATGAAAATTTGGGCACCTTGGGTATATCTAGCTTATGGGGCTGGGTTTAATAGAGCACTAGACATAAACACAATTAAAGGATCTGGATTAAAAAAAACTTCCCAACATTTTGTATACAAAGATATGATCAGTATTTCAACTTTTGAAACCTCAAATGAAAACTAAAATAAAGCTCTCATATATAAAGATATGTTTTTTCTTTATATTTTGTAATTTTATAATATTAACCAATGTAATAAATGAAGAAATTAACTCAGCTGAACAAGCTGAATCAGATAAAGTTCCATCAATTTTTAGCCATAATGGATCAACTCATTACTCGGGAAAAGTTTCTTATATTTCAATAGTGATTGATGACTTAGGTCATTCTCGAACAAAACTTAATGCATTTCTTACATTACCTAAATTTATTACTTTAGCTTTTTTGCCATATACTAGTAATGCAAAATATTTTTCATCAATAGCATACAAAAGGGGGCATGATATACTCCTACATTTGCCGATGGAGGCACTAGATTCTAATGCAGACCCAGGCCCAACTACACTTAAGGTAAATAGCAAAAAAAAACAATTTCTTGATTTGCTAACACGAAATCTTGATTCAATAGAATCATTTGTCGGTGTGAATAATCATATGGGTAGCAAACTCTCCAAAAATAAGGTGGCTCTTCAGATTATTATGAATGAACTATCTAAAAGAAATGTTTTTTATTTAGATTCATTAACCATTCAAAATAGTTTGGGCTGGTTAATAGCCAGAGATTATGGCATCCCATTTGCAAAGCGTGATGTATTCATTGACCATTCAATTAATAAATTAGATATAAAAAAACAACTTCATAAACTTGAACAAATAGCCCATAGAAAAGGTTATGCTGTTGGGATTGGACACCCCCACATGATAACCCTATATGAATTGTCTGAATGGATTCCATTGGCAGAAAATCGTGGAATAAAATTTGTGCCATTAAGTAAAATCGTTAGAATGGAATGTAAATGTGATCTTTATCCAGAAAACTTATACTAGGTTATTCGTATGTTTTTAAGATCGTCCTTCTAGAGCAAATCTAACTGCATCTTCTGCTGCCCTAAATAATGCCCTTGCCTTATTAACGGTTTCTTCATATTCAAGTTCAGGATCGCTATCGGCAACCACACCACCCCCAGCCTGAACATACATTATGTTATTTTTTATTACTGCGGTCCTAAGTGCAATACAAGTATCCATAGATCCACCAGCCGAAAAATAACCTACAGCTCCCGCGTAAATACCTCTTTTAGTTTTCTCTAATTCGTCAATAATTTCCATAGCTCTAACCTTTGGTGCACCAGTTACAGTGCCTGCAGGAAAACCAGCTATCAATGCATCAACAGAGTCTAACCCCTCCCTGAGAGATCCTTCAACATTTGAGACAATATGCATAACGTGAGAATAATGTTCTATTATCATCTCATCTGTTACTTTAACACTACCTGTCTTGGCGACTCTTCCAACGTCATTACGACCAAGGTCTAACAACATCAAATGCTCAGCAAGCTCTTTTGAATCTGAAAGTAAATCTTTTGCAAGAGCATCGTCTTCAGAACGATTTGAACCTCTGGGTCTTGTTCCCGCAATCGGTCTAATAGTAACTTTATCTTCTCTCAAACGAACTAAGATCTCAGGGCTAGATCCAACTACTGAAAAGTCACCAAAATTTAAGTAATAAAGAAAAGGGGAGGGATTCAGTCTACGTAATGAGCGGTATAGAGCAAAAGAAGGTAATGGAAAATTTACTTCAAATCTTTGAGACGGAACCACCTGAAAAACATCACCAGAAAATATATATTTTTTTGCAGCCTCAACCATTTCTCGATATTCTTCAAGGGAAGTGTTAGAGACAGGCCTACCAAACTTTAAGTTTTTATTTTTGTCATAATTCGGAATTGGTATTGGCAATGGTTTCTCAAGATCTTTTACGGTCTCAGACAATCTTGTTAGAGCTTGATCATATGCTTCTAGTGCATTTAATTTGATATTAGGCCAAACAGTTGCAACTAAAGAGATTGTATCTTTTACAGAATCAAAAATTGCCATAATTGTTGGCCTTAGCAATATAGAATCAGGTAGGTCTAATATATCTGGATTAGAATGGGGTAATTTCTCCATTTGCCTGACCATATCATAGCCAATGTAGCCAACTAACCCAGCTGACATAGGTGGTAAACCTTCTGGGATTTTAATTTGCGACTCACTTAAAAGATCTTTTAAGGACTGCAAGGGATTCTTTATACTTTTCTCAAAATTATTTTCATCATTAATTGCATCTTTATTAACTTCTACGGTATTACCCTTACAACGCCATATTAAATCTGGTTTTAATCCTATTATTGAATATCTACCCCTGACATCTCCACCTTCAACAGATTCTAGAAGAAAAGCATTTTTCCTTTCATCGGCCAGTTTTAAAAATACTGATACAGGTGTTTCTAAATCCGCTACAAGATAAGATGAAATAACTTGAGGTCTTCCCTCGTTATATAAAGATGAGAAATGCTTAAAATCTATTTTTAGACTCATGGTTTGGCAAACAACCTCTCGAATGTAGAACCGTTTACCTCTATATTATGCTGAGCCTGAAGAGCAAATCGATATAAGATAATTGTATCTAATTTTCTTGATTGTTGGATAGAATAAACGGTTGCATTACGTGTGGATTCAAAATTCTCAGGTGATGCGAAGTATTTGTTTAGTGGAATTAAAACATGATAGTCAGAATTAATTTTGGCTATTAAAGGGTCACGCGCATTAGCCTTAACAGCAAATAATTTCTGATTTAACTCAGCTGTAATACCATTTTCTTGATCAAATTCTGATCGAGAGAGACCATTTATAGTTCTTACCAGAAAATTATTACTTTTTATTATCTCATTTAGTAAAACCCCTGACTTGATTTTTTTACTTAGATCTTCTGCAATTAACAAACTTTTTTCATTAATCAAATTGGTATTTATATCTTCTTTTACCTTATTAAGTATTTCAGAAAGAGGTTGAATTGAAGATTCTTCAATATTGTCAACTCTTAGAAGGAAATAACCATCTTCGCCAATTTCATAAAGGTCAGATGTTTCACCAAGGGCAACTGAAAAAGCAGCATTTAAAATTTTTTCGGAACCATTAAAAATGGCACTTTTAAAATCACCCACTTTGTCTACACCATAGCTGTCGAAGGGACCTACTTTTGTAATTTGTAAATTTGTTGAATTAGCTGCATCCTCAAGTGAACCACCACCTGCTAATATATCTTCCACATTTGCCGAGAGACCATAAAGTGTATCTGTAGCTATTTCAGCAAACATTTGGTCATAAATTTCATCTTTTATATCTTGATATGGGATTAAACCAGCTTCTTTAACTTCATTAATTAAAAACAAATGCCAGCCAAAAGGGGTTTCTATTGGAGCGGTTATTTCTCCTCGACCTGTATTGAAAACTCTAATATCTGCTTCTTTTGGTAAAGATCCATTGGTAAGATCTGGAAGTTCAGTAACAACAGCTCCTTGTTCAGAGGCTATATTTTTTATTTCAATAAATGACTGCCCATTATCTATAGCAGTTTTAAGATTATTTATTAAAACCTCATCACTGGAGAGTATTTGGGTGACATCACGTCTCTCGGGAAGCTCAAATTCAGTAGATCTATATTCATATTCTGCAAAAATGTCTTCCTCAGTTAACTCAATCTCATCCTTAACAGCTTCAGAATTTAGTCGAAGGATGGATATTGATCGGTACTCAGGATTTCTATACTTTTCAGAATTTTCTTTGTAATAGCTTTCTATATCATTATCTGAGATTAAGTCACGATTGTCTAAATCTGATGATATTTTGATAAGCTGCACATCTCTACGTTCCTGATTATATTTTTCAACAAAATCTGCTAAAATTTCAGGAATTTTCCTGTTAGGATAAATTGAGTCTATTACTTGTTTTGTTAGAATTTCATTTTTAACGCCATTTTCAAAAGACTCTATTGATTTACCACTTCTTTGAAGAGCTCTTTCATATAAAAGATTGTTGAATTTTCCATTTTCAATTAGTGCTGGATTTTCTTTAATTATTTGATTGGCAATCATAACATCAGATATGACCATCCCGGAACTTCTTGCTTCCTCCACTATTAAAGCTTGCTCTACAAGGCGACGTAATATTTGTGTTGGAAGACCTATCTCTCTAGCCTGGTCACCAGTAAAATTTGGATATCTGGATTGGATTTGGCGCATTTCTGCATTAAATTCTCTTCCAAGAGTTGCTGCTGCAATTTCTGTTTCCCCAACTGAAGCTACAGTATCTGAATTGCCTGGACGAAAAACATCGCTAATTCCCCACACAGCAAAACTGAGAGCTAACAAAATTATTATAATTTTTGTGGACCAAGACTTTGTTTGTCCTTTTAAAAATTCAAACATAATACCTATTGACTAATTTATTATTATGGTTCTGTGTAAATTAAAATTTAATGATAACTTAAAGAGCAAGATAATTTATACCTACAAATTCAATAATAGTATTATTTATATAGATAATTCTACTAAAAGAAGATTATTAAGTCTTGCTGGCAAGAAAATAAACTGTGTGTTAGTCCTTTTTGATTTTAAGGATTTATTTATTAATCAGACAAATTAGCGGGGACTAACAAAAAATACAAATCTTATGGATTTTTAATTTAGGAGATATAATGCTTGTCGTAGCAAATTGGAAAATGAATGGGCTTAGGCGTGAATCTATTGATAGAGCAAAAACTCTTGCTCAAATGGAATCAACTAACCGATTAAAGTGTGATGTTTTGCTATGCCCTCCTGCACAAATACTAAGTGATATTCGTTACGCTATTGACAACTCAAATATCTTTTTAGGTGCTCAAGACTGTCATTTTGATTTTGAAGGTCCTTATACGGGAGATATATCATCAAGTATGCTCGTAGATGTTGGATGCACTCATGTTATAATTGGACACTCTGAAAGACGCATTAATCATTCTGAAACAAATGAAATAGTAGCTCGTAAAGCAGAAGCTGCCCATCAAGTTGGATTAAACACAATTATATGTATTGGTGAAAACATGGAGGAGTTTAAACTTGGGCAAACTGTTGAGAAACTCTCTAATCAGTTAGCTAATTCAATTCCTGATTCCGCAAATCTAAATAACACTATGATTGCCTATGAGCCTTGTTGGGCTATCGGTAGTGGCTCTACACCAACATTGACAGAAATTGATGATACACATAAAGCTATATTAGAATTTACTAAAAACAATATTTTTAAACAGGGTGAGAAAATGGATATATTGTATGGTGGCTCTGTAAATGAAAAAAATGCCGATTCTATTCTTGACTTAGATCATGTTGGAGGTGTTCTTGTCGGTGGAGCTAGTCTCATAACAGAAAAGTTCTGGTCTATTTGCAAAAGTGCGGATAGAAAATTTAAATAATAAATTTAATAATCTCGGGAGAATAGAAGTTGGAGATTATATTACTAGTTATATTGATAATTGTTGCAATTGCAATGATTGCGGCGGTGTTGATACAACGTAGCGAGGGTGGGGCACTAGGAATAGGTGGTCCGGGTGCCATGTTCTCCGCACGTGGTTCAGCAAATTTTCTTACACGTATAACTGCAGGATTAGCCGCAGCTTTTATGATTTTAAGTTTAGTACTTGCGATTCTGAGTAGTAGATCTGATCAAGGAGGTTCTGTGATTGAATCTGTTAACAGATTAACTCCAGAAGAATCTATTATTGAATTAAAAGGTGATAGAACTGATTCAGAACCATCTAAATCAGTTGACCAATTACTCGATTCGAATTCAAACTTAATAGATAATGATGAATCAGAATCTTTTTTAGATGATTAGTATTATTAAAAAATCGCAGTTTTACTAATAAAAAAATATTATTTACCTGAAATACTTGGGTGAATGCTATTGCTCTGCTATAATCCAAAACCGTCATGACAAAATATATTTTTATTACAGGCGGTGTAGTATCATCCCTAGGAAAAGGTTTGTCTTCAGCTGCACTTGGAGCTTTGCTTCAAGCTCGAGGTTATAGTGTAAGACTAAGGAAACTTGATCCATATCTCAATGTTGACCCTGGTACAATGAGCCCATACCAACATGGTGAAGTATATGTAACGGATGACGGTGCAGAAACAGACCTTGATTTAGGACATTACGAGAGGTTTACAGGTGTTTCAGCACGTCGCACCGATAGCATAACTGCCGGGAGAATATATTCTACAGTCATTACAAAAGAGAGACGAGGGGATTATTTAGGAGGAACTGTTCAAGTAATTCCACACGTAACTGATTCTATTAAGGAAGCTATTACTTCAGATTTAGAAAATACAGATTTTGCATTAATTGAAATAGGAGGCACTGTCGGAGATATTGAAGGTCTACCTTTCTTTGAGGCTATTAGACAAATGGGCTATGAACTAGGACGTGACAAAGTATTATTTGTTCATCTTACTCTGTTACCGTACATTCCAGCAGCTGGAGAACTAAAAACTAAACCTACACAGCATTCAGTAAAAGAATTAAGAAGTATTGGTATACAACCAGACCTTCTTCTATGTAGGAGTGACAGAGAAATTCCTGAAGGGGAAAGAAAAAAAATTGCCCAATTTTGTAATGTTCCCCATGAAAGAGTAATTCCTGCACTAGATGTAGACAGTATCTACGAAGTTCCAATAAGCTATCATGATCAAGGTTTTGATATAGAAGTATTAAAGCATTTTAAAATAAAGAGTCCCAAGAACCCAGACTTCTCTAGCTGGAATAAAATAATTAAAACTATCCAGCATCCAGAGGGAGAGGTAAATATAGGAATAGTAGGAAAGTATACTGGCCTGCAAGATGCATATAAATCTCTAGCAGAAGCCCTAGTTCATGGTGGACTAGCAAATAATGTAGGAGTTAATCTTCAATGGATTAATGCAGATATTTTTGAGACTGACTCAGCAATCCAAACACTGGAGTCAGTGCATGGAATTTTAGTACCTGGTGGATTTGGTGAACGAGGAGCAGAAGGGAAAATTTCAGCAGTAACTTTTGCTCGCACAAGGAATATACCATATTTTGGGATCTGTTTAGGAATGCAGCTCGCAGTTATAGAAACAGCTCGTAACATAGCTGGGATAGAACATGCATCATCAACCGAGTTCGGCCCATGTGAAAGTCCTGTAATAGGACTTTTAACTGAGTGGCAATCAGGAGATAAAGTTGAACAACGTTCCTCAAAAGATGACCTAGGAGGAACAATGCGTTTGGGAGCCTACGACGCCGTCCTAAACCCTAATAGTAAAGTTATAAATATATATAAAGAGAAATTAATTTCAGAACGACACAGACATAGATATGAGGTAAACATAAACTTTAAGAGAGATTTAATGGAGGCTGGCTTATACTTTTCAGGATTTTCACCTGATGGAGAATTGCCAGAAATTATTGAACGCACTGACCACCCTTGGTTCATTGGTGTTCAATTTCATCCAGAACTTAAATCAAAACCTTTTGATCCTCATCCACTGTTTGCTAGCTTCATTAGAGCTGCTGTTGATCAATCAAGATTAGTATAGAGAAATGCCAGACTTATGAAAAAAAATCATCTTGTCAGTATAGGAAAAGTAAATATTGCTAATGATTTACCAATAACTCTAATTGCTGGGCCATGTGCTATAGAAAGTCGAAATCATGCATTAGAGGTAGCAGAGTGCTTGGTGAAAATCACAGAAAAAAGAAAGATTCAATTTATATATAAAAGCTCCTTTGATAAAGCTAATCGTAGCAGTTATGAAAGCCCAAGAGGTATTGGTATAAATGATGGTTTAGAAATACTTTCGGAAATTAAAGAAAATTTTGGCTGCCCTATAGTGACAGATGTTCACGAAGCTAAACATTGTGATCCCGTTGCTAAACATGTTGATATACTTCAAATCCCTGCGTTTTTATGTCGTCAAACGGATTTACTTATTGCTGCAGCCCAAACCGGCAAAGCAATAAATGTAAAAAAAGGACAATTTCTTGCACCATGGGATATGGAGAACATAATAAAAAAAAATTTCTAATGCAGGTAATAATAAAATCTTACTTTGCGAAAGAGGAGCTAGCTTCGGATATAATACCTTAGTATCAGATATGCGCTCATTACCAATTCTTGCAAAAACAGGATATCCTGTAGTCTTTGATGCGACACATTCTGTTCAGCAGCCTGGAGGAAATGGTATTACCTCAGGAGGAGAAAGAGAATTTGTTCCTATATTAGCAAGAGCAGCAGTAGCAATTGGGGTGGCTGCGATTTTTATCGAAACCCATCCAGACCCTGATAAAGCTATTTCAGATGGACCAAACATGGTACACCTTTCGCATTTACCTGATCTAATAGACGAACTTTTAGCTTTTGATAAACTTTCAAAATCTTACAAATAATCGTTATTTTAAATGTGCTATTCTCATTTCTTTTGAGCAAAAACAATGAAATGCCCATAATTAAAGTATCTATAATTTGATGAATGGCCTTTAATATACGAAATTGAATTATAATTCAGAAATATGCCTATCTAGGAGATCCCAATGACCAATATAGTTAATATTACTGCAAGAGAAATTCTAGATTCACGAGGACAACCTACAGTAGAAGTTGATGTTACTCTTGGCTGCGGGGCATTTGGACGTGCAATAGCACCCTCTGGAGCTTCTAAAGGTTCCCACGAGGCATTAGAAAAGCGTGATGAGGATCCTAAGAGATACAATGGAAGAGGAGTTCAAAAAGCTGTATCAGCAGTAAATGATGAAATTTTCAATGCATTAAGTGGCATGAATTCGCTAGAACAAAAACATATTGATAATACTCTTATAGAGGTTGATGGAACAGAAAATAAGAACAGACTAGGTGCAAATTCAATTCTTGCAGTTAGCATTGCAATTTCAAAAGCAGCATCCAATAGTCTAGGAATACCTTTATACAAATATATAGGTGGTACTAACGCCAATATATTACCTGTACCTATGATGAACATTTTAAATGGTGGTGTTCATGCAAACAATTCTATTTCATTTCAGGAATTCATGATAATGCCAATTTCTGCAACAAACATAAGAGAATCTATAAGAATGGGTGCAGAAATTTTTCATGAACTTAAAAATTATCTATCAAATGCTGGCTACAGTACGAACATTGGAGATGAGGGGGGATTTGCCCCGAATTTAAAAGATACAAATGCTGCATTGAACTCTTTGATGCTCGCAATCGAGAAAACAGGTCTTACACCGGGTGTAGATGTGGTTATAGCTATAGATGCTGCAGCTTCAGAGTTATATAGCGATGGAAAATATTCACTTACAGAAAAAGATAAAAGCATTGATTCAGATGAGATGATAGAATTTTATCAAAATCTAGTTAATAACTATCCTATTGTATCTATTGAAGACGGACTTGCTGAAGATGATTGGGTTGGTTGGTCAGAACTAACTAAGCAACTGGGACATAAAATACAATTAGTAGGAGATGACCTTTTTGCTACCAATATCAAACGCTTATCACATGGCATTACGGAGTCAATAGGAAATTCCATTTTAATAAAACTAAATCAAATAGGTACTTTAAGTGAAACTCTTGATACAATTGAATTAGCAAAAAGATCAAATTATTCTGCAATTGTTTCACATCGTTCGGGAGAAAGCGAAGATACAACTATAGCTGACCTAGCGGTAGCAACTAATTGTGGACAAATTAAAACTGGATCGCTATCTCGTGCTGATCGTACTGCAAAATACAATCAATTGATTCGTATAGAAGAAGAACTAGATACAAGTGCCTCTTTTGCAGGAAGCCAGTGGATTAAAAATTATATGTAATATAATCAAATGTTTACAAAAATAACCTAGATTTATTTATAAACATATAGGAATTTTTTTTCGAATCGATGTTGCATAAACGAATCACTTATGATTCGTTTATCAAATGACATCGGCGATTCGTGAAATAAACCTCCGTGCTCGTTATATTGTAGGGCCGTTACTAGGTGCATTAGCAATAGTGTACTTTGGATATCATGTTATTCAGGGTGATAGAGGACTTATAACTTGGATACAAAAGAGCCAACAAATCGAAATAACTTCTAATGAACTTGCTTTATTAGAGGAAAAATATGCAGTTCTATATCATAGAACATCTATGTTAAGACCAGAGAGTCTTGACCTAGACTTACTTGATGAACGTGTTCGCAGCGTTCTAAATAAGGTAAGGGAAGATGAAATCATTCTTTTCCACAAGTAAACTTTTAGTATGAAAATAATTATAACCTGCCTTTAATTAGCTTGCTAACTATAATCACAGAAATTCTTGTAAATTTTTTCTCTTATGGCTAGCTTATATATATATTAGATACTAAATAATTAAGTAGTCACAAATATTGCATATATATGGTGTCCAATATTTTCAAAATATTGAACCACCTGCAACTTCTGTAGGATTGACTGAAATGACAAGTAATACGGAAAAAAATAATCTAGGAAAAAAAAATAAATTGCCAATTTCCAAACAGTCAAACAAAGCTTTACTTGAATATTTAAAAACCATGTTAACTATAAGACGTTTTGAAGAAAAAGCGGGTCAACTTTATGGAATGGGCATTATCGGTGGTTTTTGTCACTTATATATAGGCCAGGAAGCTGTAGTTACAGGTATTCAAGCTGCACTGAAGCCTGGAGACACCGTGATTACTGGATATAGATGTCATGGACATATGTTGGCTGCTGGGTCCCCACCAAAAAATGTAATGGCAGAACTTACCGGGAAAATTGACGGAGTATCATCTGGTAAAGGTGGCTCAATGCACATGTTTATAAAAGGAAAATTTTATGGAGGACATGGTATTGTGGGAGCTCAGGTCCCACTTGGTACTGGACTTGCTTTTGCAAATAAATATAAAAAATCTAACAATGTAAGTATCACATATTTTGGTGATGGAGCTGCGAACCAAGGCCAAGTCTTTGAGTCTTTCAACATGGCAGCACTTTGGAAATTACCAATTGTATATGTAATTGAAAATAACCAGTATGCCATGGGAACATCTATTTCTCGATCTACAGCTATTGAAGAGTTATATAGTCGTGGTGCAGCTTTTGGCATACCAGGCAAGCAAGTTGATGGAATGGATGTTATTGAGGTTTATAAAGCTGCTAAAAAAGCCGTTCAAAACTGTCGGTTGGGCAAGGGTCCAATTCTACTTGAATTGATGACTTACCGTTTCAGGGGACATTCTATGTCAGATCCTGCTAAATATAGAACTAAGGAAGAAGTCAGCAAAATGCGTCATGAACGTGACCCTATTGAGCACATAAAAACAATTATTTTAAAAAACAAAATTTTGTCAGAAGATAAATTTAAACAACTGGATAAAGAAACTAGGGAGATAATTAGTGATGCAGCAGACTTTGCACAAAGCAGCTCTGAACCCTTACTAAGCACACTAACTTCAGATGTTATTATAGATTGAGCTACTACAACAAAGGTAAAAAAAATGCCAGAATTAACCGTACGTGAAGCTCTTCGTGACGCTATGGCCGAAGAAATGAGGCTAGATCAAGATGTTTGTCTTATTGGAGAAGAGGTAGCTGAATATCAGGGTGCATATAAAGTAAGCCAGGGACTACTGGAAGAATTTGGTGAATTAAGAGTCGTTGATACTCCTATAACAGAAGCTGGATTTACTGGACTTGGAGTAGGAGCTGCAATGGGAGGCCTAAAACCCATTGTTGAGTTTATGACTTTCAATTTTGCAATGCAATCAATCGACCACATCATAAATTCAGCAGCAAAGACACTATATATGTCAGGTGGTCTAATACCTGTACCAATTGTATTTCGCGGGCCAAATGGTGCTGCTTCTAGAGTTGGAGCACAACATTCCCAATGCTTTGCAAGTTGGTATTCTCATATTCCAGGACTAAAAGTAATTAGTCCATGGTCTGCGTCCGATGCAAAGGGATTATTAAAAGCAGCTATTCGTGATCCAAACCCGGTAATATTCCTAGAAAATGAGTTATTATATGGTGAGTCCTTTGAAGTGCCAGAAGGAGAAAACGAAATTGTACCTATAGGCAAGGGTAAGATAGTTAAATCAGGATCTGATGTTACTATAACTGCTTTCTCTATTATGGTTGGTAAAGCTTTAGATGCTGCTGAGATAGTTTCAAAAGACGGGATAAATGTGGAAGTCATTGACCTTCGTTCAATCAGACCCTTAGATATAGAAACAATCATTAGCTCAGTAAAAAAAACCAACAGATTAATCTCAATTGAAGAAGGGTGGCCAACATCTGGCATTGGAGCTGAAATAGCAGCATTAACAATAAAACATGCTTTTGATTATTTGGATGCTCCTATAGAAAGAATAACTGGCTTAGATATTCCTCTACCTTATGCAGAGAACCTTGAAAGAGCTGCTTTGCCTCAAGTTTCAAATATAACAGATAGTATTCGTAATATTTGCCAACATTAATTTATTAATTTAGTTATAATTTTGACTACTAAATCGTCTCTTTAAGAAGGACAAAATACTATGCCAAAAAACATATTAATGCCTGCTTTATCTCCTACCATGACTGAGGGAAATGTAGCGAATTGGTTAAAAAGTGAAGGTGATAGTGTTTCCCCAGGTGATCTTCTTTGTGAGATAGAAACTGACAAAGCAACAATGGAGGTTGAGTGCATAGATGAGGGTATTCTTGGTAAAATTGTTATCCCTGCTGGAACAGAAGATGTTCCAGTAAATACCATCATAGGAGTTATCCTAGAAGAAGGAGAAGAAAACTCTGAATTAACTTCAAATACTAACTCAGATGTCAAAAAAGAAAACACAATTGAAAATAATTTACCTAAAACAGAAGATGTCAAAAACTATATAAAAACCTCTGAAATACAATCTGCTAAAAGCAGCAAACATAATGAAAGAATTCTTGCAAGCCCTCTAGCTAAAAGAATGGCAGCAAAAGTAAACCTAGATCTTAATAACATTACTGGCTCAGGTCCCGGCGGTAGAATTGTGAAAATTGATGTGGAAAAGGCTATAGCCACTTCATTTGCTCCAAAAGAATCAAAATCAGAAATATTAGATAATTCCCCCATGGAACTGACTAAGACACAAACACTTAATTCAGAATATAAAGAATTAAAACTTAGTAATATGAGAAAAGTTATTGCCTCTCGTTTACAAGCATCTAAACAACAAATTCCTCATTTCTATCTTTCTATTGATTGTGAAGTAGATGCACTTCTTGAGACACGTAAAAAACTAAATGCAACCTCAAAAAATGAGAAAATTTCTGTAAACGACTTCATAATTAAGGCATCAGCACTATCCATACGTAAATTCCCAGAATGTAATACATCATGGGTCGATGGAGGTATTATCAGACAATACTCATCAATAGATATTTCAGTTGCAGTCGCAATTGAAGATGGTCTAGTAACCCCAATAATTAGAAATGCAGATAATATAGGATTAAGTAAGGTTTCAGAAACGGTCAGAAATCTTGCTGAACGTGCAAGAGAGAAACCTATGGGCTTACTTCCAGAAGAATATCAGGGTGGAAGCTTCAGTATATCAAACTTAGGCATGTTTGGTGTAAAAGAATTCCAAGCGGTTATTAATCCTCCGCAAGCAATGATTTTAGCTGTTGGGCAAGCTAACCAACGTCCAATAGTAAAAGAAGGGGCGTTATCAATAGCAAACGTCATGACTTGTACCCTTTCTGTAGACCATCGCGTAGTCGATGGAGCAACAGCAGCAAAATTTTTACAAGTTATCAAAGGTTATATTGAAAATCCACTGACCATGTTGCTTTAAATATATTTTATATAATTTTCTAGGAGGAAACTATTTTGTCCGAAGACAGTTTTGATATTTTTGTAGTTGGAGGAGGGCCAGGGGGTTACGTAGCTGCAATTAGAGCGGCACAACTTGGCATGAAAACTGGTATAGTTGAAAGGGAGAATCTTGGTGGTATTTGCCTAAACTGGGGATGCATCCCGACAAAAACGTTATTAAAATCAGCAGAAGTTTTTCATTTATTACAAAGGTCAGAAGAATATGGAATAACTGCAAAGAATGTAGAGCTAAATATTGAAAAAATTGTTTCTAGAAGCCGTAACGTAGCAAATCAATTAAGCAACGGCATTAAACATCTTATGAAAAAAAATAAAATTACGGTTTTTGAGGGACATGCAGAAATCCAAGATAAAAATTCATTAAAAATAAAAACAATTAATGAGGAAATTACTGTTAACAGTTCAAATATCATACTGGCAACAGGTGCTAGGCCTCGGGAATTACCCAATATAAAACCTGATGGGGATAGGATATGGACCTATAAACATGCAATGGTTCCGCAAACAATTCCAAAATCAGTTTTGATCATTGGATCAGGTGCTATAGGTATGGAATTTGCAAGTTTCTATAGGGATTTAGGAACAGAAGTTACAGTAGTAGAATTACTTGACCAAATTTTACCAGCTGAAGATCACGATATAGCAAAATTTGCAGCAAAAGCATTTGAGGAACAAGGAATAAATATTTTAACTAGTTCTAAAGTTACAGAAGTGGGTATAGAAAAAAAACATGCACGTGTCACAATTGAAATGCAAAACAAAAATAAAACTGAAAAAATTATAGAGCAAGTTATTCTTGCCGTTGGCATTATTGGGAACACAGAGAATCTTGGGATCGAAAAAACAGATATTCAAATAAAAAATGGTCATATTATTACAGATAAATACTCTTTAACGGGGCAAGAAGGTATTTATGCAATTGGTGATGTAACCGGTCCTCCGTGGCTGGCACATAAAGCTTCTCATGAAGCTGTAACTTGTGTGGAAAATATAGCTGGCCTAAAAAATGTTCACCCAATAACAAAAGAAAATATACCTGGATGTACATACTGCAGACCACAAATTGCTTCGTTAGGGCTAACAGAATCAGAATCAGAAAAACTAGGGCATAAAACAAAAATAGGTAAATTTCCTTTTGCAGGAAATGGTAAAGCTCTTGCTATGGGAGAAAACAAAGGATTAATAAAAACCATATTTGATAGAGAAACAGGAGAATTACTTGGTGCCCATATGATTGGAGCAGAAGTAACGGAGCTAATTCATGGTTTTTCTATTGCAAAAAGTATGGAAACAACAGAGCGTGAGCTGATAAATACTATTTTTCCTCACCCTACCTTATCAGAAATGATACACGAGTCTGTGCTTGATGCTTATGGGCAAGCAATTCATATATAAATAGAGAATATACATTCGGATAATTTAATGAATATTACAAAAAAAGCACCAATTACACAAAGCATAAGTCCTACACCTAAACCAGACTGGCTTAGGGTCAAAGCACCTACGTCACCTGAATACCATGCAACAAAGAACCTAATGCGTCATCATAAACTAAATACAGTCTGCGAAGAGGCAGCATGCCCAAATATTGTTGAATGCTGGAAAAAAAATCACGCTACAGTAATGATTCTAGGAAGCATTTGCACTAGGGCATGTGCCTTTTGTAATGTAAAAACAGGGACTCCAAATAAACTAGATTTAAACGAACCTGAACAAGTTTCCAATGCAATAGCCAATCTAGGATTAAAACATGTAGTTATTACCTCAGTTGTTCGTGATGATCTCGAAGATGGTGGTGCTAAACATTTTGCTAGATGTATCAGCAAAGTAAGGAAAAAATCCCCTAGTACAACTATAGAGGTACTTACTCCAGACTTTCGTAATAAAAATGGGGCATTAGAAATTGTAATTGAAGCCACACCAGATGTATTTAACCACAATCTTGAAACTGTTCCTAGACTTTATAATTCTGTGAGGCCGGGGGCCCGCTACTTTCATAGCTTAAAAGTTTTAGATAAAGTTAAACAACATGACACTAGTATATTTACAAAATCTGGGATCATGGTTGGTCTGGGTGAAGAAAAGTCAGAGATACTACAAGTAATGGATGATCTGAGAGTAGCAAATGTTGATTTTATAACAATTGGGCAATATTTGCAGCCTACATCTAGACATCATCCTATAAAAAACTTCATAACACCCGATGAATTTAATGAGCTTGAACGTATTGCCTATGCAAAAGGTTTTTTAATGGTTTCTTCATCTCCATTGACTAGATCGTCACATCATGCAGGAGAGGACTTTCAAAGACTCAAGGAAGCAAGAATAAAAGCCAGAACATGCTAAAAAAATATGTTTGTTAATTATTTATAAAAATATTTTTAATGGGACCATGAATTTATGCCCAGCTATAAAGAATCAACAATAATGGGATATAATCAGACTCAAATTTTTAATCTTGTTGCTGATATAGAAAGTTATCCCGAGTTTTTACCTTGGTGTTTAGGATCACGTGTTACAAAACATAGTGATACAATCATTGAAGCAACTCTTATAGTTGGCTTTCAGCTTGTTCGGGAAAAATTTGGCTCAAGAGTACACCTTGACCGACCAAATTATACTATTAAGACAGAACATACCCACGGTCCATTCAATTACCTAATTAATTCTTGGCAATTTAAAGAGCATCAAAATGGATGTGAAGTTGATTTTTTTCTAGATTTTGAATTTCGTTCACCAATTCTTAAAAAATTAATGACTACAATTTTTGCCGATGCAGTAAAAAAAATGAATGTATCCTTCAAAGAAAGAGCAGAGTCTTTATATGGTAACTAGACAAATTAATGAATCACTTACTGCTGGCTTAAAAACTAGAGCTCCCTTAGTTAAAAATTGAGATTAATAAATCTATTCCAGTCAAAGTTGATTGGTGCCTAATATCATCACGATCACCAAGAAACATATATTTTTTTTGTATGATTTTTTTATTCACACCTGAAATCAAAGCAAAATACACTAAACCAACAGGTTTTATCTTAGTCCCCCCGTCTGGGCCGGCTATACCAGTTATAGCAATCGAAACAGCAGCATCTGATCTTTCTAGACCTCCCCGAGCCATCGCTAGAGCAACTTCTGGGCTAACAGCACCAAATTTATCAATGAGATCATATTTTACATTAACGGTGTTGACCTTAGATACATTTGAATAAGTCACGAACCCTCTATCAAAGATAGCTGAGGATCCAGGAATTTGAGTTATAGCAGCAGATATCATTCCTGCAGTACAAGATTCTATTGTAACAATTTTAACTTTATTCTTTTTACAAAGCTCCATTAAAATTAAAGCTTTGCCCTGCAAGTTATTGTTATTAATCATAAGTTTGTCATCATCCATATATTCCAAATAATAAGGCAGGCTAATATACCTCCAATACAATCATCGAGCATAACTCCAAACCCACCCTTTACTCTTCTATCTAGAAAAGAGATAGGCCAAGGTTTAATTATGTCAATTATACGAAATATTACAAAACCCAAGACATAATAAATTATATCTGGAGGGATCAAAACTAACGTCAACCACTGTCCAGCAACTTCATCTACCACAATTGCAGGGGAGTCCTCCTGACCAGAAACCCTGACATAATGTTCGCTAGCCCAAACACCAAGGAGTAATGTAACAATAATAATAACAAAGAAACCAATTACTCCGAGATATTGGCTTATAGGCCATGCGAGGAGAGCTGCCACAATCGATCCAGTGGTTCCTGGGGCAAAAGGAGAATAACCAACACCAAACCAAGTTGCAAAAGCTACTCGCGGATCTTGAAGGGATGGACGAGGGAAAGAAAGATTTTTATTCATTAATTAAAAACAATCTAAATCCGGTATCTCTATAGAAACTATGGCGTGGGCGGCAATACCCTCACCACGACCAGTAAAACCTAATTTTTCAGTTGTAGTACCCTTTATACTAAAACATAATTTAGAATATCCAGTAATAGATGAAATATTTTTAATCATCTGCTCTCTATAGATTGATATTTTTGGACGTTCACAGATAATAGTTATGTCTGCATTAATCAATTTACCATTTTTTTCATGCATTATATTGATAGCATGAGTTAAAAAATTTGATGAACTAATACCATGCCATTTGTCTTCTCCAGGAGGGAAGTGGGTACCAATATCTCCTGACCCTAAAGCACCTAAAATTGCATCAACAAGTGCATGTATTGCTACATCACCATCCGAATGAGCTTCAACTCCCTTTTCAAAGGGTATATGTATTCCACAAACAATCAAACCGTCTCCTGACCCAAAACGATGAACATCAAATCCCATTCCTACCCGATGTTGCAAAGCAGCTTGATTGATTTCTGGCATTTCTAAATCCTTATTTTTTAAATTTATATTACTCAAAGAATTCTTAGCTAGATTTAGATCTTTTGGGTTTGTAATTTTAAAATTTTTTGGATCACCATCAATTATAATTACATCCTTACCAAGGGTCTCTATAATACCTGCATCATCAGTAAAATTGTTTATCTTAACAGTTCGATGCGCTTTTATAATTTCGTCAAAATAAAAAGCTTGTGGGGTTTGAATTAGCCATAAGTCTGATCTATCTATTGAGCTTTTAATAATGGAGAAAACTCTAGAATCATTTTTATTTTTAGATATTTTTACTTTTTTTATACTATCAGAAACTCGAATTGCTGGCACAGCTCCAATATTACTATCTAAAGCACTACATAATTTTAAAATAATTTCTTTTGAAACAAACGGCCTTGCTGCATCATGTATAAATACTTGATTAGGGGGGGGGTCTAATTGATCTAAATATTCTAGACCATTTCTAACAGAATCTTGCCTTTCTGCTCCTCCTATAACTGGACTAAGTAATTTGCTTTTAATATTTTCTGGTATATCAATAATTGCTGACTCGAATAAATCTATATCATTCTCTGCAATTACAATGCAAATTTCATTTATTTCATTACAAGAGCCCAATGAAACAAGGCTATGCCAGATTATTGCATGCTTATCTAAAAGCATATACTGTTTTGGAATATCACCTCCAACCCGCTTTCCCTGCCCAGCGGCTAATAATAATGCTGATCTTTTAAACAATCAAATTTCCTCTACAAAGTGATTAACTAAATACTGCAAATTTATATCAAGTTTTGTAGCATGTGACTTTACCCCAATAAACTGTATCTGTAGTATTAGAGTGCAAAAAATTATCTCAAATTATAAATGATTTCTTGTTTATAGATAATATTACCAATTAATAAATCCACTAAATGCAGAATTCTGAATGCTTTGATACATATTATCTAATAATTCATACAGTATACTTAACTTCCAGTTATTATGTAAATTTGTAGGAGAGTAATTAAGTTGTCATACCAAAAGCCAAAGTCTTTGAGAGAAGGGAGTGTAGAGCTTAATGAACACGGTGGGCTTTCCCAAACTATAGAAAAACATCTTCAAAAGTATTTTAAAGCACACGGCGGAGAATTACCCCCACCAAATTTGTATAAGCGGGTAATTAATGAGATTGAGCGTCCATTACTATCAATCTCATTAAATGCAACGAACGGTAACCAGCTTAAAGCAGCCAATTTATTAGGGCTAAACCGAAACACACTCCGTAAAAAACTTACTGAACACAAAATAAAATTTAACAAAAAATAAAAGTGAAAATTTAGTGGCTAAAACAAAAAAGCTATTACAAAAAAATAATCAAAACAAAAACGTAAATTCTTTGAGAATAGGAGAAACTATTTGGTTGTGGGCTCAACGAATTGCTTTGGCGAGAAAGCTAGCGATAGCTCTTTCTATTGCGTCTGTAATGTCTGGAATCGCAACTTATCTTGCGATGAGTGGTGTAGTGCCTTTTGGCGGACCAAATAACAAGGTCGTAGTTCTACTAAACATTGACTTAGTCCTTCTCCTGCTATTAGGAGCAACAGTAACTGTTCCAATAGTAAAACTTTGGCTTGCCAGAAGGCGAGGGTATGCAGGTTCGCGATTACATATTCGTATGGTAGGACTTTTCAGTCTTGTCGCTGTAGCTCCATCAATAGTTTTAATAATCTTTTCTGCTCTTTTTCTACATTTTGGTCTTCAAGCCTGGTTTAGTAAACAAGTATCAACAGCCTTAGAACAGTCATTAGTAGTTGCAGAAGCATATGTAGATGAGCATCGCGAAGGTATAAGAGCAGATGCTTTGGCAATGGCTGCCGATATTAATCGACAAATTTCATACATCTCTGGGAGTTCCTCCCGCTTTAACCAAGTAGTTGAACGTTTGGCTGAACTTAGATCGCTTACAGAGGCCGTTGTAGTGTCAAGAAACGGAAGAATTATAGCTCGCGATTCACTTAGTCTCTCATTAGAACTACAGAGGATACCCGAAAATGCTCTACAAGCGGCAGCTAGGGGAGAGACCGTTATACTCAGTGATAAAGACTCTAATAGGGTAAGGGCATTATTACAATTAGATGGATTTGTGGATGCATATCTTCTTGTTGGTCGCTTTATAGAGAGTCGTGTCATCGGACATGTTCAAAGAGTTCAGGGAGCCGTTGGAGGCTATAAAGACTTAGAAAAACGCAATTCAGGTATTCAGATTACTTTTGTCTTAATTTTTGTAGTGGTAGCATTATTAGTACTTCTTGCATCTGTTTGGATGGGATTATATTTTGCCAATAGACTAGCTGGACCTATTGGAGAACTTATAATAGCAGCTGAAAAGGTTAGACAAGGAGATCTAAATGTTCGTGTAGTTGAAGGTAGAGAAGTTGATGAAATTAGCACATTATCTCGAGCCTTTAACCGGATGACAGGACAACTCTATAGTCAACGCCAAGATTTAATGGAAGCGAGCGAACAAATTGATGAACGGAGACAATTCACGGAAGCTGTTTTATCAGGGGTCTCTGCGGGAGTAATAGGTCTAGATGTTAATGGGAAAGTGACCCTTCCAAACCCTTCAGCACTTAAACTCCTCGAGAAAGAAAATGATGATTTAATTGGATCAAATATATCAGATGTGCTTCCTGAATTGGATAATATGCTTTCATTAGCTAGCAACAAACCAAACCGATCTATTGAAAGACAACTTGATATTGATAGGGGAGGTCGTAAGCGAAATCTTATTGTCAGAATATCTGCTGAAACTTCGGACAAAATAATTATTGGCTATGTTTTAACATTTGATGAGATTACTGCTCTCGTATCAGCTCAAAGATCAGCCGCATGGGGAGATGTTGCTAGGCGCATTGCTCATGAAATTAAAAATCCCTTAACTCCCATTCAACTTGCAGCTGAACGTTTAAAAAAACGCTATTTAAATGAAATTAAATCTGAACCAGATGTATTCTCAGTATGTATAGAAACAATCATTCGTCATGTTGGAGATATAAGACAGATGGTGGATGAATTTTCTTCTTTTGCACGCATGCCTGCACCAAAAGTTTCTGCCTGTAATCTCTTAGAACTTACAGAACAAACAATATCTCTACAAAGAATTGCAAGACCAGACATTCAATTTCAAATAATATGCGAAGATATTCTAGATTTGGTTCACTGTGACAGGACGCAAATAGGGCAGGCTATCACAAACTTGCTAAAGAATGCTATCGAGGCAATAGATTCAAAAAAAACTCGATATAAAAATAATAATAATCTGCCACAGGGTAAAATAACTGTTAATATTAAAAGTGAAGAAGAGTTTGTTCAAATTTCTATTAAGGATAATGGTATGGGACTTCCTAGGGAAAATCGGGACAGACTCACGGAACCTTACGTTACAACAAGATCTCAAGGCACTGGATTAGGACTTGCTATAGTTGCTAAAATTGTCGATGACCACGGAGGCGAACTAAAGCTAAAAAGCAATAATGATGAAGGTGCTATTATTTCATTTTCGATTAAAAGTGTGGGCAATAATATCAAGCCATCAAAAAGTTAAAACATTTAACTTAATTTTTTATAGGAGTTAAATAATATAAGAATGGGTAAAGAAATTCTAATAGTTGATGATGAGGTAGACATTCGCCTTTTAATATCGGGGATACTTAAAGATGAAGGATATACTACGAGGCTTGCAGGCAATAGTTCAGAAGCTCTTTTATCCTTTGAGAATAGTCCACCACCTGCTTTAGCAATTTTTGATATTTGGCTTCAAGGCAGTGACCACGATGGAATGCATCTCCTAGATGCTTTTCATAAGAGATACCCAAACCTACCAGTATTAATGATAAGTGGGCATGGTAACATAGAAACTGCTGTTTCATCTATTAAGAAAGGTGCTTATGACTTCATTGAAAAACCATTCAAGAGTGATCGATTAATCTTACTAGTTCAAAGAGCGCTTGAAGCAGCACGGTTACGCAGAGAAAATGAAGAATTAAAACTGAGAGCTAGTCCTATAACAGAGCTAGTTGGGTCATCCAGTTCTATAAATAACGTCAGAGGTGCAATAGAAAGAGTTGCCCCAACAGGTAGTAGAGTATTAATTTCTGGTCCATCAGGCTCAGGTAAGGAAGTTGTGGCAAGATTAATCCACCAAAATTCTAGAAGATTTTCTGGCCCATTTATAACCGTCAATGCCGCAATTTTAACCCCAAATAGCCTTGAGAGAGAATTGTTTGGAGAGGAAGAATATGTGGAAGGTAAAAATACAGTTAACTTAAAAAAAATAGGCCTTTTAGAACAAGCACACGGAGGAACTTTGTTTATTGACGGTGTGACTGATATGCCCATGGAAACTCAGGGAAAAATAGTTCGTGTATTACAAGATCAAACATTTGAACGTGTCGGTGGATCAAAAAAAGTAGAAGTAGATGCAAGAGTTATTGCCTCAAGTATTTTGGATATAGAGACAGAAATTACTAAAGGCAACTTTAGAGAAGATCTTTTCTACCGTTTAAATGTTGTCCCCTTAAAAATACCTGCACTTAATGAAAGGCGTGAAGATATACCAGACCTTGCAAAGTTCTTTATGGCAATCGCTTCATCAACATCTGGATTACCCTCTCGAGACCTTACAAGTGATGCTTTGATGGCCCTTCAAGCAAGTGAATGGCCTGGTAATGTTAGACAATTAAGAAATGTCATAGAATGGTTACTTATTATGGCACCTGGATCAAAAAATGATCCAATTACAGCAGATGTCCTCCCACCTGAACTCACAGGTGGTTCCACAACTTTTTCTACATTGGAAAGAGATGGTGAAATTATGTCTTTACCACTAAGAGATGCAAGAGATGTATTTGAAAGAGAATATCTTACAGTTCAAATAGATAGATTTGGAGGAAATATATCACGAACTTCAGAGTTTGTTGGTATGGAAAGAACGGCCCTTCATAGAAAGTTAAAGACACTTGGTATAGTAGATAATACAAAAAGAAGAGATTCTATAGCATCGTAAAATTATTTTTTTGGAACTAAACCTTTAAACTTGAGCAGATAAATATGCGAATTATAGTTTGTGGAGCAGGACAAGTCGGTTCTAGCATTGCACGACAGCTTGCTGGAGAAGCAAATGATGTTACCCTAATCGATCATGATGCAGAAATTGTTAGAAAAAGAGCAGATACTCTTGATGTTCGATGCATACATGGCAATGCATCACTTCCAGATGTTCTTGCCGATGCTGGTGCAAAAAGTGCAGATATGCTCATAGCGGTAACTTTTTCTGATGAAGTCAATATGATTGCTTGCCAAGTAGGTCATTCAATTTTTGGAATACCAGAAAAAATTGCAAGAGTAAGGCATCAAAGCTATTTAGATCGTACATGGGTAGATTTATATAGAGCTGACCATATGCCCATTGACCTTATCATTTCACCAGAAATAGAAGTTGCTAGAGCAATTGAAAGGCGCTTAGAAGTGCCAGGTGCACTTGATATGCTTAGATTTGGAGATGATAAACTTAGAGTGATCTCAATCCGATGTGAAGAAAAGTGCCCAGTAATTAATACACCTTTGCGTCAACTAACAGAAATATTTCCAGAATTAAATATTGTAGTACTTGGTATTCGTCGTAGCGATAAACTAATAGTTCCAAGAGCTGAAGATCAGATGCTCATCGGCGATGAAGTATATTTTGTTTGTGATGCCCAACATACTGAAAGAGCACTTGCAGTATTTGGACATGAAGAACCTGGAGCAAGAAGAGTAGTTATAGTTGGAGGGGGCAATATTGGTTTATATCTTGCCAGAGATCTTGAAAAACATCACTCTGAATTGCAACTCAAGATAATTGAGGTCAATCACGAAAGAGCAAAGTATTTAGCAGATGAACTATCTCGGACTACCGTAATTCATGGTAGTGCGCTTGACCCAGAAATCCTAAGTGAGGTTAATATTGGACTCTCAGAAGCTATGATAACAGTTTCTAATGATGATGAAGTAAATATTTTGTCCTCATTACTTGCTAAAAGGGCTGGATGTAAACTAGTTATGACTCTTGTAAATAATCCTACTTATGCACCTCTACTTGGAGATCTTGGTGTTGATGTTGCAGTAAGTCCTAGAGAGTCAACTGTTTCTACAATTTTACAACGTATTAGGCGTGGAAGGATTATCGCAGTTCACTCTGTTCAGGATGGATTAGCTGAGATTGTAGAGGCCGAGGCAATGGAAACATCTCCATTAGTAGGCAAACCAATTTCCGAGGTAAAACTTCCCTCAGGAATTCTAATAGGAGCAATTTTACGAAAAGACCTAGTAATTATTCCGCGCTCTGACACAATTATTGAACCTCATGATCGAGTCATTACATTTGTGGCAGCGGGCGCCGTAAGAAAGTTGGAGAAACTTTTCGCAGTCAGCCTCGAATATTTTTAATTCTATCAGGATATAGGAAATGACACGAATAGCATATGTAAATGGTCAATACATACCCCATGCTGAAGGATATATCCATGTTGAAGATAGAGGCTATCAATTCGCTGATGGTGTCTACGAAGTATCTGGAGTTTGGAAGGGAAGTATTATTGATGAGGATCTGCATTATCAGAGACTCAGAAGGTCTCTTCAAGAGCTAGAGATGTCAATGCCTATGTCAATAAGTTGCCTAAAAATTATTTCTAGAGAGCTAATTAAACGCAATATAATTTCTGATGGAATACTTTATCTCCAAATAACACGTGGTGTCGCACCTAGAGAACATGAATTTCCGGGAAAAAGAAAACAAGGAATTGTAATGACCTCAAGGGCTATAAAATGGCCAAAAGAAATACAGAATATTGGTGAGAAAATAATATCAGTTAATGATATTCGTTGGACGAGGCGAGATATCAAATCGATATCTCTTTTACCTAATATTTTAGCTAAACAGATGGCCGCTAATGCAAATGCCTATGAGGCATGGCTAATAGATGAAAAAGGATTTGTTACTGAAGGGTCATCTTCAAATGCTTGGATTGTGGACCAAGAAAACAAAATTATCACACGTAATTTAAATGAAAATATTCTAGGAGGAATAACTAGAATGACCATTCTTAATCTAGCCAATGAAAATGGGTTAGAAGTTATAGAAAGACCCTTCAGTATTGAAGAAGCTAAAAATGCAAATGAAGCATTTTTAACAAGCACTACATCTTTTATCAAAGGCATAGGTAATATTGATGGAACAACTATACGTAATGGTGCTGTGGGACCAATTACTTCACAACTGCATAAACTATACATTCAACACTGCCAGAACCTAGAGAAAAACAAATGAATCCAAAAGCAGTTATTTTTGACTGGGATATTACACTTGTAGACAGTGTCAAGGCCATTCATGGGTCATTAAAACAAACGTTTATAGAATTTGGCAACCCAAGCCAAGCTTGGTCAATTGATGATGTTTTAGAATGGCTCAGAAAATCAATGAGAGTAAGTTTTAAAGATCTTTTTGGTGACCAAGCAAAGGAAGCCGCAGACTATTTTTACATACAATATCGTAATAATCATTTGAAAAAAGTTAATTTAATGCCAAATGCCCTCGAAACTTTAAAATTCCTTAAAGGCTGTAATGTTAAGCTATTTGTTGTTAGCAGTAAAAAAGGGGAACTAGTTCGTGCGGAGGCATCAACTCTAAAAATTCAAAATTATTTCTCTAGAATTGTTGGATCATCTGACGCTATCGAAGATAAGCCCGCAAAAGGTTCAATGGATTTTGCTATAGAAAAACACAATATTACTCTACAGAATGACGTTTGGTATGTAGGTGACTGTGGGATAGATGTAGTTTGTGCTCGCAATTCTGGCTGCTACTCAATAATAATAGGCAAAGCACCTGCTTTAGTTGGAGAAACAATTCACAAACCAGACAAATTTTTTTCTAACCATAAAGCATTTCAAGACTTTATAAAAACTAAAGTTAACACCATATAAAGAGTATTGATAAACTATGAATATTTTTGTTTAAGTGTTCAATAAAACAACTATAATTTTAATTTGCCGAAACTACCCTAATAAATAAACATAAAAAAACGGGGGTAAAAAAATGGTGAACGAAAAAACTCAGAACCTTCAGGATGTATTTTTAAACAACGCACGAAAAACAAAGTGCCCTGTTACAATTTTTCTTGTAAATGGGGTAAAATTGCAAGGTATTATCACATGGTTTGATAATTTTAGTATGTTATTACAAAGAGACACCCACGCACAGTTGGTTTATAAACATGCCATTTCAACAATAATGCCAAATCAGAGTTTAGATTTATTTAATGAAGATAATGTGGATTAATTAATTGGAGCCAAGCAATTCAGAATATTGAGAATAAAAATTCACAGGGTACCGCAGTAATTTTTCCCATCATAGAATTACATAAGGGCAAAAAATTAGCTCACAGATGTCCAGAGGCTAGAATAGCAGAATCTGTATGCTTAGTAAAAGCAATTGGCCTTAAACCTTTATATACAGAAACTATAAATTTAAATTCGCCAAAGTCTTCGACTCTCATAGGAACTGGAAAGTTAGATACTTTAACAAAAGTAATAGATCTTTATAAAATTGAAATAGTTGTAATTGATAGTCATCTAAATGCTATCCAGCAGAGAAATTTAGAAAAGAAGCTACAAGTTAAAGTAATTGACAGAACAGCTTTAATTCTTGAAATATTTGCTGCTAGAGCAAGAACGAAGGAAGGCCGATTACAGGTTGAACTTGCCGCACTCACTTACCAACGAAGTAGATTGGTAAGGTCTTGGACGCATCTAGAACGCCAAAGAGGTGGATTTGGATTTCTAGGTGGACCAGGTGAAACACAAATAGAAGCAGATAAAAGACAAATTGATGTAAGAATTAAAAAAATTAAACAATCCTTATCTCAAGTTGTAAAAACAAGAAAATTACATAGATCTGCCCGCCAAAGGATACCATATCCAATTATCGCACTCGTTGGATATACTAATGCGGGAAAATCAACATTATTTAATCAACTCACAGGTGCATCTGTTAAAGTCGCCGATCAACTTTTCGCCACTCTTGATCCTACTATGCGTGCACTAACGCTCCCTTGTGGTCAAAAGTGTATATTGTCTGACACTGTAGGTTTTGTCTCCGAACTTCCACATGATCTGATTTCAGCATTCAGAGCTACATTAGAAGAAGTAGTAACAGCCGATATAATCGTTCATGTCCGCGATATTTCTCACATAGAGACAAAAAATCAGAAATTAGACGTAATGCAAGTACTAGCGGACCTTGGTTTGGAAAATAAAACTGGAAATAATCAAATAATAGAGGTTTGGAATAAAATTGACTGCATTACAGAATCTACAAAAAACTCATTAAGATCTAGGACATATAAAGATTCATTGCACAGAAAAATAATGGTATCGGCCACAAATGGTGAGGGGATTAGGGCTTTGATTGATGAAATCAGTCTTAGTTTACAAAAAAATAAAAAAATTATTACAGCATGTGTACCTATAATTAATGGTGCTATACAGGCATTAATTCATCAAAAGGGCCAAGTGCTTGAAACAAAGAGTAATGATGAATTCACTTGGCTAACTGTCAGATTGCAGGATAGTGATATAGCTCGTATCAGCACCCAAAAAGACGTCATTATTTACCATCACTGAATAAACAGACATAAAAAATGAAGAATTAAGGCTTTAATATTTAAAAATCATGCATCTAACTGGTTGACACTAAGTATTTACCCTCCATATATATCGATTAGCACTCTGTGGTCTTGAGTGCTAGGTATAAATAAATAATTTTTTTAGATTTAAGTTATGTAAATTTGGGAGATAACCCTATGAATTTAAAACCCCTTCATGACCGCGTTGTGGTTAAACGAATAGAAGAAGAAACAAAAACTGCTGGTGGAATTATTATTCCTGATAGTGCTCAAGAGAAACCAGCCCAAGGAAAAATCCTTGCTGTAGGGCCTGGTTCTAGAGGCGAAGACGGTAAAATACAAACTATGGACGTAAAAAAAGGCGACAATGTACTTTTTGGAAAATTTTCAGGAACAGAAGTCAAAGTTAATGGTGAAGACCTGATAATTATGAAAGAAAGCGACATTATGGGTATTATTGGTTAAAAGATAATTAATTATAATCAAACAAAAATGGAATAACTGATCATGACTGCACGATTTCTCTCTTTTTCAGACCAAGCAAGGGAACGCATGCTACACGGCGTCGATATTTTAACAGACGCGGTCAAAGTAACTCTTGGCCCCAAAGGCAGAAACGTTCTATTTGAGACAAATATGGGGCAATTACGTGTCACCAAAGATGGTGTAACGGTTGCAAAAGAAATAGAGCTTAAAGATCGTACAGCAAACATGGGAGCTCAAATAGTCAAGGAAGCCGCGAACCGAACAGCTGAAATTGCTGGAGATGGTACCAGCACATCAACTATTCTAGCTCACGCTCTCATACATGAAGGGTCAAAAGCAGTAACATCAGGAATGAATCCCATGGACTTAAAACGTGGGATTGATCTTGCTGTTGCAAAAGCCATAAAACATATATTGTCAAAGGCAAAACCTGTTGCTAATCATGATCAAATTACTCGGGTCGGGACCGTAGCCTCTAATAACAATAAAGAAGTTGGAGAAATGATCTCTAAAGCGATGAAAGAGGTGGGAGAAGACGGCGTCATAACAGTAGAAGAGGGTTCAGGAAGAGAAAATGAACTCGAAATTGTAGAGGGTATGCGTTTAGATAAAGGTTTCATTTCACCTTACTTTGTAACTGAAAAAAATGGTTTGGTTTCTAACCTTTTAGACGCGTATATATTAATTGCAGATCATAAAATATCCGACGCTAAAGCACTTATTAATTTAATGGAAAAAGTAACCTCGGAAGGTAAAGGGCGTTCACTATTTATAATAGCTGATGATGTTGAAGGTGATTCTCTTGCAGCAATGGTAGTAAACCACATGCGAGGTGTCCTTAAGTGTGCAGCAATAAAAGCACCTTCTTTTGGTGACCGGAGAAAAGGAATATTAGAAGACATTGCTATTCTAACTGGAGGAAAAGTTCTAACCGAAGAACTCGGCTCAAAATTAGAAGATCTAAATCTGAATGAACTTGGAAATGCAAAAAGAATAGAGATGGACAAAGACGAAACCATGATTGTGGGTGCAAAAGGAAGCAACCAATCAGTAAAAGATCGTTGCGATCAAATTAGACGGGCTATGGCATCTGAAGATTCTGAATATGAAAAGGAAAGATATCAAGAACGTCTAGCGCGTCTCGTAGGTGGAGTAGCTATCTTACGTATAGGCGGATCTAGCGAAGCTGAAGTGAAAGAGAAAAAAGACTTAGTTGACGATGCTCTCCATGCAACACGTTGTGCTGTAGAAGAGGGGATAGTTCCTGGGGGAGGAGTTGCCCTGCTATACGCATCTAAATCACTTAAACGACTTAAGGGTGAAAATTCTGACCAAGATCGAGGGATTGAGATTGTTAGAGAGGCTCTTTCAGCTTCAGTGAAAGCTATAGCAGATAATGCTGGTGCAAAAGGAGAACTTGTAGCCAGCAAACTCTTAGATCAAAAAGATCAAGAATATGGTTACGATGCAGCAATAGGAAAATACTGTAACCTTGTTAAAGCTGGAATCATTGACCCTGCAAAAGTAGTCAGAACAGCCTTACTAGATGCTGCATCAGTCGCAAACTCAATAATAACTGCAGAAGCAGCTATAGTTGAAGATGATACCGCACATGAAGTAGAAGAAGATGAGGAGGACAAATACATAGGAACTGCGTACGATAATTACTAAAATTCCTTCTAACACTTCAATTTTCAAGTGTTATGTTTTGATTTAAGTCTTATTAGTGTGTGGTAACAGGGTTTTTTCCCTGAAAGGTTTCTAATCACTATGTTTTTTAACTTTTAACCAAATTTCATTTAGCTCATCATCACTAAGTTCTTTAATTTCTTTATTTTTTTTCTTAACTATATGCTCTAACTTCCTGAATCTATTCTCAAACTTTAAGTTAGCATCTTGCAATAAAGTTTCTGAGTTTGAATTAAGTTTTCTGGCAAGATTAACACATGAAAACAAAAGATCTCCAAGCTCCTCCTGAAGAGAATCTTGATAAGCAGATTTGTTGTTACCAATTTTGGTCGACCTAGACGGATTGGAACCATCACTAAGTGTTTGATTTTCCATATGCATTATTGCATTATAAACTTCCATAAGTTCTTCATTTACTTTTTGATATGCACCAAACCAATCAGGCCAGTCAAACCCAATACGAGATGCTCTTTTCTGAAGTTTTTCAGCACGAATTAAAGCAGGGAAAACATCTGGCACATCATCAAGAGCACTTAGGTCTTTATCAGAACTGCTAGCTTTTATCCTACGTTCAAGTTCCTTAGTATCTTCCCATTTATTTTCATGAGTTTTTTCAGAAGAGGGAGGAGTCTGACCTGAAAAAACATGCGGATGCCTCTTAACCATTTTCTCGGATATATGATTAGCAACTTCATTAAATGTAAAAATATTTTTTTCTTCTGCAATTCTGGAAATGAATACAACTTGAAACAAAAGATCTCCTAATTCCTCCTTAAGCCCAGACATATCTGAATTACGAATTGCAGCTATAACTTCATATGCCTCTTCAATAATATATTTAATTAGAGATTCAAAAGTCTGAGATAGATCCCACTCACAACCATCTGTGGGTGACCTCAATTGTTCCATAGTATTTAAAAGCTTTAAAATACCAGAGTTTTCATTGATAATATCGTTTGAGGACCCATTACTTCTTGACATATTCATATACCTAAATCTAAAACTATAATACGCATAATATATATTATGTTAAATATTATATTAGTCTATATTAATTAACATACCATCATAACCAGGAAATACATTCTCTGGAGTTTCCTCTAACAGTTTGTCATAATCTAACTGATGAGACATATGAGTTAATACAGCTAATTTTGGCTCAACATATTTAATATACGATAAAGTATTAGGTAAATTTGAATGTGTAGGATGGTTATCGTACCCCAAACAATCTATTATCCAAAGATTTATACCCTTTAAGCTCTCTAATATATTTACTTCTATATGGTTAAAATCAGTTGAATAAGCTATTTTGGAGTCAAATATGTAACCAGTAGTAGTTTGATTACCATGCGTTTGTTTAAAATGTTCAACTTTTAGGCCATTTATACATATATGGTCTTCTTTATCTGACATTAATTCCTTAGCAATTAGTGCTGGTCTGGTCCAATAATTATTTAGTATCTCACCTTTTTTTATAAAAGCATAATCAAAGCGTTGTTTTATTAAACGCAGTGTGTCTGCACTACCAAATGCCTCAATTGGGGATTTCTTCATAAAATTTATGGACCTTAAGTCATCTATGCCATGAACATGGTCTGCATGAGCATGAGTGTACAAAACAGCATCTATATTACTAATCCCAGCTGATAACAACTGCATGCGTAAGTCAGGTGGCGTATCCAGAAGTATTTTAGCATCTGCACTTTCAACAATAGCTGAAACTCTTGTTCTCTTATTGCGTATATTATTGGACCTACACACATTACAAGCACACCCAACCATGGGCACTCCACTTGAAGTTCCACAACCTAAAATTCTAATTTTCATTATTTATCAATATCTTCTACGCTTGCCTTACTAAATAATCTAAAGAAATTATCTGTCGTAATAGAAGCCATTTCTTCCGTGGTTATATTTTTTAGTTCTGCTACTATTTTCAATGTTTCAGTTACATATGCTGGCTCGTTCCTTTTACCTCTATGGGGAACAGGTGCTAAATAGGGAGAATCTGTCTCTACTAAAATTCTCTCTAAAGGTAGACTAGAGCAGATTTCTCTTATGTTTGATGCATTTTTAAAAGTTACTATGCCCGATAAAGATATATAGAATCCTAATTCAAGTGCACAATCCGCTAATGAGGACCCTCCACTAAAACAATGTATTACCCCCTTTAATTCACCATCTTTGCATGAACTTTTTAAAATTTTACAAGTTTCTTCTTCCGCATCACGTGTATGCACAATTACTGGTAAACCTATTTCCTTTGATCCATCAAGGTGTTTTATAAAACTTTCAATTTGCAGCCCTCTAGGTGCATGGTCATAGTAAAAATCTAAACCAGTTTCTCCAATACCTATAACACGATCTCTATTGGCTAATGTTACAATATCATCAATTGTAAACGGACTAGACTCTTCCACATTGTGTGGATGAACTCCAACTGAACACCAAATACCCTTATAAGATTTAGCAATTGACCAGATATTTTCGAATTCCTCAAGTCTTGTGCAAATGGTTTGCAACCCTTTGACAGAATTAGAATGAGCCCTTTTAATGACACTACAAAAATCTTTATCAAAATCCTCAAAATCTAGATGACAATGACTATCTATAACTATCACGTTACTAATCCTCAAATTCACAAATATATTTTGGAAATATAGCGACTGGTTTTGGTAACTTACTATCAGGCCTCAGAGAATATTTTTGACAGATATCTCCTTCATTATCTTCATGTAAATTTACTATATTCCTCTCATCAAGAGGAATATTTAATTGATCTAACAATCTATCCATGGACTGAGGCATAAACGGTTTAAGTATAATAGCTAAGTTTCTTATTGTTTCAGCCTGTAACCATAGGATTGTTCCCATACCAGATTTATTTTTTTTCTTGAGCTTCCATGGCTCATCTTTATCAATTGATCTATTTGCCTCTCTAACCACCTCCCAGATTCGATCTAGTGCCTCATTAAAAGCTTGCTTATGAATAAGTGGAGAAACTTTGGATAGTAGATTTTGTGATAAACTAAGGGTTTCAAACGATTTAAAATTACATTCAGCATTTTTTTGAGGATACGGAATAACTCCCTCAAAATTTTTTGAAATCATTGATAATACACGCTGTGCTAAATTACCGAAATCATTTGCAAGATCTTTATTAATCCTCGTCACCATAGAAGCATGGGAAAAATAACCATCATTACCAAACGGAACCTCTCGGAGTAAGAAATAACGAACAGCATCTACCCCATATTTTCTAACAATTACCTCCGGATCTATTACGTTACCTAATGATTTAGAGATTTTTTGTCCTTCATTAGTCCACCAACCATGAGCAAAAACCCTTTGGGGCGGCTCAATTCCTGCAGACATTAAGAATGCAGGCCAGTAAACTGCATGAAAACGGAGAATATCCTTGCCAACCATATGCAGTGATGCAGGCCAATACTTGTTCCATTTATCAGATGTGATTTCAGGAAAGTTTATGCCAGTAATATAATTTGTAAGTGCATCAAGCCAGACATACATTATGTGAGAATCGTCGTCTGGAACAGGGATTCCCCATGAAAAACTCGTGCGTGATATTGATAAATCACGGAGTCCTCCTTTAACAAAACTTATCACTTCATTCCGCCTACTTTGTGGAGCAACAAATTCTGGATTATTTTCGTAGAATTCTAGAAGTTTATCTTGCCACGCTGATAATCTAAAAAAATAACTAGGTTCCTCTACCCATTCGACTGATGCACCTGTAGGTGCCAAATAATTAGACGGATTTTTAGTGTCTTTAATAAGTTCTGACTCATCATAGAATGCTTCATCTCTAACAGAATACCAACCATCATATTTACCGAGATAAATGTTGGAATCTTGACCATTAGGAGTTTTACCGTCTGAAATTCTTTTCCAGAGTGCTTGACATGATTTTATGTGCCTTGCCTCTGTGGTTCGGATAAAGTCATCATTTGAAAAATCCATTAACTCACTCAGTTTACGGAATCTTTTAGAAACCTCATCTACAAATTTCTGAGGATCTAAATTATGTTGTTTTGCAGACTTTTCTACTTTTTGGCCGTGCTCATCAGTTCCTGTTAGAAACATGACCTCACTTCCTTCGGAACGAAGGAAACGTGCTATTACATCACATGCAAGGCTTGTATATGCATGCCCAATATGAGGGGAATCATTCACATAATAAATAGGTGTAGTTAGAAAATAAGGTGTTGAGCTTGGTGACATATATAACTCCTAAGGGGATTTTTCCAAGCACTACTATATGCGTGCCATACGGGATAATAATGTAAAAGCATTAAACAGAGTTTGTTTTCTCTCCATATTAAGAGATTCAGAACTTGTTAATATTATTCGAACTTTTTCCCATACCTCTGCCCATTGATCAAGCGAATGTCTATAGGCATGGATACTTTTTATTAATGGTGATTCATTTGGAAGAAGTTCATATTTAGAACTATTATTTTTATTCCCTGATACAGCTCGACAAATTGCCGAGGACAACGTCCAGAGTATAATATCTGATATTGCGGCAAATATTTCAGCTCCATCTTTGCGCCCTACTCTGTCAACCAGTTTGTTTATTCCACCCCAATCAAGATCAGGTAAACTCAAAATTAGCTCTACAACTGTTTGAAAAAATTCAATTCCTCCTTGATTAAGCAAATTAAGCCCATAGCCAGGGCTTCCATCAGAAATTTGCACCAAAGCACTAAAATTATATTCACTTAATTCCATACAGCTTGGATTTAAATTAAAAACTTTCTCAACATTTGATTCATTTAACCTTTTAAAATTTATGAACCTTCACCTTGATCTTGTGGTTGGAAGTAATTTATCTAGAGAATGGGTAACAAGTATAAACACTGACTTATAAGGTGTTTCTTCTATATGCTTAAGAAGTGCATTTTCTGCAGAACTATTAAGAAAATCTGCACCATCAATAATTACAATTTTCCATGAAGACTCACCCGAGGTTAAACTCAAAAATCTATTTAGCCTTCTTACGTCATTAATGACTATTTCATTTCTTAAAATACCTTGTTCATTCTCAGTCAACTCAAGTGTAAATAAATCCGAATGTGTTCCCGCAGAAATCCTTTTAAAAGTCGATGAATTGGGATCAACCCATAGACCTTCTTGGTTTGAAATATATTCATTCTCTTTAGCTAATATGAAGCGAGCCAAACGATAACCAAGTGTTGCCTTTCCAATACCTTTAGGACCAGAAAAAATCCATGCGTTAGGGATATTCCCGTTATTCCATGAATGAATTAATTCTTTTTCGGCCTCTGCATGCCCTATTAATTCAGATTGATCTCTGCAACTATAATTAAGCATTGATATAACCATAAGATATAAGAATTATAATAATTAAATTACTTTCAAGGCAATGAAGACAATTTAGGTAAATTAAAATTAAATGAAATTTCCTTGCAGATTTTCTCTGCTATACTTTGAATGGTTTGCGTAGCATCAATAATTTTAATACGTTTAGGATCATTCTTTGCTATCGTTAAAAACCCTTCCCTTAACCTTTGATGCATTCCTATATCCATTTTCTCGTATCTAGATTCTGCACCTTTACGCAAAGCCGCACGTTTCAATCCAGTTTCTGCGGGTATATCTAAAATAAAAGTCATATCTGGAGCAAATTTCTCAATTGAAAGTTCTCGAAGTATTTCTAATTTTTCATGGGCAACTCCTTGACCAAAACCTTGATAAGCAATCGTAGAGTCAGAAAATCGGTCACAAATAACCCAGTCACCACGGTCTAAGGCAGGCTTGATTAGGGTATTAATGTGACTACGACGGGCAACAAAATGTAACATTGCCTCAGAAAACGGATCCCAACGCTCCAAAGGTCCAGAAACTAACAATTCTCTAACCATTTCTGCTTCAGAAGAACCACCTGGCTCACGTGTATCTACTACATTAATACCAATAGCCATTAAAGATTTTTTTAATAGTTTTACTTGGGTTGTTTTTCCTGCACCCTCACCTCCCTCAAAACTTATAAAAATACCATCAACCAAAAATAACTACCTCCCCCTTTATTTATTTTCACCCCAGATAAGATGATTGAAGGCCTTGCCAATCCTCCCGAAGCCAGAAAGACTGTCAATTGATTTGCCAGCAACTAAAGGAATTCTGATTGTCTCTCTATCAGGTAAGTCAACTTTTAGCTGAGCGATGGCCTGACCCTTTTCTATGGGGGCAGGTATTGGGCCAGGTGCAATAACACTAACCCTCATAGATTTTCGTGCCTCTCTAGATAATGTCAGAGTTAAATTTGACTCTATAATAAGCGATACCTTAGGTTCTTTTCCCAGCCATACGTCGAGTTCTTCGACAATTTCTCCCTTAGTAAAAAGAACATGATTATTGAATTGGCTAAAACCATAGTCTAACAAAAGACCTGTTTCCTTTGCACGCTGTTTTGAAGATTTAATTCCATTTGCCACAATAATAAGTCGTCTTTCTGCCCGTTTAGCTGATGCTGCAAGCCCATAACCCGAATCTTTAGTATATCCAGTCTTTAAACCATCAGCGCCAGGAAAGACTCGAAGCAATGGGTTTCTGTTTTTCTGATTGATATTATTATATTTAAATTCCCTTTCACTAAAAATTGCGTAAAATTTAGGAAAATCATGGATAATACGATGAACAAGAATTGCTAAATCTTTAGCAGTAGTTGAATGATTCTTATGAGGCCATCCAGTAGAGTTAACAAAATTACTTGATTTTAAACCTATTGATTTAGACCTGATATTCATAAGATCTGCAAATGCTTCCTCGGAACCAGCTATACCTTCAGCCAATACAATACAAGCATCATTACCTGATTGTACAATTATTCCACGGAGTAAATCACTTATAAGCACTCTACTCCCCACTTCTAAGAACATCCTTGACCCACCCATCCTCCATGCTTTTTCACTAACTAAAAATTTATCATCTAAAGAAAGCTTACCCTTATCAATAAGTTCAAATACTATATAAAGCGTCATCAATTTACTCATTGATGCAGGATACATAAGATCATCTTCGTTTTTCGAGAATAAAACTGTTCCAGTTACATCATCAACTAAAATTGCCTGCTTAGCTGAAGTTTCAAAAGCTAAACAATTTATTGAAAATATAACTCCAGCCACCCAAAGACTTAGGCCAAAAACAAAAGAATTAAAAAGTGTTCTTGATGTATAACGAAAATTAATAGTTGAAAAAAATTCCACAACCTGCGTGATTAAGATATTATTTTTTATAAAATACATTGATTACAATATACCTAAGAAAATACTATAATTGGAACTATAATTATCTCTGTATTGTTAATAATTTTATTTTAAAATTATTAAGTTCGACAAGGGAAAACCACTATCTGACAAATTTTTTAATACTTTTTCAACTTCAGCACCAGAACTGAGGGGGCCAATACGAACTTTAAAAATATTATTATTATTGTTTATTGATTTAATAATTTGAATTGGGCCAAAATTTGAAACTTTGTCTTTTAAGCGAATAGCATTTTTTATACTAGTAAATGCCCCTAATTGTATATATGTCATTTTATCTGTAATTATAGAATCAGATAAACTATCCTCTTGATATAATGCTTCCTCAACCTTTTCCTGTTGAAATACTTTACCTTCAATGGAGTCTAAACCGTAAGCTGAATCATTTGATGCGACATTTTTTAATGAGGCTAGCTCCACAAACTCTACCCTAACCCGTTCAGTTCCCTTTTGATAAATACCTAAGAGTTGTGCAGAACGTCTAGACAGATCAATAATTCTACCTTCAACAAAAGGGCCTCTATCGTTAACTCTAACTAAAAGGGACCTTCCGTTATCAAGGTTAGTCACCCTTGCTATGCTAGGTAAGGCAAAAGTTTTATGTGCTGCAGTTACAGTATTCATATCAAACACCTCCCCATTGGCGGTTAGACGTCCGTGAAACTGCTCTCCATACCAAGATGCTATACCTATTTTGTCATATTTTGGATCATGATACGGGTAATACCAAATACCAGCTATATTGTATGCCCTACCAACTTTATAACCAGACGGAACTGGTGAACCCTGATTATGATTTTTGATTTCTTCCTCAGTATCTCTACTAAGTTGTTTTGTTGCATGAACAAGTAACTCCACCTCAGAACATGAAGTCAGAAGAAAACAGCATATTAGAAAAGCAGAGGAAACTCGAACATATTTTACCAACCCAAACATGATCAAATTAAGGCCTTCCCTAGGTGATAAAAATTTAACGAATAGAATCAGCCAAACGGCCAACGGCTAGACCGAAATAATGGGATCTATTCCAACGCAAAATTGCCCTATAATTTTGATATACTAGAAAGACATTATCTGGGTCAGAACCCGGCCTGATTAATGAACCTGACATATTAAAAATTGGTAACTTCTCTCCACTAACTCGACGAATCCCTAACTCATGCCATTCCTTAAGAGATTTAATTACATCCATTGAAATTAAAGAGGAATCAATGGGTTTAGTTATTCTTACTTTACGCCCCCACGTTTCACCATTTACCCAACCAGAACCAACTAAATAGTTTGATGCAGAAGCAAATACATCAGCTTTAGTTTGCCAAATATCTGTACGTCCATCATTGTCAAAATCTACAGCATATTTCTGAAAACTTGACGGCATAAACTGGCTTTGACCCATAGCACCTGCCCAACTACCTAACATTTTCATAGCTGTAATATGGCCGTCATCAAGTATTTTTAAGGCCGTCAAAAGTTCTTTTCTAAAATATTCACTCCTTCTGCCATCATATGCTAGTGTAGAGAGGGCATTTATAACTGAGAAACCACCAGTATAGGCACCGAAGTTTGTTTCAATTCCCCAAAGAGCTACTATAAATCTTGCTGGCACACCATAATGGTTGGTAACTTTATCTAGTAAAACTTTATTCTCAGAAAGTTTTTTTGTTCCTTCTTGAATTCGACCTTGAGTTACTACCCGATTTAAATACTCTTCAAGAGTAATTGTTGACTCTGGTTGAGAACGGTCTAATTCTATTACCCGATCTAAAAGTTCAATGTTTGCAAATGCAGTATTAATTGTATCTTCAGTAACACCTTCTCTTAACGCATCTGTTTTTAATTGCTCAAGCCAATTATCAAAAGGCATTTGATCTGAAGCAATTAATGGTGACCATAAGCTAATAAAAATTAATAATGTAAATGATGGCAATATTAAATAAGGATATTTCATCAGCATGTCCTAAAGAAATCCAGCGAATCGGATAAAACAACTATACAATCATTTGCATATGGTTTATGCAACTCGCAACCATTTAGGTTTGAAATGTACCCAAAAACTTAATTCTCACTCAAAAACCTCTATATTCACAACGTACTTCTCATCTAATTTCCCATTAATGCCATCAATAGCGTTCTGAGAAGCACGCATTGAAGACCTTATACTACATTCTTTGGTAAGCCCACCAACATGAGGCGTCAAAATACTTCTCTCTGACTTTATTATTGGGTCATCTGCATTAGGTGGTTCTTTATTGAAAACATCAAAGCCAATCCCAAAAAACTTGCCTGATAATAATCCTTGAGATACTGATTCAGTGTCGACAATTGCTCCTCTTGCCGTATTTACCAGAATAGATCCAGGTTTAATCTTATTGATAACAGTTTCATTTATCATGAACTCGGTTTCTTTATTTAAAGGCACATGAATTGTTAAAATATCAATATCGGGTATAATATCCTGCCAATTAGAGACAGGTATGCAACCTGCGTTGGTTATTAACTCCTGTGATATGTATGGATCATATACATAAACATTTGTCTCAAAACTCTTGATTCTCTTTGCCACTCTACTGCCAATTCTACCAAATCCAAGAATCAATACATTTTTCCCAGCTAACTCTATAGCATCAGCATTATCACGAATTTTCCAATTATTAGTTCTTACGGCTTTATCATGCATTGGTCCTTGTTTAGCTGATGAAAGAATAAAATACATTGTAAGTTCAGCTACAGTGACAGCATTTTCATTACCAATAGTAGTAACTGGAATGCAGAATTTATTTGCGGAATCCATATCAACATTATCATATCCGACACCATGTCTAGATATGACTTTCAAATTTTTTGACACCTTAAAACATTCATTGTCGAAGGGTAGATATCTTAAGATTATCGCATCTGCATCTATTAAATTAGAAAGTAACCTATTACGTTCTTGCTCACCAACAATAACAATTTCTAGTCCTTCTTGTTTTTTAAGGAAACGTAGAGCTTCTTTATGAATTTCATTAAAAATAATGATCTTTGGCAACTGGTTATATCCTTCTATAAAATAATTACTATTCGATATAACTCTAATAATTCAAGGGATACAAAGAAAAATCGAAATAAAAACGATAATTAAAACACAATAATGTTATTTTTTTTATAAACAAAATTTTAAAACTTGAAATAATACGATAAGTTACATAATTGATGGTTGCAGAATATTTTGGATGGGTACCCAAGTGGTTGAAGGGACCGGTCTTGAAAACCGGCAGGGGGCAACTCCTCGTGGGTTCGAATCCCACCCCATCCGCCAACCAACATCTATCTAAAGAGTTTTAAACCAGCACTATAGTTTACCCTAAGGTTGAATTTCTCTTGGTTTTCCTGAATCATTAATTGCAACATAAACAAAAGTGCCCTCTGTCACCATTACCATTTGGGTTTTATCCCTACGCAGCGACCATGTTTCTATATGAATAGAGACTGATGTATTACCTTTTTTCTTCAAAGTTGCATACAAACTGACTAAGTCACCAACAGCAATAGGTTTAAGAAAACGCATTGCTTCAACAGCAACCGTAACTACACGTCCTTTTGCCAATTCACTTGCAAGAACACCACCAGCAATGTCCATTTGAGACATTACCCACCCACCAAATATGTCACCGTTTGCATTAACATCAGCAGGCATTGGAACTGTTCTAATAGTAGGCTGTTTGTTAGGTGGACAATTTTGGGTTTTAGGCAATTAATTATTCCTCAATAAAAAATCATTAGAAATTTATTAGTTTTGTATTTTCCACTTCCAAAAATCTTGTCCTTCATTCATATAAATTTTTGAAAGAACCATTTTATGCACCTCAGAAGCTCCATCTACTAATTTAGCCTGCCTTGCATATCTATACATCCATTCAAGTAAAGTATCTTTTGAATATCCTTTTGCTCCACAGAGCTGAATACAGGTATCAATAACAGAGTTCAAAGTTTCAGCTACTTGAACCTTTGCCATGGATATTTCCTTTCTTGCTTTATCATTCTGGTCTAGTTTCCAAGCAGCATACATAGTTGTTAATTTGCTTACATGAATATTCATTGCTGCTTCCCCTAGCATCCATTGAACTCCTTCATGTTCAGATAAAGATGTACCAAAGGATTTCCTCTCTCTAACATATTCAGCAGCAATATCCATTGCACGGCGAGACATTCCAATCCAACGCATACAATGTGTGAGCCTTGCAGGCCCCAATCTGATTTGTGTTGCCTTTAGGCCATCACCAATTGCCATCAATACATCTTCTTCTGATACTTCCAAACCACTAAATTCCAGCTCACAATGTCCACCGTGCTCTTCGGGGCCCATAATGGGTATTCTACGAGAAATACGCCAGCCTGGCTGATCTTTATCAAATAAAAAACAACTCAAACCTTTTCTTGCATCATCTGAAGTCCTTGCAATAACCATAAAGTGTTGAGCTGCACCAGCACCTGTAATAAACCATTTTTTTCCAGTAATTATCCATTTTTTTCCAGACTTCTCTGCCTTAGTAAGCATCATACCTGCTGGGTCAGAGCCAGCACCTGGATGTGGTTCGGTCATAACAAAGGAAGAATTAACAGCCCCATCAACAATCGGTTGCAACCAACGTTTTTTTTGGTAATCGGTCCCGACCATAGAGAGTAACCTCATATTACCATCATCTGGAGCCGCACAATTTAAAGCAAGAGCTCCAAATATTGAGTATGCTGCCTCCTCATAAATAACAGCCTGACCTGTCATTGAGAGACCCATACCACCAAACTCTTTAGGAATTTGAGGAGCCCACAAGCCTACTTTCTGTGCTTGTTTACGTATACCTGATAATATTTCTGGACGAATATTCTCATGTTCATCATAGTTATCAGGGTTTGCCTCAAGTGGAATACATTCACTTCGAATAAATTCGGCTACCCGGTCTCTTAAATCTGCGATTTCGGGTTTAAGAGTAAAATCTACTGCTGAGATCATTTGATTTTAATATCTCCTTTTCGATAGAAAATTATATATCAGTTAATGAATAATTTAGATAAACATTAAAACTTTCAACACTGACTAACCAGAAATTTAAATTTATAATTAATGAATTATGCTTAAATAAGATTATATATATAAATCTGGAAAAATAGATATGTTAAAACATGTAGATATAATCTCAGACCCAATTTGTCCGTGGTGTTATATTGGCAAAAAACGTTTTGAAAAGGCACTCAAGAAACAAAATAATCACGGTGCGATTACCATTCACTGGCAACCATTCCAACTAAATCCATGGATACCAGAAAATGGCATTAAACGTAAAGAATACTTAATCAAAAAATTTGGATCTATTGAGAGATATTCAATGGTCTATAAAGAGATCTTAAACGCGGGATTAAATGAAGGGATAAATTTTGATTTTGAGAAAATTCATATAACTCCTAATACAACTCAAGCCCACCGTCTTATTCGTTGGTCTCGCCCGCTGGGAATACAAAATCAAATTATCGAGGATTTATTTGATGCATTTTTTCATAAAGGAGAAAACATTGGCGATAAAGAAATTCTTTTAAAAATAGGATTGAAGCATGATGCTAAAAATTCTCTCACCCAAGAATTCTTTGAAAACAATGAATATAGAGATGAAGTCATATCAGACTTCAATAGTTCAAAAGAATTGGGAGTATCTGGAGTCCCTTTTTTTATAATAAACAAAAAATATTCTATATTTGGGGCACAAAGTTCTGAAACTTTTCTTGAAGCATTCGATCGTTTAAATGATATTACTATTAGAAAATAATTATTGTGGTTACTAATATTGCTTCTAGATAAAGTGAATTTATAATCTTAATTATCAAAATCAGGCTCTAAGCCACCCTCCTCAAAAACTGAAAATATATTTCTTAAGAATCCAGGTGTAAGAGCTGCAAGTGGATTTACTATTATTGTTGGTGCATCCAAAGACCCTCTTATTGTGTATGTAGCAGCAAATAGGCCTTCTCCCTTACCCCCAGCCAGTACTTCTCCAATAATAGGTATATTACTTATAAAACTATTTATAACATAAGCGGGAGCGATCGTTCCCTCAATATCTGCAATATCTGACTTAAGATTTACATTACCATCTGCATGAACACCTAAAGAAGTCCCTAAAGCACGTGCACGTTTTAAAGTTAATATATTTTTATTTTTTTCAAATGGCACTACAAGAGTACCAAATGCAATTCCGTCTCCCTGAAGTAATTCAACAATTCCAGTTAAAGAGGCAATATTTAAAATTTGAGCTAAAAGTGGAGTATTTATAATCCGATAATTAGACACATTAACCTCACCAGACACCTTTGGGGGTGACTGATCATCATGGATAATAGCCCAGATAAAGAGCTTACCACCAATAACATCATCGAATATATCAAATGCCCTGGCAAAAGCACCAGCATCTTCAGATAAGATTTTTATTCTTCTTTTTTGACCTTGGGAGTCGAGCATTAAAGTCATATCATGGCCAGAAGGTAATACTGCGTATATTCGACCAGCTTTTAATTTGTTTGATATACTTTCCAAACTTCCCCTAACTGCTGTTAACTGCTGGTTAGAGCGAGTGATAAGCCTGTTGATGTTAATATCTAGGATAAAGTCAGAAATTTTATCCTTGTCTTCATCTAAAAAGTCATCAAGAAAAGGTCTAAGATCTAAACTTTCGCCAGTAATTTTTATTATAGGCAATGAATGTATTTTGTTATCAACATTAAAACTTAAATCATTATCACCATAAAGCACCCTAGCAAATTCAGCTTGATCTAATATAAACTTGTTATTTTCATCAAATCCTAATTTTAAATTTCCCAGAGCATATAAATCTTTTGCATTAAATTCTAATTCACTGATGTTGACTTCCTTAGACTCTATACCAAAGTCTATAATCATCTTTATAGCAGCACCATCACCATATTCTTTTTTCCAGTATATTTCGGGTATTTTCAATTCTGAAGAAGACAAATCTATAGTAGCTATTGCTTGATAGGCTTTATCTACATTACGGCTCACAGATACATCCATTTTGACTGGACCATTGAGATGGGAAGAAAGATTAAATCCAAGAGATTCTCTACCTTCAGTGTCAAGAATAGTTTTAAAAATATAATTTTGAGCACTTGAACCATTGCTGGTAAATTTTTCAGACCATTCTATGTCGATAGGGACATCATTTATCGCCCCGACCCCTTCTAGTCTCAGTTTATTATCAGAAAATTGGATTTCAAAATCTCCATTGGAAAGATTGTATCCCTTAGAAAGAAAATCATCTGCTGATACTGAGCGTGCTTGTGCCAAAGCATTTAAATTAACATCCTTTACTGAAATACCATAATCAACAGGAAATCCGAGCGTGAAGTTTGTATTTATTTCACCGTTCAGGTTTTCCAAACTTATATTAACCTTATCATTAATTGTTAAAGGACCACTATTAATCAACTTTATAGCATCCTGGATACTTGATTCTGTCTGAATAGTCATTGATGCATGCGGTTTTGATTCTCCTGTTAAATCCCAGAAGTTTGCTTGAGCATATTTAGTTTTAACTCCATCAACACTCCCTTCCCGCATTTCAATGAACATGGTATGCATATTAGCCTTCCCATTACCATTAACTCCTTTAACTAAAGGCATAGGTTTAAGATAATTAACCGAAATATTTTCAAATTCAAATTCAGCTGTTACAGCGTCTTTTATATATTGATTTTCCAAGTTTAAAGGAAATTGACCCGGTTCAAGAGAAATTGAAGAAGTAAATCTAGTCATTATGCCTTCTGAAACATTTTTCAAAACCCAAGTCCTAGTTTTTACCAAAAGTGTGTCTGGCCAATATTTATAAAGCTCATCAAAAGGCATATCTATAATAGATAGATCCCCAATAATCCCATAACCCTTTTTTGTTTCAGTAATATTTCCGTTGAATGAAAAGGTTGGGCCACCAGAATCAACAAAGAAATCATTAATATTTAATGTTGAGTTATCTATATCTGCTTGACCTTTAATCCGTAAATATTCAAAAGGTCTGGGTGTTGGAATAAAACTGGGCATATCAATAATTCCAGAATATCCCTCTACATCAAAAATAAGAGGTATTTTAAAGTCACCGTTAAAACTAGTCTCAGTGTAAACTTTACCCGAAAAACTTCCGTCTATATTTGAAAGGGTAGGAAAAAATTCAACTAGATTTTTCACATTTAATGGAACAAAGTCTTCAAACCCTATTTCCAACTTAATTAATTCTTCATTAATATTTATATCTATATTGGTATCAATATTAATTAGTTTATCAATCGTTTCTATGTAAAAATTAGCTTTCCCTGTAGCTTCTTCTGACCCAAGTTCAAAAACAAAATCTGCTTTGGGCACCCGCCACTTGAGTCCCTCCTGATGGTCTTCAAGACTAATA